>JAZQEE010000059.1:0-2135 GCA_045538815.1 Acutalibacteraceae bacterium
AACCAACGCATCATTTTGAGAAAATGTATCGGAAAACACGGTGCTTTTTACGGTGCTTGAACCGAGAAAAAATCACAAAATCAGCCAATATTCGGCGAAAGGAGGCAAAATGAAAACAGGATTAACAAAACGTCAGAAAGATACAGTTATCTGCTTTAACGAAGAAAGTGACATCATTGATGTGCGGACACACAATACGGGTTTGCGAAACAGACTTTCAGAATTCAGCGAACAGTATCCCGACTGTTGCAAGCTGACAGACGATGATGAACACGGCGGAATGCTTTTTGAAATTCTCAAAGGCAGATTGAGTTTCAGACTCACTGCACCGTATTCGGAAGAACGCAGAAACAGTTTAAGCGAAAATGCGAAAAAACACGGAATAAATCACGGCAAAAAAATTGATGAAATGGTTTGATTGAATGTGAGGTTGTTTTCTGTGTATGCGTGTGCTATAATCATCTCGACAAATAAGAATTTGCGGAACAGATATAAAAGGAGAAACGTATGACACAAATCATTTCATTTTTGCTATCCGTTGTGTTTGCAATTGATATGTTTTTCGTTGGATTATTCCCTGAAAAACAACTTGTTATCACGCAAACGGAAACCGAAACCGAATACTATATAGACGGCGAAAGCGATAAGTTGCGTTTCGGTGTTGTTGGTGAAGGTAATCTGTTTGAGCCAGATGAGGAAATCAAGGTTATAATTGAGTGCCTTGATGAATCCCTTGACGGCACAAGAGCAAAAATTTCCGTTATGAGTGAGCAGACAGGCTTTAATAAGCGAGGATATGTTAATTTGAATTTCGATGTGCCGTATAACGCATTCACTTTTTCGTCCAATAAAAACGGCATTTTTACTGTTTCACTCAAGCTTCCTGATGCAACAGTGTACAGTTTCAACATCGGTGTTCTTCCGAAAAATGCACAGGCAAATGACAGCTTTTACTACGGAATTCAGCCGTATATAAACCGTGCTTACACTTGGGGTCATGGTTTTCAGCTTCCGAACTATACTGCAGATGAATCAGTAGGGAAAATCCTTGATGTAGCTGAATATCTCGGTGTAAATCTTGTTCGTGAGGACAGTATTGGTTGGGGTGCAATGCAGAGCGAGGCTTACGGCGACGCGAATTTCTCCGTGCAGGATTACCTTGTCGGCAAGGTCAACGAGCGCAATATGAAATACAACTGGTTACTTGGGTTCAATGCAGGAAAATGGTCTGCCGCAGAGAAATACAAAGAAAATTACGATGAATCAATCGGTTGGACTTACCCTCCCGATGAAAATGTATGGTCAGATTTCATAAGAAAGGTTGCCGCACATTATGCCGACAATACTGACATTCTGTGGGAAATCTGGAACGAGCCGAACTGGTATTTCTTCGCAGGCACTCCCGAAGAATATTTTTCGCTTCTTGAAAAAACCGCTACAATAATCAAAGCCGAAAATCAGTCTGCCTATGTTTATTCGGGCGGACTTGCTGTTGCAGAAAAAGAAAGTAACCTTGTTTTCTATCAGAAATCAGCAGAGCTGATGAATAAAAATCTGCTCGATAATTACGGTTATCATAACCACGACGGACTCGATAATTACTATAATTATATGGGCAAAATGTTATCGCTTACAAAATCTGCAGGACTTTCAAATGGCGGTTTCAACAGCGAAAGCGGAGTAGGAGGTGCAGATGCGGCTACAATCGCCTGCAAGGCACTTTACACCCGTTCAACAGGAGCAAGCGGATTTGTTTCGTTCGCATTCAGAAAAACCGTTACACCTGAAAACGATATAAATAACTTTGCATTTTTCAACGAGTATCTCCAACCTACCGAAGCTGTGATTTCCTACGCAACCGTTATCCGTTTTCTCGGCAATGCAGAGTTTGTGAAGAATATTTCGGATGAAAAGAATCTTGTGATTGATGAATACTCTGATAACGAAAAGAAAATCGAAGTATATTATAGTATTGGAAATAAAACTAAAATCGACGCACCCGAAGGCGATTATAAAGCCTTTGATATGTACGGCAATGAAATACAAATCGGCAGGAAGCTGACTGTCAGCAATACACCGATATATATTGTTTATTGATGTTAGAGCGATTTTTATGACAAATTCCAATTTGTCGA
>JAZQEE010000060.1:0-13637 GCA_045538815.1 Acutalibacteraceae bacterium
GGTAAATATTATCTCGGAAGAGTATATATTTCACCCGAACATCAAAATAAAGGTATCGCAACAGAAGCAATATTACAATCGGAAAAATTTTTGAAAAAGCCAAGAAAAATATATGTTGATTTTCCCGAAGATCTGGATAAAAACAGAAAATGCTACATCAAGTGCGGCTACATAGATACGGGCAAGAGGCTTGAAGCTGAGCCGGGATTGATTCTTGCCTGTTTTGAAAAAAGAATTTGAATTGTGAGGATAATATGAAAATCTGTATTTGTGACGATGACTGTTTTACCGTCAGAGAAATCAGAAATCTGCTTGAACCGTTTCAGACTGAAGACGACGGTTTTGACATTTCCGATTTCTCCTGCGGTGAAGATTTGATTGAATTCTATAAGAACGGCGGATGCTTTGATATTGTGTTCATCGACATCGAGATGGGTGGAATAAACGGCGTTGAAGCTGCCGAAACCATAAGAGAATTTGCCCCCGAAACAATCATAATTTTTGTTTCAAGCCATTCAAGTTACATATTCGATGCGTTCAGAATCGAGGCTCTGCATTTTCTTGTGAAGCCGATTAAGGAAAAAAAATTCAGCGAAGTTTTCACAAGAGCGATGAAAAAATACACCGCAACAAATGCGAGCGTTGTTCTGAAATGGGAAAGCGTGCGAAACAAAATTTCCATCAACAAAATAAGCTATGTTGAGGGTTACCGCAGACATCTGACCGTGCATACCGCAAGCGGTGTTTATGAGGCTGTCGGTAAAATTTCGGAGATATACGAAATTTTGAAACCGCACGGATTTGTACGTGTTCATCAGGGGTTCATCGTTAATATGAACTGCATAAAAAGCTTCAATGCAAACGAGGTTGAACTGACCGACGGTTCAAAGGTTGCCGTCAGCGTTCGGAAGAAACAGGAAGCATTGAAAGCATACGATATTTTTATAAGAAAGTGGGGTTGGTAAAATGTTAAGAATAATCGCATATTTTCTGTTCGCTTGTTTTGAAATTTACACAATGGATATTCTTTTTTCCAACATTTCAAAAAGAAAACTCAAAGGAGCACATCTTGCAATATTTATGAGTGTAGCAATAACGGTCAATACCGTTGTTTCATATTTCTTTGCAGGCACGGGCATTATGCTTCTTGCTTTGGGAGTTGTTACGGCATTTGTTTTTGCTCTTGTTTACAGAGTAAAAGTGCATTTTGCCATTATCAGCAGCGTTCTTTTTGTTATGATTCAAGCAGGCGCAGAAACAATAGTCACCCTTCTGAGCGGTATGTTTATGGGCGAAGAAACTCTTGATTTTCTTCAAAATGATGAAATCTTCCTTGGTATGGGACTTATATGCAAATTCTTTGCGTTTTTCCTTATCTTCTTTGTTTCAAAGAAAATCGGCAAGATTGACCTTGGTGTTTCCGGAGGTCTTTCGGCATTGCTCATAATTCAGCCGATTGCAACCGTTTTTGTTACACTTGTTATTCTTAAATGCACCTACGAACTTGAAAGTATTCCGGCGATTTTATTCTCTGCTGTTGCAATTCTGATGATTGCCGCAAACTTGGTTACCCTCTTTCTTATTTACAGACAAAAGGACTACGTTGAATCGAAGGCAAGGCTCGGCTTTGCCAACGAACAAATTAAAAATCAGCTCGCTCACTACGAGGAGCTTTATCGCTACCAAAGCGAAATCCGCACTTTCAGACATGATATTAAAAACAAACTGCTCTCCGTTTCGGGACTTCTTGCCGACGGTCAGACCCAGTCTGCCATTGATGCAATAAAGGGCGAAGTGGATTTTCTTGATGAAGCAAACAACGGTGTTATAAATTCGGGCAACCCCGCAGTTGATGCCGTTCTTCAATCCAAGCTCGCTATTGCCGAAAGCAAGGGAATAACACTCGATTATTCGGTTAAGATTTCGGATAAAATAAATGTTGATTTGCTCGAGCTAGGCGTACTTATCGGCAACGCACTTGACAATGCGATTGAAGCTGCAGAGGGTCTCGGTAACGGTACGGAGAAAACAATTTTTGCAAGCATTATCACAATGGGCGGCAGAATTGTTGTTTCCGTTGAGAATCCCGTTGAAGCTCAGGTTGACACAAAGCATATCGGCACGGCAAAAGCCGATAAGCTCAACCACGGCTACGGACTCAAGAGCATAAAAACGATTGCACAGAAATATGACGGCGATGTTTTCGTTTCCTGCGAGGGAAATATTTTTTCAACGAGCATCAACATCTGCAACACTTTTGAACATTAAATCCACACTATTGCAGAGCATATTTCAATCGTTTGATTTTTAATTTATCATTGATACTGAAGCGGCGGAGGCTATGCTTTCGCCGCTGTTTTTATTGCTAAAAGGAGGTAGATAAAATGAAATACTATTCAATCGTTGCTTTGATTTCTGCGGTTGTTAATTTCGCGCTCGGAATTTCAATTTGCCGCAATAAGCTCAAAGCCTTCGTTAACATAACGTGTAAAAATCCCGAAAGATATAAAATTCTCGGCGGATATTTCATTGCCATAGGCTTGATTATGCTCAGCTGTGCCGTTGCGGCACTTCGGGAATCAACGGGTGCAATTATTTATCTTGTCATTTGCGCTGTTACCGTTTCAATAATTCTTTCACTTATCAGGAGGGAAAGCGTGTGAAGAAAAAATATAATTATTTCAGCAACTTAAAATTTATGCTGAAGGAGCATTGGAGTTTTGATAAATCCTACGTGATTATGCAAATCGGTCTGACTCCGCTGGGTGCAGTAAGCTCGGTTGTGGCGGCATATCTGCCGAAAATCGTTCTCGACTGCGTCGAAAACAAAACACCTGCTTCGGAGCTTCTCCTCAAAGTCGGTATTCTTTCTGCTTTGCTCATTATGTTCGGATATCTGAATAACGTTATGTATAACAAAAGCCATCAGGGACGAATGCTCGCAAGGGATATTATGCTCCACAGACTTGTATGCAACAAAGTTATGAGCATGGACTATAACAACTACGCCTACAACGAAACACGAGTTCTGCGTGAAAAAGCGTGGAATGCGATTCACGGCTGGGACGGAAGCGTTGCAAGATTTATTGAGCTTAACGCAACTGTTGCTTCATCTGCTTTCGGTTTCACGGCATTCACGGCGATCATTGTTGAATGCAATCCGTGGTTCATCCCCATTCTCATTCTCTGCTACGGCATCAGCATGGCAGGCTGGCTGATTTTCAACAAATGGAAAGAAAAAATGAAAGATAAGGTTGCCGAAATCTTTCTTCGTCTGCACTACGTCACCTACCGTTCAAAGGATTTCTCAAACGCAAAGGACGTCCGAATTTATAATATGTCCGACTTCCTTATGAGAAAAATTGACAAGCACCTTGACGATGCAAATTGGTGGAACATCAAAAGGAACAACGGTCACTACTTCAACTGCATGCTTGAAGATGTTTTCAAATTCGGCGTAAGCCTTGGTGCTTATATCTATCTTATTTATCTCAAGCTCAATTCCGAGATGACGCTCGGCGATTTTTCTCTCTATTTCGGTGCGATAACGGGATTCGGTCAGTGGCTTGCAAGGCTTGTTGACTCAATTTCGGAAATCATTTCGGGCGCACACAACGTCAGCGATTTCAGACAATTCCTTGATATTGAGGATAAAATGAACACCAAAGAGGGTGAAAAGCTTCCGTCGGGCAAGGATTTGCCTTGCAAAATTGAGATAAAGAATCTCACTTTCTCTTATGATGAAGCCGAAAAGCCTTCGGTTGATAATCTTTCGCTGAAAATAAACAAGGGCGAGAGAATTGCGATTGTCGGCGTTAACGGTGCAGGCAAATCAACGCTTGTCAAGCTCATCTGCGGTCTGTTCATTCCGAACGAGGGACAGATTCTCATCAACGGCATCGACAGCCGACTTTTCAACCGTGACGAATACTATCAGCTATTCTCAACGCTATTTCAGGACTGTGCGTTGCTGCCTGCAACTGTCGCAAAGAATATCGCACTCTGCGAGGAAAACAAAATTGACCGCAAAAGACTCCGTGAATGTATGAGGCTTGCAGGAATACTCGATAAGGTTGAAAGTCTGCCGCAGAAAGAAAACACCCTGCTTGTCCGTGAGGTTCACGAGGGTGCGGTTGCTTTTTCGGGCGGCGAGCTTCAGAGACTTCTGCTTGCAAGGGCACTTTATAAAGATGCGCCGATAATCATTCTTGACGAGCCGACTGCAGCACTCGACCCCATTGCCGAAAACGATATGTATCTCAAATATAGCGAGCTCACAAAAGATAAAACCGCAATTTACATATCCCACAGACTTTCGTCAACCCGTTTCTGCGACAGAATCATTCTTCTTGACGATGCGAAAATTGCCGAAATGGGAACACACGAGGAATTGCTTGAACTCGGCGGCAAATACGCCGAAATGTTTGAAACACAGAGCAGATATTACAGAGAGGAGGCGATTATATGAAGAGTTTCAAAGAAGATTTCGAGATAATCAGACAAGGCTTGAAGCTTGTTAAAATCTATCTCGGCAAAAACTATTTTTCACTCAATCTCATCGTTAAAATTCTCCGTGCCGTTACGCCTTATATCACAATTTACTGCACGGGTCTTGTCATCACCGCACTTACGGAAAAGCAAGGCTTTGAGCAGATATTGAAATACGTTCTCATCGCAACAATCACAACCCTTGTTATTGACGTTATCATAAGAACAATCAACCGAAAAGCCCTGATAATGCTCAACAGCTGTTGGGAAAAGCATTCTGCTCTTCTCTCCCGAAAGGCTCTTGAACTCGACTATGCAAAAGCGGAAAGCTCATCCGTTCAGGAACTTCGAGGAAAAATCGAAGAAAATGCAAACAACGGCAACGGTCTTACATGGGTTGCCGAGTGCGTGGCAGAAATGATATCCTGCGTTTTCTCGATTATCGTTGCAATTGTTATGATTTCGGGTATGGTTTTCAGCAAATCGCCTGCACCGCTTACGGGATTTATGGCGTTTGTTGATTCGCCCCTGCTCGGCATGTCGCTTGTTATTTTCTCTGCCGTTATGATTGCACTTTCCGTTAAGTATCACAGTCTGAGCGAGAAAAAGCAGTTCAATATTTTCAACAGAGTTGTGAAATTCAATCCGATTCTTGAATACTACAATCAAAAATATCTCAACGAAAACGAAAGCGGCAAGGATGTCAGAATTTTCAACGAAAAAGGTCTTATCAACGAAGAAATCACCGAAAAGATTTATAACCCTACCGCAAAGATGAGAAAGGATACTTTCAGAGTCTGGGCAACAATCGGTCAGGTAAGCACAATTTCAACAAATCTGCTCGGCGGTCTTGTTTATATTTTCGTCGGACTCAAAGCTCTTGCAGGTGCATTCGGTGCAGGCAAGGTTGTTGAATATTACGGCGCAATTACAAAGCTTATCACCGCTTGCACGGATATTGCGGGCAACGCAGGTTATCTTCACGCAAACAATGCTCAGTTAAAGCAGGAAATTGAATATCTGAATCTCGTTTCCGATATGGAAAACGGCACAAAAACGGTTGACGGCATTGACCCTGCAAACTCTGTTTTTGAGTTTCACAACGTTTCGTTTGCCTATCCCGAAACCGAGCCGATGATTCTGAAGAATTTCAGTATGAAGATTAAGTCGGGCGAAAGACTTGCAGTTGTAGGTATGAACGGCAGCGGAAAATCAACGATGATAAAGCTCCTTTGCCGTCTTTATGACCCCCCCGAAGGCAGAATCACGCTCAACGGAATTGACATCCGTGAGTTTGACTATGCCGAATACTTAAAGCTTTTTGCAATCGTTTTTCAGGATTTCAAGCTCCTTGCATTCCCCGTGGGCGAAAACGTTGCCTGCTCCGAAGAATACGATGAAGAAAGAGTATGGCAATGCCTTGAAATGGCAGGCGTAAAAGACAGAGTTGAAGAATTCCCGAAGAAGCTGAAGCAGTCAATTTATAAACTCTATGAAAAAGACGGCATAGATCTTTCGGGTGGCGAAGAACAGAAAATCGCCATTGCGAGAGCATTATATAAGGATGCACCGTTTGTCATTCTCGACGAACCCACCGCCGCACTCGACCCCATAGCCGAGAGCGAAATTTATTCAAGATTCAATGATATTGCAGGCGGCAAAACAGCCGTTTATATTTCCCACAGACTTTCATCCTGCCGATTCTGCAGCAGAATTGTTGTTTTTGATAACGGCAAAGTTATTCAGGAAGGCACTCACGAAGAACTCCTTGAAGACGCAAACGGCAAATACTCCGAGCTCTGGAATGCACAGGCACAGTATTATGCCGAAAACACAGAAAAAGATGGTGAATAATATGATATTTGATGAAAAGAGAATAATTCTTAAAAACGGTCAGAATGCGATTCTGAAAACTCCTTGCATTGAAGATGCCGAAGTAATGCTCGATAACATCAAAATCGCTTGCAGCGAAACAGATTTTCTGACCCATTATGCTGAATATTGGGATAATGTTTCTGTTGAAAATGAAGAAGAATGGATACGCAGTAAGCGTGAATCTGAAAATAACCTTGTAATTGCGTGTTACATTGACGGCAGACCCGTCGGAAGCTGTGATATTACTTTCTTCAACAACTGCAAAAATTTCCACCGTGCGGGATTGGGCATATCCATAACAAAAAAATATTGGAATCTCGGCATCGGCTCCGCAATGTTTGAGGCACTTATTGAAGCCGCCCAAAATCACGAAGGCACAGAAATCGTTGAGCTTGATTTTATTGAGGGCAACGACAGAGCAAAAGCGCTTTACGAAAAATTCGGTTTTAAAGTTGTTGCAGTCAAACCCAACTATTGCAAACTCAAAGACGGCACATATCAGAACTTGGTTTATATGCAGAAATACTTGTGATTTCGGCAACAAGTCCGTTTTATGACACAGTAAAGAGCGTATAATCAAAGCATAACCCCAAAAGGAGGAGCAATATGCTTTATCTTGAAAGATTTTCCCTGCCGTCTGACTATACGGAAATTCAGTTCATAAGATTTGAAAACAGAACCTGTTTCAACACGATGTATCCGTTCAAGATTTTTCCCGACAAAGAATTGGAGCACATCGGCTTTTCGCCCGTAACGATCTTCTACGGCGGCAACGGTTCTGGTAAAACAACCCTTCTGAATGTTATTGCTCAGAAGCTTCACGCCGCCCGTCAGTCCGAGTTCAACAACAGTCCGTTTTTCGGCGAATATGTTAATTACTGCCGTTCGGAGCTTGCCAAAAGGCCGCAGGAAATCCGTTATATTTCGAGTGACGATGTTTTTGATTATGTTCTTGATTTGCGCAGCATCAATGAAGGAATTGATACCCGCAGAGAAGAAGCATCCGAAACATATTTTGAGCTGAAATCAAAAATTTTTGACCCCGAAGAAAGACGGTTCAAAGGTCTTGACGATTATGACCGATGGAAAGAAATTCACGATGCGGCAGCAAAGAAAAATTCGCTTTCAAAATATGTGAAAAAGAACGTTGGCAAGAATCTTGATATGTGTTCAAACGGCGAAACCGCAATGAAATTTTTCGTTGACCGCATAGGCGAAAACGCTCTTTATCTGCTCGACGAGCCTGAAAACAGCTTGTCGATAAAACTCCAGACAGAGCTTGCAAATTTCATTTATGATTCTGCAAGATTTTTCGGCTGTCAGTTTATAATCGCAAGCCATTCGCCAATATTTTTGTCAATGAAAAACGCTCGGATTTATAATCTCGATTCCGTTCCCGTCAGAACCTGCAATTGGACAGAGCTCGAAAACGTCAGAGCATATTTTGACTTCTTTGAGCAGCACCGTTCCGAGTTTATGAGATAAAACAAGCGGTGAGCAGTAGTTCACTTCTTGTTCCCGCGTTCTGACATACAGATTCTGTACGCAACAAGGGCATTCAGACAAAGGTCGATTAAGTGTGTGTCCATTTCGCTTATCGGTTTTTCAAGTTCTTCACTGATAATCGCATCCAGCTTTTTGGAATTCAATTTAAAAGTTTTGTCATTCAGATATGTTCTTATTATGGCAAGACAGCGTTTATATTCTTTCAAAATATCACCTCTGATTTTTGTCTATATCTATATATGACAAAAAATCGGGTTTGTCACGCAAAAAACTCAAAAAAATTAACCGAGTCTCTTTTCAGACTCGGTTATTCTTCGTTTGGGGTATGATAAAGATTTATGATTCGCTTTTGATTTTTCTCTGCATATTTCAAAGATTGATAAGCACCGCCGGACTCGTTTTTGACATAAACAACAACCATATCCGAACGGTCAATCATTTCGTGGTTTCTTGCCACAATTGCGTATTTGAAGTTATGCGAATCGCAGATTTCTATTGAATCATAATAGCTTTCAAATGATTCGGTGTTGTTTCGAAGTTCGGCGGTTTCATAAGGAAGAACAAGGGTGAGAAAAACATTGTCATTGCCCGTTTCTTTTTTCAGTTTTCGGATAACCGAAGCCGCCATTAAGTCGAAATCACCGTTTCTGCCAACAAGAAACTCAACCTCTCCGCTTTCTTTTTGCATTACAATGCGCAGAAGTTCATAGAGCTTGCTTTCAACGGTGATATAATCTTCAATTATTCTGTGACCGAAAAGGCTGACAGTATATTTCTCGTTCATTTTCTCTCACCCAAAGGTTATTGCCGATGTGCAAAAGCACATCGGCAGAATGTGAATTGATTTAGCAACAAGTGATATAAGATGAACTAAGTAAGGTTGAATTTGTATAGTCACATCTTGAGCAGGTTTCCGCATTATAAGTTTCGCGGAGGCATTTAGGGTCTGTTGCTCTGACCTTATGTGTTACTACAGAAACTACCGAAGACTCGATCTTATGGCCGAAAAGAGTGCAGGTGAGACCGTAAGCGGCTGCTCCGTCATTATTATGGTTAAAGTAATGACTAATAGCTTTGTTTCGGAAATCTTCAGATGTGTTTGCATCAAAAATAAACTCGGTTTCGTTTACGATAACTGTTACTGTATTTTCGTTTGCATCCTCAGCATAACCCGATATTGACATTACGCCAAAAACAGAAACAACAACAAGAATAAGTGCAATTATTTTTTTCATATCAGTTAATCTCCTTCAGATTTTCAATAATTTTGAAAAGATTATCTTCTTTATCGGATTTAACTATATAACGATTATCTTTATAAATAAAATTTGCTTGTAAATATTGCGGAGTTTCAATAATGTAAGTTGAAATCCCCCAAAACTCTTTTTGATAACTACTTAATTTTAATTCATCTGATAAAACGCCGTTGAAAATTATTTCCATACTGTGATTAGGATTCTCACATTGTAACAAATACCTTTCCGATTCACCTTCAACAAGATGCCAGATACTGATAATCTTTTCATTTTCAGGTAACCAAGTAGGATACAAAATCTCAATTTCTTCATCTTCTGCCAGTTTTTCAATTGAAGAATATGTTTTGGTTACATCAGATTTATAAAGTGTTATATCGCCATGTTCCTTCGGACCATTTTCAATCCATTCGTGAAACGAACTGCCCATATTTCTAAGAAAATTGTCAAAGAAATCGCCCGATGCAACGGCTATAATACCAAAGAGTGTAACAATCACCGCAAGAATTGCAGCTATAACAGCAATTCTCTTGGCTCTTAACCTTTTCTTGGTGTAAGAGCTTATTGCCGCCACCTTGCCCTTGAACGGTATAGCATTTACTCTTTGTTCAATTTCTTTCTTAGTAAGTTTTTCTTTTCCTTCAAGCTCCATGAGAAAATCAACGCATTCGGTTACAAGATCGCTGTCCATTTCCTTATAGTTCTTTGAAGTTTCAAGCAGAATTATAGCCATAAGCTTGTCCTTTAAAGACTGTTTTTCAGCACTGAAATCTTGTTTGTTTCCCATGGATTTGTTCACCTCCTATAGTTATGATTGATAAAACAAAATACCTCCCTTCATGTATATATGACGGAAATTGCATTTTGTCACGCAAAAATTTTTAATTTTTTTGAAATTTTTTTAAAAACGCATAAAAAGAAGCAGAATTGCCATGAATATTAAGGCTGCTTTTTCCTTGATTTTCAATTTCAGTCTGTAAACCCTTGCTCTGACTGCGTGTTCAGAAACATTCAAAGCCTTTGCCAGTTCTTCATACTCCATATGTTTGGTGTAAACCATTTCAAAAAGCTCAAGCTCTTTTTCACTTAATGAAGAAAGAATGCTCTTCTTCTTTTCCTCAAGTTCTTCCGGAGTTACCTTATTATCTTCTTCCATTTCATAAAGGATATCCGTGCTTGTATGTGAAGCGAATACCGTTCCGTAAATAAGCTCTTTTTCTCTCTTTGCGATAGCTCTGAACTGTTCTTTTATTTTGTTATCGGCAACTTTATAGAGCCAAGCTTTTATATAATCATCATCAAGCTCATTGTATTTTTCCTGAAAGAAAAGAAAAACCTCCTGAGTAACGTCATCGGCATATTCTTCCTTTTTGAGTCGTGAAAAACAAAGATGATATATGTCGTCATAGTATAAATTTGCAATCTCATCCGCTCTTTCAAAGCTTATCAACACATATCACCCCTTTTCGTCAAAATTTTACATATTTGCTTAATTATAACAGTTTAATAATGTTATGTCAAAGAAAAGATTTCTGTATGTTAATGATTATGCGAACAAAAGAATCTCGCGGTGCTTACTTCCGATAATGCAGGATTATTTTGAAAGCGATGAAGGACAGCGAGAACTTCAAGAGCGGAATGCTGAAGAATGAGGAAGACAGCTGCAGGCGAGACGGAAGTCCCGCCTGTTTTTTTGTTACAACTTCAAAAACTGATATCTCTGATAAAAAACAAAAAATCCGAACCCTTCGCCGATTGGCATTAAGTTCGGATTTCTCCAATGTGGTGGAAGAGGGTGGATTCGAACCACCGAAGTCGAAGACGGCAGATTTACAGTCTGCTCCCTTTGGCCGCTCGGGAACTCTTCCATATTAAATTGGAGCTGGTGGACGGACTCGAACCCCCGACCTGCTGATTACAAATCAGCTGCTCTACCAACTGAGCTACACCAGCATGTTCTTCAGAACGCTCAGTTAATATATCATAAATTTTTGTTTTCGTCAAGCCCTTTTTTAAAAAAAGTTTATTTTTTTTGTTTTTATGTTATCAGGCGGTCGGAAACTGTTCGCATTAAACATTTCAAGGAAATTCTTGACTAAATATATATGTATATGATATTATTAACTCAATTATGAATAACAGGAGTGATATACTTGGATTTTAAAGAAAACACCTTTATGTATGCACTCGCTCTCGGCGTTGTTGCATTCGTAATCCTCCAGTCCGTTTTCTTTATCGTGAAGTCATGGAAACACGCAAAAGAACTCGGAATCAGCAAAGAAACGCTTAAAAACACTGTGGTTTCAAGCATTCTTTTCACCGTTGCCCCCGCAATCTCAATTCTCGCAACGGTTATCGTGCTTGCAAACGCGCTTGGCATCGTTCTCCCCTGGATAAGACTGTCGGTTATCGGCAACCTTGCTTATGAAACAACTGCCGCTCAAACCGCAGTTGAATCAATGGGCGGCTCTCTTTCCAACTCAATCTCAGACCCGCAGCAGTTTTCAACCGTTGCTTGGGCAATGACAATCGGCAGCGTTGCGCCCCTTCTTCTTCTCCCCTTCGTTTGCAAGAAGCTTCAGAAGAAAATCGGCAACGCTGTTAACAAGAGCGAAAGCGCAGCAAAGCTCGGTGACGCAATCTCAGCTGCTGCTTTCATAGGTATTATCTCCGCTTTCATCGCAAGAGCAATTGCCGGCACAACTTCAGACGGTACCGGCAACGCAGGCTTCATGTCAATCAGCGTTCTTGTTGTTTCAATGATTGCAATGGTAGTTCTTGAAACTCTCTGCAAGAAGTTCAAGCTTGAAAAGCTCAGTTCATTCACAATGCCCATCGCAATGTTTATCGGTATGGGTGCAGCAATGCTCTTTGAAGCAGTGCTTCCCGAAACCATCACCGGTTTCATCTGGAGATAAGAGAAAGGAGAAAATGAATTATGCAGAAGAATTATTTTGACAGAGTTCACAGATGGGGTATCCTCTGGAATTTCGGCGCATTGCTTGTGCTCCTCTCAATCCCCGTTGCAATTTCAACCTATTTCGGCGTATGGCCTGAGCTCAAGGTTCTCGGCTCGGTTCTCAGCAAGCTCATGCTTCTCTACTGGGTAACTGCAGTTATCGAAGTTATTACATACGTCCCCATGCTCGGCGCAGGCGGAACATACCTCAGCTTCGTTACCGGTAACATCACCAACCTCAAGCTTCCCGTTGGCCTTGCAGCGATGGAAAACGCAAAGGTCCGCGCAAACACCGAAGAAGGTGAAGTTGTTTCAACAATCGCAATCGGCGTTTCATCAATCACAACAACTGTTATCATCGCAGTCGGCGTGCTTGCTTTCTCCCCCGTTCTTCCTCTTATCACAGCTGAAGGCTCGGCATTCAAGCCCGCATTCGACTGGGTACTTCCCGCACTATTCGGCGCACTCGGCGCAAGCTACTTTGCAAAGCATTGGAAGCTTGTTCCTCTCCCCGTTATCGTCGGCGTTATAGTACTTATCTTCTCATCAACAATGGGCGTCGGAACACTCATGTTCATAACAATTGTTGCGGCAGTCGGCGGCGCATTTGTAATGTATAAGAAAAACTGGTTATAATAAAAGCAGTATTTTGCAATTTGTTGTGCAAATTTACACTTGATATTAAGCATAATTTGGTTTAATATAATACAGGTATTTATATCAACCTTTTTGAAAGGAGAAAACACATTATGATTAACTATTCCCGCGAAGTACAGGAAATGTGCTGTGTAGCTAAGGGTCCTAACCACGGCCCCGCTCCCATCCCTGAAGAGGGCAAATGGGTCAAAGCTTACGAAATCAAGGATATTTCCGCTTTCACCCACGGTGTTGGCTGGTGCGCACCTCAGCAGGGCGCTTGCAAGCTCTCACTCAATGTTAAAGAAGGTATCATCGAAGAAGCTCTCGTTGAAACAATCGGTTGCTCCGGCATGACTCATTCAGCTGCTATGGCTGCTGAAATTCTCCCCGGCAAGACCATTCTCGAAGCTCTCAACACTGACCTCGTTTGCGATGCTATCAACACCGCTATGCGTGAGCTCTTCCTTCAGATTGTTTACGGCCGTTCACAGTCAGCTTTCTCAGATGACGGTCTTTCGGTCGGTGCAGGTCTTGAGGACCTCGGTAAGGGTCTCCGTTCACAGGTCGGCACAATGTACGGCACAAAGGTTAAGGGTGTTCGTTACCTTGAAATGGCTGAAGGCTATGTTACAAGACTTGCTCTTGACGCTGACGATCAGGTTATCGGCTATGAATTCGTTTCACTCGGCAAGATGACTGACTTCATCAAGAAGGGCGACACACCCAACGACGCATACAACAAGGCTATGGGCACTTACGGCAGATTTGCAGATGCTGCTAAGTACATCGACCCCAGAAAAGAATAAGAGTAAGAGGAGGTAAATTACAATGGCATTATTTGAAAGCTATGAGAGACGCGTTGATAAAATCAATGCTGTTCTTGCAGAATATGGCATTTCTTCAATTGAAGAATGTAA
>JAZQEE010000061.1:0-43298 GCA_045538815.1 Acutalibacteraceae bacterium
TGTTAAGTTTGCTTTCTTTCTGCATTCGGCAATAAATCTGCCTATTTTTATTTGATTCATAGGCTGCCTCCTTTCGCATACAGTGTAACTGCTATTTCGCATTAAATACACCTACCATTGGTTTAGTGAGGAGAAGTAAACTTATGGTAGAGTGAAATTTGACCGTCAAATTCTTATTTGTCAACTTCATTATAATTCCCTGAGATTATTTTTGCAACACTTGAATTGACGGTGAATCTGATATATAATTCAAAATAATAAAAAGGTAAATAAGGTTATTCAATGAGCAAATATTACCAATCCCAAAGGACTGTATTATGGGCGGTAATGTTAAGTGGAATTTCACAAAACTTTTTGTTGACAAAAACGGTAACGTTATTGACTGTTTTGCGCCGACCGTAACTCCCGATAAAATCAAAAGCAAAATCCAGGAGTGTATGTAATTCGCTTTGAATATAAAACCGAAAACAGCGTAGTCGGCTTTATTGTATATGAAAAAATCCGAGATTCATGAAAAATGAGTCTCGGATTTTTACGCTGTTTTTTCAGTCCCTTTGATGTTATTTATTGCAATGTTTGTCAAATGACGGGTTGAATGCGTAGAAATTCTTTTCGTCAAGCTTATCCGTTGCAAGCCTGAGACCTTCGCCGAAGCGCTGGAAGTGAACGATTTCTCTTGCACGCAGGAACTTGATGGGCTCCCTGACATCGGGGTCATCAACAAGGCGGAGAATATTGTCGTATGTGGTGCGTGCTTTCTGTTCGGCGGCAAGGTTTTCGGTCATGTCGGTGATGACATCGCCCTTGCTCTGAATATATGCGGCGGTGAACGGAACACCCGATGCCGCGGCAGGATAAACAGCGGTTGTGTGGTCAACAAAATATGCGTCAAAGCCGCATTTCCTGATTTCCTCTTCGGAAAGATTTCTCGTAAGCTGATGAACTATCGCACCAACCATCTCAAGATGCCCGAGCTCTTCAACGCCGATGTCCGTAAGCAGACCTTTAAGCTCGTTATAGGGCATTGAAAATCTCTGGCTCAGGTAACGCAGCGATGCAGCCAGCTCGCCGTCCGGTCCGCCGTATTGCGACATGATTATCTGCGCATACTTCGGGTTGGGGTTTTTGATTTTAACGGGAAACTGTAATCTCTTTTCATAGTTATACATCAGCAGCCACACTCCTCAATCTCCCAGGGCCACGGACCCTGAAGCCATTCATATCCCTGCGCCTTTTTGGCGGAAAGCGGATAATAAGTCTCTTCAAATTCCTTGCGGAGAAGCTTATATTTCATTTCGCATTTTCTGTAATTTTCAATCATCTGAGTGTCCCACGGATGCGTGTCGAGATAAAGGTGCATTTCCCAGAGGGTGAACTGTGCGGCGCTGAGCTTTTTGAGTGCAATTTCTCTGTTACTCATTTGCAGCACTTCCCTGCGAAAGGCTTGCTGAGAACGGGGAAGAGTGTTCCGCATTCAAACGCCTTCATCTCGTCGAACATCGTTGTGTCAATCTGCATAGGTACATAAAGCATTGCTACCGTGAAGTTTGCGGGCAGGGGAGTCAGCGAACCGGGACAGGGCTCGTTTCTGCCGACAGACTTCTGATGATAGCGATAGCCGTAGCGGTCTGTCAAAACTATCATTCCTTTCGTAGTTGAGGACTGTCCTCAGTTTTCAGTATATGGTTTTTATTTTGATTTGTTACTGTTCCGCTTTCCTTGACATACATTTATTAAAAGTGATATACTTATTCATATACAAATTATCCCAAGGAGAAGAAAATGAGTATAAAAATAATTGCAACCGACCTTGACGGAACGCTCATGGCGCCTGACCATCTGACCGTTACGGAAAGAACCGGAAAAGCTCTTTATGAAGCGCATAAAAAGGGAGTTAAAATCGCCATTGCAACGGGCAGAACGCTTTCGTTCGTTGATTATGTTGTTGACCAGATTCCCTTTGTTGATTACATAGTCCATTCCAACGGCGCCGCAGTTTATGACAGAAACAGCAATAAATATATATATACCAATCTTGTTTCGCCTGAGGTTACCGAAAAAGCGGTGAAGCTTCTCAATTCAATGTCCGTATACTATAATATATATATGAACGGAAGAACCTATGTTCAGAACGGCAGCGAAAAGTATTTTGAAAATTCGGATCTGCCGACCGTATTCCTTGAGGCTTTTGCTTCAAAATGCTCTTACTGCGATAATATGGAAGAAGAAGTCAGGGGCAAGGGTGCGGAGCTGATTGATGTTTTCTATAACAACGAAGAGCAGAAAAACAAAATATTCGGATTTTTTGAAGAGAATAATGTGTTTATGACCTCGGCGCTTGCGGGCGTTGTTTCGGGCACCGCAGTCGGTGCGGATAAGGGCAATGCGCTTGACGGAATGTGCAAGGCTCTCGGTATAAAGCGGGAAGAGGCTATGACATTCGGCGATGCGTCAAACGATGCAACGATGCTTGAATATGCTTATTATTCATTTGCAATGGAAAACGGCGATGAAATCTGCAAGGCAAAAGCAAGATTTTCTGCGCCGTCGAATGCCGATGACGGCGTAGCGCAAATGGTTGAAAAATATGTTCTGAACGGAGATGTATGATATGGATATTACAAAAATTCTTTCACACTGCGACCACACTCTGCTTGCAGTTGACGCAACATGGGAGCAGATAAAACAGATTTGCGATGACGGAATGAAATACTCAACCGCCAGCGTATGTATTCCCGCCTCATATGTTAAAGCTGCGAAGGAATATGTCGGCGATAAGCTTGCAATCTGCACCGTTATCGGTTTCCCCAACGGCTATTCAACAACCGCCGTCAAAGCTTTTGAAGCGGCTGATGCCGTAAAGAACGGAGCGGACGAAATTGATATGGTAATCAATGTCGGCTGGGCAAAGGACGGAAAATTCAAGGATATATTGAATGAAATAAAAGAAGTAAAAGCGGCGTGCGGGGGCAAGATATTAAAAGTAATAATCGAAACCTGCCTTCTGACCGATGAAGAAAAGACAGAAATGTGCCGTATCGTCACGGAATCGGGTGCTGACTTTATCAAAACATCAACGGGCTTCTCAAAAGGCGGCGCAACAAGAGAGGATATTGCGCTTTTTGCCGCCAATATCGGAGAAAATGTCAGAATGAAGGCTGCGGGCGGAATCCGTTCGTTTGAAGATGCCGAAGATTATCTGAAGCTCGGCTGTGAAAGACTCGGCACAAGCGCAATAGTTAAGCTTGTAAAAAATCAGGAAGTACATGGATATTAAGGAGAGATTTTTATGAGTAATTTACCGACTCCTCATATTGCGGCAACAAGCAAGGATGATTTTGCAAAAACCGTGCTTATGCCGGGCGACCCTCTGCGTGCAAAATATATTGCGGAGAATTTTCTCGAAAACGCCGTGCTTGTCAATAACACAAGAGGCGTGCAGGGCTATACGGGATACTATAAGGGAAAAAAGGTTTCCGTTATGGCGTCGGGAATGGGTATTCCGTCAATCGGTATTTATTCCTACGAGCTTTTCAATTTCTATGATGTTGAAACGATAATCAGGGTCGGCTCTGCGGGCGCAATCAGCCCGAAGCTTCATCTGCGTGATGTTGTCATCGGTATGGGCGCATGCACAAATTCCGATTATGCCCGTCAGTATAATCTTCCCGGCACTTTTGCGCCGATTGCGGATTATGAAACTCTGATAAAAGCCGTTGCAGCGGCGGAAAAGCTCGGAATAAAAACTTTTGTGGGCAATATCTTTTCTTCGGACACATTTTATGATGATTCCGCAAGCACCGCTCAGTGGCAGAAGATGAGCGTGCTCGCAGTTGAAATGGAAGCGGCTGCGCTATATATGAATGCGGCAAGAAGCGGCAAAAAGGCGCTGTGCATTTGCACGATTTCGGATTGCCCGCTTGCAGGCGGAGAGGAATGCACCGCTCTTGAGCGTGAGCAGACCTTCAACAAGATGATTGAAATTGCTCTGGAGGCTGCAGATGAATAATTCAGAGCTTATAAAGCTTGCTCTTGAAGCAAGGGAAAAGTCATATTCGCCATATTCTGGCTTTGCGGTCGGTGCGGCGCTTCTTTGCGGAAACGGTAAGGTTTTTACGGGATGCAACATTGAGAATTCCGCTTTCTCGCCGACTGTCTGTGCCGAAAGAACGGCATTTTTCAAAGCTGTTTCGGAGGGTGAAAATGAATTTCTTAAAATTGCGGTTGTCGGAGGCAAAAGCGGAAGCTTACCCGATAATTATTGCCCGCCGTGCGGTGTATGCAGGCAGG
This sequence comes from Acutalibacteraceae bacterium, assembly GCA_045538815.1. Taxonomy (GTDB): domain Bacteria; phylum Bacillota; class Clostridia; order Oscillospirales; family Acutalibacteraceae; genus CAG-177. Next base: position 4,291 of record JAZQEE010000061.1, read on the forward strand.
TTATGAAGGAATTCTGTTCACCCGATTTTGAAATTATCATTGCGAAAAATGCAGATGACTGTAATGTAATGACTCTGTCGGAAATTTTACCTGCAGGCTTTGATAAACGAGAGGTATAAATGAATATTATTGATTTGATAAGAAAGAAAAGAGACGGTCTTGCTCTTTCAACGGAAGAAATCGGATATTTCGCAAATGCCGCGGCGAATGACAGCGTTGCGGATTATCAGGTTTCCGCAATGCTTATGGCGATGTATCTCAACGGGCTTGATGAGAGGGAAACTCTTGACCTGACCGTTGCCATGGCTCATTCGGGCGATATGGCTGATTTGTCGGGTATTGACGGAATCAAGGGCGATAAGCATTCAACGGGCGGAGTAGGCGACAAAACAACGCTTATCGTTGCGCCCATTGTTTCCGAATGCGGAATAAAAATTGCAAAAATGAGCGGCAGGGGTCTCGGTCATACGGGAGGCACGGTTGATAAGCTTGAATCAATACCCGGCTTTAAAACCTCGCTCACTTCAGAGGAATTCACGGGCGCCGTCAATGAATGCGGTCTCTGCGTAGCGGGTCAGTCGGGAAAGCTCTGCCCTGCGGATAAAAAGCTTTATGCGCTCAGAGACCTTACCGCAACCGTTGATAACATTCCGCTCATCGCTTCAAGCATTATGAGCAAAAAGCTTGCGGGCGGGGCGGACTGCATTGTCCTCGATGTCAAGTGCGGAAGCGGAGCTTTTATGAAAGATAAGGATTCAGCCGTTAAGCTTGCCGAAAAGATGGTTGAAATCGGCAGGGGAGCGGGCAGAAAAATCGCCGCCCTGATTACCGATATGAATGTCCCTCTCGGCAATTACATCGGCAATTCTCTTGAAATAGTCGAAGCAGTTGAAACATTAAAAGGCAACGGCCCCTCAGATTTGACGGAAATATCCGTTCTTCTTTCCGCAAAGCTTCTCCAGCTTGCGGGCAAGGGAACTTTCGATGAATGCAAAAAGCTTGCTTTCTCAAAAATATCCGACGGCTCGGCGCTTGACAGACTTGCACGGATGGTTGAGGCGCAGGGCGGAGATGCGGAATATATCCGCACCACGGAGCTTTTCCCGAAAGCGGCATTCAGCTATGAGATAAAATCTCCCGAAGAGGGGTATATTTCAGCTATGGATACCGAGGGCATTGGCTCTGTGTGCGTGCTTCTCGGTGCGGGAAGAATGAGAAAGGAAGACTCAATCGACCCGACTGCGGGAATAATCCTCAGCAAAAAAACAGGGGATTATGTAAAAGCCGGAGAAACGCTTGCAACTCTTTATTCTTCGGATGAATCGCTTTTTGCAGCGGCGGCAAAGAGATTTACCGATTCGCTGACCTTCGGCGGCGAAGAAAGCGGAAGAGAATCCGTGCTGCTCGGAGTTGTTGAGTAAAATTGCACAATTTTTATTTAATAATTTTGGCTTGCCAAGAATTATATGATATGATATAATACATTGAATCTAAATGTTAGGAGATTTTTATTATGGGAAAATTAAATCAGATTGATAAGGCTGCCGAGAGCAAGGGCTCGCTTCTTGTAACTGTCTGGCAGTTCGTTAAGTTCATCGTTGTAAGCCTTCTTGCAATGATCGTTCAGTTCGTTCTTCTCAACACACTCAACCTCATTCCCCCCATCGCTGAGCTTTACAATCAGGATTTCGCCTGGTGGGTATTTGTTTATCCCGTTGCAGTCGGCGGTCTCGGCTACTTCATCGTCAGCAACGTTGCAAACATCATCGCTCAGATTGTTGCTTTCTTTGTTAATAAAGAAAAGACCTTCAATTCAGGCGCAAATGTAGCAGTTGCTCTCCCCATCTACATAGTTTTCACAATCGCTCTTATCTTCTTCTCAGCATGGCTTAACCCCACTCTCAAGGAAGTTTTCGTTGGCTGGGGTCTTGAAGAAGTTGCTGCAAAGAATATCGCAACTATGATCTGCTCAGCTGTTCAGTTCTTCCTCTACTTCCCCGTAGACAAGATCCTCTTCCACAAGAAGAAGGAAGAAAAGGCTGCATAAGTCAATTCAGAGTCAAGAGCCGTCCGTTTCGGGCGGCTTTTTTATTGTAAAAATATTGAAAATGTGGTATTTAACACAGACTAACCACTATATATTGTGTTATTATCACATCTGCAATCACATATTTTGTGATGTAAAGGAGTGAGTACATTGAATATCCAGGGGCTTCAAAAGCTGACTCTTCTCGATTTTCCCGGAAAAATGGCATGCACGGTGTTTACGGGCGGCTGCAATCTCAGATGTCCGTTCTGCCATAACGCAAGCATTGCCGTCAGACCGTCGAAAGAGGGCGAATATACGGTTGAGCAGATACTCGATTTTCTTAAGAAACGGCAGGGCGTTCTTGACGGCGTTGCGATAACGGGCGGCGAGCCGCTTATGCAGAAAGATATCGAAGAGTTTATCCGAAGCATCCGTGACCTCGGCTATGCCGTTAAGCTTGACACAAACGGAACTTATCCCGAAAAGCTCAGATCGCTTGTTGAACAGGGGCTTGTTGATTATGTTGCCATGGATGTCAAGGCTTCTCCCGAGGGCTATCCGCCTGCAGTCGGAATCGGCGGCTACGATATTTCAAAAATAAAAGAAAGCATTGATTTTCTTCTTGAAGGCAAGGTAGATTATGAATTCCGCACAACAATCGTCAGAGAATTCCACAGCATTTTTGATATGGATTCTCTCGGAAACCTCATTAAAGGCGCAAAGCGCCATTTTCTCCAGAGCTTCAAGGATTCGGGAGACCTGATAGGCTTCGGTCTTTCGGGCGTTGAAAAAAAGGAAATGGAGGATATGCGCACCATTCTTCTCAGGTATGTCGGAAGCTGCGAAATCAGGGGAGAATGAAACTATATTGTAAAAACACCCAAAAAAAACAATATATATAGTGCATTTTCAACAAACTTTAAAATTCGACACAATATCTTGTAAATCCCATTGACAGAACCACAATAATTTGTTATTATCTATAAGCTGTCGCACAATGCGTATTTTGTGCGTATTAGAATTGGTTTTAATAAAATTATCATATAAATTCTAAAGAAAGGTCAGGGTTGTTATGTATCAGGTAGTAAAAAGAGACGGTAGCGTAGCTGAGTTCAATGTTGCAAAAATCAGCGAAGCTATCAAAAAAGCATTCGAATCCAAAGAAAAGCAGTATCATCCTTCAACAATCGATTTCCTCGCACTCAAAGTAACCGCAGATTTCGAGCCGAAAATCAGCAACGAGCTTATCGCCGTTGAAGATATTCAGGACAGCGTTGAGCAGGTGCTCATTCAGGCGGGCTATGCCGATGTTGCAAAGGCATACATTCTTTACCGCAGACAGCGTGAAAAGCTCCGTAATCTCAAGTCAACTATTCTTGACTATAAAGAGCTTGTCAACAGCTATGTAAATGTTACCGACTGGAGAGTTAAGGAGAATTCAACCGTTACCTATTCGGTAGGCGGTCTTATTCTCAGCAACTCCGGCGCAATCACCGCTAACTACTGGCTTTCAGAGATTTACGATGACGAAATCGCAAACGCTCACAGAAATGCTGATATTCATATCCATGACCTTTCAATGCTTACCGGCTATTGCGCAGGCTGGTCGCTCAAGCAGCTTATTCAGGAAGGTCTCGGCGGCGTAACAGGTAAGATTACCTCCGCTCCCGCAAGCCATCTTGCAACTCTCTGCAATCAGATGGTAAACTTCCTCGGCATCATGCAGAATGAATGGGCAGGCGCACAGGCTTTCTCATCCTTCGACACCTATCTCGCTCCCTTCGTTAAGGTTGATAACCTCAACTACGATCAGGTAAAGAAGTGCATCGAATCCTTCATCTACGGCGTAAATACTCCCAGCCGTTGGGGCACACAGGCTCCCTTCTCAAACATCACTCTTGACTGGACCGTTCCCGCTGACCTTGCAGAGCTCAACTGCATCGTAGGCGGCAAGGAAATGGACTTCAAGTACAAAGACTGTAAAGCCGAAATGGATATGATCAACAAGGCTTTCATCGAAATCATGATTGAAGGCGACGCTAACGGCAGAGGCTTCCAGTATCCCATTCCCACCTATTCAATCACAAGAGACTTCGACTGGTCAGAAACAGAGAACAACAAGCTTCTCTTCGAAATGACCTCAAAATACGGCACACCCTATTTCTCAAACTATGTTAACAGCGACATGGAGCCCAGCGATGTCCGTTCAATGTGCTGCCGTCTGCGTCTTGACCTTCGTGAGCTTCGCAAGAAGAGCGGCGGTTTCTTCGGCAGCGGTGAGAGCACAGGCTCAGTAGGCGTTGTAACAATCAATCTTCCCAGAATCGCATATCTTTCCGAAAATGAGGAAGACTTCTATAAGAGACTCGACAAGATGATGGATATTTCCGCCCGTTCTCTCAAGATCAAGAGAACAATCATCACAAAGCTTCTCAACGAAGGTCTCTATCCCTATACCAAGAGATATCTCGGAACATTCGAAAACCACTTCTCAACCATCGGTCTTGTTGGTATGAACGAAGTAGGTCTTAACGCAAACTGGCTCAGAGCAAACATGATCAACGACAAGACCCGTCAGTTCGCAAAGGATGTTCTTAACCATATGAGAGAGCGTCTTTCCGACTATCAGGAAGAGTACGGCGATCTCTATAACCTTGAAGCAACTCCCGCAGAATCAACCTCATACCGTCTTGCAAAGCACGATGTCAAGCGTTATCCCGGCATCATTACCGCTTCCGACGGAACTCCTTACTACACCAACAGCTCGCATCTTCCCGTTGGCTACACAGAGGATGTTTTTGAAGCTCTTGACATGCAGGATGAACTTCATACTCTCTACACTTCAGGTACTGTTTTCCATGCATTCCTCGGCGAAAAGCTTCCCGACTGGAAGGCAGCTGCAAATCTCGTAAGAAAGATTTCAGAAAACTACAGACTTCCCTATTACTCAATTTCTCCCACTTACTCCGTATGTAAGAGCCACGGCTATATCGCAGGCGAGCATTTCACTTGCCCCGAATGCGGTGAAAGCGCAGAGGTTTACAGCCGTATCACAGGCTATTACAGACCCGTTCAGAACTGGAACGACGGTAAGACTCAGGAATATAAGGAGCGCAAGGTTTACAGCATTGCAAACTCCGATATCGCAAAGCACGGAACAGTTAAAACAGTCGCACAGGAAGAGGAAAAGACAGCAGAGGGTCTCCTTGCAGACGGTCTCTATCTCTTCAAAACCGCAACCTGCCCCAACTGCAAGATAGCTCTTGCTCAGCTCGCAAAGGCAGGCATTGCAGTTCAGGAAGTTCTTGCTTATGAGAATCAGGATCTTGCTCTTAACCTCGGCGTTAAGCAGGCTCCCACTCTCGTTGCAGTCAGAAACGGCGAGGCAGTAAAGTATGCAGGTGTTGCAGAAATCAAGAAGTTTATTGACGCAGCAAACACCGCAGCAGTATAAGGAAGATTTATTGATGTATGATATAATCATTATCGGCGCAGGGCCTGCAGGCTTGACTGCAGCGCTCTATGCGCTGAGAGCGGATAAAAGCGTCCTTGTGCTCGAAAAGGGCACCTTCGGCGGTCAGATAACTTATTCGCCGCAGATTGAAAATTATCCCGGTTTTGCTCAGATGAGCGGCAATGAATTTGCGGAAAAGCTCATTGATCAGGTGCTGAATCAGGGCGCTGAAATTGAAATGGAAACCGTAACGGAAATCCGTGATAACGGCGCAACAAAGACTGTTGTAACCGAGGACGGCGAGCATGAAGCAAAAGCTGTTATCATTGCAACGGGCGTAAAGCACCGTCAGATCGGTCTGCCCAACGAAAACGAGCTTGTCGGCAGCGGTATCTCTTACTGCGCCGTATGCGACGGAGCATTCTTCAAGAATCAGACCGTTGCAGTGCTCGGCGGCGGCAACTCGGCTTTGCAGGAAGCGGTTCTTCTTTCGGAGGGCTGCAGCAAGGTTTATGTTGTTCAGAATCTTGATTATTTCACGGGCGAAGCAAGGCTTGTTGAAAAGCTTAAGGCTAAGGATAATGTTGAGCTGATTACGGGCACCGTGATTTCGGCAATCCACGGCACGGATTCTCTCGAAAGCCTCACTCTGAAGAAGAATGACGGCTCGGAGAGCGAGCTTAAGGTTGACGGTCTCTTCGTTGCAATCGGTCTCATTCCCAATAACGGTGCATTTGCTGAAATTGCAGGTCTCGATGAATGGGGATATATTGATTCCGATGAAGCTTGTCTTACAAAAACCGCAGGTGTTTTCACCGCAGGCGACTGCCGTAAAAAGCAGATAAGACAGATTACAACTGCAACCGCAGACGGCTCTGTAGCCGCCCTTGCAGCCTGCAGATATATTGACAGCCTGAATTAAAACCATTATAAAGCTCAGACAGCTTGCAGCGGATTTTTTCGTTTGCAGGCTGTTTTTATTTCCTCAAGTTTTATAAAAGCATTGCAACGCCCGAAAATATGCTGTATAATTAAAAAGAATTTTACCGATAATATGAAAATCGGAGGAGACGGCGAAAGTGAAAAAGTTATTATCCGCATCATTGATGTGCGCAGATCTGATGAATCTGAGAGAATCCGTTCTTGAGCTTGAAAAAGCGGGGATTGATTATCTTCATCTTGATATAATGGACGGCAGATTTGTTCCGAATATTACTTTGGGCTTTGATATAGTCAATGCCGTCAAGGAGATTACCGATATTCCGCTTGATGTTCATATGATGGTTAATGAGCCTTCTGCATTCATTGACAGAATGAAGCTTGACGAAAATGACATTCTCTGCATTCATTATGAAGCGGATATTCATGCTCAGAGAACGCTCAGTCAGATAAAATCAAAAGGAATAAAAGCGGGTCTTGCTCTCAATCCGCAGACTCCGGTTAACTGCCTTGAGAATCTTACGGATTATATTGATATGGCTCTGATAATGACAGTCAGCCCCGGCTTTGCAGGGCAGAAGATTTTTGCGGGCGCTCAGCGCAAAACAAAGCAGGCAAGAGAGTTTCTTGATAATTCGGGATTTTCACATATTCCCATTGAGGTTGACGGAAATATCAGCCCCGAAAACGGAAAGATGCTGAGCAAATGCGGTGCAGATATCTTTGTTCTCGGAACAAGCAGTCTTTTTATAAAAGGCAGAGATATGAAGCAATGCGCCGAGCAGTTCAGAAGCGTTCTTTAAGGAGTATTTGCTATGTATGATAATATTCGTGCGGCTGTTGCAGGCAGCATAAATATGGACATAATTCTCAATATGCAGAGAATACCCGAAGCGGGAGAAAATGTTCTCGGCACAAGCTACGGATATGCATTCGGCGGCAAGGGGGCAAATCAGGCAACGGGTCTTGCAAGGCTCGGCGCAAAAACAAAGATGATAGGCAAGGTTGCCGATGACGAAAACGGAAAAAAGCTTCTTGAAAATCTTGCCGATATCGGTGTTGATATAAGCGGTGTTTCTCTTGCGGGGTCACAGACGGGTCTTGCCGCAATTCTGCTTGACGGCGAGGGCAGAAACCGAATCGTTGTTTATGAGGGTGCGAATGCCGAAATAAATCCCGATGAAGCGGCAGAGAAAATAACCGATGACCTTGATTTGCTTCTTGTTCAGTTTGAAACAAGCGAAGATGTTGTTGTAAAATGCGTGAACCGTGCCATTGAAAAGGGGATAACAACCGTTGTTGACTGCGGACCTGCAAAGGATTTTGCGCTTGAAAAAATGCAGGGCGCAACAATCGTTTCACCCAACGAGAGCGAAACAAAGGCGCTCACGGGAATATACCCCGAAAACGAAAGCAGTATTCTTGAAGCCTCAAAGCTTCTTTACGAAAGAAGCAAGGCGAAGTTCATCGTTCTTAAGCTCGGAGAAAGAGGCTGTTCGGTATGGGACGGCGAAAAGCTTCGTTTTCATGAAGCATATCCGAGCAATGTTGTTGACACAACAGCGGCAGGCGATTGCTTTACTGCGGCTATGGCGCTTGAATATATAAGAAGCGGCGATATTGATGCGGCATGCGATATCGGCAATAAAGCGGGCAGCATAGCGGTCAGCAGAATGGGTGCCGCGGCGTCAATGCCGACAGCAGAAGATATAAAACAATTCAATAAATAAAAGAAATGCAGTTGATATCCGATTATCAGCTGCATTTTTTTGCTTTCATCTGTGATTTCTTAGATAATTCTTAAGAATTTCCGCGCAACAATCCTTCGCTGAAAAAACACTTATATAACGGAAGGCAAAATTTGCAGGAAGTAAAAACAGGAGGATAGCTTATGACTCTCGGAAGCAAAATCGAAAACCTTAAAATTATGAAAAAGGCGGGCATTCCTGTTCCCGATTTTGAAACATTTTCATTTGATGAGCTGATAGACTCGAAGGATAAAATTGAGGCGGCGATGAAGGCTTGCGAAGGAAAAACCGCCGCAGAAAAAAGCAGGATTCTGAAAGCCGCAGTCAGAGAATCCGTTGCCTCTTACAGAGAAATTGCGCTTTCGGGCGATTTGTTCTCAGTCCGTTCATCCTCCTGCGTTGAGGATTCGGCGGAAAACAGCTTTGCAGGTCAGTTCGACACTTTTCTGAATGTTGAACGAAAGGATATCGCAGAAAAAATAACCGAATGCGTCTGCTCGCTTTATAATGAGAATGTTTTGATTTATATGGAAAAGGCGGGGCTTGACATCTCTCTTCTGAAGATGAATGTCATCGTTCAGAGAATGGTTAATGCGGATGTTTCGGGAATAGTCTTTACTGCAAATCCGCAGGGAATTCTCAATGAAACCGTAATTGTTGCGGGCAGGGGACTCGGCGAAAATGTTGTTTCCGACAGAATTGACACTACCTCATATTACTATTCCTTAACCGATGATATCTATTATTATGACGGAAAAGAGAATCTGCTCAGCGATGAAGCGGTGCATGAGCTTATCGCTGTTTCAAAGAAAATCTGCGGTTATATCGGCAAATATACCGACATCGAATTCGCAATAGAGAATAATGAGCTTTTCATTCTTCAGGCAAGACCGATTACAACTGTTTCCGATGAAAAGCCTCTTCTTTTTGATAACAGTAATATCGTTGAAAGCTATCCCGGGCTCAGCCTGCCTCTGACGGTTTCTTTCGTTGACATGGTTTTTGCGGGAGTGTTCAAGGATACCGCGCGCAGACTTCTCAAAAATGAAAAGGAGCTTAAAAAGCGCTATAACATTCTTGAAAACACCGTCGGAACGGCAAACGGAAGGATTTATTATAATCTCAACAGCTGGTATTCGGCAATAAAATTCCTGCCCTTCAGCAAAAAGATTATTGCGATATGGCAGGAGCTTGTCGGCGTTAAATACAAGGAATATGATGAGAGCGAAAACGAAATCCGCCCGCTTGTCAAGGCTTCGATTTATCTGAATACTTTTACCGAGCTTATCAGAACCCCCGCAAATATGCAGAAGCTCAATGAGCGTTTTATCGAAATCAAGAATTATGTATACCGCAGATTTGAAGAGGAAATGACCGAAAAGGATATCCTTGCTCTGTTTGATAAAATTCAGGATCAGCTTCTTTCCTGCTGGGGAATAACTCTTCTGAATGACACCTATGCATTCATTTTCACGGGTCTTCTCAAAAGCCGTCTTAAGAAGAAATATAAAAACCATGAGGAAATCGCAAATTCCTATATTTCGGGCATTTCCAATATCGAAAGCATGAAGCCCGTCAAGGAAATGATCCGAATTGCTTTTGAAAAAGATTCAATGACTCAGGATGAATACCGTGCCCGTGCAAAGGAATACATTGATGTTTACGGCGACAGATGCCTTGAGGAGCTGAAGCTTGAAACCGAAACCTTCAGAACGAATCCTGCGCTTTTCGATAAGAAAATAAGCGAATTTGCTCAGGATAAAGAAAACCTTCTTCCCTTGCTCGATGAGCAAAAGCAGGAAAACGGCTTTGAGATAAAGAATGACCCGCTGACAAAATTTCTGAGCAAAAGATGCATGCTCGGCATCGGCAACAGAGAAATTCAGCGTCTCAACAGAAGCAGGATTTACGGAATGGTCAGAGAAGCAGTTCTGCGTCTGGGTGATATATATTCAAATAAAGGATATATTGAAGAAAAGAGGGATGTTTTTTATCTTACTCTTGATGAACTGCGTTCTCTTGCGGATAACCCGTGCGATATGAAGCAGACCGTTTTTGAAAGAAAGAAAAAATACGAAATGTTTTCATTGCTTCCCGCTTATTCGAGAATTGTATTCAGCGATAAGCCGTTTGACAAGAATCACCGCAACATAAACATGACTTCCGTTTATTCGGGTAAGGATGAAATGCTCGGCGTTCCCTGCTCAAACGGAGTTGTTGAAGGCGAAGCTTACATTGTCACCGATGTCAAGCAGGCAAGCAATGTCAAGGATAAAATTCTTGTCACAAAAATGACCGACCCGGGATGGGTGTTCCTTCTTGCGCAGGCAAAAGGTGTTATAAGCGAAAAAGGCTCATTGCTTTCGCACACTGCGATTATCTCGAGAGAGCTGGGTATTCCCGCCGTTGTCGGTATTGATAATGTTATGTCTACCGTCAGAAACGGTGATATTATCCGCCTTGACGGTGCTTCGGGCGTTGTAAAAATAGTGAAGAGAAAATCCGAATAATGCCATATTGTTATATTGCTCATTGCTTCCGCTGAAAGAATATGATATAATAAGAAAACAAAAGCAGACAGAAGCGATGATTATGAATGAATTTATAATGCTTTTATCTACAGTCATTATGCTTGTTTCAGTTTCAATATCATCTTTTTTTAATCCTGTTCTGCGATGTTACTCATAGCAATATTTTTTGGGGGATTCAATATGAGCATTAAAAAGATACTTGCGCTTCTTCTTTCCGTTATTGCGGTTTTTTCTCTGATTGCATGTCAGGGCGGGGAGAATGAAGATGTTTCCGAAACAACAACAGCAGTCAGTGAGACTGAAGAAGTAACATATACCGTTCCCGCTGATGCCGCTGAGTCTGTAACCGATTCATCCGTTGAAGCTTCTGAAACAACAACTGAAGAGCTGACAACGGAGAATCTGACCGATGACCCTGCGGCGTGGTCGGCTGAGCAGGTAGTTGAAGCTTATAAAAATGCCGCAAAAAAATCACATTCAACCGCAAAATCCTCAAAGAATGTTGAGATAAAGAATATTTCCGTCAACGGGAGCGAAATCAAGTTTGTAGCTCCGATAATGTCAAAGCTTATTGCCAACAACACGGAAGATGAAGACGGCATAACGGGCGGATACAATAATCTTACCGCATCGGATGTTGCGTCTGCGAAAGCATATAAAAGCGGAAACAATGTTGTTGTTGAAATGGTTATGCGTGAACAGGTTTCGGGTGCAGCTGAGGGCGAATTTGACGGAACTGTCGGCCACGCAATAAAAACCGTCGGTGACATCAGCGTTGTTACAAATCAATTGAAAGACCTCGGTCTTCCGCTTGATTTTCCCGAGAAAAACATAAAAATTTATTATACAAAGCCCGTTGTTAAAGTTCTTATAAACAGCAACGGAGAAATAGTTAACGGAACATGGCGCTATACCGTTGAAATCAGACTTAATGACTACAAGGCTTTCGGTAAGCCCGTTGAAACAACATCCGTTATTATGGATAACGAAATAACCGTTAGCGGCGGTTTCAAAGCATAATTATAATTATAAGAGCTGACTGATTCTCTTTTCAGTCAGCTCTTTTTTTGATTCGTTTTATTTGTTTTCGTCCATTTTTTTGAGCAGCTGTTCATAAGGCATAATCATGCCCTCGTTCATCTTGTTGCCCATTTTTGAAAGGATTTTTTCGCTTGAAAGCAGAGCGCCGACTGCGTACATTAGAAGCGATTTTCCTTTGTTTTTCTGAGGGAAGTCATATATTCCCTGCTTTTTGTAGAACTTATGGTCGGCTTTCATCATGCCTCGCATCTGATAAATGAGGTCTCGGAAGATTTTCATTCCGCCAACGCCCCAGAAATTCTGCGGTGCAGTGTGTTTTGTTTCGAGCGCGAAAACAAGAGTTTTGGCAAGAGTGTCAATCTGCGCATCGGTGTTGAATTCATCTGTTGCAACGCCTGCAAGGAAATTGCCGCCCGTTTCGCTTCTTGCTTCAATAACTGAGCGCAGGTTGTTTTCTTCGGAATAATTGCCCGAAACGAGGTAGCCGACAGGCATTCCGACGGTTACGGTTCTGTGTCCGTTGCAGAAGTTTCTGTCGTCATACATCTTGAAGCGTGAGCCCATCGAGTGGTCTGAAACGGTGAACGCATAAACAATGGCATCCGCTTTCTGAATATTTTCACGAAGGAAGGTGTCAAAGCCGTCTTTATAAACGCATTTTTCGCTTACTGCGCAGCGGAAGCAACCGAGGCATCCGCCCGAAAGGGGGTATTCAGAGATGTTGACAATGCGTGTTTTATAGCCGAATATGTTTCGGAAACGGTTAATCATTGCACTCAGATTCGAGTCGGGATTTGTTTCATCGGTAAGAATGATAATATCTTTATCAGCTTTCTGATTTTCATTCTGCGGTGCTGCGGTTGCGGGAATCTGAGTGTATCCGCTGCTCTTTTCGGGTGCGCAGGTGTAAACCTCCTCGCTGACAGACCAGAGAAAACGCTCAAAGAATTTTTCGGCATCTTCTCTGCCTTTTTCTTCGAGCAGGTCTTCCATATCCGCCGAAAGACCTCGGATATAGCGCATGCCCATGTCAAGGGAGTTTTCTTCAATGTATTTATGCGCCGTTATATCGTAAAAGTGCTTTGAAGTTGAAATCTGAGTTGCATATTTACCGCTGACATTAACGCCGTTTGACTTCATAAGCTCAATGAATCTGTGAAGCTGAGAGGGCGCAAAGAAAGTGTAAACGGGGTAGGAGAAGAGAACCGCATCAGAGCTTTCAAGCAGCTCTTTTGCCTTGGAAAAATCCTTTTCAATTGCCTTTATCTGCTGACCTGCGTTAAGAACGCTGAACTGATGCTCGGGAAATTTCTTTTCGAGATAGCGCACCGTCTGAAGAGTAACGCTGTATTTTCCTTTGGGGCTGCCGTTAATAACTGCTATTTTCATAACCAACATCCTTATTAAATTTATTTTTCAACAATCTCAACACTGACTGCTTTGTCACCGTTCACATATCCGCCGTCCATGTAATAAGCCTTCGAATTGATATTTACAGAGGCACCTTCAGGCACATATAAAACAGCCTTCATGCCTTGCGGAACGGTAAGATTGATAATATAACCGTCAGGAGTATTTTCGTAATCCAGAGAGATTAAACCTTTTACGCTCGGAACGGTGCAGCTCAGGCTGTCGGAAAGGTTGTACTGAGGGTCAATTTTAACCTTCTCATAGCCTGCTTCAAGGGGAGTGATTCCTGCGAAATGCTTGCTCATTATAACAAGAGGTCCGCCGCTCCATGCGTGATTCTTAGTGCCTCGCCATGAATCCCAGAATTCCCAGAGAGTCGAGTAATCCTCGTTTACCATGTCCCCATATCTGCTCTTGATTCTCTCTTTTGCAGCTTCGTATTCTCCCATTTTGCAAAGAGCTTCAAGAACATAGTATTCCATGTACGGGCTTGAATTCTCAGTAGATGTGAGCACATTCTTGATTGTGTCAAACTGCTCTTTTTCTGCAAGTCCCGAGAGAACAGCGAGGGCATTTGCTCTGTCATCGGGCTTCCTTGCGTCCTTGCTTTTAAAGCCGTCTTCTGTCCAAAGAGCCTTATAGCCCTTTGAAATTGCAGCTTTTCTTTCGGTGATAAACGGGATATCTCCGTCTTTTCCGAGAATCTCCGCCATTTTTTCCGTGGCGGAAAGAGCATAATAAACCCATGCGTTTTCAATGGCGGTCATATCCGCCTTGCTGCCCCAATCGGGCCAATCCCATGAGCCGCTGCGATGAACAACAAGATTGTTTTCGCCGATTTCCCAGAGCTTAAGATAGTCAAGAGAAGCGTCATAAACTTTTTCGATAAAAGCCTTGTCGCCCGTGTATTCATAGTAGGTGAGGAAGCCGACTATTCCCGCAAGCTGCTGAACGGGAAGCTCAAAATAATCGCCGCTTATGGGAACAACGGTCTGAAGCACTTTTGTTTCGTCAGCATGAGAAAGCATTGCCTCAACGCCCTTTTGATAAAGAAGATAGGAATTGCTGTCCATGGAGTACATTGTCATTATCATTTCGCTGGTGACATCGCCCCACCATTGCGCTCTTTCTCTGTCCGGGCAATCCATAAAGTTGTCACGCATTGTGACATAGAGGGTGCGCAGGGATTTTTGCCAGAGTGAGTTCAGAAATTCGTCATCGCATCTGAAATCGCCGCTGAATGCGCTGTCATATCCCGTTTCACGGTATTTCAGGGAAACAACCGTAACACCTCTCGGTATTTTATAAGTTATATGCTCTCCGTTAAACCAGCCCAAAGCCTCAAATTCCTGCTCTCCCTCTTTGGTTATATAGGTCGATGAAACTGCGCCGATTAAAGTGTTTTCCGTTGTTATGCGAATCTTCTTTCCTGCGGGTGCAATGACTTTAAGGTAGGGGGTAAGCTGAGCGTTATAGGGGATATCAACTGTTATTTTTTCGCCGAAAAGCTTTCTTACGGTGTAGTTTTCATAATTCTTTGAATTCTCATATTCTTTAAGACCGTAATCCTTCAGAAACGGTATTCCTCTCGGATAAAGTCTGCCGTAAACTCCTTCGCCGCCGAGTGCATATTCGGTTGCGTTTTCCCATGAAGAAATATCATAAGCTTCGCTTGTCCAGTCGCCGTCATCTTTTCTTGCGTCAAAATAAACGCTGTATTCGGGAAGTCTGTAATTCGGCGGATAAAGAGCGCTGTCAACATAAGAATTGCTTCTTTTAACCTTCCAGCTTTTGTCTGAAACAACGGTGATATTTTCGCCGATTGCTTCAAAAAGAAAGCCGCCCTGACCGCTGCTGCAATATGAATAGCTTGTTTCGTTATCCCAGTACCACACAAGAGCGCAGATTGAGTTTTCGCCCTCTCTGAGATAAGGCGCAATGTCAACGCTGTCATAATAGCCGCTGTTTTTATCGGGTCCTCGCTTCACGCTACCCTCAAACACAACGGTTTCTCCGTTTATGTAAAGCCAGTATTTCGAATCGGCTGAGATGTCGGCAATGAGCTCTTCGGGAATCTTGTCAAGACTTACCTTTTTTTTGAGGCACATCCAGACATTTTTCTCCGTCAGATTTTCTTTATCCCATATCCATTTTGCTTTCCAATCGGTTTTTTCTTCGGTTGAAATCACGCTGTATTCGGGAATGCTGTCGGGAATCTCATAATCATTTGCAAACGGTATCATTGCCGCATCACCCCACGAAAAAAATGAAGAAATAAAAGCAGCCGCTATTGCAAGATAAGAAATGACTGTCTGTAAAACGTTCATACGAACCTCCCGTGCTGTTTGCGATGATATATTCTATTCTATCATAATCAACGCATAAATTCAACTTATCCGACACAGGAATTGACAATTCATTTTATATTGTCCTGCGATAAACAAAAAGCCACGCAGCTGCGCGGCTTTTGGCTTGTGAGATTGGAATTATGCTTCTTTGATTACGTATTTATAGAAGTCAACCGCAGGGGCAAGTGTTGCAACATCAACATTTTCATCAATGCCGTGAACACTGTCAAGCTGCTGCTTATCAATTTTGAACGGAACAAAACGCAGGCAGTTGTCGCATACTTTACCGAAATATCTGCTGTCAGTTGCAGCGTTCATGATGTAGGGAACGGCTGTATAATCGGGGAAAACGCTGCTGACTGCTTTTTCGATAAATCTGAATGCATCGCTTTTGTAATCTGTGATTCCCGATTCAACACCCTCGTTGATAATAACCGTTTCGATATCATATTTCTTTGCAAGCTCAGTAATTGCTTCAATGCTTGCTTTCTTGCCCTGATGATGAGAGAAACGCATGTTGCCGACAACCCAGGCTTCCTGAGGAATAACATTCGGACCGTCGGAGCCTTTGCTCATTGTAAATGCAAGGGTTGTTCTGAGCATTGCCGCACCCGCAGGCGAAATTGCAGGCATAACTTTCTTGAGCACAGGCTTGAATGCATTAACATTGCCGCATGCGGTTTTCATGATGCCTGACATTGTGGGAGAAAAGCGTGAAAGCATTTCCTTGACCGTGTCTGCCATATAAACATTAAAGCATTCAGCTTTTTCAGCCTCAGCCATAAACTTTCCGAGGCGCACAAGGGGAGTGTTCTTTCCGGGTGCAGATGCGTGGCCACCGTTGGATTTTGCAATGAATTTAAGATCCACATAACCCTTTTCGCCAACGCCAACCATGGCAAATGTGCCGTCAGCGCCGCCGATGGGATCATACAGAATCATGCCGCCTTCATCGAGTATCATATGGAATTCCATTTTTCTCTCTTCAAGAGCACGGGACATGACAATTGCATCCTCGCCGCCCGTTTCTTCGGTGCATGTGGTTACGAAATATGTATCTCTCTTCGGGGTGAAGCCCTCTTTGATAAGCTCTTCCGCAGCCTGAAGCATCATTGCAAGGCCGCCCTTTGTGTCAAGAGTACCTCTGCCCCAGACTCTGCCGTCTGCAATTTCGCCTGAAAATGCAGGGTGAGTCCATTCGCCGCTTGCTTCAACAACATCATGGTGATTCATAAGCATAACGGGTTTTAATGATGAGTCTGTGCCTTTCCACTTAAGCAAAAGGCTGCCGTTGAATTCTTCGCACTCAACTGTGCCGAAAAAATTCGGGAAGGTCTCACGAAGAGCCTTGTGGAATCCGAGAAACTTTGTGATATCTTTATTTTCTCTTGATGAAACAGTTTCGATTTTGATAAGCTTTGAAAGAATTTCAGCATACTGCATTGCACGGTTATCGCTCATTTTTTTGCATCTCCTGAATAAATATTGGAAAAATTATATCATATATTGCCGACAAAATAAAGTGTTTTATAAAAATTCTGTCAATTATTATCTTTTTAAAATTATCAATTTACGCCATTCTTTCAAGCGACTCAAGCGTCACTTCGTATTTAACGGGATTATCTGAGCAGAAATTCTCCATTTCTTCCATCATATAATAAGCCATTCTCTGCGGCTCATTTCCCGTGCTGCCTGCGATATGCGGAGTCAGAATTGCATTCGGGCACCAGAAAAGCGGCGAAATAAACGGAAACCGCTCATTCTTTATGACATCTGCAACAAAAGTTCTTGACGGATGAAGAAGCAGGGAGAGGGCAAGCGAATATTCATTAACCTGAGCACCTCTGCCGGTATTTATGAAAGTTGACTGCTTTTTCATTTTTTTGAAAAGCTTGCCGCTGAAAATGTTTTCAAGCTCAGGCTTGTTTGCAAGATGATTGCTGATGATATCGCATTCGCTGAAAAGGGTTTCCATATCAACAAGTGTAACCCCAAGCTTTTTTGCCGTTTCTTCTGACACAAACGGGTCGCATGCAAAAACCTCAACATCAAGTGATTTGAGCTTTTCTGCAACCGCTTTTCCGATTGCTCCGAGACCGACAAGCCCTACCTTGCAGCCGAAATTGCCCGTTGCCGAATTTGCAAAAGCAACCGAGCGTGAGTGGAAGAAGCGGTAGCTTTTTTCGGATTGAAAATAACCTTTAGCAGCAAGCGTTATCTGCGCAAAGGTATATTCCGCAACGGGAACGGCGTTTGCCGCAAATGCGCTGAAAATCTTTATTCCGCTTTCAAGAAACGGGCGCGCAAAATACTGCACCGAGCCTGCGGCGTAAAAAACAGCCCTGAGCTTCGGCATATATTCCGCAATTTCTTCTTTGGTGAATTCAGGCATGCCCCATGTTGAAAAAGCAATTTCGCAGTCAGCAAGAAACTCAGCGTTTTCAGAAAGATTTGTCTTATTGATTTTCTGCGAAAGCTCGCCGTATTCTCCGAGCTTTTTCAGAATTTCGGGTGTAAACACCTTTGAAAACTGAAGCTGATTTGTGCTGAAAAGAGCTATTTTCATTTCGTTTCTTCCACCTTTGATTTGATTTTTGCAATATCTCTTCTCAGTCAAGTTTATCACAGTTGTTTCCCAAAAACAACATAAAAGATTGTTTTATATTATAATCTGTGATAGAATAATGACGGAAAAATCATCGGCAGGGAATAACCTGTTGAAAGATTACTTGAAGAGGTGCGAAATGAACAGTCTTAAGCTCGGTCTTTGCAGCGTTACATTCCGTAAACTGAGTGCCGCAAAGGTGGTCGAAATTGCAAAAAAAGCGGGCGTCGGCTATATTGAATGGGGCGGCGATATCCATGTCACAAACAGGGAAGAAGCCCGCCTCGTCAAATCAATCTGTGACAATGAGGATATAAAAATCTGTTCCTACGGCAGTTATTACAGAGTCGGAAGTGCAGACAAAAGAAAATGGGAAGAAATCTGTCAGATTGCAAAAGCAATGAACGCACCGTCTGTCAGGGTATGGCTCGGCGAAAAGGACAGCGGCGAAACAACTCAGGAGGAATATAACCGCATACTTGAGGATCTGAAAAGCATGTGTTCCGTTGCAAGGAAATATAATCTTCTTGTTTGCCCCGAATGCCATGATAACACTTATAACAACAATACTGACGCTTTTCTTAAAATTTGCAGCGAATTGAAAGCAGATAATTTCAGAACCTATTTTCAGTCAAGATATTTCAGATTTGATTATGACATTGACAGAATCGAAAGAACCTTTGATTATATCGAAAATGTCCATGTCAGCTACCGTGACCTTGCCAAAGAGCAAAGGTTCAGGAAAAAGGATAAGCATTATCTTGACAAGCTTCTTCAGAAGCTTTTGAAAATGAATTTCAACGGCATTGTGCTTGTTGAATTCACTAAAGGCTCAAAAGAAAAAAGCTTTTTAAAGGATATCAGAAAAATCAGAAACATTAAAATCTGAACAGTGAAAAAGCACCGTACATTATCATTTTACTGACAGTGTACGGTGCTGTTTTTTTACTGTGAAATCTGTGTTTTGAATATCGCCTTGTTTTTTGAAACGGAAAGCTCTCCGAAAAGCAGATTGCTGAAACCGTTAACGGTTATTTCCTGCGGAGGAACAACGGGAAACGGAGCATCGTATGAATCCGAATTATGCTTCGGATTAACCTTGGTGAAAAGATAATTTTTTCCGATTCTGTGAACATAGAAGCCGTCGATTTCAATTTTCTCGGGCAGATAGCAGGTGTAACCGAAATCATGGTCTTCCGGGTTTTCCGCATCAATAATATGGCTTGAAATGCCCGTGGGATAAAACTTACAGTTGCGGATAATTAAATCGCCGTTCCATGTTGAGCCGTAATCCGAGCGCAGAGCAATAAAACAGTCGGATAAAACGGTTGTGTTTTCAATCAGAGCGGTTCCGCTTCCGATAAGCTTGATTCCGTGATGACCGAGGACAGAATTTACTATTGTTGCGTTAAGAACTCCCTGATGTGCGTCAAAGCGTGAAAGCGCACAGCCGTCATAAACAAGGTTTTTGCAATAGTTAGTGCCTGCAATTCCCCAGTAATCTATGTCTGTTATATCGTTTGTCTGATTGCAGTTGATAAACCTTGCGTTGACCGCCGTTGCAGCGCCTATGTCATAAGTTCCCATTGCTACGGATGTTCCCGCAGAGCCGATGGTAAAATACTTTTTGTGACCTGTGAATGTGCAGTCTTTTACCGTCACATCTGCGCAGTGCGAAAGGCTGACAAATGCCGAATACGGTGCGCCCGTTTTGCCCTCGTTTTTAATATCATGATATAGTCTGTCGATAACGGTGTTTGAGCGTCTGACCTGAATGCCTCTTGTGTAGTAGGTGTATTCCGAAGCGGCATTGTTTGCAAGAGTAGTGAACCTGCCGCCTTTGACGGTTAATGTTTCGGCGTCGATCGGATAAGCCGTTGCAGAGGTAATTGAATCAAAATCCCAGATAAGCGGAGCTTCGGGCGAAATATTTCCGTTTTTATCAACAAGGATAACATCTGTCTGGTTGCTTCCCGAATTCTGATTAGCACCCTTGCGGATATATCGCTTGACATTGGAATCCGTAAGCACAACAAGGCATTCGCTCTCAAACGTTGCACCGATATTGGTTGCGTCGGATTTAATAGGGGAGAGCTTATCGGTTATATTGATTCCGCTGTGTGACGGAGTAATATTAAAAATCCATGCGCTTCTGTTTTCAACCTGAGTATCATCGATTATAAAGCGTGCGGTTGACCAGTCGGTATCGGTCATGATGCAGGCAGTTTTATCTGCACCGCCGATATAATATGTTGCGGCTTCGTTGGCAAAAACGCTCAGACCGTTTGCGTTTGCATATTCGTGGGCTTTAACAATTGCCTCAAAGTCATCCGTTTCGCCGTCACCAACAGCCCCGAAATCTTCATATGTAATAAAACCCGAGAAAGCTTTATTGAATTCAAAACCGTCTTTAAAATCAAAAACGCCTTGCTCATTCAGCAGAATTTCATCGGCAAAAGCGGTTATTCCTCTTGAAATTCCCGCTCCCGAACTGCCTTTGATGTGAATGTTGCCGTTTTCAACCTTAAGGCTGAAAAAGTCTGTATCATTCAGCGCCTCTTCAATTATGAAAGCTTTTGATGCGGCATTTCCGGCTGTGGTGATTCTTTTGCCGCAAGCTCTGTAGATTTCATCGGAAAGAGTCTCTGCGGCGTTTGAATACAGAGCGCCCTGCGGGGCGACAACCGAATATTCTTCAACGGACACACCGTTAACCGTTATCCCGCTGAGCGGTCTGATGATAAACGGGCTTTCGTAGTTGCCCTTTGAAAGCTCGTTTTTCAGCTCAATTTCAGAGAAAATCTGCGAAAAAGGAGCGGTGAAAACAGAAAAGAAGCACATTATCACCGCAATTATCCGTGAAAACATTTTTATCACCTTACCCTCTGTGTTGTTTTATTCTGAGGTTAATTTGAATTCTTTTTGCCCGTCATCTTTTTGACAACAAGGCTCATTGAAACGGAAAAAACTGCAATAGGTACAAGATATAAAAGGTTGTTTGGGTTTGTGAGGTCACCTTTGTTTGCAAGAACGGTAAAGAATATGTTGAATGGAAGCATTGCAAGGTTTGACGCCAGAAAAAACTTCCCGAAGCTTACATTCATTGCGCCGAATATAATGCTGAGCAGATCGGACGGACCGATGCCTGCCGCCTTGATGACATATACAACCGTAAATTCGTTTTTACCTGCAAAATCATCAATCTTTCTGATTTTCGGAAACCGCATCTTAAGAGTATCAATAAGGTCCTTGCCTGCGAATTTTCCGAAATAATACTGAACTATAAAGCTTAACGCAATGGCAACAAAATTAACGGCAATTGCTGAAAGTACATTTTCATAAAGCAGACCCGAAACCGCAAAAATAACAGCCAGAGGGAAAACAAGAGTAAAAGATTTGATTACGGTGAACGCAATGATGATAAGCGCAACCGTAAGGGTGCCGCCTTTGATATAAGACGAAAGCTCATAGGCATTTTCGATGCTGATGTTGAATTTTTTTACAAGTATAAGCATTGCAACAAGCATTACCGCCATAAAAACGATTGAAACTATCTGCAAAGCTTTCATGATTTTATCAAAATTTTTAACACTTTTCACTTTCATCACCCGATATGTTAAGTAAATGAAATCGTAATGATTTTAAGGATTGCAGTAATTATTATATTGACCACCAGCTCTCGGTGAAGCGGGTCGCACGGTGCGGAAATGCCCTGAAGAAATCATCGCAGCTGCGTCTGATTTCAACGCCGTCAAGATAAACAGCCTTCTGCGCAGTATGACCCTCGCCCGCAAGAAGGAGTCTTGCAGCGGCAGGGGGTGTGAGCACGATATCGGCATCGCCGTCAGTCCTTTGCGTGACGGTTGCTTTACCGTTCTGATATTCAACATCGAATATGCCCTTGTTCTGCTCGAGCGTGTCAAGGCTCAGTATGCTGAATCTGCCGTATTCAGCGGGATATACATTGTTTTCGAGAAGCTTTTTGAGGTTGTATATTCTTCCCGCATAGCCATGGTCGAGTTCATATGTGACATCGTCGACTCTGTCGGTGAGGCAAGCGAAAGGCGAACCTTGATATTGCTTTTTCACAATCAGATTTTTTACTATTCCGTCGTAGTTGCGTAAAAATCCGATTATTCCTTTCAGCGCATCGGGTGTCAGAACAAAAAGCTCTTCCGCAACGAGGTTATCGGGACGGTTAACCTTGAAACGCACATAACCGTCGGCATTGCCGTGAGAATCCCGATGAATGTATGTGTAATCCGCATTTTCGAGAGGCTTGTCGCAAAAATGCTTTTTGTCCTCTCTGACAGTCATAAGATTTTCGGCGAAAACGCATTTGTTATGCAGTTTGCAAAGCTCCTCAATCTGTTCACCCGTATAGAGTTCAACATTGTTACAATGCGGGATATGCCTGAGGTTATTAAAAGGCACTTTGACCGTAAAAATACGGTTGAGATTTGCAAAGCCGAATTTCTCATAATATTCTATTGAGAACGGAGCAAGAAAACCTGCAACGATGTCATTTTCAACGGCAGCTTTGCCGACTTCATCAAAAATCGCCCTTACAGCGCCCGTTCCACGGTGTTCGGGCCGGGTGCAAACTCCGCTGAGAACAAGTGTGTTTATTAAATTTCCGCAGTAGTTGCATTTGAAATCGAAAAGCTCAACGCCTGCAACAAGCTTGCCGTTCTGAAAAGCACCCATAACGGGCATCTCAACTTCTTTGTCTTCGTCTTTGTTGAATTTCCAGATAAATGACGCAGCCGATATTCTCAGATAGTCCGCAGCTTCTTCAGGTTTTATCAATCTTACTTCCATAACCGTTCTCCCGAATATTTGATATTGCTTTTATTATAGCATTCATTACAAAAAATTCAATATTATACTTTTTGAAACAATAATCAATATGGTTTTGAGAAGCATGCATAACAGAATAACAAAAGGTATATAATATAACAGGAAGAAATTATTTCAATTTTTTTATAAAAAGTATTGACTTTTAATCAAATCTGTGTATAATAAATAAAGCACTCAAGAAAATATATCGCGGAGTAGAGCAGTTGGTAGCTCGTCGGGCTCATAACCCGGAGGTCGCAGGTTCAAGTCCTGTCTCCGCAACCAAAAATGACAGTCGACTTTGGTCGGCTGTTATTTTTTTATTCTGACAGGACTTGAAGGACGAGCGGCACAGAGCAACAGTCCGGTGGACTGTTGTGACCGCGAGCGACCAAGCGACCGCAGTCGCGCGAGTCAAGTCCTGTCTCCGCAACCAAAAATACAAGCCATCCGTCAGGATGGCTTATGTTTTTTCTTTTCATGTGCAGGACTTGAAGCGTATCATAAAACATTGTTGTTGATAAGTTAAAAGAGTGCAGTGAAAACTGCACTCTTTTTGCTGTGTTTGACAATTTTGTGAAAAAGTGTTTCATTCAGTTTGATAAATCAACGTGTTCAGAGTCCGTTAATTTGTTTGTTTTTCTGTATCTGAAAAGAGCAATCAGCGATGAAATTATGCCTGCAATCTGTGCAAAAACGGCAGTTGAGCCAAGAATGCCGTGGTAAACCGTCCAGGTTGAAAGGTTGACAAGAAGCATAAGTCTGATGTTCTGTTCCTTTTTCTGGAAAACCGCAAGCATATAAAACAGCGCCGCAACGGTTGAAAGAATGTCAAGCGGTGCTTTTATGCCGATAACTCCGCCGCCAACATAGAGGATCAGAAAAACTATCTTTTCTGCAAGACCGACTTCGGTTTGCTTGAATTCATGCCAAATTGAAAAAAGAAGTTGCAAAACTGCTACACAGCAGACTACAACGCCCGAATTAAAGCCGTCAAGCAAAAGAATGTTTGCGGCAGAAAGAGCGTTAACAGCAACGGAAATAACAAACATCTGCTTTTTCTTTTTCATTTGCAGAGTAATGATAACACCTATCGTAACAAGAATACCAAAAATCTGCGCAATCCAATAACTCATATTTTTTCACCCGATATGCAATAAACTTTCAACATTATAGCACACACAGCGATCAAGTTACAATATATTTTTATAAAAGTTCGCAAACAAAAGGCGGCAGGTGCGATATAAAATCAACCTGTTGCCTGTTTTTCGTTCGATTTTCAGATAACTAACCCTGAAGCAATATAAATTCCGGCAAGCTACGTTGCCTCGGATATGGGAGGTGAAACATTTTTTGCACTGTCTGAATGATGGTTCAGAATATCTTCACGGCTCATTCCGCGTGCAATTGTAAGTCTGCCTCCGTATTTACTTTTTTTTACTGTTCTGATATAATAAAAATCAGGTGATTTCTTCACTTTATTTTATCGGCAAAGGAGAAAACAAATATGGCAAAATTAAGAGTTGCACTTATCGGTAACGGCGGTATCTGCCGCGGCAGTCACATTGACAATTATTATGAAGATGACAGAGTTGAGGTTGTTGCTTTCTGCGATATCATCGAAGAAAGAGCAATTGCGCTCAGGGATAAATATTATCCCGACGCAGCTGTTTATACAGACTACAAAGAGCTTCTTAAAGACGAGAGCATTGATGCTGTCGATATCTGCACACCCAACTATCTCCATTCCATAATTGCGGTTGATGCATTCAAGGCAGGCAAGCACGTTTTATGCGAAAAACCTGATGCCATTGACGTTACAGAGGTTCTCAAAATGAAAAATGCCGCCGACGAGGCAGGCAAGGTGCTTATGGTTATAAGAAACAACCGTTTTGCAACAGCATCACAGTATGCAAAGAAGTTTGTTGAAGCAGGCAGAATGGGTGAAATCTATTGCGGACGCTGCGGCTGGCAGAGACGCAGAGGTATCCCCGGCAAGGGCGGCTGGTTCACAACAAAGGCACAGTCGGGCGGCGGTCCTCTTATCGACCTCGGCGTTCATATGATTGACCTTGCAGTATGGCTTATGGGCAATCCCACTCCCGTTGCGGTAAGCGCAAATACATACACAAAATTTGCAGACAACGATACAAGTGATTCTGTCAATTCAAAATTCGGCGATGCAAAATCCGAGGGTACTTTTGACGTTGAAGACCTTGCAATGGGTATGATACGTTTTGATAACGGCGCCGTTCTTCAGATAGAATTCAGCTGGGCATCAAACATCAAATCCGAAAACCGTTTTGTTGAGCTTCGCGGAACAAAGGCAGGTCTCAAATGGAAAGAAAACGAGGTTGAATTCTTCACAGAAGAAGACGGTCAGCTTCTTGATATCGTTCCCGCAGGCAAAATGGACGGAAACGGACACAAGAAGAATATCAGGAACTTCGTTGATGTTCTCACAGAAGGCGCAGAACCCGTTTTCAAGCCCTCGCAGGGTGTTGATATGATTAAAATCCTCTGCGCAATATATGAATCTGCAGAAAAAGGCAGAGAGGTTATCCTTTAATTTAAATTTATATTTCAGAAAACAGGCGGTTCGTTTGAGCCGCCGTTTTTTGTATGCATTGAAAAGTATACTTTTTAATTGAATCCTCTGATTGACTTGCGGTTTTTGCTGTGCTATCATTATTTTATAAACTTCTGATAATAACGGAGAATAAAAATGATGGTTTTTAAAGATTTTTTGATTTATGCCGACAACGCTCCGTCTGTCAAGGCGGCTCAAATCTTTTCTGATGAGATTTATTCGAGAATCGGCAAAAAAGCAGAAATAACCGAAAATAAATCCGATGCAAATTTTGTTTTTGAGCTTGATGAAGCTTTATCCCGTGACGGATACGGCATTTCGGTCAACGGCTCAAAGGCGGTCTTTTCCGCAAGCGGAATCAGGGGATTTATCTACGCTGTCGGTATGTTCCTGAGAAAAGCAGTTGCGTGCGATGGGGGAATTGCTCTTGCAGAGGATATTTCGGGCGCATATAAGCCTGATAAATCAATCCGCGGCCATCAGATAGGCTACAGAACAACGCCCAACACCTATGACGCATGGAGCTATGAGGATTACGGAAGATATTATCTTGATATGATGTTTTTCGGAACAAACACTGTTGAGCATATTCCCTATGAGAGAGGAGTGTCCAACAGAAACAGACTCATGAAATATGATGAAGAGGATTTCCTTGTTGAAGCGTCAAGGATGGCCGATGAGCTTGACCTTGATGTTTCTCTCTGGCATCCGAATAATGACGGCGAGACCGTTGAACAGGCAGTTGAACGCAGAAGAAAGCTTTATGCGAGAGTGCCGAGACTCAATGTTGTTTTCCCGCCCGGAGGCGACCCCGGAGAATTCCCGCCCGAAGAATTTGTCCTTCGCTGCAGCGAAATTTCAAAGGCATTAAAGACCGAGCATCCTTATGCTCAGATGTGGCCCTCTGCTCAGCAGCCCCATTCGTTCCCCGACTGGGGAGAGCGTTTCATTGAAGAAATGGAAAAGCTTCCCGAGGAGATAAACGGAATAATTACGGGGCCGAACAAGGCTTTCGAAATTGACGAGCTTCGCCGCCGTCTGCCTTCAAAATATCCGATAAGACTTTATCCCGATATAACTCATAACCTGAGATGCGAATATCCCGTTCATTTTGACAGAGATGACTGGCATTTTGCTTTTGCGGCAGGTCTCAGCCGTGAATGCACTAATCCCAGACCCCGTGAATACCGTCAGATTCACCGTGCAACCCGTCGCTATGTTGTCGGCTCAGTCAGCTATTCCGAGGGTGTCAGCGATGATGTCAATAAAATGGTGTGGGCGGATATGGATTATTTCCCCGACTGCGATCTGAACGAAACTCTTCTTGATTACTGCCGTCTCTTCTTCTTCGGCGCAGACGCAAAGAAGCTTGCCGACGGTATAATGATGCTTGAGCTTAACTGGCAATGCGACCCTGCAGAAAATCCCGTTATTGACAACGCTCTTGAGCTTTTCAATTCGCTTCGCAGGGATTATCCGTTCCTCAATGATAACTGGCGCTATCTTCAGCTTCTTCTTCGTGCTGAGTGCGACTGGATTTTAAAACACAGAAGACTTTTTGAGCTGAACCTTATCAGAAAAGCGGAAAAAGCCGTTAATAAAGGCGATCTGAAGCTTGCAGAAGAAATTCTTTCAGCCGATTTTGACAGTGAATACAAGGCTGTCAGAGCTGAAATTGATGCTCTTGCGAAGAAGCTTTTTGATCTCATCGGCATGCAGCTTGATATTGAGAATTACTGCGCCAACAACTGGGAGAGGGGAGCAATTCTCGAAACAATCGATTTGCCCGTGACCGACAGAAGCTGGCTTCTCAACAGACTTGCCTATTCTGCCGATACCGCTGATTCCGTTGAGTTTATGAAGCGTGTGTTTAACAGAAATAAGGTTGATTCCGATGAATATTATTTCTCGGTTGCGCAGAACGGTCTTGCCGAGTGCGGCGTTGCGCAGACGGGCGAAGTATATATGAACATTCAGGGCGACAGACCTGATGTTAATAACGGCACGATGCCGACATGTATGTTCACCGTATATGACAATCTTACATTCAGAAGCAAAATCGGCGGTCTGACTCATGACGGTGATTACCTGCTGACCGTAACCTATGCAAGCAAAAAGAACGGCTCAAAGAAGCATAAGATAACCGTTAACGGCTTTACCGTTTATGAAGGAAAGCAATTCGGTGATATAACAAATGAAGAATATGACCGTGAGATGCTTGCACCCGGATTTGAAACTGCGGGTTGCGTGATTCCTAATAACATGATTGTCAACGGCTGTATTGAGCTTGAACTGAGCGAGCCGACCATGGGCGTTATGTTCAGCGAATTCAGAATAACAAAGATATAACATTAAAGGCTGGTGCAGTAAAATACACCAGCCTTTATTCATTGTTAAATTTTTGAGAGTGCCCAGTGAGCGATATCCTCAAACACCTTTTCCTTGCCGAATTCATTGAGAATCTCGTGTCTCATTTCGGGATAGAGCCTGAGAGTGACATCCTTCTGACCCGACTGCATCAGGTCATTATAAACCTGTCTGATTCCTTTTCCGTATGCACCGACGGGGTCTTCTTCGCCCGCAATAATCATAAGCGGAAGCTCGTTTGTGACGCCGCTGTACCAATCCTTGCCCGAAACCGTGTCAAGAACGGTGAAAAGGTCTTTATATCCTGCGGCGGTGAAGAGGAAACCGCAGTATTTGTCAGCTATGTATTCATCAACAATTTTCCCGTCTCTCGTAAGCCAGTCAAAAGCGGTGCGTGCATTCTTGATTCTGCCGTTATAAGTGCCGAATGCAATTGAATTTATAAATTTGCTGCGGTGACGGGAGCCTTTTGCTTTTGCGATTGCGCCTGCAAGCTTTATTGCAATGGCTGAAGCGGGATTTTTGCCGCTCGTTCCGCAGATAACTGCCGCTTTTATTCTTTCATCCTTGCCGTAGCGGCGGATATATTCTCTTGCAATGAATGAGCCCATGCTGTGACCGAAGAAAATAATCGGTGTGTCGGGATATTCATTTTTAACGGTTTCCGTGAGAGTTCTTTCATCTTCAACAAATGCATCCCAGCCGCCGCTTTCTCCGAAATAACCGAGGTCATCGTCTGTTCTGACGGATTTGCCGTGGCCGACATGGTCATCAACAAGAACGGCGAAGCCTTTTTCGCAAAGGTATTTTGCAAAAGCCTCATATCTTTCGCCGTGCTCAGCCATGCCGTGAGCAATCTGCATTATTGCCTTGGGTTCGCCTTCGGGAAGCCACATTCTTGCATAAACATCAGCAACACCCGACTTTGAGGAAACAGAGTATTCTTTTCTTGTAATAACCATATTTTTCACCCTTTCATTTGATAATGCGGCTTGAGTCGGTGCCTGAGATTGAAGCCGATGACCGATGCCGCAGCAATTTTGATTATATCGCCAATAATAAACGGAACAACGCAAAGAAGAAGCGCCGAGCTGATTGAGCTTCTTGTCTGGATGACATACCATGCGGTTCCGAAAAGATAACAGATAACGGTGCCTGAAATCATTGACAGAGGATAAACGGATTTTTTATCCTCAAACTTTTTTATAAGCAAAGAAATGATTACAAGGCAGGGGATATAGCCGATTATGTAGCCGCCCGTGACACCCGCAAGCTGCTGGAATCCGCCCGTAAAGCCCGAAAAAACGGGCATACCGAACGCTCCGAGCAGAATGTAGCTGATGAGTGCAGGCAGAGTGATTTTCAATTCCGCAATGCATGCAGCCGTGTATATTGCAAATGTCGCAAGCGAAACGGGAATTGCGCCAAGCGGAAACGAAAAAGGTGCAAGAACGCAGATGAATGCGCACAGAAGAGCGCAGAAAGTCAGTTTCTGAATTTTCATAATAAACCTTTCGTCGGTTGCATATAAATAAACGGTGTTTAAAATGAATTAACAAAAAATACATTTATTTTTCGCACCCTGTCAATAACTTCGGTATATTATAATGACAGTGATATAAATATACCGCCATTTACATATAAACAATTTTTTACGGAAAGGGTGAAAGAAATGAGCCGAAAAAAACATTCAAGCGTTATCGTTTGCGTAACACCGCAGGATTCCTGCTCAAGGCTTATCGAAGCGGGTGCAAGAATTGCAAAGGAAGAAAACAGGCCGCTTGTTGTTTTAAGTGTGTTCAGAGAAAAAAACGGACTTAATGCCAATGAGGGCGGCGCCCTCGAAAAGCTTTATGAATGCGCAAGGACCTTCAATGCGAGAATGAGCATCTATTTCAATGACAGTCCCGCTCTTGTTGCGGCGGTTGTTTCAAAAAAAGAGAATGCCTCAACTTTTGTTACGGGCTTCCCCGCTGAAGGAAGCAACGGCTTCATAGCAAGAATTCATGAGCTTATTCCTGAGCTTCCCATAACAATGGTTGATAAAGACGGAAGTGAATATAAAATCATTCCGTTTTCAAAAGAAGACCTTGAAGCCGCAAAGCTTATGGCATTGAAATCAGTTGAGTGAAATACCGCTTGCAAACATGCGGTTGACCGCTTTGCGAAGCATATCATATTCCTCGCCCGCAAGGGCGGGGTTTTTTTTGAGCAGATTCTGAGCGGCAAAATGAGTTTCTCTTATGATTTCGCCGTCAGTCATCATATTTGCAATCTTCATTTCGGGAAGTCCGTGCTGCCTTGAGCCGAAGAAGTCGCCCGGACCTCTCATTTTCAGGTCCTCATCGGCAATCTTGAAGCCGTCTGAGGTTGAAACAAGAACATTGAGCCTTTCGCTCTTTTCGTCATCGGAAATCATGATGCATGAGGATTTGTGAGTGCCTCTGCCTATTCTTCCTCTGAGCTGATGAAGCTGAGAAAGACCGAATCTTTCGGCGTTTTCGATAACCATTATTACCGCATTCGGAACATCAATTCCGACCTCGATAACCGTTGTCGAAACAAGAAGCTGTGTTTCGCCCTTTGCAAAAGAATCCATAACGGCTTTCTTTTCGGCGGCTTTCATTTTACCGTGAAGCAATCCGAGCTTAAAGCCCTTGAAAAAGCCGTCTGAGAGATTTTTATAAAGCTCATTTGCGGCAGTCAGCTCGCTCATTTCGCCCTCTTCTACAAGGGGGCAGACTATGTAGCCCTGCAAGCCGTCGCAAAGATGCTTTTTGATATATCCGTATGCACGCTCTCTGATTGAGGTGTTGACGAGAAATGTGTCAATCTTCTGTCTTCCCTTGGGCATTTCATCAAGAATGCTCAGGTCAAGATCGCCGTAAATAATCAGAGCGAGCGTTCTCGGAATAGGTGTTGCCGACATAACAAGAGTATGCGGATTTTTGCCCTTTGAGCTCAGTGAGCTTCTCTGGTTGACTCCGAAACGGTGCTGCTCATCGGTAACCGCAAGAGCGAGATTATTGAATTCAACATCCTTCTGAATCAGAGCGTGCGTGCCGATAATAAGATCGGTTTCGCCGCTTGCGAGAGAAGCTTTTATTCTCCGCTTTTCTGCGGCAGGTGTTGAGCCTGTCAGAAGCTCGATTGTTATGTCTGTTTTATCAAAGAAATTGACCATTGTTTTATAATGCTGCATTGCAAGAACTTCCGTGGGTGCCATCAGTGCGCTCTGGAAACCGTTTCTTGCGCAGTTATATATCAGAGCGGCGGCAACGGCGGTTTTACCCGAGCCGACATCGCCCTGAAGCAGTCTGTTCATCGGGATATCCTTGAGCATATCTTCGGCAGACGCCGCAATCGCTCTTTTCTGAGCGCCCGTCAGTTCAAAGGGGAGAAGGGAGAAGAAATCCTCGGAATAATCTTTTTTCATTGAGAGAGCGGTTGATTTTCTTGCCTTGCTTCTGAGCCTCAGCAGACCGAGCTCGAGCAGAAAAAGCTCCTCGAAAATAAGCCTTCTGCGAGCCTCCGAAAGCAAATCTTCACTTTCGGGTGAGTGAATGCACCTGAGCGCATCGTTAATCTCCATAAGACAGTATGCGTTTCTGATTTCGGCAGGAATAGGGTCGGGCACCTTGTCGCAGACGGAAAAAGCCTGATTTATCAGCTTTTCTATTGCTCTTGAATTGAGACCCGCAGTCTGAGGATAAATCGGTCTCATTCTGTCTGAGCCCTCAGCCTCAACAAATTCGGGGGAATTCATTGCGCGGTAATATCCCTTGCCCGTGATTTTTCCGAAGAAAAGATATTCCTTTCCCTGCTCAATCCTTTCAGCGGCGTATTTGTTGTTGAAAAAAGTGACATCAATAACGCTTTCGCCGTCGGAAATTTCCGTTTTATAAAGTGTCATTCCTTTTCTGATACGGTGTTCGCGGCATCTCATGCCTGCAAAAGCTTTTATGCATACCGTTTCATTCATCGGAGCGTCTTTTATTGAAAAAATATTGCTCCAGTCTTCATAGGTTCTCGGAAAAAAGGTCAGCAAATCATAGAGCGTGCGAATTCCGAGCTTTGCAAGCAATGCCGCTCTTTTTTCGCCCACTCCCTTGAGATATTTGATATTTGCATACAAATCCATTTTTATTCCACCGAGATTAAATAATAATAAACAGGCTGACCGCCTTCAAAAATTTTAATGTCAATATTTTCGCTGAGACTGCTTGCAAGGTTTGCTGTTTTCCGAGCGTTGTTAAGGTCGGCACCCGGTCCGTAGAAAAGAGTGACTTTTCTTCTGCCCGAACTGTTGATAAGATGCGATATAACATGAACGGCGCTTGTGCTGATATCTTCGTCACAGCATATGATTTCGTTGCCCGACAGACCGATTATCTGCCCTTGGGAATAGTTTTTGCCTTCATAGCTTCCGTTTCTTGCGGCATAGGTGACGCAGCCGCTGACAGTTTCGGAAACTGCTTTTTCGGTAAGCTTCAGGTTTTCCTGCGCTGAAAGCAGGGGATTGAAAGCTTTTGCCGCCGACATTCCTTCAATAACATTTTTTGAAGGAACAACAAAAACCTTTTTGTCAGTCATTTCTGCTGCTTGACCTGCGGCAAGAATGTTGTTTTTGCTGTTTGCAAGAATAAATATATTATTGCTTCTGCAGTTATTTATGCAGTCAAGTATGCTGCCTGCGCTTGCGTTCAGAGCATCCCTGCATTCGAGCGCATGAACGCCGTCATGGCTTTCGAAATGCTTTCTGATTCCGCTTCCGCTGCAGATTGCGATAACCTCGCATATAAATCTGTTTTTCTCTGACTGAAGACGCATATTGTCAATTTTGATTGAGCTGAGCTCGCCGTATTCAAGTCCTTTTCCGATTGCAAGGTCGGGAGAATTTGTGTGAACATGAACCTTGACGAAATCTTTGCCTTTAACCGCAACCGAGGAATCACCGATTTCCGAAAGAAAGCGGCGCAGCTTTGATAAATCAAAATTATCGTTGCAGTTTATGAGGTATTCGGTGCAGTAGCCGAATTTTATTTCTTCGTTATCGGATAAAAGCTTCTTTGAAGCGGATTTTTCGGTATTGCTTTCATTTTCTTCGGCGGAAAGCAAGCCTTCCATGATATAAACAAGCCCCTGACCTCCCGCATCAACAACGGAATGCCTTTTAAGAATAGGGAGAAGATTGGGCGTTGATTTCAATGCATTCTTCGCACCCGAAAGTGCCGATTTTAAAACAGCTTTGCTTCCGTGACCTTTTTCGGCGGCGGAAGCAGCTTTTGAAGCGGCAATGCGGATAACCGTCAGCATTGTTCCTTCCGTCGGCTTTTCAAGTGCCGCATATGCTTCGTCGCAGCCGCTTTCAAGCCCTTTTGCGAGCGATTTTGCGTCAATATAGTCGAGCCCGTCAACGCTCTGCGCAAAGCCTTTGAAAATGAGGGCGAGAATAACTCCCGAATTGCCTCTTGCGCCCCTCATGAGTGCGCATGCGGCCTTGTCTGCCAATGCACCTGCGCTCAGATCGGTTAAATCCGAAATTTCTTTAACACAGTTTTCGAGCGTAAGAGAAAGGTTTGTTCCCGTATCGCCGTCAGGCACGGGAAAAACATTGAGGTCATCAACCTCTTTTTTGTGCTTCGATATGTTTAATGAAGCGTTGATTATAGCTTTTTTTAAATCCGCGGCGCTTATCATAATATATTCCTCCCGTAAAATATTGCAAATATATTATGATAAAGTTTTCCCCGGAAAATTCATGCTTAATTATTTGAAGCTCCAGTTTTCAATGTCATAGAAAACATCTCCGTCGCAGCAGCCGAAGCAGTTTTGCAGGGATGTTGCGTAAGAAACCGCCGCGTTTCTGAAACAGAGAGGAAGAAACGGCAGGTCTTCGTTGAATGTGTTGACAAAGTCCATCAGCTCGCAGCCGCCCGATATGAGCTGAGCATATCTTTTTGCCGCCGCCGATTCGGCGCTTATGCCGTAGCTTACGCTTCCGCCGAGTGTAAGAAGCGAAGATAAATCCATGTTGTGCGGAAGCCTTACCTCGCCGATGTACATATCATATGAGCCGAGATTTATCGCTTCCGTATAATAATCCTTTGAATAATCCTTAAGATTAACCTTGAAACCGAGAGCGGTAAGATAACCCTGAATAAACTGCGCAGTTTCAAGCTTGAACTGATTGTCAGCATTGACAAGGATTGAAACCTCTTTCTGTGTTATGTCAATGCCGCTTTCGGCAATAAGCTGTGCCGCTCTCTCGAGATTCTGAGGGATAATAAGGTCTTTTGAAGCAAGAGCGTACCATTCGGGGTTGAACGGTGCATATGCAATCCTTGCATGACCCTGAAAAGCGGTTGTGACAATTTCGTTTCTGTCAAGTGCAAGATTCACTGCTTGTCTGATTCTTGCGTCTGAGAATATTTCGCTTGCATAATTGAAGGTGAGATAAACCATATTGTTTATTCCCATCTCAACCGTTTTGGCGTTGATTCTTGAATATGTTCCGTCACCGAGGTCGTTATAGTAGAATGCGGTGTTGCCTATTTCAACGCTGCTTTCGAGCGAAGCCGCAGCTCTGACGGGAACAAGCATTATTGTTTTGAGTGAAGGATTGAAGCCGCTTTTCTTTGAGTTGACAACAAGATAAACGGATTCACCCGATTTTTCGATTTTATATCTTCCCGAACCGATGGGGGATTCGCTTAAGGATGAGCCTTTGATAATGGGGAAGGTGAGACAGCTCAGTGCATAGGGGTCAGGGTTTTTAAGAGTGAAAACAACCATGTTTGAGGCGGAAATGTTAGCGCCGGAGAAGTTTTCAAGCCTTGCGGCATAAGCGGCTGAGAATTTTGCCGAGTCAAAAGACTTGACAACGTCGCTTGCGGTAAGTGCAGAGCCGTCGCTGAACGAAACGTTGTTAAGAGTAACATTGACGGTTGTTCCGCTGACTATAGCACTTTTTGCGATAACCGGAACGGGCTCATATGCTTTGTCAAGCTTATATAATCCGTCATAAATCAGCGAAAGAATCTGCAGATTTGCGGTTGTGGTTGTTGTGTAGGGGTTAAGAGTGTCGGATTTCGTATATGCAAGATTAAGAACACCCTCAGTCTGAGTAAAACCCGACGGTGCGGTGGTTTCTTCAGGGGTTATCACAGCGTTATCACCGCAGCCGCAGAACGAAGCGACGATAACGGAAAATATAAGAAGAATAACTGTTGCTTTTTTCATAAGCTCATTCCTTATTAACCAAATCTTTAATAATTTTGCCTGCCATTATCAGACCCGCAGTGCCCGGCACGAATGAAAGACTTCCCGGAGGTTGTCTTTTGCCGCTTTCTTCATCGCAGGGCAGGGGCTTTACCGGCTCTTCGGGAGACCAGACAACATTCAGCTTTTTAATTCCTCTCTTTTTCAGCTCTCTTCTCATTACTCTGCAAAGAGGGCAGCCGCTCGTCTTTGAAATATCCGAAACCGTGAAAAGCGAAGGGTCAAGCTTGTTGCCCGTGCCCATGCATGAGATAATCGGAATTGAGTAATCCTGCGCCTTCTGAACAAGGTCGATTTTTGCGCTTACGGTGTCAATCGCATCGGCTATATAATCATAGCTCTGCAAATCAAATTCATCTGCGTTTTCAGGGAGATAAAATTTCTGAAGAATGTTTATTCTGCATGCGGGATTGATGTCGAGAATTCTGTCTCTGATAACTTCAACCTTCGGCTTGCCGAGCGTTGAATGCAGGGCACAAAGCTGACGGTTGAGATTTGAAAATGCAACGCAGTCGCTGTCAACAAGAGTTATTTCACCGATACCCGCTCTCGCAAGCGCTTCGGCAGTATATGACCCGACGCCGCCCAGACCGAAAAGAATAACCTTGCATTTTGCAAGCTTTTCGGTTGAACCGTTGCCGAGTATCATTTCAGCTCTTGAAAACTGTGAGTTTTCCAACTGCGCCACCTCTTAATCATAATATTCCTTATATATAATACAACAAAACATCTCCTGTTGTAAACCATAATTTAAATTTAATATTGTATTTTTTGTAAACTTATTATATAATGAACAAGTTAAAATGTTATATAACGAACAAGTTAAAATAAAGTCTGAAAGGAAATGTTTAAATGAAACTCGGTATAGTAGGATTACCCAATGTCGGAAAGAGCACTCTTTTCAATGCAATTACCAATGCCGGCGCTCAGTCGGCAAACTACGCTTTCTGCACCATCGAGCCCAATGTCGGTGTTGTTGCAGTGCCTGACGAAAGACTTGATAAGCTTGCAGAGCTTTATAATCCCGTTAAAATTACTCCCGCATTCATTGAATTTGTTGATATAGCAGGTCTCGTAAGAGGCGCTTCAAAGGGCGAGGGTCTCGGAAATAAATTTCTCTCTCATATCCGTGAGGTTGATGCGGTTATCCATGTTGTGCGTTGCTTTGAGGATGACGATATTGTCCATGTTGACGCAACAATCAACCCCGAAAGAGATATCGAAACAATCAACCTTGAGCTTATTCTTTCCGATATGGAAATGGTTGAAAGAAGAATTGACAGAGTAACAAAGGCTCTCAAGGGCGATAAAACTCTTGCTGCTGAGCTTGATTTCCTCAAGAGACTTCTCGAAACCCTTGAAGCAAATGTTCCCGCAAGAAATATGGAATGCGATGAAAATGAAAAAGCATGGCTTTCCGAGGTTGCTCTTCTTACCGCAAAGCCCGTTATTTATGCATGCAACATGAGCGAGAGCGATTTTGCAGGCGGTCTCGATAACAATGCTCATTATAAGAAAGTTTGCGAAATCGCATCGGCAGAGGGCAGCGAAGTTCTTCCCATCTGCGCAGAGCTTGAAGCTCAGATTGCATCGCTCGAAAAAGATGAAAAGGAAATGTTCCTTGAAGAGCTCGGCGTTGAATCGGGCGGTCTTGATCTTCTCGTTAAAAAGAGCTATGCACTTCTCGGACTTATTTCCTATCTTACTGCGGGTCAGCCCGAGGTAAGAGCATGGACAATCACCAACGGAACAAAGGCTCCTCAGGCGGCAGGCAAGATTCACAGCGACTTTGAAAGAGGCTTTATCAGAGCGGAAGTTATCGCTTATGAGGATTTGATTGAGCTTGGTTCGCTTGCAGCAGCAAAGGAAAAAGGTCTTGTCCGAAGCGAAGGCAAGGAATACGTTATGAAAGACGGCGACGTTGTTCTTTTCCGTTTCAATGTCTGATATGAAGCTTTCCGATAAAAAGGTGACGGGTCATATCCTTGCGCTGATAACGATAATTGTCTGGGGCAGCACGTTTATCACTACAAAAATGCTGCTGTCGGAGTTTACGCCCGTTCAGATTATGCTTTGCAGATTTGTGATAGCATATTTCGTTCTGTGGCTGATACGGCCGAAAATTGATAAAACAAAACCGAAGGATGAATTGCTTTTTCTTGCAATGGGAGTTTTCGGCTGTACCGTTTATTTCATGGCTGAAAACACGGCGTTGAAGTACACTCTCGCATCAAATGTCAGCATTATCGTTGCGAGTGCGCCGATAATAACCGCAATTCTTGCTCACTTTTTCATTAAAGGCGAAAAATTCAGCAGAAATACGGCATTGGGATTTATAGTAGCTTTTGCAGGCGTAATTCTGGTTGTTTTTAACGGTCAGTTTGTTCTTAAGCTGAATCCTGCGGGCGATGCGCTTTCGCTTTGTGCGGCGGTTTCGTGGGCAGTTTATTCGGTTATCCTGCGAACCTGTGTTGATAAGTTCAACAGCGTTATGCTCACAAGAAAACTCATGTTTTACGGCTTTGTTACTGCATTGCCGATTGCTTTGCTTCAAGGTGATTCAATGCCTTTCGAAGCGTTTAAAAAGCCCGATATGCTTTTCTGCATTCTCTTTCTCGGAGTTATCGGCAGCGGAATATGCTACGTTATGTGGAATAAGGCGATTTCCCGTTTGGGTGTTGTTACAACGAATAACTACATCTACATAAATCCGTTTGTAACTCTTGTGACGGGCGGAATTTTTCTTAAAGAACCGATTACGGTTATGGGCGTTGCGGGTGCTTTGCTTATAATTTCAGGTGTTGTAATATCATCAAAAAAGAAAAAAGAAAATGTTTAAAAATTGCTCTCTATGGAATGATACCATAGGGAGCTGATTTTTTGAAAAAACGTGCACTTTTTGTTTTTATTGTGCTTATTTTTTTATTCTCTGCAACGGGAGTGAGGCTTTACGGACTTTCTTCGGACGTAATGAAAGCATCCGAAACCTCATCCTCAAAATCGATTGATGTTGCAACGCTGAGGGGAACTGTCTATGACTGCGAAATGCGGCCTTTGACAAATGCCGAATATGATATTTATGCCGCTGCAAAGCCGTCGAATGAAGCTCTTGCCACGCTTAAAGGCAGGGTTATGCCCGAGATTTTTGAATCCGTGATGGACAGAATGTCAAGGGGAAATCCCGTAGCCGTTAAGATTGATTTGCCCGTTGAAGACACGGAAAATATTGTTTCCGTAAAAGTGCCGAGGCGCTATTCCTTGGCATTTACGGCATGCCATATTGTCGGCTATCTGAACTCGGAGGGCGAGGGACTGAGCGGTGTTGAGAAATCATATAACCGAATTCTCTCGGCGCATAACAGCACTGTAAGTTTCCGATTTTCAGCAAACGCCAAGGGCAGAGTGATGCTTGGCGAGGGAATTGAGGTTTCGGGAAATGATATTCCGAAAAACGGAGTTGTTCTGACTCTCGACAGAGATATTCAGCAGATAACCGAGTCGGTTCTTGATGCATCGGGTGCAGACTGTGCGGCGGCGGTTGTTATTGAGGTTGAAAGCGGTGCGATAAGGGCTTGTGTTTCAAGACCGCTGTTTAATCAAAATGATATTTCAAAAAGTCTGAATGATGAAAAATCTCCTTTGATCAACAGAGCGTTTTTGCCGTTCAGTGTCGGCTCGGTTTTTAAACCTGTTGTTGCCGCTGCGGCACTTGAAAATGGCATAAGCGAAAATTTTGAATACAATTGTACGGGAAGTGTGGTTTATAACGGTGTAACTTTTCATTGCCACAAGAAAGACGGTCACGGTGTGCTTGATATGGAGGGTG
>JAZQEE010000062.1:0-7625 GCA_045538815.1 Acutalibacteraceae bacterium
AATCAACTGGAAAAAACAATAATCGGTGAAATGCTCGTTGATTCAAAAGCTATGAGAGCGGCACTTGACGAGTTGAAAATAAATGATTTTTCAATCCTTCAATATCGCAGAGTGTTTGAGGCTTGCGTTGTTCTTGATAGCCGAGGAAAAGCAATTGACCCGTTGGTTATAGTCGGTGAGTTTTCAACTGATGAAAAAAGCGATATAAAAAATCTGTTGTATGTTTGTGTAAGTGAAACAGTGACAACGGTTGCATATGCCGAACACATTGCGATGCTGAAGAAAATATCAGCAAGGCGCAGGGCATATCAAAAGCTGTTAACAATTGGAGATGCTATTGAAAGTGATTCTGACGGCGCAGATATACAAAGCCTTGTTGATGATTTAGCGGTATCGGTTGATTTTTCTGACAAAAAAACCGAAGTCAATTCCTTTGATGGCTTCAATCGTTTCATTGAAAGTATCGGGCAGAAAAAAGAATATTTTCGCACAGGGCTTGTTGCGCTCGATAAACAAGTCAAAATCGGCAAAGGTCATTATTTTGTTATCGGCGCAAGACCCTCACAGGGAAAAACAGCCTTGTCGCTTCAAATGGCAGTCAATATGGCTGAACAACATAAAGTATTATACTTCAGTTTTGAAACGAGCGCAAGCAGATTATATGACCGCATTGTTGCCAGGACTGCAAATGTAGATTACGGCAGAATTGTTAACGGAGAGTTGCGGGAAACGGAAATTAAGAAAATCAAAACTCTTGAACCTTATTTCAAACACATAAATCTGCTGACAATTGAAGCTGCAGGAATGACAGTTGAGCAGATAAAGGCAACGGCGGTTAAACACCACGCAGATGTTATTTTCATTGATTATCTCGGACTTGTGTCTACCGCAACACCTGTTAATAATTCTTATGAGCGAACAACACTAATCTCAATGGCTCTGCATAATATGGCGCAGAAAACAGGAATAACAATAATCGCTCTTTGTCAGCTCAGCAGACAGGCTAATAAAACCGAACCCGATATGACGGCTTTGAGGGACAGCGGACAAATCGAACAGGATGCGGATGAAATTCTTTTTATTCATACTCCGGATGAAGAGGCTGAAAAAAGACACGAAAAAAAGCTGATTATTGCCAAAAACAAAGATGGTGAGTGCGGCACCTTTATTGCCGTTGAATTCATCGGAAAATATCAGCGTTTTCAAAAACCTTTTGAGGCAAGTGAGCAGGAATATACCGATATTCCGTTTATGGAGGATTGACGGTGACAAAAGAGCAACGTTCAGAATATCAGAAATTCGCAACTGTTTGTATGCGCAACAAAAATCCCGTCAGATTCAATGCGGGTATTTATATCGTGTCAGCTATCATTTATCGTCTTCGTGACAGAACCTTTGATGAACTTTTCACGGTTGAATTAACCGATATCAACCGCAAAGATTCAACAATTACGGTCGGCCTCGAAGAATTCTATATAACAAACCACAGTAAGGAGGACACAAAGATTGAGTGATAAAGAAAAAATTAAAGCGGTCAAGAGTTATCTGTATCAGTACATATCGTGCAGAAACACCCTGAAGTCTCTTGAACGCAGAATCCATGAGTGCGAAGAGGATTTTAATGACCCTTCAATCGGTGGTTCTTCTCTCGGCTGTTCCGGTGGCACATCCTGCGGAGCTGCTTCTTTAACCTACAGACAGGATGAACTCAAAACACTTTATATTGAACAGTCGGCAAAAGCAAAAGAAACAATGAGCAATATTGTCAAATCCGTTCTTTCAGTTCCCTTCTGTGACGGTCGCAAATATGTTGAGCTCAGATATCTGACCGGACTGTCCGTAAGAAATATATGCAGGCAAGAGAAGATTTCTCATACAACCTATTACACAGAATTTGATAAAGCTCTGCTTATGCTTTATGAGATTCTTGAAAAGCAAGGAATTATAAAGGAGAAAGAAATCTGATGAAAGCAAAACAAATCCCCAACCTTCCGCCTTATCTGAAGAAGCAGGTTGACGAGTACATTGACAGAGAGGTTGCAAAGCGTGTGCCGATTGCGGCAATGAACACGGTAACCAATGTTGATGCCGCCGTTCTCTACACAATGCGCCGCACTCTTGGTTTCGGCAAGAAAAGGCTTGAAAGATTTTATAAAGAGTTCACGGTAGAAATCGAAGCTCTTAAAAATCACTACGAAATGCCCGAAGATGTGCCGTTTCTTTGCAAGGAAAAATTGAAAGAAATCGGTGTTGATTTGGACGAATTGAGAAAATTATAAATAACCCCCGCTGTTTGCCCTCACAATTTAATATAAAGCTTTGCTATTGAGTATTTAGTGCATACACACCTATGGCAGGCAGCGGGAGAAGGAGGAATATATGGCTACAGTCAAAATCAAAATCGAAAAAGAATATGCGGAGGAAATTCTGACGGCGATAAACAATGTGCTTTCTCACGATGATGAAAAAGAATTTCTCGGCACCAATGATTACAACGCACTTGAAGATTTTAAAGATACATTGATGTTCAAACTCGGGAGGGTGTTATGAATCCTCAGATAAACTTTTTCAACGAGCTTATAGTTGACAATTTTGCGGGCGGAGGCGGCGCATCAACGGGCATCGAGCTTGCGACAGGGCGTGTTGTCAACATAGCAATAAATCACGATCCCGCAGCGATACTGATGCATAAGACAAATCACCCTTACACCGAGCATTATCAGGAGAGTGTGTGGGACGTTGACCCTGTCAAGCTTTGCCGAGGTCAATCAGTCGGTCTTGCGTGGTTTTCGCCCGACTGCAAGCACTTCTCAAAAGCGAAGGGTGCGGCACTTGTTGACCGCAACATCAGAGGTCTTGCATGGATAGTCCTCAAATGGGCGGGAACAGTTAAACCGAGGGTTATCATTCTTGAAAATGTCGAGGAGTTTATGACGTGGGGACCTGTACGCAAAGGCAAACCAATTAAAAGCAAAGCAGGAACAACTTTCAACAAATGGCTTTCACAGTTGAAGGCTCTTGATTATGAGGTTGAATATAAATCTCTTGTTGCCGCTGATTACGGAACACCGACAAGCAGAAAGCGATTCTTTCTTGTTGCACGGTGTGACAGCAAGCCGATTGTATGGCCTGAGCCGACACACGCACCCGCCGACGATATCAGGGTCAAGAACGGAGAGTTAAAGCCGTATAAGACCGCAGCGGATGTTATTGACTGGTCTTTGCCTTGCCCTTCAATATTTGACAGCAAGCAGGAGATTATGGATAAGCACGGCTTGAAGGCTGTCAGACCCCTTGCAAACAA
This sequence comes from Acutalibacteraceae bacterium, assembly GCA_045538815.1. GTDB lineage: Bacteria > Bacillota > Clostridia > Oscillospirales > Acutalibacteraceae > CAG-177. The sequence continues at coordinate 3,305 of JAZQEE010000062.1, forward strand.
CACAATGAGAAGAATTGCAAGAGGCCTTGACAAGTTTGTTATTAAGAATTCGAGGCCGTTTATTGTCACAAACACTACAGGCTCGGTCGGCAGTTCCATCGACAGTCCCGTTCATACCGTTACAACAGCGGGAAATCAGTTGCTTGTTAACCCTTTAATGACTGCGTTTCATATGCACAACCATTCCAACGCAGTGGGAACGGATTGTAATGACCCCGTTAACACAATAACTGCAAACGGCGCACAGATGCTTATAACCCCGACACTCATTCAATACCATTCCGAACAGAACGGTAAAGAGGTCAGAGCATATCCTATGGACAAGCCTTTGATGACTGCAGACGGTTCAAATCGATTCGGACTTACTCTGCCGTATCTGACGAAGTATTACAGCGGAGACAGTGTGCAGAGAGCTGATGCGCCTATGGCAACGGTAACACCGATTGACAGCGAAAATCTCACCGCTTGTTTCTTATCAAAATATTTCACGGGCAATGATGGTGCCGAGCTTAACACACCGATGCCGACGGTTACGGCGATTGACCACAATTCGCTTTGTATGGCGCATATTGCGGAATTCAAAGGTCAGGACAAAGGACAAGCCGCCGATGCGCCACTCCGCACAATAACAGCGGGTGACGGTGAATTTGGGGTTGTTGAAACAATCATTGTCAAGGCTGCTCACGGAGTGAATCTTTACCGTTGGGAAAAAGTTCGTGAAATGCTTAATACATATTGCGACTGGGCGATTTATGATGATGAAATTTTGCTCTTTAAAATCAATGATGAGTATTATTTCATAGCTGACATCGGACTGCGTATGCTATGCCCGAAGGAGCTTTATGCGGCAATGGGATTTCCTTCGGATTATGTTATTGACCGAGACTATCTTGGAAATGAGTATAAACGAGCCGCACAGGTTGCCCGCTGCGGTAACGCGGTCTGTCCTCAGATTGCAAGGGCTCTTGTCAAAGCGAATCTGCCCGAAATGTGCGTAGGCGTGAATATCAATTTAATGAAAGAACTGCACGATTCAGTTGCGGTGTAGGAGTACATATGGACTGGACAGGCAATAAAAACAGCATATACAAGACACTCGGAGCTTCAAATCATACGGATAAAGAGCGAGAAACAAATGATTACTACGCAACGGAGCCAAAAGCGGCGGAGCTTTTGCTTGAACAGGAGAAATTTCACAACACGATATGGGAATGCGCCTGCGGTGAAGGGCATCTTGCCGAAGTGTTTAAGGCTCACAGACACAATGTTATAGCTACTGATTTGATACATCGGGGTTACGGTGTTTCCGGCTCCTTTGATTTTTTGAAAACAGCAGACAAAGACACTTTTGACGGCGATATTATAACAAACCCGCCATATAAGTTTGCAAAAGAGTTTTGCGAAAGAGCCATAGAAACGGTTAAACCCGGATGCAAGGTTGCAATGTTTTTAAAACTTCAGTTTCTTGAAGGTAAAGCAAGAAAAAATTTGTTTAAGGAATATCCGCCCAAGACCGTATATGTCAGTTCATCAAGACTTCTCTGCGCAAAGAATGGAGAGTTTAAAAAAATGAAAGACGGCGGCGGCTCTGCCGTTGCTTACGCTTGGTATCTTTGGGAGAAGGGTTACAAAGGCGATACGGTTATTAAGTGGATAAATTAGGAGGAAACTATGCAGGAAATGAAATTGATTGATGCGGTTGCGTTTGAAACTGCGATTGAGGATTTCTTTAAGAAACAGATTGATGAAGAATATCTTTATCTGGAAGTAACGGACTGCAACGCTGATATTTCAGCAATATTGAACGCTTTACCCTCAGTCCCCGCCGTTCCGCTTGAAGTTCACGAAAGAATGAAGCGTGAGCTGAATACGGAGATTGAGAGGTTTAAAAAAATCGAAACAACAATAAATACGTTTTGGCGTGAACTAAGAAAAACAATTACAGCAAAAGGCAAAGAAACGCCAACGCTTGAAGAATTGTTGGAGCATATGGAAAACCTCAAATCCGAAGCAATCAAAGAGTTTGCGGAAAGATTGAAAGCAAAGTCCGTTAAATCGTATTGGAATGAATACGAAATTGACAGACTTGTAAAAGAAATGGTGGGTGATACGGAATGAAGCCAATATATGAACCAAAGGGCAAGGCAAAAGAATACGGCGATTATGCCATAAATATTTATACAGGCTGCCCGCACGAATGTTATTACTGTTTTGCACCGAATGTTTTACACAGAACAAGAGATAGTTTTCATAAATGCGTAGAGCCGAGAAAAAATATTGTTGAAGAAGTAAGAAAACAGATTGAGCGTGAGAATATCACAGGCAAGCTCATTCACCTTTGTTTTACTTGTGACCCATACCCGACAGGATATGATAGTACACCAACAAGAGAAATAATCAAGATAATTAAAGACAGCGGTAATAATGTGCAGATACTCACAAAAGGCGACGGCAGCCGAGATTTTGATTTGCTCGATGAAAACGATTGGTACGGTATTACTCTTTCAACATTAACGACTACTGCCGAGCCAAAGGCAATAATGCCATTTAATAGGCTTTTAAATCTTTACAAGGCAAAAAGACACGGAATTAAAACTTGGGTATCGTTTGAGCCTGTTGTTAACACAATTGATGTTTTACATTGTATAAAATCACATCACACAGCAATGGATAAAATCAAAATCGGCAAATTGAATTATCACCCGTCACATATTGATTGGAAAAGATTCGGAGAAGAAGCGGAATCATTATGTAATGAGTTAAACATTGACTATTACATAAAAGATAGTTTAAGGGCAGAAATGGTGGGTGAGGGTTGATGAAAGAAATCACAAAAGAGCAATTAGAAGAATTGGAAGAAGCTCGGTCTTATGCTTGTAAAAGCGATTTCAACGACCTTCTTGAAGAGTACACAGAAATAAAAGCAGTACCTTACACGGCGTTTCAGTATTATGACAGTGCAGATAACTTTGTCGGTGATAGCGACAATTACGATGTAAGAGAAATACTTAAAAATGCATATATAACAGTAAAGGAGTGACAACAATGCCTAAAGCAGTATTACTCAGCGTTCAGCCGAAATGGTGCGAGCTTATCGCATCGGGCAAAAAGACTGTTGAGGTGAGAAAAACAAAGCCGAAACTTCCGACACCGTTTAAGTGTTACATATACGAAAGCAGTGGAAATCACAGGGTAGGCAACGAGAATTTCAATGTTTGTTTGAAGGGCAAAGGCAGAAAGAAAGTCATAGGTGAGTTTGTGTGTGACACGATTATTACCGATAAGACCTTCGGGCACGATGCTTTTTTTAAAGCTGCAGCTTGTATGAGTGATGCAGAGATAGCTGCTTATTGCGTTAACCCCGAGATGTACGGTTGGCACATTTCAAATCTCATAATCTATGACAAGCCGAAAGAGTTGAGCGAGTTTCACCCGCCTTGCAACCACGCAGATTATTGTACCGAGTGTAAAAACTACGATTTCAACACAAAAGACTGCAGGCAAATAACAAGACCGCCGCAGTCGTGGTGCTATGTGGAGGTGACAGAATGACTTGTAAAGATTGTTTTCACTATGAAGCTTGCAATGATTTTGCTTTTGGTGGTGGCATTGAATTTTCAAATGCTGATAAATGCAAGCACTTTAAAGATAAATCTCTTTTTATAGAAATGCCTTGCAGGGTAGGAAACACAGTGTGGTTATTAACAAGTAAATGCAAATATGCCGGGGATAAAGACGAGCCTTGGAATTCTTGCAAACAATATTGGGACAATGTGTATGATCACAAGATGTGGGGTTGTGCCGGAAAAGACAAAAACGGCGAGCGATTTTGGTGTAAAAAGAGAAAAATGGAATTGTATATCAGGCCGCTGGTCTGGGAGATAATTTTGTTGGCAAATGAAAATCTTGTGCTTGGGAAAAATCTTTTTCTCACCAAAGAAGCAGCAGAAAAAGCCTTGAAAGAAGGTGCTGAGAAGAAATGTTAATGCATTGTTCACTTGATATAGAAGGTGCTTCGAGAAAGCCGCAGGACTGGGTCAACTGCATAACGGTTGACGGCAAAACTCTTAAAACAATCGAAGAGGTCAAAAGCTTCTTTGAAGAGCACCTAAAACTCGGTCACAAGGTTTTACCCCTTGGCGGCTGTGATAATTTCGATTACGAGACAGGGTGCAAGGGGCACAAGGTCAACCACCTTCCCGAATCGGTAAAGCAGACTGTACTTAATAACTTTATGAAAGGAACAGAAAAATGAAAAATCAATCAAAAAAAATCATCGCAGTCATTCTGACAATCTCATTCGTTGCCGTGACACTCGGAG
>JAZQEE010000063.1:0-10781 GCA_045538815.1 Acutalibacteraceae bacterium
TGCCGAAAATACTTGGCTGGAAGCGGCCCGGGAAGATAGGTCGACGCCGACACATTTTTTATTTTGCCCTAATAGCTCAGTCGGTAGAGCACGCGGCTGTTAACCGCGGTGTCACAGGTTCGAGTCCTGTTTGGGGCGCCATTGAATAGGCACTCACGCAAATGCGTGGGTGCTTTTCTTTTACTCTGATATATGCTCTCAGCAATTCCGCCGTGTTTCGGCAGCCGCGTTTCGGCTGTTAACCGGCGCATGTGCCGCCGCTGCCTGCGGCAGAAGATGGCGGGCCTTGAACAGAAAGAAACAGGGAGGATTGCGAAATACTCCAAGCAACCAAGACTAATTTGGTTCTGACCGACTTGTCACAGGTTCAAGATCTGTTTGCATTCATAAATATATTATAATTTATAAAGTCGTTAATAAACAATGGTTTCAGAAGTTCTAAATGGTTATCTCTTATTGTAATGTGAGGGTTTTGGTTGCTTGGTTCTTGCAACCTTAGATTTATCATATGGAAAAGTGAATTTAGACTTAGGGTTACAGGTCAAAATATACTCACTCCGCAATCTCCGCCATTCGGAAACGCTTGTATTATTGATTTGGTTTTCTGAAAAACAGTGTATATGTCGCAGCCCTATGGCGGAATTTATAATCAAAGATATGGTCAGGAGTAGAGAAATCGCAGAGGTTCTTTGATTGAATCCCGCATCCGTCACCGAAGAGATACGATAGCAGAATTCGGGCAATTGTTCCGGTATCAATACTGATGAAAAATAGTATGGACAAATCAGATTCCTTTGTGCTATATTAAGTGTGTAATTCAATCGAAGGCATTTTAATGAAATCGGTCAGAAGAATAATCACGGTGCTTTCTGAATTTTTTACGGTGGCAGCAGTCGTTGCCGGTAACGGCAGCAAAGATACCGAAACTACAGCAGCTTCTTGGATTGCGAGCTTGTAATAATTAAAAATTATCAAAAAAGGGTGATCGCTTTGAAAAAAATCCTGTCCATTATTTTTTCGTTTATTTTTCTTTTCCCCTCATATCTTTTCAGTTTTCTGCCATCAAAGGCAGATACGGATTTTGCAATTGAGGCAATTGCAGCTGTGTCTGTAAGCGGAATCGAAAACGGAACTATATCGGAAAAAGCCGAGTTTGATTTCGGCAATACCGATTGCGGCTGGTTCAATTATTACGGTATCAGCTATAAATCCGACGCATATATGAAAGGCGTAATTACATATACACTCAAAGGTGAACAGTATTCCGAAGAATTCTTCCTTGAGCCTTCGGACGGCACAAAGCCTTTTTACAGCTTTATTGACGGCGTGCTTGATAAGACCAAATCAAACACTCTATGCAAAATAACGCTCGAGCCTCTTGATAAGGATACGGCGGTGTTTGAGCTTGTCGGCGTTGACGTATTCAACCGTGAAGTGCCCGACAAAAACGTTTATCTTCAGAACAGCGAATATAAAATCGGTGTCAATCTTCTCTGGGGCGGTGCGCTGGATTACCTTGAAGACCTGGATTCCGATGTGCAGGCGGTTTTGGTTGACGGATTAACCAAGGTTGATTCGGATGCTTCGGAGAGATACGGTGTAAAATCCGTCAACAATAATGTTAATCTCATCAACCGTCACGATACAGGCAGACTTGTTCAGCAGTCCTACTACGGCACATTTGATTGCGATGCTTATAAGAGCGCCATGTACGGCGAACACAAGTGGAATTATAACCCCGTGCAGGGCGGCAATCAGTATAACGAGAGCAGCAAAATAGTTGACCTTGTTGTGGGCGATGACTATATTTATATCAAGTGCAGACCTCTTGACTGGGCAAAGCCTGCGACGGATATAAGCCCCTCATATATGGAGGCAACCTACAGCATCTGCGACGGTGCCGTTGAGATAGCTTGCAGATTCGTCGATTATTCGGGTTATCCCGAGTATTACACAACTCAGGAGCTTCCCGCATTTTACTGCATAGAGCCCTTCAACAGATTCGTTTATTACGGCGGCGATGCACCCTGGACCGGAGATAAGAATTACTCATATCAGAACAAGCTTATTTTCTGGCCCGATGCAGGATACCCCAATTTCCAGGCAACGGAAAATTGGTCGGCATTTATCGGCGAGTTTGACGACAGCTTCGGAATCGGCATTTATACGCCCCACCACGGAAATTTCCTTGCAGGTGTTCTGGCAAGGGAAACCACCACAGATAAAGACCCGTCCGTAGCACCGCAAACATCATATATTGCGGCTGTTAAGCATAACACTTTCCGAAGCTTCGTTCCGAGCGAATATAATTACTATATCGCAACCGGTACGGTTGACGAAATGCGTGAAAGCTTTGATAACCTGAGGTGATTAAAATGAAAAAAATACTTTCGCTTTTTCTTGCATTTTTATTTGCAGTCGGTGGGTTGAGTGTGGCTTATGCAGAAAATTCATCTGCAAAGCTCTATGGCACCTACGGCGACGGTATGCTTTTTCAGCAGAATAAGGATGCTGTTTTTGCAGGTACGGCATCGGCAGGTGCAAAAATAACCGTTGAAATGTATAATGCGGCAGAAGAGCTTGTTGCAAGCGGAAGCTCAACAGTCCTGCCTGACGGCACTTTTACCGTATCGTTTCCCGCTCCTGCAGGCGGCTATGAAGAATACAAAGTGACTCTCAAAGAAAACTCTGCCGAATTTGCACAGCTTAATAACATTGTTTTCGGCGAACTGTGGCTGGCAAGCGGTCAGAGCAATATGCAGTATCCCCTTGCTCAGGCAAAGGGCGGCGCAGATATGTTTAAAAATTCGCAGAAGCTGAGCAAATGGCTCCGTGTTCTGCATATGCCTTTTTATTGCAACAACAACGAGGACGATACTTTTGTTGATCCTCAGCAGGATGCTGTCGGTGCAGTATGGACTACGGGTGAGAATGGGCACGTTTACAATATGAGCGCCGTTGCTTATTATTTTGCGGTGCAGATTATGGAAGAGCTTGATATGCCCGTAGGCATACTCAACGCTTCGCTTGGCGGCTCAGCGATTGCAAGCTGGCTTTCGAGAGACTCCATTGACGGCGACAGCAAGGTTAAAAACTATCTTATTTCCACCGAAAAATATATAGAAAAATCGGATTGGGAAAAGACAAAACCCAGCATTTACCACGATATGACTTCCAACTATAACCACAAGATCCATCCCCTCAGGAATTTCAGACCCTCGGGTATGATCTGGTATCAGGGTGAGACTGACCTGATGTTCGAATGTACTGATGAAGGCTATGCGGATTTCTATGACTTGATGCAGCGTTCATATTCGGAGCTTTTCGGCTATGGAAATGAGCGTATGCCCTTTATCTGCACGCAGATTGCATCCTATCTTTACTCTGACGACGGTCTGAATATGTTGGACTGGAATATCAATTATTGCAATATTCAGGCGGCACAGCCCGAGTCGAGGGCAACCGTAACGATTTATGATGTGCCTCTCACGTTTTTGCCCGAGGCGGGGTCAATCCACCCCGAATGCAAGCAGGAAATAGGCGAGAGAATGGCGTATGCTGCAAAGGGTCTTGTTTACGGCGGCGATGATGATTATACAGCTGCGACCGTTGAAAAATCGGAAATCCGTGACGGTGCAGTTTATGTTACCTTCAGAAACGAAGGTGACGGACTTGCCTGCGGCGGCGATGAGCTTTACGGCTTTGCGGTTTGCGGTGAAGACGGCGTTTACGTTCAGGCGAATGCCGAAATTGTTTCGGCTGATACGGTAAAGGTGTGGAGCGGTGACGTAACCTTACCCGTATCCGCAAGCTATGCATACTGCGTGAGCAATATGCGCTCCAATCTTTACGCAACGGCAGACGGCAATCTCGCCCTGCCTGTAAGTCAGTTTGTAACGGATAAATCCGTGGGCACTCATTATTGGTTTGACAGACCGTGGACAGACTGTAACGATGAGCTTACCTGGCACGTTATGAACGAAATGGAAGCCAACATGAACTATTCTTCCTGGTCGGCTGACGGTGCGCAAATCACCTTTACAAACGGCGTTATGAACATAAATGGCGGCGCGGCATTTACCCTGAGTCCCGTGCTTAATTATAAATCGGGCAAAAAATTTGGGGATACAGACAATGATTATTCCGATTACGGCAAGATGAGCTTTTTAGTGTGCAACAACGGAGACTCAGACGTTGAATTGAGTGAAATCAGAATTTTAAAGGGTTCGCTTGAATGGTATGTGCCTGCGGTTAACGGCACAAAGGGCGTTGAAGCAACAATCCCTGCTGACGGCCAATGGCACCTTGTAACCGTTGACCTTAACAGGCTTTATCTTTTCGGCAACGAGGGCGGAGCAGGCAGACCTTGCGGCAGACTCAATAAGGTTGAGGAAATCCGTTTTGCCTTTGCAAGCGAAAACGATGCCGATATCAGCATTGATAATATCCGTTTTGCGCCCGATACTTCGGACGGTAAGGTGCATTTTGATCCCGACATGAACACCGCAGATACAATAATCGAAAAAATCTCTGCCATATTCACAAAAACCATCGGCGCAATCATATCACTTTTCAGATAAAAATAACGGCTGCTTCACACACGAAGCAGCCGTTTTCTTATATGTACTTTTCAATAAACGCAGAAATTTAAGTTTATCAATGAATTAACTGTGTATCAATCAATCCAGATATATAACCTGCGAGCCCTGCCAGGAAAGATAGTTTTTCTCTACACCGATTTCTTCGATCCATGCACGAACCTCAGGCGTCAGGAGCACAAGAGTTTCGTGGGAGTTGTTCCACACCCATGAAGGCGTAGGCCACAGGCAGATTTCGGGATCGACAGCTTCATAGAATTCTTTCGTTACACCGGCCTGTCCGTGGTGCGACATTTTGCATATATCGCAATCCAGAAGCTCCTTGTATTCGGGGTTTGCAAGCACCTTGTTGCCTGAGCTTACAGCGGCATCACCCGTAAACAATACGCTTTTTCCGCCCAAATCCATACGGAACATCAAAGAGGAATCATTAACATTTGTGAAAGCAGGGTCAAAGGTGAAAAGCGTCGTTATTTTTGCAGCACCGATATTGAAAACATCGCCGTCATTGATAATCTGAACTTTTTCTGGGAAAGCCTTGCTTATTCTGTCAAACTCGCCCACCATTTCCGCACCTTCCGTTGAGTTAATGGAAGCGTAAAAGTCATAGGGAGCATATTTAAGAATAACCTTGTCGAATTTTACCTGATTTGTGCGGTTTTCAGCTACTTCGTTGAAAACCTGAACATGGTCAGTATGGGGATGAGTCAGAAACCAAACATCAATTTTCGGCACAATCTGTCCCGTGACAGCTTTGAGGTACTGAATGAAGTAATCGGTTTCAAATTTATAACCGCCGTCAATTGCAATAACCTTGCCGTCCTCGGTTGTGATAATAAAACTGTCGCCTATAGCGTCTTCAACCGATTTGAGCATATGAATTGCGTTTTTGTTCATAGTGTTGGGAACACCCTCTTTTTTAATCACGAAGTAGTATTTCACACTTTTAAAAAATGCTCTGATTTTTGCAAACAGTTTATCGAAGAAAGTAATGAAGGCGTTGTCGTCGTTTTCTTCTTCCGCAGCAGATACAACTGTCTGCTCATGCTCAGCCTGAACGGCAAATGCCGGTGCAGCATAGGCAAACATCATAACCATTACAAGAATAATTGAAATAACCCTTTTCATATTAACCTCCGTTATGTGTATTTGTTGGGTTAATTATATAGTGAAATATTGCCGGATGTCAACAAAATTTATTTGTCATTTGTTTTGTCTCTGTGTTTTTGGTGTGACATACTATGGAATTTACGAAAAACACGGTGGGAATAGCTGATATTTTCACAACCTATAACTTATTGCAGCTGCTATTTAAACTCTTTTCGTTGCAAATAAGGACACTTTTCGCTCTAATAATGACCTTTATTTTTTCTGTATAAAATGATAAAATACAAAATATAAGAAGTATGATTGGAATGACAATCTCGGCAAATCTTGTCTGCAATCAAAAACATGCCTTCCGATAAGGACAGCATGGACACTTCTGTTTTTGACAAAAACGATGGATTCAGCCGGAAAAACTTTGTTGGGCATTTTTCAATTAAAGTGAATGTTCCGGATTTTAAAACGATGCAAAAAACGCACACGAAGTTTTAAAGATTTTAAGGTGATAACATGAAGCTTAAAAGAAATGATGTTGTGCTGTTTTCGGGTGACTCCATAACCGACGGAAACCGAGGCAAGTGCATGGACTGCAATCACATTATGGGTCACGGTTATCAGTATATTATTGCATCACAGCTTTCGCTCGAAAATGCGGAGAATATGCCAAAATTCATAAACAAAGGCTATTCGGGTGAGAGATCAGAGGAACTTCTTAAAAAATGGCAGAAGGATGTTATCGACAACAAGCCGACAATCCTAAGCATTCTTGTGGGAGCAAACGACGGCGGACACGGCTATTTTACCGGAATCACTCCTGACGAAACGGCACAGCGCTATGAAACAAATCTCCGTGCAATTCTTGAAAAAACAAGAAATGAGCTTGGCGATATAAAAATTATAGTATGTGAGCCGTTTTATTATCCGCTTGATAAATCGGATTATTCCTATAAATTCACACCGCATCCCGACGGAGTGGAAGGACCCTTCGAAAGGCCCGACAGCAACGACCCTGAGGATTCCGTTGCATACCGTGAGGCGGCAAACGCAAGAATCAGGGCGGCAGCAAAGAAGCTTGCAGGGGAATTCAATTGCATTTTCGTTCCTCTTTATGATATAATTAAAGAAAATGCAGAAAGATCGAGAATAGAATATTTTATCTGGGACGGCACTCATCCCACCATAGCGGGTCATATGATTATTGCACGTGAATGGCTGAAAGCTGTTGAAAATACAGCGCAGTCATAAAGACTATTTTCAATCAGCGTTACTGTAATAATTATTTTTTAAATTACTTAATACTTTAAGAAAGTCAGGTGAAACTATGTCAGCAGAAAGAGAATTTGTTGAAACAACTGATAATTCTATACTTCTTAAAAACAGACGGTTTGTCGGTATAAAAGAAACTGTTGCCTATGTTCTTGAAGATACTGCTCAGAGCCTGAACATCAACGATTTTAAAGACAGATACATATATGACGTTGTTAAAATCGATTTCAGCTATCTTGCAATTCAGAACATTGTTGCAACTATATGGGATACTTTCAACGACACATTTATCGGCGTTATTGTTGAAAAAACCCGAACACGCTGGGGTAAATTCAGACCATACCTTCTTCTCGGTCAGCTCCCACTCACCATTTTGGGCTTATGGTATTGGCTGATTCCTTTTATCTTCCCCGATACCCCGGGAGATTACCTTCCCAAATGGATTTTCTATTTTGCAATGTCAATCATCACCGAAACCGCCAACACCTTTACCAGTATTTCCCGTGCGGGATTTGGCTCCACGATAACGCCTGAGCCATTAGACCGATCGAGGCTGATAGCAACGGCGAACCTTATGTCCCACTTTGTTGAAGATGTGCCGAAGCAGGTTTTCGGTATTGTCTATGACCTCATAATCAACAACAAGATTAAGGTTAAGCTTCCCAAGCTTTTCGCAGGCTTCGGTGTTTCATTTGCAGTTCTCGGTGCTGTATTCTGTCTTTATTTCTTCCTCACCACAAGAGAAAGAGTTGCCCAGACAATCAAGAAACCGAGTGTAATTCAAGGATTGAAAGCTATCATTACCAATAAACCGATGTTTATTCAAGTTCTTTCATCATTCCTTAACGGTTTTGCAGTCGGTACAAGCCGAACGAACTTCTATATTGATGTTATCGGTTCTATTACATGGAAAACCATTGTCGGCATTCCCGCTTTCCCGGTTAAATTTATCAGCTACAGCTTCGTTGAGCCACTCAGAAAGAGATTTTCAACGAAAGCTCTGTGGATTTTCGAAGATGCCTGGACTGATATGCTATGGATGATTGTTTTCGGCATAGGTTCAATCAATAACAACTTCCAGAAAAAGCATATTATTTTGCCGATGATGGGTATTGAAGAAATCTTCGAGATGTGTATCTACGGCTTAAGGCGAGTTATTCCCGCAGAAATCAGCAACGAGTCAATGGACTACTGCGAATGGAAAAACGGCTACCGAGCAGAGGCTATGATAGGCGTTGCACAAACGACGATTGCAAAGCTTCAGATGGCTGTTATGGGCAGTATCAACAGCCTCGTCCTTAAAGGTATCGGTTATGTTCAGGGAGCTACAGTCGGAACACAGACCGACAGAACAAAATGGTGGATTTTCGCTCTCGGTACAGGTGTTCCCATCATCACGGGTGCTCTCGGTATCATTCCGAAGCTGTTCTATCCTATTTCAGCTGAAACACGTGACCGTATGTATGCTGAACTTCGCGACAGAAGAAGTATAGTCGCTGAAAAGATGAAGAATGCAACCACCGCAGAAGAAATTGCAGAAATTGCAGACTCACAGTTTATTGTTAAATAATTTTTAATTGCGGACTCTATATATTAGGGTCCGCAAATTATATGGAGAGATAAACATGAAAACATTTTTGTTTCAGGGTGATTCAATAACAGATGCAAACAGAGATGATGAGAATCAGGTTAATTTCGGCTTAGGTTGCGGATATGCGTTTTTTCTTGCTTCTGAATTTGAAAAGAACAACAAAGATAAACTCAAATTCATCAATCGCGGCAAAAGCGGAGACAGAATCACCGATGTTTATGCCCGAATCAAGGAAGATATAATAAATTTAAAACCTGATTATATGTCAATTCTCATAGGTGTCAACGATGTTTCTCATGAACTTACTATGAACTGCGGTGTCAGCCCGAAAAAGTTCAGAATGATTTATGAGATGCTTATCGATGAAATCAAAGAAAGCTTGCCTGAAATTAAAATTATTATTTTAGAACCTTTTATTTTGAAAGGTTCCTGCACAAAAAATTTATGGAATGAGTTTAATTCCGAAGTAAGAAAAATGGCTGAAATATCAAAGCAAATTGCAGAAAAATATAATTTTGATTTTGTTTCGCTTCAGAGTAGATTTGACGAATTATCCGGTGACGGCAATACAGGTTATTGGACTGCTGACGGAATTCATCCCACTATCGAAGGGCATCAGATTATTAAAGAAGAATTACAGAAGGTTATTGAGAATTACATATAAATACTGTGTCCGGAATGATTACTGAAGATTGTCAGATTATTGAAATAAAAACAAAATACAACTTATTGAACCGTTTCACTTTTAGTGAAGCGGTTTTCTTATACTCAAAAACAGAAAAGAGGTGATAACCGGTGTCAAATCAAAATCTCAACAACAAATCCATTGAAGGTCAGATTCGTGAATGCACCGGATTTGCCGGGAAAAGCGGGTGTTTTTTTCTTTTTATGGGGCTATATGTGCTCGAAGGGGCGGGAGTGAATTTTTTATTATTTTTATATTCTACCTGATAATATTAAGTTGCGGTACTTATTTAATAAGCATCACTTGTTGTAATTTTGCGAGTTATTTATATTGACTATCCTTATACTTTTGTTGTAAAATATCAGTATTGTTTTCAAAAGGAGATTAGCTATGGAAAAGAAATTAGTTGTTGCAAATATAGGTATGAAATTCGGCATGTGTCATCTTGAGGGCGCAATGAGCTACGGTGCAGAAATTGCAGCTATCTGCGACAGCGATGAAGAAAATCTTCGTGCTGCAGGCGAAAGATACGGCATTCCCGAGGAGAAGCGTTTCACCGACTATATGGATATCGTTAACAATAAGGATATCAATGTTGTTACGGTTGCAATTCCTGACCAGCAGCATGTAAAGGTATCCTGCGATTTGCTTCGTGCGGGCAAGCATGTGCTTTGCGAAAAGCCGCTTGCACTTACCCGAGAGGATCTTGAAGAAATCATCAGAGTTTCCGATGAAACGGGCTGCAAATTTATGGTTGGTCAGATTTGCAGATTTACCCCTGCATTTGAAAAGGCAAAGGAAATCATTGAATCAGGCACAATCGGTGAGCTTTACTTTGTTGAGTCCGAATATGCGCACGATTATATGAAGCTTTGTGACACATGGCGTGCTGACCCGAAGCGCCACGGCGTTATCGGAGGCGGTTGCCATGCAGTTGACCTTCTTCGTTGGCTCGCAGGCGACCCGCAGGAGGTTTTCGCCTACGGCACACATAAGCTTCTGCCTCAGGTTGATTATGATGACGCAACAATCGCAATAATGAAGTTTGATGAAAATCTTGCAGGTAAGGTGTTTGTTTCAACGGGCTGCAAGCGTGATTACACAATGCGTACCGTAATTTACGGAACAAAGGGAACACTCATCTGCGACAACACATCACCGACAATGACTCTTTTCGTTACAGATGAAGAGGGGCAGACACAGGATCCCCGGACAATTGATATTCAGGTCAACAACCACAATGCCGCCAAGGAATTTGATGTTTTTGCCGATGCAATTATTAACGATAAGCCCATCATTACCGATGCGCGTGAGGGCGCAAAGACAGTTGAAGTATGTCTTTCAATAGTTGAGGCTGCAAAAACAGGCAAAATCGTCAAGCCGAACTATACTTTTTGAAACAGTAATCAATATGGTTTTGAAAGGCATATTTCCGTCACGGCTGCGTTAAAAATCTTTGAAATAACCTCGTATTCCTGCAGATTTTCGTCTTGCCGTAACGAAAATCTCCTCTTTCAAAACTGCTTCGCATCTGAAA
>JAZQEE010000064.1:0-3212 GCA_045538815.1 Acutalibacteraceae bacterium
CGAGGACTTTATGCGTTGCCGTATCGAATACGAAAAGCTTATAAAGAAGGGCGAGATGTCAACCGAGGATAAGTGGCTCTACGCCTGGATTCATATGTATATGATGAATTATTGCAGGGACATTGCGGTTGAGTGGTATGATAAAGCAGTCAGCGACGACCCGAATGAAGACCCTGAGAATTATCACATTGCCTGTATGCAGAGAATATGGATGTTCTTTCTGCTGAAAAAAGAAGATGAAATAATTTCTGAACTCCGAGAAAAAGCAGAATCAAACCCTGGCAATCCGAGAGAAACCGATAATCTTCTTGTCGCACTTATCTGGGCTGAAAAATACGGTGAGGCATATAATCTTTTCACAGAGGTAATTAAAATATTTCCTGATGATTGGCGGATGTATATTCACGGCGGTGACATTGCAAAGAAACTCAGAAAATACGATGAGGCACTGGAATACTACAACAAAGCAGGCGAAATCGGAACTTACTTCTGTGATGAAATGGATTGCAAAGTCGGTCTGTATGAAGAAATAGGAGAATATGAAAAGGCTTATAATGAATGCATGAAAATGGCAGATATCTACCGTAGCAGAGGCTACGATGTTGAGGCTGATATAGCAGAAAAGAGAGCAGAAGAAATCAAAAGAAAAAATAAAAAATAAGATATAAAAAGCTATAATCAAAAACAAACTCCGTTTACCTAACAATCGGCAAGCGGAGTTTTTAATGTTTATAATTATTCTTGGTGCGTATGTTTAATGATTGTCGCACATCAAACTCATATTTCCATTTGTTTGTGCCACCAAAGCAAAGCCGTTGCCCAAAGAAGTGCTGGAACGCCATCCCTCCATATTGAAAAGCTGTGATTTCGGAGTAGGCTCATTAAAGACAGTTGATGTTGCAATCTTTTTGCAATAATGTCGATTTAAGGCATATAAACCTGCTAACGCCATAAAAACATTTTCCAAGTTTCCTTTTTTATAATTATTATCGGAAGTTCTTTCGTGTTTAACTTTATTATATGCTTTCCACCAAGATGGTGTATCATTGGTGGTTAAATCTTTGAAAGGAATGAACGTCTTCTTTGTTCTTTCAAATCTTACTTCACTTGCAGAAAATCCACTGTATCCGCACAATATAGCTGCATACTCTAAAATTTTGCTTGGTGATTCTGATGGATTCATTTCTTTGCAAAGCAGTTTGCATAAAACATCTACCTCTGAACATATTGATAATAACAATCGTTCAAACTCAATAGAATATGTTGAATAGTTATCCTCGGCAAATTCCACGTAATTAAGCGATTCAATGAAATCTTTTTCTAAGCGCAAATAAAATGCCCACACTTTTGCATTATATTCTTCAACCGTCATTTCTTTTCCCCCATTGCAAAATTATATATATTAATTATAACATTCCACACAGAACACTTCAAGGTGAAACCACAAATCTACTAAATTCATTCCCGCACATTCGACAAAACACAGACCTCCTTGTAAAATGGTGTTACCAAATACAAGGAGGTCATTTTTATGTTCAATAAGAAAACCAAACTGAAGCTCACGGATTTTGAGTGTAACCTTTTAATCAACGGAATGAACGAGTTTCGCAATATGCTTCTCGCAGAGGGCATAACAACAGAAGACGTTGACGAACTGCTCATTAAAATCATCAGCAAATCCGAGCGATAAGGGGTGATGCTGTGTCAGATTTTATTGAGGATTTTTATTACGGAAATATCGAGCCGCAGGAGATTAGCACAGAACTCCGCACCGAACTTAAAAGTAAACTGGACTCGCTTTCACAAGCCGAAGAACAGCTCACATCCAAGCTAACCAATGAAGAAAAAGAGTTGTTTATGAAGTATGCAGGTCAGTCAAGTGAGTTCATTTGTGTTAGCAATGCGGATAGTTTTATAGCAGGCTTCAGACTCGGAGCAAGATTTACATATGATACGTTTATTGAAAAGAAGAAAGGATGAATGAAATGAATATTACATACCGCACAGTCGGCGATTACAAAATCCCGAATATCGCTCTTTCACCCGAGGACAGCAAACCCATCGGTAGATGGGGCATTGTCCGCCGTGATTATCTCCTGCACAACAAAAGCGTGCAGTTCAACATAATGCTGATGACCGGTACTCTGTTTTCTCACCTTGCCGAAATCGACAGTCAGGCAGAGGAAATGTTCTCCCGACTGGTTGAACAAATGGCAACCGCCGAAGGTGTCACAGAACAGCTCAAAGAGCAAAACCAACTCGAATGGGTACAGCGAATGAATAACATCCGCCATCGTGCCACCGAAATCGTAAACGCAGAACTTATATATGTATAAACACTAAAGCCGCCCGATTATCTCGGACGGCTATTGCTTTACTCTGCAACCTTGTATTTAGTTCTTGTTCCGTATTTGACCGATGTAAGAAGTCCGAGCTTTTCGAGCTTGAGAACAAAGCTGCGGATTGTTGCATAAGCGGCATTACCAAAGTCTTTTTCAAGCTGTTTAGTTGAGAATTCTTCTGTTCCGTAGCACGAAATAACAAACTGCCACAATGCAACTTCCTTTTTGGTAAGCTCTCCCGATTTCACTGCTTCATCATAAGCTGAAAGGGTATCCGTTGAGTTGTTCATCTTGTTGTAAACGTTTTCAATAAAATAAAGCACAAACGGTGTTACATCGATTACACCACTGAATATCTGGTTATCTTCAACCGCCGAAAACGCATCATAATATGCCTTGCGGCTTTTTTCAATCAAACCCGAAAACGGAATGAAGAGAGCTGACTGATATCCCTTTTGAATTAGAAACCAAAGGTGTATTAATCTTGCTGTTCTGCCGTTGCCGTCAAAATATGGATGAACATAGACAAAATAAAAATGAATCACTGCCGCTTTAATAAGGTCGTTAATGCTGTCATCGGCATTTATAAACTCAATAAGAGCCTTCATAAAACCGGGTATTTTTTTATAGTGAACACCCATATGCTCAATTTGACTTCCTACAATAGAAACGGTATCGTGACGGTAGAATTCACCGTCATTCAGCCTGTCATCGCCTTCAAGGAAATCTCCGACTGTCATCATATAGAGCTTGTGCAAATTTTCTTCCGTGATTTTGTTGGAAGTATCGGCAATAAATTCCAATCCCTTTTTGATACCGAGAATTCTGCTTTCCTGATCGTTTTTCGGTGCATAGCCTTTAAGAATATTA
>JAZQEE010000065.1:0-29477 GCA_045538815.1 Acutalibacteraceae bacterium
CTCTTGCGCACCTCACATATCCGTTGCGCTACATTGTCGGTAATTACGGTAAACCTGTTGATATGTCAAGGTTTTCGGGAATTATTGATGAAATACTTTTGACTCTTATAAAGAATAAAAAAGCCCTTGAAATCAATACGGCAGGTCTCAGAAAGCCTATCGGGGAAACCTCGCCCGACGAGAGCATTCTCAAACGCTACAGGGAGCTTGGCGGTGAGCTTATAACCGTAGGCTCCGATGCTCATTATGCAGAGCATCTCGGTGCAGGCATTGATAAGGCATATGAGCTTGCTCTTAAATGCGGCTTTGATAAGGTTGCGGTTTATCAGGGCAGAATGCCCACCCTTATTCCCATTGAATAAGAAAGGAGCAGAAAATGAAAATTACAGTTGATGCCCCTGCGAAAATTAATCTTTTTCTTGATATCATAGGCAGACTTGATAACGGATACCACAGCTTGTTTATGGTTATGCAATCCGTCGGTCTTTCGGATAAGATAACCATAGAGGAAAGCGAAGAAAAGGGGATATTTCTTACTTGTTCGGAAAACAAGCTTCCGACAGACGAAAAGAACATTGCCTATAAAGCTGCTCAGAAATTCTGCGAGGCGGCAGATGTTGAGCCGAGGGTGAAAATTCATATTGAAAAAAGAATTCCCTTTGCGGCGGGTCTTGCAGGCGGAAGCGCAGATGCGGCGGCGGTTATAGTCGGTTTAAATGAAATTCTTAAAACAAATCTTTCTCAAAGAGAGCTTTGTGAAATCGGTCTTTCTGTCGGCAGTGATGTGCCGTTTTGCATTGTCGGAGGAACATGCCTTTCACAGAACACAGGCGGAGTGCTTTCGCAGCTCAAACCGCTTAAGGATTGCTTTATTGTTCTTGCCAAGCCCGATGCAGGTGTTTCAACGGCAGAGGCGTATGCGGCGGCTGATAACACTTATCTTTATCATCCCGACAGCATGCGTATGCTTGATGCCTGCGAAAAAGGCGATTTTGAGGCGATCTGTAAATATGCGGGTAATGTTTTTGAGCAGGTTATTGAAGTCGCGGAGCGTGTAGAATTCAAACGCATTATGCGAAAGCACGGCGCAAAGCTTTGCCAGATGAGCGGAAGCGGACCGACTGTTTTTGGCCTTTTTGGTGAAAAATCGGAGGCGGAAGCCTGTGCGGATGAAATTCAAAAAATCTGCCCGAATGTTTTTGTTGCGCAGCCTTCGGCTCACGGCGCAACGGTTGAATAATTTCAGAAATAAGGAGGCCGAATTACATGACTGTAATCGAATTTTTCGAGAGAGATTCGGCTGTTGAAAATATAGTCAGTGCCATGCTTTGCAAACCCGAAAAGGTTATTTTTATAGGCAGCAGTTCAAAAAGAATGCGAAAAAGCATAGAAGCATACAGAGAAGTTCTTGCAGGCAGAAATATTGATGTTGAGTTTGACACAAAGGGAGTCAGCCGAAACAATCTTAATTCCATTCTTGTCGCTTTGGAAGAGGTTATAAGCGAAAATGATGATTGTGTTATTGATTTGAGCGGCGGCGATGACCTTTATCTTGTGGCGGCAGGCAGAGTCTATGAAAGATATCCGGATAAAATAAAGCTGCACCGTTTTAATATAAGCAGCGGAACTTTGACCGATTGCGATGCGGACGGAGCTTTATGCGATTCTTCTCCGATGGAAATAAATATTGATGAGAATATTTCCGTTTACGGCGGCAGAGTTATTTATGATAACGAAAAAGCAAATGCAACATACGGTTGGTGTCTGGATGATGAATTCAGGAAAGATGTTCATGCTATGTGGGCGGTCTGCAAAGAAAATGCAAGCTTATGGAACGCACAGATAAACACTTTGTCAAAGCTGTGCGGAATATATCTTAACAAAAGTGCTCTGAGTCTTTCTGTTGACATCGAAAAGGTAAAAACGGAGTTTTTTTCACGAAACAGCAGATTTGTTTTTGTGCCTGAAATTTTCAAATCTCTGAGTTCGGCGTGTGTTATTGAGAATTTAGGAACAAGCAACGAAAAGTTAAGACTGAGATTCAAAAACGAACAGGTTATGAAGTGCCTCACAAAGGCAGGGCAGATTCTGGAGCTTATAATTGCCGTTACCGCATCGGAACTTAAATCTGAAGACAGAAAAGCCGTTTATAACGACGTGAAATGCGGAGTGTATATCGATTGGGACGGTGTTGTCCGTCATGATGGTGCGGATGTTGAAAATGAGATGGATGTTGTTTTAATGAAAGGAATGGTTCCTGTTTTTGTTTCGTGCAAAAACGGCAGTGTCAGCAGCGATGAGCTTTATAAGCTTTCGGTTGTTGCCGAAAGGTTCGGAGGTAAATTTGCCCGAAAGGTTCTTGTTGCCTCTGAACTTGAAGAGATGGGCTACAGAGCGGAATATATCAGAGCAAGAGCTGCAGATATGGGGATAAAGCTGATTGAAAATGTTGATGAAATGACTCCGGGAAAGCTTGGAATGGTTGTTGAGTCTTTTTGGAGAAATTGAAAAACGGACACATACAAAAATGTATGTGTCCGTTGATTTATATTGCAGCCTGTATTGCCTTTTTTCTTGAACGGTAATTTATAACGTAGAAGCCTACCGATATGGCGGTTGCTGTGAGCCAGCCGATTGGCCAGGAATACCATATGCCGTTTGTGCCGTAAACAGGAGAAAGAATATAAGCAAAAACAACACGAAGAACAAGATCTGTGAAGGTTGCCACCATAAATGATTTCATGTGTCCCGAGCCTCGCAGCACGCCGTCAACAAGCAGCTTTGCCGCAATGGGGCAATAGAAGGGGGCTGTGATGTGCAGAAAATCCATGCCGATTTTTAGTGCGTCGGAGTTGCCATCCTCCATAAAAAGCGAAAGCAGCGGGCCGCATCCGAAATAATATGCCAGCGAGAAAGGAACTGTGATAAGCAGTGACATTAAAAGCCCCGCTTTGAAGCCGTCATCTATTCTTGAAAGCTTCTTTGCGCCGATGTTTTGTGCCGTAAAGCCCGATATACCGTTGCCGAGAGTGCTCAGGCTTGTTATGCAGAAGGTGTTGAGTTTTATCGCTGCCGAATAGCCCGCAATAACTGATGAACCAAAGCTGTTGATAAGTCTTTGTATAAACAGATTTCCAACAGAAACAAAGCTTTGCTGCAGTATGCTGGGAACGGCAACAACACATATTTCCCAGAGGGTTGCAAAAGAAAATTTAGAATATTTTTCAGTTACTTTTATTTCTTTTATGCGTGAAATAACGGTTATGAGTGCAAATATGCAGGCGATTCCCTGAGCGATGAATGTTGCCCATGCAACGCCGGCAACTCCCAAACGGAGGAATCTGACAAAAACATAATCAAGCACGATGTTGCCCACCGATGAACATATGAGAAAAAACAACGGTGTCTTTGAGTCGCCGACGGAGGTGAAAATCGCCGTTGCAATATTATAAAGAAAAAGAAAAACAAATCCGCCTATGTAAATATTAAGATAAAGTGAGCCGTCCTCAAATATGTTTGAGGGTGTATTAAGCAGCCGCATGAGAGGCTTGCAAAAGGCAATTCCCAGGGCGGTCATTGATCCGGAAAGAACAACGGCGGAGATGATTGTTGTTGAAATTGCAGTTCTCATGTGCGCATAGTCACGTGTGCCGAAAATCCTCGCAATAACAACGGTGCAGCCTATGTTGCTGCCGATTGCAACAGCGTTGAATATCATTGTTATGGGATATGATGCGCCAACTGCCGCCAATGCATCTTCACCGGCAAAGCGGCCTGCGATAACCGAGTCTGCAATGTTATAAAGCTGTTGAAAAATTACACTGAGAAACATCGGCACAGTGTAGCTCCAAAGTACCTTTGAGGGCTTGCCCAGCGTTAAATCCTTAACCATTTAATTTTCCTCTTTTTTTCTGAATCGGATAAGACCTATTATGATTGAAAGCTCGCAGAGAATTTCAGTGACAGTTCCCGAATATGATGAGCAGATTATGTTATATATAAGCCACATTGCCGAGGTAGGAAGAGTCAGTGCTCTGAGCTTTTGCGTTTTGGGGCTCCAGATAACGAATGACGAGATTATCATTGCCGACATGGGTAAAAGCGAAACAGGGTTTGTGTATGTCATAAGACCGCCGATACCTGCGAGGATTGCAAAAACAATCGGGCACGCAATGCTGTCAACAAGCCTTGATTTTCCTCTGAAATAATATGCAATGCTTCTTGTGAAGCCGACAACGTTGCCAATCATTCCTTCATATGCGCCGAGCAAAAGATATTGAACGGCAAAAAGCACGCCTGAACATGCCTGCATGGCGACAATTCGTCTGTGGGTGCGCTGTTGAAACGAGAGAAGCAGAAGGGCTGCGGCTATAAAACCAATACCCTGCGAAATGATGAAAACAGTATCCTTGCCTGAAAAATAATCTTTGATAAATTCCATAATAACCTCAAATTCTTTATTTTATGCTATTATATTCTTTTTTTGTTGTTATAACAATGCCCAAAACAGAAGAAATCCCCGCCTTGCAAGCGGGGATTTTTGTGTAATTTTTATTGCTGAAAATGCCTGGCTTTATTCTATTATGAGAGTATGAACGTTATTGTCCGAAACCGAAAGCGAAATTTCGATTGTTCCTTTAAATCTCTCGTTATAGGGAATCTCTTTGCCGTCAAGCTTAACAGTGTATTTCTTGCTTTCTTCGTCATTCATTGCGGCGAGAACAGTGAACTTATCGTTTGCACCGAAATAGGTTATCTCGGCATCAAGTTTTTTGTTGTTATCTGAAAAATTAACGCTGTCAACCCAAGTGTCGAAGCCTGTGTTGAGCGTGCCCGCCTTGAAATAGGCGTTTGCCCACATGGTAATGGGTGTTGAAAGGCCGCCGAAATTATGGAACCAGCCGCCTCTGCCCGTCACAACGCTGACCATTTCAAATGTATAGTATGAATAGTCAACCTCTCGTTTCCATATATCAAGAGCAAGCCTTGCAATAGTGTAGGCAAATTCGCTTTCGCCGAGGTCAAGCATCGTTTTCCAGATAAACCATTGGTGGGGGAACCACACATTGCCGTTCCAATAGCCGTTGACCATGAAATAGCCTGCTGTCATGTCAACTGCGCTTATGCCGTAGGGGCAGAGCATTTCTTTTTCGTTTTTAAGGTGACCCAGAATTGCGCTTTTTTGTTCTTCATTGCATGCGCCCGCAATAATGGGATAAATTCCGTCAAGCCCCTTGTTGAGGTTTTCGCCGTCATCGGTGAGCATAAAGCCCGTTGGGCTATAGTCCTTATCGTGGAGAACATAGCTGAAATATCCGCTTTTCTTATCCCATGAATGCTCGGTGAGGGCATTTGTGAGTTTTTCGATATCGGCGGAATAAATCTCAACATCCTCTGCCTTGCCGAGCTTTGAAGCGACCATGCGCAGAATTTTGCCGCAGCGGATAAGCTGTGAGGTTGAAATAACGGGAGCTGTTGTGTCACGGATGTTTCTGTCCATCATTGCAACCTGCGGGGGATAATCGTCCATACCGCTGGTTGAATAGAAATAGTCATATGTGGTTGTGAGTCCGCTTTTGAGTTTTGCGGTAGTTGAGCCTCTGACCTTACCTGCAAGGAAATCATAATAGAGTTTTGCTCTGGGATACATTTTGAGCAGTTTTGACTTATCGTTTCTGCGCTTGAGCATTTCGAGATAGAGATACATCTGAACGGGAACGGGTGAGCCGTGATGCAGGAATGCGTAGTCAGGGTTGCTCTCATCGCTGAAATATGTGTCAAGGCTGTATTCGGCAAAACGTTCGGAATAGTCGTTCATGCCAAGACCGATGAAGCCCGAATCCCATGTATAAAGGCAGTCCCAGCGTTTGCCTGGGGTGTGGTGAATAATGTATTCGCCGTGTTTATAGATAGGATAAACGGCGTTGACCATAACGGTTGCCTTGAGTATTTCATTGCTCAGTTCATATTTTTTGCCGTCTTTGTTGAGCGAAATCTCAGGTGCATCCTTAAGGCGTTCGGTATAAATATTTTCATATTCATCAGCCGTTTTGTAATCGGTTTCACCCTTTGAAAGAACAGCGTATTCAATATGCTCGCTGTTCGGCTCGATAAAGATTGTGTGAATAATTGAGTTGCTGAAGAAACCGTCATCGCTGTGCTTGCGTGAAAATGCGCCCGTAAAACTCTCCGCAACGTCATCAAAAGTCGGGTCGGAGTTTGAAA
The DNA here is from genome assembly GCA_045538815.1 of Acutalibacteraceae bacterium. Lineage (GTDB taxonomy): Bacteria > Bacillota > Clostridia > Oscillospirales > Acutalibacteraceae > CAG-177. The sequence goes on from JAZQEE010000065.1 coordinate 6,226, forward strand.
GCCTTGCGGTCATGCAATCCTCAAGTGCACCTGATTCGATTTCTCTGAATCGGGTGTTGTCGTTGAATGTGCGCAAGGTGAAAACGCCGTCAACATTCTTATATTTGCAGGTTGTGATGTATCCGCCGTCGGAGCATTTTTGATTTGTTATTTCAGGAACGAAATCATAGGCAGTCATTTCTGCCTTTACTTTGTCAGAATTCTCTTTTTCGCAGATGCAGAAAAAGTCAAATTCGATGCCGCCTGTGCCGAGTGCATCAAGATTTATTTCAAAATCGCCTTTTGCAACTTTGCCGAGTTCAAAATACTTTATTGCAAGTTCATCTGTCGGTTCAAAATCAAGGCGGATGTTTCCGTTCATGATAAACGATGCGACAGTATCGCCCGTTGTAACATTAACGCCAACCATTTTGCCCTGTTCATATCTGATGCCAGATGTTCTGTAACGCACGGCAAGCACTGCGTTTTCAAAGTCGTGTTCCGAATTAACGGTTAGCGAAACTTTATCACCTTTTTCACAACCGAACGGAGGCAGATATCTGTGAGGCATATGCCATTTGCCTGCTCTGTCACCAAGGCCGAAACCGCCGGTGAATCTGTGGTCGGCAAATTCACCTTTTTTGTATCCGTCAGCATTCTGTTCATCCCAAGGACGGGTTACGGCATAACTGTAACTGTTATATTCAAGCGCGTTTTTGAAAGCGCATTTTGAGGGCAGTGAGAGTTTGCAGTATGACGGCGCAGGATATTCTATTGACTCAAAAAAGTTAATAACGCAATTCTGAATAAGTTCAGAATTGTTGACTATTTTTGTTCTGATAAGTATGCTTTCTTCTTCAAGACGAACATAGGAAACTTCGGCATAAACTTTGTCTTTCCACTCAAGGTCATGACGATAAGTGAAAAGAGAATAATCGGGGCTGCATCTCCACGGGTGACAGCCTGATGGCAGAGTGGTGTTTGGTACTTTGATGTCGCCGCCGAAAATTGCAGGCGCAACAGTCATGTCAAAACGCACGCCGTTTGCAAAATCGTGGTCAGCAATGCGTGAAATGCCCATATATTTTTTGCCGTAGGGACCCCATGCAGGGAAACATTTGGAATACATCATAAAAACATCCTTGATTATTTATTTAACTTTGAAATCAGAAAAATTTACTTTGAGTTTTGCGCCTTCAACATTAAGTTCAATCCATTCTCCTGTTTCAGCGTTACGGGTCAATGAAAAAGCGCCTCTTTCGCCTGTGCCCGTATATGTCCATATTCTGTCTGAACAGGTTGTCTGAATATCTATACCCTGAACGGCATCTGAAATGGAGTGGATTATAAGTGCGCCCATTTCCGCTTGAGGGAATCGGTCAAGTTCGGTTTCAAACATCAAATCGTTATATTTAACCGAGCATAAGCCGTTTTGGTATGTAAGTGAGAGAGGAGAGAGTGCTTGAGGTGTAAGAAATTGAAGTGTAAAATCTTCGGCTGCGTTTTGTGTGAGTTCAGCAGTCATTTCAATGCCGTTCCAGACTGCTTTTATTTTTGATGTGAATGAGGTTGGTGCGCACGGAGGAGTTGCCTGTTCGGTTTTCTGTTTTTCACATCCTGCCGCAAATAATAAAAAAAATACGGCTAAAACAGAAAATGCTTTTTTCAAAAAATCACCTGCTATTCGAATTTTGAAAAAAGTTCAGGAAGATAGTTAAGCACATCGCTCGGCAGCATACCGCGCATGGATGTTTTGGCTGCTACTGCATCGGCGGCAAGCCCATGCAGATAAACAGCGCTTGTTGCGGCATCAAAAGGTGCCATGCCTTGCGCAAGCAGAGAAACCGTCATGCCTGCAAGCAAATCGCCGCTGCCTCCTCTGGCAAGACCTGCGTTGCCCGTGGTGTTGATATAAATACCGCTTGCACCTGCACCGCAAACAACTGTATTTGCGGTTTTCAGCACAACAGTAACGCCGTATTTCCTTGCAAAATCATATGCGGCTGCGATGGGGTTTGCTATTATTTCCGCAACGCTTTTACCGCAAAGGCGGCTCATCTCGCCGGGATGCGGAGTAAGTATAACGGGTGCCTGAACTTCTTTCAATATATCTATATTTGTGCTCAGGGCATTTATGCCGTCTGCATCCAGAATAATCGGTGCTTTTATTTCTCTTATAAGATTATGTACAAGGGTTGTTGTGTCTTTATTGAAACCGAGACCGCATCCGATAAGCACGGCACTCGCTCTTTTTGAGGCTTCGATTACATCTGCCATTGCGGAATATGCGAAGGTGCCCTCAAAATTGGATTCCAGAGGCAGAAGCAAGGATTCTGTCAGCTTTGGCGCGATGCCTGCGTATGCGCTTTGCGGGAAAGCCGCCGTAACAAGACCCACGCCCGACCTGAGCGCACCGCTGACGGAAAGATATGCTGCTCCCGTCATCCTCATGCTTCCGCAAACGCAGAGTGCGTGTCCGTAAGTACCTTTGTTTGAAACAGGCTTCCGTTTTGGCAGCATATTGCGAATTTCAGATGCGCCGAGAGTGTAGCAGGTAACGCCGTCGATGTTTTTATAATCGTTTTCTTTTATTCCGATATCCGCAACGTAAATCCTGCCGCAGTATTTGTTGCAGGGCTTCATTACGTGAATGGGTTTGTATGCGGAAATTGCTATTGTTATATCAGCTTTGAAACAAACGCCCGTAACCGTAGCTTTGTCGCAATCTGTGCCTGCAGGCACGTCGATTGAAATAACCTTGCCCTTTGCGGCGTTGACCGCCTGAGCAAGAACGCTGAGCGAATGGTTAAGGCTGCCCGAAAATCCCGTGCCGAAAACGGCCTCAACGATTATATCTGCATTTTCAAGCAGGGGTCTGTGAACGGTCAGGTTGTTATCATACCGTATAACGTCAATGCCTGCCGCTTCAATGAGCGAAAACATATCAACAGCGTCTGCCGCTTTTGGCTCGCCGCAGGCAAGCATAACCGTAACCTTGCAGCCTTGCTCCCACAGCGCACGGGCAATAACAAAGCCGTCGCCGCCGTTTTTGCCTTTGCCGCATATTACGAGTACTTTTTTGGGATTCGCTTTTGAAATTGCAAATTTTGTTTTTATTATTTTAGCGCAGGCCTGACCTGCGTTTTCCATAAGCTGAGGGAATGAAATGCCTCTTTTGACCGCATTGCATTCTGCCTGATACATCTGATTGCCTGTAACAACAAACATAGCTGTTTACCCCCATATCATTCTGATTATATCATATCATATGAATGGGTGGTTTGGAAGAAGAAAAAACAAAATATTGATGATTTTTTGACAAATTTTTATTGATACTGTAAAAATATAATGCTATAATACATAATGGATATTTATGCTGGGGGGATTCTGTGGAAGAATACATTAACGGCTACATTCGTCCGAGGCTTCAGGGTGACGGCGGCGAAATCACTTTCGTTAAGCAGGAGGGCAATGAAGTGACAGTGCTTTTGCAGGGCGAATGCTCAAAGTGCCTTATTCTTGACCGTTGCCTTGCGTGGATTGAACAGCGCATTGAGGTTGAACGCAATGAAAAGGTCAGGGTTATCGGAATCCGCAAAAAGCCTTATTTTCAGGACGTATGAGGTGAAATATGGCACATATTAAAGTTGTAAGAAGAAGTATGCGCCCCGAGGAATGGATCACCCTGCGATTCGGCTGGCTTAAAAGGCATATTTACAGCGAAAAAAATGAAATAACAACGTTTATGATCAAGGATGCCCGTCAGGTGTCCGAAATGAATTTTGAATACTACGATGATGACTACAGACCTTTGAAAAAAGGTGATATGTATTTTACCCCCGACGGTACGGCGTTTATTAAAGCAGAGTATGAATTGCCTGCGCACCTTGAGGGCAAAAAATACTGTTTTTCGCTTAAAACAGCGGCGGAAATGATTGTTAAGGTAAACGGCGTTTACGTTGGCGGAATCGACCCTAACAGAGAAAGGCTTGACCTTTCGGATTACGTCAGCGGCACAAAGCTCAGCTTTGAAATTATGGGCTATAACCGTTCAAAGCCTGACGATGAGCGCAATCCCGAAAGCCTGAGCGTAAGAGGTTGCAGGCAGATTTTTGAGGGCGGATATATTTCCGTTGTCAATGAGGCTGTGCAGTCGCTTGTCTATGATATCGAAATGTTGCTTGATGCGGCTTTGAGCGAGGCGTTCAGCGAGGAATTTTCTGCGTTCGTTATCCGTGAGCTTGATCTTGCATTGAATCTGATTGATTTTGACAACGTGCAGGATGAGGACGTAAGATCAGCGGCGGATTACATAGATAAAAATATTTTCTCGAATAAAAATTATAAAGGCAGCGGAAGCGTTGCACTTGTTGCACATTCTCACCTTGATATTGCATATTACTGGCGCAGAATTCACGCAGTTCAGAAAAACCTGAGAACGGTGCTGATTCAGCTCCGTCTGATGGATAAATACCCCGATTTCAGATACGCCCATACTCAGGCGTACACCTATGAAACGGTTGAAAAATATTATCCCGAGATTTTTGAGGAGCTTAAGGCGAGGATTGCGGAGGGCAGGTTTGAGCCTGTAGGCGCAATGTACGTTGAGCCTGACTGCAACGTTCCTTCCTGCGAAAGCCTCATAAGACAATGTCTTTACGGTCAGAGTTATTTCAGAGAAAAATTCGGTCTCACCGTCAATAACTGTTGGCTGCCCGACGTTTTCGGAAACAGTTGGATTCTTCCCCAGATTTTGAAAAAAAGCGGCGTTGATTATTTTGTTTCAAACAAGATGTCAACCTGGAATGATACCAACAGATTCCCGCATAATAATTTTATATGGAGGGGAATTGACGGCTCGCAGGTTTATGCGTGCGTGCCTCCCACCCATTTTATTTCATGGAATATGCCAAGCCAGGTGCAGGAAAACTGGGATGCTTATCAGGACAAGAACGAAAGCGGGCAGACTCTGCAGATGTTCGGTTACGGCGACGGCGGCAGCGGCGCAACGGAAGAAATGGTGGAAATTATGCACCGGTTTGAAAAGCTTTCCGTTATGCCCGAAACAGAGCATATCAATGCAACCGAGTTCCTTGCCAAAAATTTTGACGGCAACGATAAGCTTGCAGTCTGGGACGGCGAGCTTTACCTTGAAATGCACAGAGGTACTTTCACAACAAAATCAAAGCTCAAGGATTATAATCGCAGGCTTGAATTTATGCTTCGCGATGCTGAATTGCTCAGTGTGCTGAGAATGAAAAAAGGCGCAGAGTATCCTGCGGAAAAAATCAGAAAAATTTACAAAAAGCTGATGATAAATCAGTTTCACGATATCCTTCCCGGCAGCCACATAACTCCCGTTTACCGTGACGCAATGGAGGATTATGAAAGCTGTGAAAGGGAATTGCTTGAAATAATCGGTGGAGGAAAACAATATTTCAACACCCTGAATTTCAGACGCTCAAGCCTGACCTTTATTCCCGACGAAAACGGAGCAATCACAAGAAAGGGCGAAAAAGGCTTTTACGCTGTGCCCGACCTTGACGCACTCTCGGGCGGCGAGATAAAATATGATGAAGCTTCGGCTGATTGGATAACAGTTAACGGTTGCAAGGCTGAAACACCTTTCTATTCGGTTGAGTTTGCGCACGACGGCAGTATTGCTTCTCTTTATGACAAGGTGCTTTGCCGCGAATGGGTCGGCGGTGATTTCAATAAGCTTAAGATGTATCACGATACACCCGGCAACTACGATGCGTGGGATATCCTGCCGAATTATAAGGACAGACCTTGTGACCTGCCCGTTGTAAAGCCTCTTGAATTCATTAAAGCAGACGGCGAGTGCGCCGAATTTGCAGTAACCTTTGCAACGGAAAACAGCAAATGGCAGATGATTATCCGCCTTTTCCGTCAGTCGAGGGGAATCGAAATCGAAAGCAACGTTGACTGGCACGAAAAGCATAAGCTTGTAAAGGCTGAATACGGCTGTAACGTGCTTTCAAGAGAATTGCTTTGCGATACCTCAGCAGGCGTTATCCGCCGTGAAACTCACCGCAACACAAGCTGGCAGCAGGCGCGGTTTGAGGTCTGCCATCATAAGTGGTGCGATATGGCAGAGCAGGGCGGCGGCGTTGCCCTTATCAATGAAGGCAAATATGGTGTTTCTGCATTGAACAACACAATGGCGCTTTCGCTTTTGCGCTCAACAATAAGACCCGACCCAACGTCAGATATGGGTGAGCACAGCTTTTGCTTTATGGTCTATCCCCACGGCGGCGATGCCGTTGCGGCAGAGATAAACAAAAAGGCGTTTGAATATAACGTGCCTCTGAGAAAAGCCGACGTTGAATCGGATTTGCCCGATTTCGGCTCGCTGTGGCTTCAGGCGGTCAAGCTTTCAGAGGACGGAAAACGGATTGTTCTGCGCCTTTGCGAGCAAAACGGCGAAAGGGGAGTTGTAATACTTCCACAAAAGGCAGACGTTCTCAATATGCTTGAGGATATAATCGGTGAAACCGAAAAAATAGAGTATTCACCGTTTGAAATAATAACACTTGGAATAAATTTGTAAGGAGCGATTGAAATGAACAATTACGAATATTGGCTTACCTTTGACGAGGCAACCAAGGCTGAACTTGAAGCGATAACCGATAAGGCAGAGCTCGAAGACAGATTTTACAAAGAGCTTGAATTCGGCACAGGCGGTCTGCGCGGTATTATGGGTGCAGGTCCCAACAGAATGAACAGATACACCGTTTCGAAAGCAACAAAGGGTCTTGCAGATTATCTCAATGCCTGCTTTGACGGCGAAAAATCCGTTGCAATCGCATATGATTCAAGAAACAATTCGCAGTATTTTGCAGAGGTTTCCGCAGGTGTTCTTTGCGAGGCAGGCATAAAGGTTTTCCTTTTTGATACTCTTATGCCCACACCCGTGCTCTCATTTGCCGTAAGATATCATAAGTGCACGGCAGGTATTGTTATCACCGCAAGCCACAATCCCAAGGAATATAACGGCTACAAGGTTTATGACAGCGAGGGCTGTCAGCTCGTGCCCGAGTTTGCAGATAAAGTTATTGCCTACGTAAATGCTGTTACGGATATCAAGGATATTCCCTGCGCAGACCTTGCAGAGGCAGAAAAGAACGGCAGCCTTGTTTACGTTGGTGCCGATACCCTTGATGCATTCCTTGCAGAGGTTAAAACCCAGAGCATTTACAGCGAGCCTTCGGAGCTTAAAATCGTATATACTCCTCTTCACGGCACAGGTAACGTTCCCGTTCGCAAGATTCTTGATGGAAAGAACGTTTCAATCGTTGCATCTCAGGAATTGCCCGACGGCAATTTCTCAACCGTCCGTTCACCCAACCCCGAGGAGAAGGATGCCCTTAATCTTGCACTTGAGCAGGCAGCGTCAGAGGATGCAGATATCGTTATCGGTACAGACCCCGACTGCGACAGAGTTGGTGTGGGTGTTCTCCATAATGGCAGCTACGTTCTTCTTACGGGTAACCAGACGGGCGCACTTCTTGTTGACTTTATTCTCAAATTCAAGAAAGATACAATGCCTGCAAATGCGGCTGTTGTAAAGACCGTTGTTACAAGCGGTATCGGCGCCGCCATTGCTGAAAAGCACGGTGCAACAACAGTTCAGACCCTTACGGGCTTCAAGTATATCGGCGAAAAAATCTGCAAATGGGAAAAAAGCGGCGAGTACAGCTTCCTTTTCGGCTATGAGGAAAGCTACGGCTACCTTGCAGGTACTCACGCAAGAGATAAGGATGCGGTTTCCGCTTCAATGCTCATTGCAGAAATGGCATCGTATTATAAGAACAACGGCAAAACACTTGTAGAGGCACTTGATGAGATTTATGCCGAATACGGTTATTATTTTGATTGCCTTGAAACCTTTGTGCTTAAGGGCAAGGAAGGCGCTGAAAAGATTCAGGCGGCTATGAAAGCTTTGCGTGCAGAGGGCGAAACTCTCTTTGATGACCTTGATAAGCTTGTTGACTATTCACAGGGCGTTGACGACCTTCCCAAGGAAAACGTTCTTCTCTTTAACTTCAGGGACGGCTCGTGGGCAGCCGCAAGACCTTCAGGCACAGAGCCCAAGCTTAAGCTTTATTTCTCTGTAAAGGGTGAAAATAAAGATCAGGCATCCGCAAGACAGCAGCTTATCAGAAATAAGCTTGCTGAAAAGGTTGTCGGATAAAAAACAGGAGGTAACTGAAAATGAAAAGGATTTTAGCATTTATTCTTGCTGCGGTTATGACATTTTCCGTATTTGCAATGATGGGTTACGCAGACGGTCAGCCCGTTACTGCGTGGATTGCAAATGATTACAGCGAAGATGACGGCTACAGCAGAGCAATCAATTGGTATGAAGCAAACGGCAAATATTATTTCTTCATCCCCGCATCAATCGATTATGAAACGGCAAAATTTTATATGCCCGTTTCATATACAGTTGGCGGTACAGAGATTAAGGAAGCCAAAACACTTGCAGAAGTTTTCGGCGATAAGACCGAAGTTGAAATTAAAGCTGACGGCCTGACCTATGACGTTGTTATCATAAAGGAATCAAAGGTTGCTTCCGTATTTATTGAAACAGAGTCAGGCTCTCTTGATTATATCCACGCTGTTAAAGGTAACGAAGAAAACGGCATGATTGAAATTGTTGACCGTGACGGCGAAGTTGTTTATGACGGCGAGCTTGAAATCAAGGGCAGAGGCAACTCAACCTGGCAGATGGAAAAGAAGCCCTACAACATCAAGCTTGACAAGAAAACAGATCTTTTCGGTCTTGGAAAAACAAAGAAGTGGAGCCTTATTGCAAACCACGGTGATGAGTCGCTTATCAGAAACGTTCTTGCTTATGAGGCTGCTGAAAAAGCAGGTATGCCCTATTCACCTCAGTTTGAGCCCGTTGACGTTTATATCAACGATAATTATATGGGCTCATATCTTCTCACAACAAGAGTAGGCATTGACGGCTCAAGTGTTGATATTGAAGACCTTGAGGGCAACACCGAGGATGCAAACAAGGCTGACCTTGATACATATCCCCGGGCAGGCTATTACGGCACATACGCAGGTCTGCTTGCAGGCACAAAGAAGTGGTATGACATTCCCAATGACCCCGAGGATATCACAGGCGGTTACATCATTGAAATGGAGCTTGCCAACAGATATGCCGACGAGGCCTGCGGCTTTGTTACTACCCGCAATCAGCCTTTCACAATGAAAACTCCCGAGTACGTTACCGAGAATCAGATAAGCTATATCAGCAGCCTTTATCAGCTGTTTGAGGATGCTGTTTATGCAGGAGCTGATATGAACGAAATCGGCAAATACTGCAACGTTCAGTCCCTTGCACGCCTTTATCTCATCAATGAGTGGGCATCAAATATGGACGGCGGTCTTACCAGCACCTATTTCTATAAGCCTGAGGGTGTAAACGAAACAATCTATGCAGGTCCCGTATGGGATTTTGATATTGCTTTCGGTAATAACGATGGCAAGCGCTTCGGAAACGATTATAATGACCCCACAAAATGGACTGTTTGCTATAACAGAATGTACAGAAACACAGTTTTCGGCAAGTGGGATATTGATGAGCAGACCAACGTTTTCAACGTAATCACAAAGAACGAGGGCTTTGTTAAAGTTCTTGAGGCTGAGTGGAACGGCAATATGAACAGCGCACTTAACTCAACAACCGCTTGGGTTGAGAGCGAATATGCACCCTTCGTTGAAGGCTCAGCAGTTGCAAACGCAATTCGCTGGAATATTTTTGATACCTATGACGTTGACAGCATCGAGGCTGCATATGCAGATGCCGTTAAGAAGGTTATCAGCTTTGCAAAAACAAAGGCTGCCACAATCACCGCAGGTGTTGGCGAAGTTCAGGATGATATTCCCCAGACAAACCCCGTTCTCAAGTTCTTCAAGGGCTTCCTTGTGGGCGTAAATAACATTTTTGAAAAGGCGATCGTTCTTTTTGACCTTGTAAATAAAATCTGATTTTTTTTCCTGCACCTTTGGGTGCGGGGAGATTGAATTGCAACAGAAAAGAGGTAGTTTTATGAAAAAAGCGATATCTTTTATCATTACAATTGCTCTTTTGTTCTCGCTCGGATGTCCTGCAGCTTTTGCGGCAAACGAGGGTATATCGGAATTTTCGGTAGAAATTTCAGAAGAAAAAGAACACGGTGCACAGCTTTGTGTTGATTGGTATGAGGATAACGGCGATGCTTATTTGTTCATTCCTCAGTCAATAAATCTTGCTGATGCAAAGGTTTATTTCAGCGCAAGCGGTGACGTAACTGCAGACGGCGAAAAAATAACAAGCGGATCATCAGCTGCTTTTCTCGCTGATAAAACAGAAGTGACCCTGACCTGCAACGGCACAAGCCGTAAGGTGAAAATTCTTGTGATTTCCGACGTTTCTTCCGTGTTTATTGAAACGGAAAGCGGCTCGCTTGAAAGTGTTCACGCAGATAAGGAGCACAAAGAAAAAGGTGAAATCACAATTGTCGGTGCTGACGGCAACGTTGAATATGACGGTGAGCTTGATTACATAAAGGGCCGAGGCAACTCCACCTGGGGTTTTGCAAAAAAACCTTATAATATCAAGCTTGAAGATAAAGCCAATCTTTTCGGCATGGGTAAGAGTAAAAAGTGGAGCCTTCTTGCAAACCATTCAGATGCTTCTCTTGTCAGAAACAGTCTTGCCTTTACTGCTGCGCAGAATGCCGGCATTGCTTACACACCCAAGTATGAGCCCGTTGACGTTTATATAAACGGCGAATATATGGGCGCTTATCTTCTTACAACAAGAGTTGAGGTTGATAAGACGAGAGTCAATATTGACAATCTTGAGGATCTCAATGAGGAAGCAAACCCCGACGCAGATATTGAAGCACTTCCCAGAGGTGGTGTTTACGGCAGCGTATCGGGCTATCTTGAGGGCACAAGAAAATGGGTTGAAATTCCCAACGACCCCAAGGATATTACGGGCGGCTATATTCTTGAGCTTGAGCTCCCGGGCAGATATGATGAGGAAATCAGCGGCTTTGTAACGGAAAACAGCCAGACTGTTATTCTGAAATCTCCTGAATATGCTTCTGAAAATGAAGTTGTTTATATTGCAAGCTATTACCAGCTTTTTGAAAAGGCGGTTTACGGCAAACAGGGTGTAGAAGCAATCGGCGAATACTGCAACGTTGCTTCTCTCGTTGATTCCTATATCTTCAATGAGTGGACGGCTAACCACGATGCAGGTCTTACAAGCACTTATTTGTATAAGCCTGCAGACGATACCTTGTATGCAGGTCCCGTATGGGATTTCGATAAAGCATTCGGTAACTGCGACGTAATCAGATTCGGTCTTGATTATAACAATCCTTCGCAGTGGACGGTGTGTCACAGCACCCTTCGCAACAACCTGATTTTGGGTGCACCGGAGCTTACTCAAACACCCACTTTCTATAATCTCCTTGCAAAGGATGAAGATTTTATTTCTCTTTGTAAGCAGAGATGGAACAATAGCCTTAAATCGGTGCTTGCCTCGGCAACTGAATATATCGTAACGGACTATGCAGCCGCCATTGAAGATTCCGCTGTGGCAAACGCAATCCGCTGGAACACTTACGGAACAAAGGACGTTGCCGAAATCAAAGCGGCATTTGCGAACAGCGTGAAAAAAGCTGCTGATTTTGCAGATACAAAGGCAGAATTTATCAGCGCAAACATCGGCACCGTTGCAGAAAAAGGCGGCGAAGAGCCGAATGCTTTTGATGCGTTTAAAAAGAAAGCCTATATTTTTATCAATAATATTATCGAGAAAGCTATTATGGCTCTCGGACTTGAAAACAAAATCTGATTTTTTCTCCCTGCGTCTTTCGGTGCAGGGAGATTTTTTTGAAGACGCAAAGAAAAAAGTGTTGACAAATTGATTTTTCGGTGTTATTATTACTGACATAAAAGCAATGACGAAGAAAGCTGATTTGCAAAGTTTTCAGAGAGGCGGCGTTTGGTGCGAGCCGTCAGCAGAGCATTTCAAAGCTATCCCTTCCGAGCTGAAGCTCCGAAAGCCTTGTGTGAGTAGACAGCTTCCGCAGACACTGCGTTATGGTGTAGGGCTTGTTGGAGTCCGATGAGTGGCGCGAAGGCGCAATTTGAGTGGTACCGCGGGTTAGATTTTACTCGTCTCAAAGCAGAACAAATGCTTTGAGGCGTTTTTTATTTGTTTCAGAGCGAAAGGAGAGAAATTTATGATAACTTTTGGTCAGGGTTCAGTCGAAAACAAAATAATGGAGGTTGCTCAGCGAATTATTGCGCTTCGTCTGGACATGGGTCTTACCCAGGGCGAAATGGCTAAAAAAATCGGTATGAGCGAAGAAGAATACTGCTACTACGAATCAGGCAGCAGAGATTTCAGCTTCACCTTCATTTACAAGCTTGCACAGGTTTGTAACGTTGAAATCACCGATATTATGGAAGGCAGCAGCCCCAGCTTGACAGAGTATACTCTCACAAGAAAAGGCGAAGGAATGCCCATCACAAGAAGGGAAGGCTTTGTTTATAACCGCCTTGCTCCTTTCTTTAAGAATAAGATTGCAGAGCCCTTCAGGGTTGTTATTCCCTATTCGGAGGAGGCTCTTAATCCTCCCTATCATTGCGTTTCACACGAGGGTCAGGAAATCAACATTGTCACCAGAGGCACTCTTAAAATGATTATCGGTGACAGATCGGAAACTCTCAACGAGGGTGACTGTATTTACTTTGACTCATCCGTTCCTCATAATGAAATGGCCGTCGGCGGTCAGGAATGTGAATTCTACGCAATTGTCATTTCTCCTGACGGCTCATCCGAAATGAGCGAATACGTTGAGGAAATCAAGACACCCAGCACAACAAACGTTGACCTTGCAAATCTGCAGAATCCCGTTTATGCAAAGTTTATTGAAACAACTGTTGACGAAAACGGCGTTCTTAACGGAATCACGTTTAAAAATGACGATAAATTCAACTTTGCATTTGACGTTGTTGATGAGCTTGCAAGAAAGTGCCCCGATAAAACGGCGATGCTTCACATTGAGAATGACGGCACGGAAAGAAGATTTACCTTTGCTGATATGAGCCGTCATTCAGCAATGACAGCTAATTATTTCAAATCGCTCGGTATCAAAAAGGGCGACAGGGTAATGCTTGTTCTCAAGCGCCATTATCAGTTCTGGTTCTCGATCCTTGCTCTTCACAAGATTGGTGCAATTGTTGTTCCTGCAACAAATCAGCTTGTTGAGCATGATTTTGAATACCGTTTCAATGCAGGTCAGATCAGTGCGATTGTTTGTACTGCAGACGGCGACGTTGCTCGCCAGGTTGAGCTTGCCGCCGAAAAGTGTGATGTTCTCAAAACAAAGGTTATTGCACACGGCACCCGTGAGGGATGGCACAGCTTTGATGAGGAATACTGCAAGTTCAGCGACGTATTTGAAAGACCTTTACCCGAGGAAGGCGCATTTGGATACGACCCAATGCTTATGTTCTTCACAAGCGGCACAACAGGCTATCCCAAAATCGCAATGCACAGCCACAGATACCCCCTCGGTCACTTTATCACAGCCAAGTATTGGCATAACGTTGATCCCAATGGTCTGCATTTCACAATTTCCGATACAGGCTGGGGCAAGGCACTCTGGGGCAAGCTTTACGGACAGTGGCTCTGCGAAGCAGGCGTGTTTACCTATGACTTTGACCGCTTTGTTGCCGACGATATCCTTAAGCTTATCGGTAAGCACAAAATAACAACGTTCTGCGCACCTCCCACGATGTACCGTTTCTTTATCAAGGAGGACCTTGCAAAATATGACCTTAAATCCATCAAGTACGCCACAACTGCAGGCGAAGCCCTCAATCCCGAGGTGTTCCAGCAGTTCCTTAAGGCAACGGGCATCAGATTGATGGAAGGCTTCGGTCAGACGGAAACAACCCTTGCTATCGGCAACTTTGTAGGTTCTTCAATCAAGGTTGGCTCAATGGGTAAACCCAGCCCGCTGTTTGACGTTGACCTTATCACCTCCGAAGGCACAGTTGCAAAGGTTGGCGAGGTTGGCGAAATCGTTGTCAGAACGGATGCGGGCTCACCCTGCGGTCTGTTTATGGAATACTACCGCGACGAGCAGAAAACAACCGAAGCATGGCACGATGACATCTATCATACGGGTGACACCGCATGGAGAGATGAGGACGGCTTCTTCTGGTACGTAGGCAGAGTGGATGACCTTATCAAATCCTCAGGCTACCGCATCGGACCCTTTGAGATTGAAAGTGTTATCATGGAGCTTCCCTACGTTCTTGAATGCGCTGTTTCAGCTGCGCCCGATGAAATCAGAGGTCAGGTTGTTAAGGCTGACATCGTTCTCACAAAGGGCACGGAAAAAACCGATGAACTTAAGAAGGAAATCCAGAAGTATGTTAAGGAGCGCACAGCACCTTATAAGTATCCCAGAATTGTTGAGTTCAGAGATGAGCTTCCCAAAACCATCAGCGGTAAGATCAGACGAGTAGACCTTAGAGCGGGCAAATAAACAAAAAAATCCCCCCGAGTTTTGTGAATACAGAACTCGGGGGATATTGTTTTTTTCTTGTTATCTGAGAGTTTCAAAACCGGGCTGATATGCCTTGAATACATTTGTCATTGTGTCGTAAGCGGCAACTGTCAGCTCTTCGCTGTTTGCAGCAACGCTGATTCTTGACACAACCTTTTCTGCCATATTTTCGGCTGTCATTGTGCCGTTAAGCAGGTCAAATGCGCTGTGGATTGCACCGCGGAGAAGAATTGCGGCAAGGGGAGCTTTGTAAAGTGAAAGTCTTGCTGTGCCGCTTGTGTCAGCCTTTACGGCATCCTTTGCGTTTTTGATGTAGGTGGCGACGTCGGTGATTTTTTCGGGAGCTGCAATTTCAAGCACCTCACCGATTCCGTTATATGCGGTGGGGAAGGAGGGACAAACGTAAATCAGACCCTTTTTGTTTGCCTGCTCAACAAGTGTTGACTGAACTGCGCTGTCTGTTGAAAATACGGCAACGTCCTTACCTTCAATTTCGTTGTTCATATAGTGTCTTGCAATAGCTTCACCGATATATTTCTGTGCGCCTGCAATCTGAACACTGTTTGTATCTGCACTGCTGTCGCTGATGAATTTGATGCCCTGAGCTTCACAAGCTGCTTTAAGAGCATTGACGGCATCTCTGATAAGCTTGTTGCTTGTCATTGTGCGTGAAACAAAGAACGAAAGGAAATACTTTGCGCCCTGAGCTTTAGCCTGAGCAACAATATCCTCGGCGGCCTTTGCCCAATCAACGCAGAGAACAAGTGATGAAAGCTCTGAAATTTCTTCAATGTTGTCCTCGGGCTCAATGCAAACTGTGACGATATCGGGATTTATTTCTTTAGCTTTATAAATTGCGTTTCTTGTGTACTGAGTAGCTCTTGCATAAACGATTGCACCGATTTCGGCATTTGCGGCAAGCTCTTTAGAAAGAGTGATTATGCCGGGATCACCGCCTTTAAGTATACGGCTGTCTTCATATTCTTTAACAATAACTGTTTCGGGATATTCGGCCGCAAGCTCCTGCGCTGCTTTGTAGTCCTCGGGGAACTGTGCTTCAGGTGCAACAAGGATTGCAACCTTCTTCTGAGGAAGAACAACCTCGTCGCCCTTTGCGGCATTGTTTTTACAACCTGCCATTGCAAAAAGCAGAACGGCTGCCATAATCAGCGAAAGAATTCTTCTGAACGTTTTTCTTGATTTTTTCATAGTGTAACCTCTTTTATAAGTTTAAAATATTTTTTGCTTTTTCTTCAAACATCTGTTTGATTTTTTGCGGTGCAACAATCTCAACCTTGTCTGCAAGAGCAAAAAGCCATCCAAGCAGCTTGTCGTCAAATACTGTGTAAACCTTGGCGTTGCAATAGCCTTCCGTTTCGTCTTTTCTGTATTGGATCGGCGGATTGAATCTGTTTTCAATCAATTCAATATATTCTGCCTTAAAACGGATTATAAGCCATTCGTTGAAATAATAGCTCACTTCAGATTGACTGCCGTCAAAGTAGCTTGTAGCGGAAACAAGGTCGTCGGTGAATTCGGTTGCTTCCTGCTGCAGGATATCGGCTTTTTCGATTCGTGGCAGGTTGATGAATTCAGCCTTTTTGGGAGATCCTTCCCTTGTGAAAATAAGCGAAACGTTTCCGTCGGCAACGGAGAGCACAATCGGATTTACCGTAACCGTTTCGAACTTGCGTGCATCGGAAAAGGTGTCACCGTGAATTGAACGTGAAACGGTAAGCACCGTTCGCTTTTTATCGCGTATAGCTTGCCTTAACGAGTTAAGCGTTTCACTTGAAGTGTTTCTTTTTTGCACGTAGGAATTAAGGTTCAGCGTTGTGCTGAGAATAAGGTCGAGGGTCGGTATGCAGGTGTTTCTGCGAAGATATTTTTTGATATACTCCGTTTCGTCTTCCGATAGAATATCGGAGGAGAAAATCGCCTCCAGAATAAGCCGCACCGCATCCTGCGAAAAGTTTTTTACAATGTAGTATCCTTTTTTGGGCTTTGATACGTTGATTATTTTTATTGGTGTGGTGTTTATTGCTTTGATATCCGCAATAATATTTCTTCTTGAAACCTCATATCCGTAATCACGCAGATGTTCGGAAATTTCATCAATGGATAAAATATTATTTTCATCCGAATACATTGTGAGAATTTCAACGAGAATCAGAAGCCTTGTTCTTGCGTTGGTGTTTCCTGCCAATTTAACCACCGCTTCCTTAATTAATAGGTTAACTTGCTGTTAATATCAATAAGGACGTCTTTGTCTATTTTGAGAACCTCTCTGTCATAGCTGTAAATGCCGTTTACCTCAAATTCAACGTCACTTACCTGAGTATAAACCGTTGCGCACAAGCCTTTTTTGATGAGTCTGAAAATCTGAACCTCGTGCAGATGTCTGTATGCGGCGGAAAGGTTTTTGCTGTTGTTGAACATAATGTAACCGAATGAGCGAGCCTTGTTCCAGACGTGGTTTTCGATGTTCCAGCTGTAGCCGCCGTATTCGCTGAGAACGAAGGGCCTGCCTTTTTTAGTAAACCTTGTGGGCGCTGTTACAGGAACGGTGTATCTGTGCACACTCTTGAAATCGGGGCCGTTCTGGTCGTGCCAGCCGCTGGCGTGGTCAACAAATCTTGTGGGATCAATTTCTTTGATCTTTGTTCCGATTTCCTTGGCATCGAACTGACCCCAACCCTCGTTGAACGGTACCCAACAGCAGATTGAAACACTGTTGTAAAGGTTGTCAATCATTGCCCAGAGCTCTTGCTTGAATTCCTCACGCCATTCGGGTTTATCACGCTTGAATGCCTTGTAAATATTGTCCTTAACGTGAATACTGAAAATGGGAAGCGCACCTGCAAGAAGCGTACCTATATACTGACCGCCGCTTATCATATCCTGCCAGACGAGCATTCCCAGCCTGTCACAATGGTAATACCATCTGAGAGGCTCTGCCTTGATGTGCTTGCGGAGCATATTGAAGCCGAGATCTTTCATTTTTTCTATATCAAAAATCATTGCTTCATCGCAGGGGGGTGTAAGCTGACTTTCGGGCCAATATCCCTGGTCAAGCAGACCTTTCTGGAAGTAGGGCTTGTTATTGAGCGCAAGACGAGGAATACCCTTGTTATCCTTCATTATCGAATACTTACGCATTCCGAAATAGCTCTTGATCTCGTCCTTTTCACCGTTGCAGTCAAGAGTGATATAAAGGTCATAAAGGAAGGGAGTTTCGGGACTCCAGAGCTTTGCATCGGGTACGGGGATTTTTGCATCTGCATCAATCTCACCCTCGAAAACGGTGTTTTCGCCGTCTTTAATTTTTGCAAAAAGCTTGCCGCCGCATTTGCAGGTGTGGTTTGTTTTTATTCCGATAACACCCGCGTCAATATCGGGTGTAAGCTTAATGCTTTCTATATGGCAATAATTAACAGGCTCAAGCCAAACAGTCTGCCATATACCCGAAGTAGGTGTATACCAGAATCCCTTGGATTTATGAACCTGCTTGCCTCTTTGCTGGTGGCCAGAATCCGTGGGGTCATAAACCTTGACTGTAAGCTCGTTCTCTCCGTCTTTAAGAGCATCGGTGATATCAAAGCTGAACGGATTGTAACCGCCTGTATGCTCGCCCATAAGAACAGAGTTAACCCATACGCTGCATTGCCAATCAACGGCACCGAAGTGCAGGATAGTTCTTTTACCCTTGAAATCATCGTTGAGAGTGAAGCTTCTGCGATACCAGAGGCGTTCTTCCGGTTGCAGATGCTTTTGTACACCGGATGCGGCCGATTCGATGGCAAACGGAACGAGAATTTTGCCTTCAAAAGTTTCGGGCTTTTCTGCATTTTCAGCGGTGATTGCATAATCGTATTCGCCATTAAGGCAAATCCAGCTTGCTCTTTCAAGCTGTGGTCTGGGATATTCGGGCAGGGGACAATCCTTGCTGATATCCTTGAACCATTTTGTTCTCAGTTCATTCATAAAAATTCTCCTCGGAATGGTATGATTAATTTGAATTAATAATACATATTGTCAAGACGGATATCTCCGTTAACCGTTACGGCTTTAACCGTAAGAGTTTGTTTGAAGCCGTTTGCTTTTTTTATTGTAACTTCAAGCTCGTATGTGCCGTCAGCAACGCTGATAACTTCTATTTCAGGCTCGCTCCAATCATAATCCTCTGACTGTGAATCGGCATACTTTGTATTAAAATAAAGCTTGCCGTCAATCTCGGTGTATCTGTCGGATTCGTTAAGAATTTTATCTGCGGCTTCTTTAGTGTATGTTGATTCGAGAATTGATTTCAGTTCTGCATAGGAGCCGACGGAATCGGAAACAACGGGAGCAAAAGTGCCGTTTTCGTTTGTGATTTCTTTGCCTTCTGTGGGTAAAGAGTTTTCTATGAATATGTCTTCAACAATAAATGCGTTTGAATTTATGAGGTAACGCAAAACGGTCATCTGTCCCTCGCCTACATAGTTGGCGTCCAATGCATCCGGTGCTTTTGGGGCGCATCCGCTGAGTAAAAGCATAATGCAGATAACTGCAGCAAAAATTCTTTTCATAAATACAAATCCTTTTCAAAATGATTATAATTACCTATATTATATATAACTGAACATAAATAGTCAATTGTTTTTCGGCAAAATGAACAATTTGATATAATTAATTGAAACTTTACTTGACAAAAACAGTAGATTATCATACAATAAAGTGAACATATGAATATATATTCATATGTTAATTGCAATAGTTTTGCTCGGAGGTAAATTATGGATAAGGAACAAGCAAACAAAAGCTGCTACTGTGAACGTATTAACAAATCCGATGAGCCGAAGATAGAGGTGCTTTATGATTTGTCGGAGCTTTTCAAGGTTTTTGGTGACAGCACAAGAATAAGAATATTGACTGCGTTGACGGCCGGAGAAATGTGTGTGCTTCATTTGGCGGAGCAGCTTGAAATGGGGCAGAGTGCCGTTTCTCATCAGCTCAGAATTCTGCGTACTTCGGGTTTGGTGCGTCCGCGCAGGGCGGGTAAAACAGTTTATTATGCTCTCGACGATGACCACGTAAAGGAAATTCTCGAGGCAGGGCTTGAACATATTTTACACAGACGGGGTGATTTGTAATGGAGCATAAGCACGAATGCGGTTGCAATTGTCACGGCAACGCCAAAATTGAAACCTGCGGCTGTGATAATTGCCATGACCACGGCGGCGAAAGCAAGCTTCCGCTTGCGGCGGTGATTGCAGGAGCGCTGCTGATTGCGGCATCTTTCCTGCCGTTTGCGGATGAATTTGTAAAAACGGTTTTACTTGTTGCGGCAACCGTGATTTGCGGAATACCGACTTTTTTAAGCGCGATAAAATCAATATCAAAACTAAAGATAAATGAGTCGCTTTTGCTTGCAGTTGCTGTTGTGGCGGCGATATTTCTCGGCGAATTCTTTGAGGCGGCGATGCTTTCCGTTCTGTTCAGAGCAGGGGAGCTTACGGAGGATTATGCGAGCGACAGAAGCCGCAAATCCATAGAGGCAATTTTCGGCATAGTCAGCGATGAGGCAAATCTTGTTATGCCTGACGGCACGCTGAAAAAGATTGATGCCGATGACGTTAAAATCGGTGATATAATTGCGATTCTGCCTTACGAAACGGTTCCCGTTGACGGTATAGCGGTAAGCGGAGAGGGCAGTGTTGATGCATCTGCGCTGACGGGTGAAACAATACCCGTTCATATAGAAAAAGGCTCAGCTGTTTCAAGCGGAATGATCAACGGAAGCGTAACACTGCAAATAAAAGCAACTGCAATAAAAAACGAATCCTCGGCGGCGAGAATTGCGGATTTGGTTGAGCAGGCTGCGCAGAAAAAAGGCGATGCTCAGCGTGCGGTTACGACCTTTGCAAAATATTATACTCCATCCGTTATTGCGGCAGCGATTTTGATTGCTGTAATACCGTCGCTGATAACGGGAGAATGGCGTGAATGGATATACAGAAGTATGCTTTTGCTTGTGGCGTCATGCCCGTGCTCCGTTGTGCTTTCAGCACCGCTTGCGTTCTTTTCTTCAATGGGTGCGGCGGCGAAAAACGGAATGATTATAAAAGGCAGCCGATATATAGAGGCACTTGCAAAGGCTGATACGGTTGTTTTTGACAAAACGGGTACTCTCACTACGGGTGAGCTCAAGGTTGGCAAGGTGTATGCCGCAGAAGGCTATTCTGCAGACCGTGTGATAAATCTTGCGGCAAAATGCGAGTATTATTCGACCCATCCCATTGCAAAAGCCGTTGTTGCTCAATGCAATAATTTGGATTTATCGGACGTATCGGATTTTACCGAGATTGCAGGCGGAGGCACGTCGGTTGTTACGGCGGAGGGTAAAATTCTCTGTGGCGGCGAAAGATTGATGAAACGGTACTGTGTTGATATTTCCGAAATGCCAAGAGTGCCCGTTTACGTTGCGCTGGATAGCAAGGTTATCGGAGCAATTGAAATTGACGGCGAAATAAGAAAAAGTGCACCCGAAACCGTAAAAAAGCTTCGCAGGCTTGGTGTTGAGCATTCACTCATTCTTACGGGTGACAGCGCAGAGCAGGCAAGAAAGGTATGCTCAAAATGCGGAATTGATGATTTTAAAAGCGGTCTTTTGCCCGAAGATAAGTTAACCGCCCTTGAAGAAATCAAGGACGGCGCAAATGGTGTTATATATATCGGTGACGGTATCAATGATGCTCCCGTGCTTGCGGCGGCAGACGTAGGAGTTGCAATGGGTCTTGGCACTCAGGCTGCGTGTGAGGCGGCAGACGTAATCCTCACAAATTCGGAGCTTTCAAGGCTTGCAGATACGGTTTATCAGAGCAAGCGCACAATGAAGGTGCTGAAAGCAAATATAGCTTTCTCAATTGCAGTCAAGATTATCGTCATAGCTTTGGGCATAGCAGGTGTTGCGCCGATGTGGACGGCAATTTTTGCTGACGTGGGAACAATGATAATCTCTGTTGTCAATGCGGCAAGGCTTCTTAAGGTGAAAAAATACTAAAACAAAAAGAGTGGCTTTTCAGCCACTCTTACTTTTTTATTGGGGTAGGGGAATTAACCAAAATATCTTTCAAGAAGACCCTGGAATGCCTTGCCGTGTCTTGCTTCGTCGCGAGCCATTTCGTGAACTGTGTCGTGGATAGCGTCAAGACCCTGCTCCTTAGCCATCTTTGCAAGCTCAAACTTGCCTGCTGTTGCGCCGTTTTCGGCATCAACTCTCATTTCGAGGTTCTTCTTTGTGCTGTCTGTGATAACTTCGCCGAGAAGCTCTGCAAATTTTGCTGCGTGCTCTGCTTCTTCATATGCAGCCTTTTCCCAGTAAAGACCGATTTCGGGATAGCCTTCGCGGTGAGCAACTCTTGCCATTGCAAGGTACATACCGACTTCGGTACATTCTGCTACATAGTTTGCACGTAAATCCTCTAAAATATCCTCACTACAACCTTGCGCCACGCCTACAACGTGTTCAGCGGCCCAGACTCTTTCCGTGCTTTGTTCGGTAAACTTGGAAGCCGGGACACCGCACTGAGGGCATTTTTCGGGTGCTTTGTCACCCTCATGTACATAACCGCATACGGAACAAACAAATTTTTTGACGTCATTGTTTGACGCAGTATTAGTATTTGCCGTGTCTGCAATTTTATCTGTTGTTTCATTGAAATATTCAAAATCTTCAGCACCGTGTTTGCAAAGCGGGCAAATGTAATCTGCGGGAAGCTCTTTGCCTTCATAGACATGGCCGCAGATTTTGCATTTCCAGCCTTCTTTTGCAATAGGCTTAGGAGCCGCTTTTTTGATGGTAGACTGATAGTAACCATAGGAGCAGCATTCACCTGAAGAAAGGACTTCGCTATCGGTTAATTCGCCGATAAAGAGAGTATGGCTGCCTAAATCATACGATTCGGTTACTTTTAAGGATAAAACGGCATTGGCATATTTTGTTAGATAAAGTAAGCCATTCTCGCTACGTGCTACATCCGTAAAATCAGCAAACTTGTTTACATTATACCCTGACTGCATTCCAAAATGCTGAAAGAGAGAGTAGGGTGCATCCGATGTAATCGATGAAAGATTAAATACTCCTGTGGCGAGAATCATATCGTGTGTAAGATTACCTTTAATGGCTGCAATAGATATACGGGTAGGATTGTTTGCAACTTGCACGGCTGTATTGATAATGCAGGCATTGTCGCGACCGTTTTCTTTGGCGGAGAGTAAATATACGCCATAGGTAATATTGTATAATGCTTTTGTATTCATAGGTCCCCCAATCTTTATCCGGTGTGTATAATTTTACGCAGTAATAGCAGTTACGCCGTGCCACTCATAGCCTCTTCGAGGCTATTTCGTTTCGGGCTGTCGCCCTATAAAAATGTAACAATAGACGCTCCTGCGAGTAAACTCGCGGAGCGCTATCATTACATTTTTGCACGGCTTGTAGCTTACGAAAAGTATCTCTTCAAAAGTCCTTCGAATGCCTTACCGTGTCTTGCTTCGTCGCGAGCCATTTCATGAACGGTGTCATGGATAGCATCCAAATCAGCAGCTTTTGCACGTTTTGCAAGGTCAAACTTACCTGCTGTAGCGCCGTTTTCTGCTTCAACTCTCATTTCA
>JAZQEE010000066.1:0-125309 GCA_045538815.1 Acutalibacteraceae bacterium
AGCCTGTTGCTTCGGGTCTGATCAGTGAACCTCCGTAAGAAAGACCCTTGCCTGTAAGAACGCCGTTTTCAAATGCGCCTCTGATGCGTCTGTACTGACCGTAAAGATAGCCGATTTCTCTGCCGCCTACACCGATGTCGCCTGCGGGAACATCAATGTCAGGACCGATATGTCTGTAAAGCTCAGTCATAAATGCCTGGCAGAAGCGAAGAATTTCGCTGTCACTCTTTCCTCTGGGGTCAAAATCGGAGCCGCCCTTTGCACCGCCGATGGGAAGACCTGTAAGGCTGTTTTTGAAGGTCTGTTCAAAAGCAAGGAACTTCATAATACCAATGTATACTGAAGGATGGAAGCGAAGACCGCCCTTGTAGGGACCTATTGCTCCATTGAACTGAACTCTGTATCCTGTGTTTATCTGAACCTTGCCGTTATCGTCAACCCAGGTAACTCTGAATGAAATCTGTCTTTCGGGCTCAGCCATTCTTTCAAGAAGTGCGCACTTCTCGTATTCAGGATGCTGCTCAATAACAGGCGCAAGTGATTCATAAACCTCTGTAACGGTCTGAACAAACTCAGGCTCGTTGACATGCTTTTTGGCAATTGCTTCAATTGTACTCTTTACATAACTCATAACTGATACTCCTTTTCAGCCTTTAAACTCAGTTTATTCGGCTGATATAAAATTAAACACGGAAAACCGTTTTTTTACCGTTTTAATGCACTAAAATATGCGATATTGATATTTTATACCTCTGAGGCGAAAAATGCAACAATTTTTT
This sequence comes from Acutalibacteraceae bacterium, assembly GCA_045538815.1. Lineage (GTDB taxonomy): Bacteria > Bacillota > Clostridia > Oscillospirales > Acutalibacteraceae > CAG-177. The sequence continues at coordinate 780 of JAZQEE010000066.1, forward strand.
GCGTTCTTTCAAAACTTTGTGAAAAATGTTTAATATAGCCTTAAAAGTGTGCTGTTTTTGCAATTTCTCACAAAAAACTTTCAAAAAATGAAATCAAAACAGCGGCTGAAATAAAAAATGAATGCAAATTTGCATATTTTATTGATAAATGTATGATTTTATGATATTATTTATTCAGAATTATTTCACGGAGGATTGTTATGAGTAAGAGGATTATTGTTGCAGGACTCGGTCACGGCGGTATTGCCGCTGCAGCTTTGCTTGCAAAAGAGGGATTTGATGTCACTGTTTACGAAAAGAAAGCAGAGGGTACTCTCGGCTATGACTGGACAGATATTTTCGCGCCCAAGGCGCTCGATGCTGCAGGGATTCCCATGCCCCCTGAAGATAAGTATGAATATAAAGAGGATATGACTTTCTTCGGGCCTAATTCAACCGTATCGTTAAAGCAGCGTGTTGCTCCCGATAAGCGTGAAATCAAAATGGAGAGAAGAGATATCTATGAGCATCTGATTAACCATGCTCTCGGCTGCGGAGTTAAAATTGAATATGAGTGCGAGGTTATTGCACCTATCATTCTCGGCAGCAGAGTTGTCGGAATACAGACTGCTAAGGGCGATGTTTACGGTGATCTTATTATCGATGCATGCGGAATGAATTCTCCCGTAAGAAGGAATCTTCCCGAATGTTTTTCAATTGAAAAAGAGGCTGAGAGAAACGAAAGAATAACAATATACCGTGCTTTTTATAATGTTGCTTCCGAAGAAGAGGTTGAAGCAAAATTCAAGGTTATGCTTTTTGCGGGCGGTGAGCTCGGAGTTAACTGGGTTGCAAGCGAAGAGACACACACAGATGTACTTATCGGAAGATTCAACGATTTTGATATGGAAAAAGTTGAAAGTTTCACCGAATTTCTCCGTCAGTCTAACCCAAGACTCGGAACAGAGAGGGTCAGAGGCGGTCAGTTTGTTGATATTCCCGTTCGTCAGCCGCTTTCAATTATGGTGAGCGACGGCTATGCAGCAATCGGTGACAGCGCATTCATGACGGTTCCTCTTATCGGTTCGGGTATTGCTAACGCCCTCAAGGCTGCAGCAATGCTTGCGGAAACCGTTATCAAGGATAAAGACGGCGAATTTACTGCCGACACCCTCTGGAGATATCAGGTTGAATACTATAAAAACCTCGGTGCAGGTCTTGCTCCGCTTGCATGCGGAAAGCTTCTGCTTCTCGGTCTCAGCGCTCAGGATGTTGACTATGTTTTTGACAGCGGTATAATCAATCAGGACGATGTTACCATGGATGCAACCTTTACCAATCTTTCGGGTGCATTCAGATTTGATCCGAAGGACTGGGTCAATAAAGCAAAAGGCGTCTGCCGTGACCCTGAGCTTCTCAAGAAGATTGTTGCCTGCGGCGTAAAAATGGGTAAGGTTTCCGCAGCCTGCGCAATGATGCCCAAGAAGTGGAATAAAGACAGAGTCAAAGCCTGGGCTAAGGTATATAAATATTCATTCAAGTAATACAAAATCCCTGTGTCAATCAACTGTGACACAGGGATTCTTATGTTATTTTATCTTTTGCTTCTCTCAAGAAAATCGTTATAGAGCTGCTGTTTTCTTTCATCGGTATATTCATATGCCCAGAGATTATAAATTCCGTTGAAATCCTCAAAGGTTTCGTCAGGTAAAACTTTTGTCTGTCCGTAAGCATAGGGCAGGGGGATTTCAACCGTGCCGTTTGAAGCGATATGATATTCTTTTGAAAGCTCAATTGCAACGCGGTTTGATTCCTGACGGGGAAGCTCTTCATCAAACTTGATTTCCGTTATCGGGAAAAGTATGCACGGCGCATCGGCATATCTGTAAAACTGCGGAGAAGTGCCCGAATGACCGTGGTGCGACATCTGCATAACATCGCATTTGAGATGCTCTCTGTAACGGCGCAGGAAAACCTTGTCGCTCTCTGCTGAGCTGTCGCCTGGGAAAAGCACTTTGCACCCGTCAACCGTCATCATAAGTGAGGTTGAAGTATTGTTGAAATCAGAGAAATGCGCGGGATGAATATCTTCATGAGTACAGAGCACTTCAAATTCAAGGTTGCCGATGAAGAAATGCTGACCCGTATGCAGTCTGATTTTCTTAACATCTTCGTTTTTGTCCATCGTTGTTTCAAAGCGTTCAAGAAGTCTGATTGCAGGAGTTCCCCAATAGAATCCGTCAGGGTTATCGGGCGAGGGAAAATTATAATATACCGCTTTTATTTCTATTTCGTCCTTATGATAGTCAATAACATCAAGGAATTTGCAGATATGGTCATCGTGAGCGTGAGAGAAAAACCAGCCTGAAACGACGGGCTTTTTACCGCCGTTCATCTTTTTTAAAAATTCGCATATTCTGATATCGTCATTGACGGAATAGGTGTGCGCACTGTCGATAACAAAAAATGAACCGTCGGCGCATCTTACAAAATAGCACATACCGCAGTCAATCAGTGAATGATCAACCTCAAACTGCCAGAGAACGGGCGAAAGTCCGTTTCCGCATTCGGGCTGTCTGCTGTATGCGGGCAAATCGGGGTCTGCAATAACTCTTATTGTGTTTTCGCTTTCGCAATAGTATGTATGAACGGTAATTTCCGAAAAATATGTTGCGTGATAGTTGTCTGTGATTACTGTATAGTCATACTTCTGAAAACCGCCGTTTTCAAGCTTCTTGCAGTATCCGTCAAAATCGGATTTTTCGCAGTTTTCAAAGCGCAGAAGATAAGTATCCCTTCCGCAGTAATATTCATCGGTTGCCGTTTTTTCGGGAAGCGGAATGCCGTTGAAAATTTCGTTCATTTTAACAAGCCTCCTTTTGGTTGCCTGTTACAAATTATACCATATTGCAAACACACCTGCAATGAATAATGTTAATTTTTTGTAGCTTTTTTTAATTTTTATTGCATTGCGTTATTAAGGGTGATAGAATTAAAAAGTAATAAAAACAAAGGGGGAATCTGACTTGAAAAGAATACTTTCTTTTCTGCTTGCGGCAGTAATGATAATATCATGTTTATCGGTCAACGCTTTCGCAAACAGTGAAAAAGAAAATGACCCCATAATTCTGATTTCGGGCTTTATGTGTTCTCAGCTTTATCTGAATTTCGGTAAAGAAAATGAAGAGAAGATCTGGGGGCCGAGCGCAGATATAATTTTTGACAGAATAAAAGACGATTTTCCGAATTTTGCAAAATCGCTTGCAGGTCTTATTAAAGGAAACAAGGAAAAATTCGGTGAGACTCTGGGAGAGGGTGCAAAAGCGGTTCTCGGAAAGCTTACCTGCAACCCCGACGGAAGCTCTGTTTATCCCGTATCTCATTATCCCAACAATCCCGCAACCTCAAATCTTGAGTATATGCTTGGAGATGAGGAAATCCGTGAATATATGTATGAAAAGCCGTTCTGTGAATACCTTGCGGGCGAAACAGATCCGTCAAGGGTGTTTATGTTTCAGTATGATTCAAGGCTTGACGCGATAACGAATGCGGACAGTCTGCGTGAATTTATAAAAGAAGTGAAGGCATACACAAATTCCGATAAAGTCAGCATTTTTGCGCTGAGCTTCGGCGGTCTGATAACCTCAACATATCTTACTTATTATTCGCAGGAAAATGATGTAGGCAAGGCAGTTCTCAGCGTTCCTGCGCTCGGCGGTACGGATTTGCCTTACCGTATTTTAAAAGGCAAAATAGACCTTGCTCTTGAAGATCTTGTTGAATTCCTTGAAACCGCAGTCGGCGGTGAAAGCAATTTTGCCAGAATATTCGAATATGCGGAAAGACTTGACGATCTCAATGAAATTGCGGCGGCAGCCTGCACGGGCGGTGTGAGTGATGTTGTTAAATACTGGGGCAGTCTGTGGTCTCTTTGCTCAACGGAATACTATGAAGAATTAAAAGCGGAATTCCTTGATGCTGCTGAAAATAAGTTGCTTATTGAAAAGACCGACATGGTGCATTATGAGGTTATGGAGAACCTAACCGAAACCTTCGCAGCATGCAAAGAAAAGGGGATTGACATATCAATTCTCTGCGGAACCGGAAGCAGCCTTTGTCTGGGCGGCGAGAATAACGGAGATGTCATTCTTCCCGCAAAAGGTGTTTCGGGCGCCGTCTGCACCCCTTTAGGCAAGAGATTTGCGCATGGCTATTCAGGTGTAAAAACAACCTGCCGAGATTCGTCTCATAATCATATTTCTCCCTCTATGCAGGTTGATGCTTCGGGTGCGTATCTGCCCGAAAACACCTGGTTTATTGAAGGTCAGTTTCATGGGCAGTATTATTATGAAGAATATACCCGCTCGCTCGTTACGAAGCTTCTTCTGACAGATGATATAAGAGATATTTACTCCGACCCTGATTATCCTCAATTTGAATCGTCAAATCATTCCTACAGAACCGTTCATGCAGGCTTTGACAAAAGCTTGTCAGGTTATATCAGCAATGATGATAAAACGCTGACAATAACGAATGTAAGCGAAACGAACGATATAAAGCTTCTGTCGGTTATTGCATACGGCGCAGACGTCGGATTTGATATTTCGGGCACGGGGATTGTTTCTGACGGTGAAACTGTTTCAATTCCTTTTGAGGGGGATTTTGATAAAAGCCCCGTACAGCTGACAGTCAATTATTTTGAAATCGGAAGTCTTACTCCGTTCAGTTCATGTAAATTCGTTTTTACGGTAAACGGCGGTGAGATTAAGCCATATGCAGATATGTTTGCTGACAGTGAATATCAGAGCATTTTCAGAAACGAAGCTCCTGAATGGCTTTATAATATTCTTGAAAAGCTTTCAATCAAGCGGGGAATAGAATGTATTTATGATTCCGTAATTTATTTTGTCAAATAGAAAAACACGCTGAAAGTGATTGCCTTTCAGCGTGTTCTTTTATCCGTCAGTAAGATTTCTTATCCATTTTTTGCTTTTGAATCTTATGAGGCTGAGTATTGTTTTCGGCAGGTCTTCGCAGATGTACATTGCCGCTATAAGGTAAATGAAATCTACTTTTGCTACAAGACCGAGGTAGCAAACAACGGGAATGCCGGCAAGATAAAGGGATAAGCAGTCATATACAATGCCGATTTTTGTGTCGCCGCCTGCTCTGAAGGTGCCGACAATCAGAGTATAGGGAATGTTTCTTATCGGAAGCCACAAGCAGTAAACAACAATCAGTGCAGAAGCGAGGTCAAATGCGCCCTGAGTCTCAATGTCGAGAAGCGAGAGCAATGGATTTCTGAAAGTTACAAGCACAGAGCCTGTCAGAATTCCGATAATCGGAGTCATGATAACGAATTTTTTAGCAAGTTTGTATGCTTCGGATTCTTTGCCTTCTCCGATTGTTTTGCCCGTCATAATCGAACATGCGTGACATATACCTACGAAGAAAACGAAAGCAATCTGCTCAATTGAGCTGAAAATTGTGTAGCCTGCATATGCTTCGCTGCCCTGCCTTGCAAATACCATTGAATATATGTTTGTTCCGATAGCCCAGATGCCTTCATTGAAAACAACGGGAAGGGCAACAACCGAAAACCTTTTCACAAAAGCCGTGTTGAAGCTGAAATAGGTTCTGAGCGGAGCTTTGAAAACTTGTTTAGTTGTTCTGATTGAAATGAAAAGAATAATTGCCTGAACGGCAGTTGAAATAAGCGTTGCAATCGCAGCACCTCTTATTCCCATTGAGGGGAAACCGAGCTTTCCGTTGATAAGAATATAGTTGAGGGAAGTGTTGATGCAAACGGCGATAATTGAGGTGACAAGCGGAGTGTTGACCTTTTCTGTTGCACGCAGAACGGTACATGTAACCTGATTGAATGCGCCGAAAACACCCATGAATGCAACAATTCTCATGTATTTTATTGATTCTGCAATAACGGGTGCTTCATCAGTGAAAACCTTTGCAAGATATCCGGGAATAAAAAACATTGCAAGGCAGAAGCAGACTGCAACGGAAAATCCGAAAAGCAGCGCAACGCCGTAAGATTTGCGGATATTGTCTTTTTCCTTCGCGCCCCAGAACTGCGAAATGAGTGAGGCGGAACCCGAGGAAATTCCGAAATAGAAGAGATTCATCAGAAATATCCATCTTGAGGAAACGCCGACTGCGGAAACAGCAACATTGCCGAGTCCCGTTACCATAGCCGTGTCTATCAGCTGAGCGCAGGAAACAAGAAGCTGCTGTGCGGCAATGGGCAGCGCAAGCCGCGCCATATTCTTGAAAAAACCGCTTTTTGACTCTGAATTCATTATTGTTCTCCCTTTTTGTTAATCCAGTCTATTCTATTTGAAAAAACATCAAATGTCAACAGAACATTTTATTTATATTTAAGACTTTATCTATTGATTTTTGACAATCAGTGCGTTATAATGCATTCGTATAAATTTTTTTACAGAAGGTGTTTTTTATGGCAAACTACAATGAGTATTCAGGCGTTTATTCTCTGCTTTTAACTCCCTTCAAATGGGATAAGAGCGTTGACTACAAAGCATATGAAGAATATGTTGCGTGGCAGGCAGGCTTCAAGCCTCAGCATCTTTTCGCTGTCTGCGGCTCATCTGAAATGATGGAGCTCACTCCCGAAGAAAGAATCAAGTGTGCAGGTCTTGCAGTAAAGAATTCAAACGGTGTTCCGGTTTATGCTACAGGCAACCTTGCAGAAACTTTTGACGCTCAGGTTGAAGAAATGAAAGAGCTTGAGCAGCAGGGTGTAAGCGGTCTTGTTTTTGTAACCAAGGGTATGTGCGACAGACCCGCTCAGCTTTTTGATTATCTTATGGAGCTTACAAGCAAAACCGAGCTTCCCGTAATTCTTTATGAATTCCCCGGTCTAAGACCTCACCTCATGGATGCTGAAACCTACGGAAAGCTTGCTGCAACCGGCAAGATTCAGGGCATCAAGGACACAACCTGCACAATGCCTTCAATCGAAGCAAAGATTGCTGTACAGGGCGATTCAAACGTTCTTCAGGCAAACATTCCTCTCCTTTACGATTCATATGTAAAGGGCGCAAGAGGTGTTATCGCAACTCCCACCTCATGCGGCGCAGGTCTCTTTGTCAAGATGTGGGATGAATTCGTCAAGGGCGACCTTGAGGCTGCAAAAGAAACTCATCAGCAGATTATTCTTCTTGATAATGCCATTGATTCAGGCTTCTGCGCAAGTGCAAAATATCTTGTAAGTCTTCAGGGTATCAACATGGGCTGGCACACAAGAGGCGCACACAACCTTGGCCCCGCAAGACTCAGATCAATCGAGGTTTATCACGATTGGGCTAAGGCAAACGGTATTCTTGACTAATTTTTTTGTATATAATCGGGGGTAAGTATGAAGAAGCTTAAAGCGAATGTCTGCGCTGTAACTCATGCAGGCAGAATCCGCAGAGAGAATGAAGATAACTACAGCCTTAACGGAAGACTGACTTCTACGGGCGATTTGCGCAAGGGTTCGGCCTTTGTGCAGAATATGGCAGAGCCGTTCCATCTTTCTGTCTGTGACGGTATGGGCGGCGAAAGCTACGGTGAGCTTGCTTCGGGAATTGCAAACGAAACAATTGCCGCTCATGCTTCAACGGTTTATGAAAGCGGAGAGGATTTCAGCTTTGCAATCTCAAACTGTCTTGATGATGCAAACGGCAGAATCTGCGCTGAAATCAACGCAAGAGGCAAGCGCATGGGAACAACTCTTGCCGCAATGTTTGCGGTAAAGGGCAAGCTTCTCTGCGTCAATATCGGTGACACAAGAATCTATCATTATTCCAAGGGAATCCTTGAGCAAATAAGCTTTGACCATACTCACGCACAGACAATTGTTGATGCGGGTCAGGCTCAGATGGATGATATGTACCGCATACCCGATGCCAAGAGACTCACGCGCCACCTCGGCGTTTTTCCCGAGGAAGCAAATCTTTCGCCCAATATCAGTGTTATTGACGATGTTGATGACGGAGATCTTGTTCTTCTCTGCAGTGACGGTCTTACCGATATGCTCAGTGATGACGATATCACCGCAATTCTTTCAACGGCTGAAAGCGCTCAGGATGTTGCAAGCAAGCTTGTCAAATCCGCACTTGAAAGAGGCGGGAAAGATAATATTACCGTTATTGCGGCAACCATGAGCGTTGAAGAAACCGCGATTTTTACTCCCATTGCAGCAGCGATGGTGGGCGACAGTGACGCTGATTATGAGGATGAATACCGTAACAGCTACGGCGCAAATCAGATGCCAGATGAAGAAAACGCTGTTTCTCCTTATGCAAATGCAGATGCAAGAGCATATAAGAAACCCATAGACAAGAATCAGATTCTTAAAATTGCGGGAATCGTTGTCGGTGCGCTTGCAGTTGTGCTGATTGCAGTGCTTATTATCAAAGCTGCCGTAGGCGGCGCAGGAAATGAAGATTCAACTTCAACAACCACCGCTCCCGTCTATACATATCCTCCCACTTCGGCAACAACCTCTCCGTGGACAACATGGAATATGCAGACCACCACTACCGAGGAAGACACTTCAACAACCACCGAAGAGGACGATACAACATCAACAACCAAAAAGAAAAAGCCTTCTTCAACAACCACCACCAAGAAGAAGAAACCCACTACAACTACCACAAAACCCAAAGCAACAACAACGAAGGCTGAAACAACAACCGAGAAGCAGAGCACAACAACAGAAAAACAGGAAACAACAACTGAAAACTCTGCGACAACAACCGAGAATCAGTCAACAACCGAAGCTTCGGAAACAACAACTGAAAACTCTGAAACAACTGCACAGAGCTCGGAAACAACAACCGAAAGCTCAGAGCAGCAGGGCGAACAGAACCAGACCCCCGCTGAATAAATTTTATAAAAAAGATTAACCTCTGTATTTCCGATTAACGGAAACACAGAGGTTATTTTTTTAGATTATTCTGAATGTTTTTACTTCAAACGGCTTGAAATCAAATTCAAATTCATTGCCGCTCTGAGCGATTTCCGATTTATCCTCTTCAATCATATTGCATTCAATGACCTTATCGAATCCGAAGCTCCAGCTTAGCGATGCCTTGCCTCTCTTCTGCTCCTGCTCAACAACACGGATTATATATCCTCTGCCGTCCTGAGCTTTTTTGATTGCGTCGATTGAGATGTTTGAAGCGTCAACAGCAACAAGCGATTCTTCGCTTGCAATTTTGCCCTGAGTTGCCTGAGTGTTATAGAATGCAACGGGCGGAACATTGAAGGTGAGTGCTTCCTTGGGAGTGTCTGTTCTCCAGTCGCCGCTGTGCGGATGGAATGCATACTTGAATGTGTTTATTCCGTGATCGCCTGTTCTGTCGGGGCAGGTGGGCGCACGCATGAGAGTTATTCTCATATGGCTGTTGTGGATATCATATCCGTATTTACAGTCATTGATGATGCTGCAGCCGTAGCCGCCTTCAGAGAGGTCAGCCCATTTGTGAGCGGCAACCTCGAAGCGGGTGAGATCATATGCGGTGTTCCAGTGAGTAGGTCTCTTTGTTGCGCCATGAGCGATTTCATATGTCGCATCGGTGTCGATAACAGCAACATCGAATCCTGCCTTGAGAACCTTGTCGCTCTCGTGCCAGTCAACTGTTGTATCAAATACAACGCTCTTTCCGTCACGGTAAAGAGTGACATCCTGAGTTATTGTTGACTTATGGAATCTGCGCTTGATTCTGATAATCTTGCGAAGGAAGTTGCTTTCAACAACATCAATGCTTTCAGCCTCTGTGAGCTCCCACATTTTCTTGTGATAGTTGAGCTCGAGATTCCATGCGGTTTCATGAATGCATTTATCAAGAGAAACGGTGAGGATATTTCCTCTTCCGTCAAGGCATTCGCGTTTTTCGTGCTTATCGTAAATGCTTGTGATGATTCCGTTTTCATCAAATTTAACCCGAAGATAGATGTTTTCAAGAACCGTTTTATCGTTATCAAAAAGCTCTGTGTCCGGATCTGTTTCTTCCTTGAGACTGAATACTGTGCAGCTCATCGGAGCGAGGGGATTCAGGAAAGGCGTGAAAATCAGCTTGCCCTCTTTATAATAAGAATGAAGCCTGTTTCCGTCTGCATCAACGGGATACATATTTTCGGGAACGCCCTCAACTTCAATTGGTTCAGAGCTTTCTACATTTGTCAGGTTCCATACTTTTATGCTGTTTTCGGGAGCTTCAACTGCAGCGTTAAGAGCGGCAAAAACATCGTCCTTGACTGAATTTGCAATCTCATTCATTTTTGCGTAGTCTCTGCGGCAATCCTCAAAAACTGCGTGAATAGATGAACCGGGAAGAATGTCATGGAACTGGTTGGTCATGAGAATTCTCCAGCCCTTTTCGATTTCTTCCTTGGGATATTCTTTGCCTAAAAGCTTTTCGGCAAAAACAGAGAGCATTTCGTCTCTAGTAAAGAGGAATTCACCCTTACGGTTATTCTTTTTGACAAATGCCTGACTTGTGAATGTACCTCTGTGATTCTCATAGAACATTTCGCCGTTCCATACGGGAAGCTCGTCCTCTTTGCCGTGGAGAGTCTCAAAGAAATCGTCTACATGACCGATTTCCGTCTTGGGCAGACCGGGGAAATTCTGAAGTCTTCTGCCTCTTTCGAGCATGTTTCTTGTCGGACCGCCGCCGCCGTCACCGTAGCCGTACATGCTCATTGCAGTGTTGAGCTCGCTCTTGTTATTGCATTCCTCGTCAACGGTCATGATTTCATCAACACGGTAATGGCAGTTGTAAGCGGGTCTCATAAGATGAGCATAAACCCTGTCACCGTTGTTGCCCTGCCACATAAACATGCTGTAGGGGAATTTGGTTGTGTCATTATATGAAAGCTTCGAGGTGATGAAGTTTTCCATTCCGCAGCCGTTGATAATCTGGGGAAGTGCCCATGTGAAGCCGAAGCAGTCGGGGAGCCAGTATGTTTTTGAAACCTTGCCGAATTCGTTTCTGAAGAATTCGGTGCCGTAAAGTACCTGTCTGATAAGCGCTTCGCCTGAGGCGATGTTTGTGTCAGCTTCAACCCAGACATTGCCGCAGATATCCCACTGACCGGCTGCAACCTTTTCCTTGATTTTTGCAAAAATTTCGGGATAATGATCCTTCATCATCTGGTAAAGAACAGCCTGACTCTGTCCGAATGTCATTTCGGGATAGAGGTCCATGAGGGATGTAACATTTGTAAAGGTTCGTGCGCTCTTTCTGATGCTTTCCTGTATTCTCCAGAGCCATGCAACGTCAATGTGGCTGTGACCGGTGAGAATAACTCTGCTCTGAGCATTCCAGTTTATTTCGGATATCTTTTTAAGATAATACTTTCTTGCTTCAGCAATGCTCTTTCTTACCTCAGCAGGCTCGAAATCATAGTCAACCATGTGGAGACTGTCATCAACGGCAGCATAAACCTTGCTCTTTATATGCTCATCTTTTATGAAATTAAGTGCATCAAATGCAACCTCAATATCAACATAATATCCTTCGCATTCGGCGTCAACCGCAAAAATGCTTGTCTCGCCGAAAAGGCAGTCCTGATAATCAGCGCCGTCCATAGCGGCATCGCAGAATGACATTGAGTCAACGGTTGCTTCTATCTCAAAATTGAGAACATCGCCTGCTTTGTGAACTCCGAGGTCAACCTGCTTGCGGTCGGGGAGAGATTCTCTTGAGGTACAGCCCGCAACATATTTTCCGTTGCATTTAACGAGTGATTCGCCGCCGACTGCAAGCTCAGCTCTGATTGAGAGTCCGTCCATCTCCTGAGGAACAGTGACTGAAGCTTTGAAGAAATGAGCTGAATCGTAGCCTGCGTGCCATCTGTCGCCGCTTTTGATTTCACCTTTGAAATCCTCCATTTTATAACCGTCGTCGCCGAGGAACATGCCTCTTGTGTATTCCCAGACGCCGATATCTTTCTTTGCAATAATGCAGTATTTTGGAAGCTGCTCATGCATGTCTTTGAGAATTCCGATTTTTAAAGTGTGCATATATTTTCCCCTTTCGGATTGATAACTATATAATAGCAAAGCAAATATATAAAATCAATAAAAAATACTGTAAGTTGATTGTTTTTTTGGAAAAATCTGACGGGAAAAACCGGCGCAATAAAAAATATTTTATATTATAAATATAATTATATATTTTATCTTGAAAAATAAGGTTGTAAATGATATACTATAACGATTGAAAGGAATGATTGAGTTTGAGAAGAAAAAAATGGACTGTGGCAAAATGCGATAAGGATTTTGCGGCTCTTGTTGCTCAGGAGCTGAGCGTTGACCCTTTTGCCGCTCTTCTTGCAACCTCAAGAGGTCTTGATGACATAAATGAAATTGACAGATTTTTTGATACAGAAGCAGAGCTTACCCTTGACCCGATGACTATTGCCGATATGGATGCTGCGTCAGAAAGAATCAATCTTGCGATTGACGGTTTTGAGCGTATATGTGTTTTCGGTGATTACGATGCTGACGGCGTGACCGCAACCGCTTTGCTCTATTCATATCTTGAAACAAGAGGCGCAGATGTTATCCGTTATATCCCCGACAGAGTAAAAGAGGGCTACGGTCTCAACTGCGATGCCATCGAATACCTTGCAGGTCTCGGCGTTAAGCTTATCGTAACCGTTGATAACGGTGTTTCTGCAATAGAAGAAGCAAAGAAATGCAAGGATCTCGGAATCGACCTTGTTATTACTGACCATCATAAAGTCGGCGATGAGCTTCCCGATGCGATTGCGGTTGTTGACCCTCACAGAGAAGACTGCCCCAGTAATTTCAAGGAAATGTCAGGTGTCGGTGTTGCATTCAAGCTTGTATGTGCGCTTGAAGGCGGCGAAGAGAATATGCTGCTTTCGGAATACGGCGATCTTGTTGCACTCGGCACCATCGGTGATGTCGTAACTCTCACGGGCGAAAACAGAGTTATGGTAAGAAAAGGCCTTCATATGATCAACGAAGAACCGAGACCGGGCATATCCGCTCTCATGAATGAAGCGGGAATGAGCGGAAAGTTTTTTACCTCTTCAACGGCTTCGTTCACCGTTTGCCCGAGAATAAATGCGGCGGGAAGAATGAGTTCTGCAAATAAAGCGCTTGAACTTCTTCTCTGCGATGACGATGATGACGCAGCTTTTATAGCTGAAGAAATAAATGCACTGAATGTCAGAAGACAGCAGACCGAAACGGAGATTTTTTCTCAGGCGGTTTCAATGCTCAATAATAACCCCGAAATGCTCAATGACAGAATTATTGTTGTTGACGGTGAAGGCTGGCATCAGGGTGTTATCGGAATTGTTGCGGCAAGACTTGTTGAAAAGTACGGCAGACCCTGCGTTGTCATTTCACGCGAAGGCGAAAATGCCAAGGGCTCATGCCGAAGCATAGAAGGCTTTTCAATTTATGATGCGATAGAATCCGTTTCAGACTGTCTTGACCATTTCGGCGGCCACACTCTTGCGGCGGGTCTCGGTCTTAAATCTTCAAGAATATTTGAGCTCAGATGCAGACTCAATGAATATGCGGCAAACAAAGAAATGCCGTTTGCGCTTCAGAAGATTGACTGCCGCCTGCAGCCTGGGTCGATAAGTCTTGATTTGCTTTCAAATCTTGCATATCTTGAGCCGTTCGGTGCGGGCAATCCGCAGCCCTGCTTCGGTCTTTTCGGAGTAAGACTTGACGATATCAGCTCAGTTTCTGACGGAAAGCATATGAGAATGAGTGTTTCCAAGAACGGAGCAAGAACGGGCGTTGTTTATTTCGGAATGCCCGAAATGCTTTTTCCCTATGAAAAGGGCGATGTAGTTGACCTTGCTGTTAATCTTGACAGAAATGTCTATAACGGCGATGAGAGGGTTTCGGTCATAGTCAGAGGAATGAGACCGTCTCTTACCAACGAAGAAAAGGTTCTTTCTTCAATCAGACTTTTTGATAAATTCAGCAGAAACGAAAAGCTTACCCGTGAGGAAGCATTGAGAATGCTTCCCGACAGACAGCTTGAAGTCAGTGTTTTCAAATATCTTAAAAACAAGCCGCTTCCCGATAAATGCTGTGAAATGCTCTGCGTAAGACTCGGCGACGACGGCGAAAATCTTGCAAAAATAATTGCGGTAGTTGAAATAATGCTTGAAATGGGCATACTCGTAAGCGGGCTGGACGGAAGCATCCGTGTGCCCGAGAATCCTCCGAAGGTTAATCTTGAGGATTCGGAAATACTTAAGAGAATCAAAAGCTTTATTTAACGGTGGAATGACAGGAGGAAATAAGCTTTATGAACAGTTTGAAAAATACTGTAAAGGACGTTTTTGAAACACCCGAAGATGCATTGAATGCTCTTTTGGAGATAATGGGCAAAAACTGCTCCGAAGACGAACTGCTCGACTTAAAAAAGGCTTATGAAATTGCAGGCAGCGCCCATGAGGGTCAGAAGCGACTTTCAGGCGAGCCGTATATTATGCATCCTCTTTCGGTTGCAATGATTCTTGCGCGTCTGGGAATGGACTGCGCTTCAATAATTGCGGCTATTCTTCATGATACAGTTGAAGATACAAGCCTTACCAACAAAGAGGTGCAGAAGCTTTTCGGTGAAACGATCGCAGAGCTTGTTGACGGCGTTACAAAAATCGGTAAGGTGCCTCTTCAGACCAAGGAGGAGCAGCAGTCGGAAAATATCCGCAAAATGTTGCTCGCAATGTCGAAGGATATCAGAGTTATTATCATCAAGCTTGCGGACAGAATTCATAATATGAGAACCCTTATGTTCAAAGAGCCTCACAGAAGGCTTGAAATTGCAAGGGAAACTCTTGAAATCTACGCTCCCATTGCTCACCGTCTCGGTATCAGAGCGTTCAAAGAAGAGCTTGAGGATTTGTCGCTGCGTTATCTTGACCCCGTTGCTTATCATGACATCGAAATGTCTCTTGAAAACCAGAATCAGTCAAGAAACGAGTTCTTCAATGATATAAAGTCGAGAATTGAAGAAAGAATAAAGGCTTCGGTTTCGGGCGCTCAGATAAGCGGCAGAATCAAATCAGTTCACGGTATCCACAGAAAAATGTTCCGTCAGAACAAGAATTTTGACGAAATCTATGATATATACGCAGTACGAATTATTGTTGATTCCGTTATTGACTGCTATAACTGCCTCGGTATAATCCACGATATGTTCAAGCCGATTCCCGGCAGATTCAAAGATTATATCTCAACCCCCAAGCCCAACATGTATCAGTCGCTTCATACCACGGTGCTCGGCAAGGAAGGCATTCCTTTTGAAGTTCAGATAAGAACATGGGATATGCATCATACTGCCGAATACGGTATCGCGGCTCACTGGAAATATAAGCTCGGAATCAACGGCGCAGCTAAATTTGAAGAGCGTCTTTCATGGATAAGACAGCTTCTTGAAAGCCAGAGCGACAGCGAGGATGTTGAAGATATCGTTTCAACAATCAAGAGCGATCTTGTGCCCGAAGAAGTGTTTGTTTTTACTCCGAAGGGTGATGTTTTTAATCTTCCCACGGGCGCAACCGTCATCGACTTCGCCTATGCCATTCACTCTGCAGTCGGCAATAAAATGGTTGGCGCCAAGGTTGACGGCAGAATAGTTCCGCTTGATTATCAGGTCAAAACGGGCGAAATCGTTGAGGTTCTGACCTCGTCTCAGCAGGGCAAGGGTCCCAGCCGAGACTGGCTTAAAATCGTTACCACAAGCCAGGCACGAAGCAAAATCAGACAGTGGTACAAGAAAGAAAAGAGAGAAGAAAATATCATTGAGGGCAAGGCTGAGGTCGAAAGAGAATTCAGACGCAATTTCATCCGCCTTCCTGATTCGGAATTCAATAATTTTATTGAGAAAATTGCGGAAAGGCAGCATTGCAAAAACATTGATGATTTCTATGCCGCAATAGGCTACGGCGGACTTTCGCTTATCCGTCTCATGCCGAAAATAAAAGAAGATTATTCAAAACTTATCAAAGCGCAGGAACCTGCGGTTATTTCAATTGCTCCGCCCAAGAAGAGAACGAAGAGCAACGAAGGCGTTATCGTTGAAGGTATTGATAACTGCCTCATTAAATTTTCCCGTTGCTGCAACCCTCTTCCGGGCGACCAGATTATAGGTTTCATAACCAGAGGACACGGCGTTTCGATTCATACGAGAAAATGTACGAATGTGCCTGCAGATATCAGTCAGGCGGGCGAGCCCGAAAGATGGATAACCGCATATTGGGATACAAATCTCAAGGAAGATTTCAAGTGTACCCTCAGCGTGCATTGTCTCAACCGTATCGGTTTGCTTGCAGATGTTTCAAGTCTGCTTGCAAATATGCGCATCATGATTAACGATATCAGCACCCGCAATACCAAAGACGGCAGAGCAACAATTGTTGTCACCGTATCGGTCAACGGTGTTGAGCATCTGAATTCGGTTGTTGCAAAAATTGAAAAAATAGAAGGCGTTTTAAGTATTGAACGCTCGGGTATATAAGGTGATAAAATGCGTGCAGTAATTCAAAGGGTAAAGAATTCATGTGTCAGCGTTGACGGCGAAACAAAAGGCAGTGTAGGCAAGGGATATAATGTTCTTCTCGGCGTTATGGAAGGTGACGGCAAGGCTCAGGCTGAGCTGCTTGCGGCTAAAATCTCAAAGCTGCGTGTTTTTGAGGACGAAGCAGGCAAGATGAACAAAAGCGTTCTTGACATAAACGGTGAAATCCTCGTCATTTCGCAGTTTACCCTCTGCGCGGATATAAAAAAGGGTAACCGCCCGTCGTTTACCGATTCTGCGGTACCCGAAGAGGCGAATGCGCTTTATGAGTATTTCTGCGATTGTCTTATCGAAAACGGCGTTTCAAAGGTTGAAAAGGGCGTTTTTGCCGCAGATATGCTTGTTAATATTGAGAATGACGGCCCCGTAACGATTGTTATGGATACCGACATATGGGATAAAAGGTGATGGCATGAAAATAACTAAAATTCCTCTTGAGCATGAAATATTTGCAAACTGTTTTCTGATTGTTGATGAGGCATCGGGTGAAGCTGCGATAGTTGACCCCGGCTGGTATGAGGTTTCAATTCCTCAGGTGCTTTCCGAAAATGAAGGAATAACACTCAGATATATTCTTCTTACTCACGGTCATTTCGACCACATCTTAGGCGTTCACGGCTTGCAGCAGGCAACGGGTGCAAAGGTAGCAATTCATAAGAATGACGCAGAGCATCTCATTGACCCCGAGAAGAGTCTGTGCGAAGGGAATTTCCCTGAGCCTCAGACACCCGTGAAAGCAGATATACTTCTCTCTGACGGCGATGTAATAAAGCTTGGAGAGGAAGAAATAAAAGTTATGAGCACTCCGGGACATACCAGAGGCAGTGTCTGCTATATCCTCGAAAAGGACAGAGTTATGCTCAGCGGCGACACTCTTTTCTGCATGACTGCGGGAAGAACGGATTTCTTCGACGGAAGCGAATCGGATCTGAGAAAATCTCTCAGAAGGCTTACCGAGCTTGACGGCGATTACAGGGTTTTACCCGGTCATAACCGCGAAACAACCCTTGAAAGAGAAAGAACACGCAATTGGTATATCAGAAGGATGGGCTGATAAGTGATTTTAAGAATTTTCGGGCACGATTTTCACTATGAAGCGGAGAATCTGTGCAGGGTATATTATCCCAACGAAAAAATAAATATTGTTTATGACGGAAGCGGAGAGGATTCAAAGCAGATTTCAACAGTGTGCGAACCGATTGAAGGCGGAAACCGGATAACGGTTGAAGCGTCAATTGAGGGCGAAATCCGCAGGGCTCAGGCTGAAGTCTTTGCAGCTGAAGCTGAACTCAGAGATAAAAGCGAGCTTAAAACAGCTCAGCTTATGTTTGCGGTTTTGTCGGATATAACGGGCTACACGCCGCCGTGGGGAGTGCTCACGGGTGTCCGTCCCTCGAAGCTGATGCTCAGACTCATTGACTCAATGGGTAAGGATGCTGCATACAGATACTTTACAGAGGATTTGCTTGTCAGCAACGAAAAGGCAGACCTTGCTTTAACCGTTGCAAGAGCAGAGGAGAAGATAGTCAATCTCTCGGAAAAGAATTCGTTCAGTCTCTATGTTTCAATCCCTTTCTGTCCGACTCGCTGCAGCTATTGCTCGTTTGTTTCGCATTCAATTTCAAATCCGAGCGCAAAAAAGCTTTTGCCCGAATATCTTGAAAAGCTTTCTGAAGAGCTTGAAATGACGGGCAGAATTGCAAAAGAGCTCGGTCTGAAGCTTGAGAGCATTTATTTCGGAGGAGGCACTCCGGGAGTGCTCGAAGCGTCTCAGCTTGACAGACTTCTCTGCTCGGTTGAAAATGGTTTTGATTTGTCTGCGCTCAGAGAATATACTGTTGAAATCGGCAGACCCGATACGGTAACTCCCGAAAAGCTCAGAGCGTTGAAGCTTCATAATGTTGAGAGAATAAGCATTAACCCTCAGACTTTTAATCAGAAAACGCTTGATATCATCGGCAGAATGCATTCCGTTGAGCAGTCTGTCAAGGCTTATCAGCTTGCAAGAGCCTATGATTTCAAATGTATAAATATGGATCTGATTGCAGGCTTGCCCGATGAAAGCGTTGACGATTTCAAAGCAAGCGTTGACACCGCAACTTCTCTCAGACCCGAAAACATAACCGTGCATACGCTTGCGTTAAAACGCTCATCTGAGCTTAACGCTTCAGGTGCAAGAGTAACGGGCGGCAACGAAGCAAAGTCTATGCTTGAATATGCATCTTCAAAGCTGTCTCCCATATATTCGCCTTATTATATGTACCGTCAGAGCAAATGCGTCGGTAATCTTGAAAATGTCGGGTGGTGTACCGAAGGCAACGAATGCCTCTATAACGTCTTTATGATGGAGGAGTGTCATACCGTGCTTGCGGCAGGCGCAGGCGGTGTAACTAAGCTTTGTGAGCCCGGCGGCACCAACGTTGAGCGCATATTCAATTATAAATATCCTTATGAATACATATCGGGCTTCGACAAAATAACGGAGCGCAAAAACGGAATAAAGAGCTTTTATTTGTCATACTAAATCTATAGGGTGATGATATGAAAAGCATTGAAAAATACACGTCGGAAATAATAAACAAGCTTGCGGAGAATCCGGAAAGATTTGTCTGCGAATGCTCGGAAAAGTATATTTCTGATGTCAGACGCACTGCGAAAACGGTTTATGAAAATGTCAATGTAAAAATCGTTATGCTTGCGGGTCCGAGCTCATCGGGAAAAACAACAACAGCTTCGCTTCTTTCGAAGGAGGTTGAGCTTCTTGGCGGAAAGGCTTACACAGTTTCGCTTGACGATTTTTATCTTAGCCGCAGTGAGGGTTATCCCGTTGACGAAAACGGAGAGCCCGATTATGAATGCGTTGAGGCGCTTGATATTGAGCTTCTGCATTCCTGTCTCAGTCAGCTTATTGTTTCGGGCGAAAGCAGACTTCCCGTTTTTGATTTTACAACGGGAACCCGCCATGACGAAGCGAAGCATATAAAGCTTAATGATAAAGACTTCCTGATTGTTGAAGGGCTTCACGCCCTCAATCCCGTGATTACGGATAACCTTGATAAAGAAAGTCTGTATAAAATCTATGTCAGCGTTTCTTCGAGGGTTTATGATGAAAACGGCGAGTCTTTTCTTTCAAAAAGAAATCTTCGTTTTTTAAGAAGAATGCTCAGGGATTACCGCTTCAGAGCAATGCCTGTTGAAGGAACGTTTGATATCTGGAAAAGCGTGACGAGGGGAGAGGATAAATATCTTTTTCCTTTTGAAGAAAATGCAGATGTCAGGCTCAATTCGTTCCATGCGTGTGAGCCCTGCGTTGTCGGCACTCAGGCGCTTGCCCTTCTGAGAGAAATAACAGACAGGGAATATGCCGAAAAAGCTGCTGAGCTTATTGCAAAGCTCGAAGTATTTAATAAAATTGACAGTTCAATACTCCCGCAGGATTGTCTTTTAAGAGAATTTACAGGATAAAGGAGAGTGAGCCTTTTGGCTTCGGAAAAGAAACAGTCCGTTCTTAACGGCGCAATGATGCTTATGTTTGCCGTGCTTCTTGTCAAGCTCATTGGTGTTTTATTCAAAATACCTCTGACGGATATGATAGGCATTGTAGGCAGAGGATATTTCAACTCAGCTTATGAGGTTTACACACCGATTTTTGCAATCTCGATGGCGGGATTGCCAGTTGCGGTTTCGCGTATGGTTGCTGAGAATGTGGCTCTTGACCGTTACCGTGAGGCGAGAGCGGTTTTCAATGTTTCAAAGAGAATATTTCTTATTGTCGGAACGGCAGGCACTCTGATTCTGCTTATCGCAGCTTATCCTTACTGCGCTCTTGTTGCGGGAAAGCCCAGCATTCCCGCAGTTCTTTGCGTTGCACCTTCAATCTTCTTCTGTTGCTTCATGTCGGCTTACAGAGGCTATTATGAAGGTTTGCGCAACATGACCCCCACCGCAATTTCTCAGGTTGTTGAAGCACTTGGGAAGCTTTTTATCGGTCTGCTTCTTGCCAAGATAGTTATCGGCATAGGAGAGGGACAGTATGAAAGCGGAATGGCGGCGAGTGGAAATGTTTCCGCAACCGTTTTCGGCAATCAGGTAACAAGTCTCGCCGAAGCAAACAGCGCAATCGTTCCGTGGGCAGCGGCAGCAGCGGTAATGGGTGTTACCGTCGGCTCTGTAGCCAGCACACTCTTCCTTTTGATTTGCTATAAAATCAAGGGTGACGGATTCACAAGAGTTCAGCTTGTCAATTCTCCCAAACCCCGTCAGGGTGAGGTTATTGCTAAGGAAATGATAAAGATTGCCATCCCCATGGTAATCAGTGCGTTAATCCTTAACATAACAAATCTTATCGATACCGTAACAATTCAGACACGCCTCGCAACAGCGCTTGAAACCGATTTCAATACTGTTGTCGGAATGCATTCGGATGCAATCAATGAAGCGGTCAATCTCTCAAGACTTGATCTTACCAATCAGGCGGAGGTTGTTAAATATCTCTGGGGTGCATACGGAACAGCCCTTGACTTCAGAAACCTTATTCCCACGATAACAATTCAGCTCGGCGTCAGCGCTCTTCCCGCCCTTGCGGCTGCATGGACCGTAAAGGATAAAAAAGGCGTTAAGTCAACAATAGAGACCGTTCTCAGAATCGGTATGCTTATAGCTCTTCCCGCAGGTATAGGAATGGCTTCTCTTTCAACACCTATCCTGACCATTCTTTACGGCAGAGGCGCAAGCTCTGATGCAATATCAATTGTTGCACCCATTCTTACCGCTTACGGACTTTCGACATTTATCATGGCGATTTCAACTCCGATAACAAGCATGCTTCAGGCAATCGGAAGAACGGATATTCCTGTTAAATCCGTTGTTGTCGGTGCAATCTGTAAAATAACCTGCAACTTCATTCTTGTAGGCAATCCGAAAATAAACATCTACGGCGCAGTTGTCGGAACAATTCTTTTCTATGTTGTAATCGTTGCATGCAACTTCATTTCTCTTCTGAGAATTTCAAAGGTAAAGATCCGTTGGAGCTCAGTTTTTGTGAAGCCTCTCATCTGTGCCTCTCTCTGCGGTGTAACCGCTTTTGCGGCAAACGGACTTCTGACAAAGCTTTTCCCCTCGGACGCATCAGAAAGCCTTCTTAACATGGGAACGGTTTCAGCCGTTATCGCAATCGGTCTTGCTGTTGTCGTTTATGCAATTTCTCTTCTCCTCATTAAAGGAATTGCAAAAGAAGACGTTTCCGTTCTTCCAAAAGGAGAAAAAATTGCAAAAATACTTGAAAAATATGGTCTTTTAGGTTAAAATAGAAAAAAGATTTGCTCGGAGGTGCCTCAAATGCTTGACTTTCAGTTCAAAGACTGTTATGATATGCAAGACTTATTGAGTATTATGAAAATCCTCAGAGCACCGGGCGGATGCCCTTGGGATGCGGAGCAGACTCATCAGAGCATAAAGAAAAACCTTATCGAAGAAACCTATGAGGTAATCGAGGCAATCAATAAGGAAGATAATGTTCTTCTTTGCGAAGAACTCGGCGATTTGCTTATGCAGGTTGTTTTTCATGCTCAGATGGAAGAAGAGACGGGAGCATTCAGATTCAATGATGTTACCGACGGCGTCTGCAAAAAGCTTATCGAACGCCATCCTCATATTTTCGGTGAGGTCAGCGTTTCGGGCGTTGACGATGTACTGACCAACTGGGATGCGATAAAACGCAAAACCAAAGGGCAGAAAACAACGGGTGATTCAATGCTCAGCGTTCCTCGTGAGCTTCCCGCACTCATGAGAGCAGCGAAGCTTCAGAAAAAGGCGGCAGATGTCGGCTTTGACTGGAACGATGTTTCAGGTGCGCTCGATAAAATATCCGAAGAAGCTGTAGAGCTTAGGGCGGCGATTGACAATAAAGACAGTGAGAATATGTCCGAAGAGCTCGGCGATTTGCTTTTCTCGGTTGTCAATGTATCCCGCTTTATCAAAGTGGATGCAGAAGAAGCGCTTACCGCAGCGAACGATAAATTCCTTGCAAGATTTGTTCAGGTTGAGAAGCTTGCGAAAGAGCGCGGAATTGATATGAAAGCTTCGTCACTTGAAGAGCTTGATGCTCTCTGGGACGAAGTAAAACAAATGAAGTGAATATGAATACCTTGGTATTTCATAAATAGAAAAACAAAAGATTGGAGTAAGACAAAATGAATAAGACAGAACTCGTAAACGCAATTGCTAAGAACGAAGGCATCGAAAAGAAGTGTGCAGAGAAAGCTGTTAATGCTGTTTTCGCAGCAGTTGCAGATGCTCTTGCAGCAGGCGAGAAGGTTCAGCTCGTTGGTTTCGGTACATTTGAGGTTCGTGCTCGTGCAGAGAAGAAGGCTCGCAATCCCCAGACAGGCGCAGAAATCGTTGTTCCCGCAACAAAGGTTCCCGCTTTCAAGGCTGGCGCAGCTCTCAAGGCAAAGGTAGCAAAATAAGTTAAGCGTTTTCAGTAACCACCGAGCAATCGGTGGTTACTCAATTTGAGGGGGAATATAATGAGATTGGACAAATACCTGAAGGTTTCAAGAATAATCAAGAGACGCACCGTTGCAAACGAAGCATGTGACGCAAAACATGTTACCGTTAACGGCAAGGTCGCAAGAGCATCTTATGATGTCAAAGTCGGCGATATAATCGAAATAACCTTCGGTTCAAACACAAGTAAGTTCGAGGTGCTCAATGTCAGTGAGCACGCAACAAAAGAAAGTGCGGCTTTAATGTTCAAAGCCCTCTGAGAATAATTAAACCTCCCGAAGCATATCATTTATCGAATGCTAAAGGGAGGTTTTTTATATGACAGATGAAAAAAGAACGGCGGTCGTTCCGCACAATATCGTGCTTGAAGGCAGAAGAATGCTTACGGTTTCGGGGGTATCCGATGTTGACAGCTTCGACGAGGAAACAGTTGTTATTTTTACCGAACTCGGTGAGCTTACGGTCAGGGGAGCCAATCTTCACATAAACAAGCTCAGCGTTGATGTCGGCGAGCTTACTGTTGAAGGGGATATCTCTGCTCTTATCTATTCCGAAAACACCAACAGCGGCAGCAGCGGCGGCTTCTTCAGCAGAGTGTTCAGATAAAATGGTATATATTCAGGGCGTTGCTGAGCAGACCCGTCTTTTTCTGCTTTCAATAGGCTTCGGCTTTCTTCTCGGAATTCTTTATGATGTTTTCAGAACTGTGCGTCTGGTTATTTCGGATTCAAAGGGTTTTGTAATATTTATGGATTTGCTCTATTTTGCCTTTTGCACTTTTCTGAATTTTTGTTATCTTCTGACTCTTGACTACGGTAAAATAAGATTTTACATCGTTTTTGCCGAGCTTCTCGGCTGGCTGATTTATTATTTCTCTTTTGGTGCAATTGCTGTCAGAGTGAGCCGCTTTATTTCAGGGCTCATAAAGCGGTTTTTCAGGCTGCTTACAAAGCCAATTAAATTCATTTTGAGAAAAATAAAGCCTGCATATATTAAAGTAATTAAGTTTTTTAAAAAAATATTTAGAAAAAGCAATAAAAAAGCAAAATTTAGCTTGCAAAAGAGACGGGGTATAGTGTATAATCTAAGAGGTTATTTGGAAAAGTGTTCCCAAACTAAAAAACAGAGGAATTGACCGTATGTCTGAGAATATAAAAATCAAAAAGGAGCGCAAGTTCAGCTTTATTGCAGTTACAGCTTTGTTTCTGGTTTCCTGCATGTTTATTGCAACGATAATCAGCCTCAGAGCCGAAGCAAAAGAACAGGAGCGTTACATAGCGGAGCTTGAGTCTGAACACACAAGCCAGCTCGCAGAGAATGAAGCCCTTTCAGAGCTTATCGAGATGGGCGATGAAGCCGAGTACATTGAACGCATAGCAAGAGAAAAATACGGCTATGCAATGCCCGAAGAGAGAGTCTATTACGACTCTGCTGCTGTGTCATAAAACTGCTTTGTCAGTTTCTTATATTATTTTTATTACGGAAGGATCATCATAACGTATGCAAATCGAAGAAGGCACAATAGTCAGCGGAAAAGTAACAGGCTTAACGGATTTCGGAGCTTTTGTTGAAATTGAAGGCGGCAAAACAGGAATGATACATATTTCTGAGGTTGCTTCCGATTACGTTAAGGATATCAAGCAGCATCTTTCAGTTGGCCAGGAGGTCAAAACAAAGGTTATTTCAGTCAGCCCCGAGGGCAAAATCAGTCTTTCCATCAGAAAGCTTAACGATCAGCCCAAAGAGCAGAAGCCTCAGCGTCCCATGAAGCCCAGAGGCGAAAGACGTTCCTCACCTCAGGTATGGAACGGTCCCAAAACAAGTGCCCCTGCAGCAGGCGAAAAGCAGTCTTTTGAGGATATGATGGCTCGCTTCAAGCAGGTCAGTGACGAGAAAATGACCGACCTTAAGCGTGCAAGCGATTCAAAAAGAGGCGGCGGCGGATATTCCCGCAGAGGCTCAAAGCAATAAGTTTTAGCAAGGCGAAAGCATTTGTTTAATCCTTGTTGTCAGTTTTAAAAATCAACGGGGGTCTTTGCCCCCGTTTTTTTATGGAGAGAAGAGGTTGTTTTATGCGAGAGCTTGAAGTTTCTCTGATAACAAAAGTCGTCAGAGACCTCTGCATCTCGGCGAATAAAGAGTTGCCCGAGGACTTGGAAAAAAGAATATGTGAATGCGGTGAATGCGAAAAATGTGAGCTTCCCAAAAGCATAATGAAATCCCTCAAGGATAACATTGATGCCGCAAGAGAGCTTGATATTCCGATTTGTCAGGATACGGGCATGGCGGTTGTTTTTGCAGAAATAGGGCAGGAGGTTCATCTTGTCGGCGGCAGCTTTGAGGAAGCTGTTAACAAAGGTGTTTCTGCAGGATATACCGAAGGCTATCTTCGCTGCTCCGTTGTAAAAGACCCTCTCAGAAGAGTCAATACGGGAGATAATACACCTGCGGTGATTCATACCAGAATTGTTGAGGGTGATAAAGTAAATATAACCGTTGCTCCCAAAGGCTTCGGCAGTGAAAATATGAGCTGCCTTAAAATGTTTACCCCGTCAGCAACAAGAGAAGACATTATAGACTTTGTTGTAAACGCCGTGAAAACGGCGGGCAGCAATCCTTGCCCTCCGATGGTGCTCGGAGTCGGAATCGGCGGCACTTTTGAGCAATGCGCTCTGCTTGCCAAAACAGCTCTTTGCAGAAGCATCAGCGAGCGGAACCCCGATGAATATTACTCATCAATGGAAGAGGAAATGCTCGGAAGAATAAATAAGCTTGACATCGGACCTCAGGGCTTCGGCGGCGAAACAACCGCTCTGAGCGTTGCAATTGAAGCAAGACCTACTCATATTGCGGGCTTACCCGTTGCGGTCAATGTCGGATGTCATGTTACAAGGCATAAATCAGCCGAAATATAAGAACAAATAAAACTTAATATTGCATATAGTTATCCGATTTATGAATTTTTGGTGAAATCATTAAAAAATTCAAAAAAACACTTTATTTTTTTGTTTATATATGCTACAATTTAAACGAAGAAAGATTTATCTTTTCTTCAGAAGCATTTTAAAGGAGATGACTATATGAAAATCACAATTACAGGTAGAAAGTGTTCACCCAGAGAATCCTTCAAGGATCATGCCGAGAAAAAGCTCACAAAAATCGAGAAGTTTTTCGGACCTGAGGCAGAAGCTAAAATAACGGTAACTGTTGAGAAGTCATCGCAAACCGTTGAAATCACCGTTGCAAATGGCGGAATGATTTTCAGGGCTCAGGAGAGAGCGGAAAACATGAATGAAGCTCTTGACAAATGTGTTGATACTCTTATCAGACAGATTCGTAAAAACAAAACCCGTCTTGAGAAGAAGCTCAGAGCGGCAAGCTTTGAAGCTTTTGCAGAGGCAGATCCCGTTCCGGAGGAAGTTGACTACGAGCTTGTCAGAAAGAAAACCGTTGTTCTCAAGCCCCAGTCGGTTGAAGAGGCAATTCTTCAGATGAATCTTGTTGGTCACCAGTTTTATGTTTTCCTTGATGAGGAAAACGGTGATGTAAGCGTTGTTTATAAGCGCAGCGACGGCGGATACGGACTTATCACACCTGAGGTTGAATGATGAATCCTGCCGCACTCCGGTGCGATAAATATAGCAGACAGTATGTGGCGGGAATCGGTTTCGGTTCCCGCTTTAATATTTTTCAGGAGAGTTTTGATGAAGATAAATTTTGTTATTCCCTGCCTTCTGGGAATTGAATCCCTTATTGCAGGGGAGCTGAAGGATTTAGGCGCAGAGAATGTTACCGCCGAAAACGGAAGAGTTCTTTTCAGCGGCGATGAGAATATTCTTGCAAGAGTCAATATCTGCTCAAGGTTTGCGGAAAGAGTCCAGATTCTTGTCGGCTCATTTGAGGCAAGAAGCTTTGAGGAGCTTTTTCAGGGCGCAAAGGCTCTGCCGTGGGAAGAATGGATTGGCTCGAGAGATGCCTTCCCTGTTAAGGGATATTCAATCAACTCAACGCTTTTCAGCACCCGTGACTGTCAGGCGATAATCAAAAAAGCGGTTGTTGAAAGAATGAAATCGAAATACGGCATTGAGTGGTTTGAAGAAACAGGTCCCGTTCATCAGATTCAGTTTTCAATAATGAAAGACAAGGTTTCTCTTCTTATTGATACTTCCGGCATGGGTCTTCACAAGAGAGGATACCGCCTTGATGCGAACGGCGCACCGATAAAGGAAACTCTTGCGGCGGCGCTTTGCAGTCTTTCGCATCTCAGACCTTATCACAAGCTTTATGACCCCATGTGCGGCTCGGGAACAATAATTATTGAAGGCGCAATGATGGCGGCTAATATTGCCCCCGGTCTTAACCGCAGCTTTTCCGCTGAACGCTTCGGCGTAATTCCGAGAAATGTGTGGGAAGAAGAGAGGGAAAGAGCAAGAAGCCTTGTACGCGAAGCCCACGATTTTGAAGCCTTCGGCTCTGATATTGACCCTAAAGCAATCGAAATCGCAAAGATAAATGCTCAGAGAGCGGGCGTTTCGGATATGGTGGATTTTTCGGTTGGCGATGTTAAGAAGTTTGCGCCAAAAAGCGAAAAAGGAACTCTTATCTGCAACCCACCTTACGGTGAAAGACTTCTTGACCTTAACGAATGCGAGGCTATTTACCGTGAAATGGGCAAGGTTTTTGAGAAAAAACACGGCTGGTCTTACAGCATAATCAGCCCTGATGAGGAGTTTGAAACAGCTTTCGGAAGAAAGGCTGATAAACGCAGAAAGCTCTATAACGGCATGATAAAATGTCAGTTATTTATGTATTATAAATAATCGGAGAGGAAAGATTTAAAATGAAGCATATTTTTGTTATCAATCCTGCGGCAGGTCAGGGAAAGGCTCTTGAATTCATCAAGCCTAAAATCGAATGGGTGTGCAAAAAGTATAATCTTGATTATGAAATCTATGTAACCGAGAAAAAGGGCGACGGCATTGAGTTTGTTGATAATATGTCAAGAACAGGTGAAGAAATCCGTTTCTATGCCTGCGGCGGTGACGGAACTCTTTATGATGTTGTAAACGGTGCATTCGGCTATCCGAATGTTCAGGTTGCAGTTATTCCTCTCGGCTCAGGCAACGATTTTATCCGCCTTTTCGGCACTAAGGATGAGTTCATGGTGCTTGAAGATGTTATAAACGGCGTCCCCGTTTCTCTTGATGTTATCAAGTGCGGAAATGAAATTGCAATCAATCAGTGCTCAATGGGTATGGACGCTGAGGTTTGCGCAATGCAGGGCAAAATCAAAAAGCTTCCCCTTGTAACGGGCGAGGGCGCATATTATATCGGTTGCCTTTACGCAATCATCAGAAAGTTTAAAAACAGATTTACCGTTACAATTGATGATCAGGAGCCTTTTACTAAAGACTGCCTCTTCTGCTTCTGCGGTAACTCCCGTTGGTACGGCGGCGGCTTCAAGGCTGCTCCCAACGCTCAGCCAGACGATAATCTGCTTGACTTTGTTATTGTTGAAGCGAGCGTTACAAGAGCAAAGCTTGTTACTCTTCTTAACAAATATAAGAGAGGCGAGCATCTTGACTGGGATATAACAACATTCAAGCGCGGCAGAAAGCTGACTATTCACAGCGATAAGCCCGCAGCAGTCAATGTTGACGGTGAAACAAAATATGTAACTGACACTTCGTTTGAAATAATCGATAACGGAATTGTTTTTGTTGTTCCCGCAAAGTCTGAATTCCTTAAAGAAAGAGGACTTGCACCTGAACAGAAATAAAAGGAGAAAAACATGAAACACTGTGAAAGCTGCGGCGCAAGAGCAGAGGATTCGGCAACTTTTTGTCCGGTATGCGGTGCCAGAGTTGTTGCCTCTGCTTCCGATAAAAAAGCGCAGGCGCAGACAAGAATTGAAGATGCCTTCAATCAGTTTACAAATACAGCAAACACAACTGCTGATTACTCTTCTGAAGACATTGCAAAAAACAAGCTGATGAGCATTGTTGCGTATCTCGGCGTTTTCTGCATGGTTCCGCTTTTTATTGCAAAGGATTCGCCCTATGCAAGGTTTCACACCAATCAGGGGCTTGTTCTGTTCCTCTTCAGCTTGCTGACCTCTGTTGCAGGCTTTATTCCGTATATAGGCTGGCTTGTTGCGGCGGCGATATCAATTTTAAACTGTCTGCTGATGGTTGTCGGTATTCTTAATGTAATAAAGGGTGAGGCAAAAGAGCTTCCGCTCATCGGAAAGTTCAGAATTTTAAAATAGGGTGACAACTATGAATAATCCAAATGCTGTTAAAGTCAATTCTCTGGGCAAAATAAGAATCATGCAGGTGAGTGACCCTCAGGATATGAAATATGTCCGTAAAGCAATGGTTAACATGCTTGACAATGCCTACGACAAGCTCAAGCCCGATCTTGTGCTTTTTACGGGCGATAATATTCTCGGCAATCATCTGCTTGATGCGCGTTTCGGAACGAAGCAGGTAGCAAGCGGAAAGGCGGCAACTCTTGAGATTATGAAAGAGTCAATTGCCCATATCTGTGAGCCCCTTGAAAAAAGAGGGATTCCCTTTGCCATGATTTACGGAAATCATGATGATATGAATCTTGTTTCAAAAGATGAGCAGGCAGATATTTACCGCAGCTATTCCATGTGTCTTCCGATGAATAAGGATAACCCTGATATTGATTGCGATACTTATAATATTCCTGTTATGTCAGCTGACGGAGAAAAGATGGTTTTCAATCTCTGGATGCTTGACAGTGCATGGTATGATAAGGCGCAGGATAAATGCTATCAGGAAATAAAACCCGAGACCGTTGAATGGTATAAAAATACCTCGGCACAGATAAAGAAAATGAATGGCGGAGAGGCAGTTCCTTCGCTCATGTTTATCCATATTCCGCTTCCCGAAACAATGAATCTGATTGAAAGATGCAGCCCTGATGCACCCGGTGCAATCAACAGCAGGGAGATGGGTTGGTGCAGACTCAACCCCGAAAGAGCAAGGGGGCAGATTATGGAGCTTCCTTCAATTCTCGAGGAATCGAACGGTCTTTTTGACGCTGTTCTTGAATGCGGTGATGTCAAGGGTATCGTAACCGGTCATGACCACGCAAACCTCTTTGAAGGAAAATATAAGGGTATCAATTTTATTCAGACATCATGCGCTTCCTTCCGTTGCTACGGAAACGAAACAAGGGGAGTCAGAATATTTGAAATTGATGAGAGAGATCCTTCGGATTATGTGACATATTTCTTTAACTATGCCGATTTGTGCGGCAGGGGAGTCGGCTCGAAACTCAGATATTTCTGGGATGCCGATGAAAAAGAAAAAGAAAAAATAGCAGTAATCGCAGGCGCAGCCGCAACGGCAGTCGGCGTTGCCGGAAAAGTCATTAAAACGTTAATTAAGAAATAAACAATCGGGTCTGATGCTTTTGACATCAGACCCGATTGTTATTGATTGCTGTTAAAAATGTCCGCCTCTGATTGCAACGGTTATCTTATCGCCCTCAAGGTAAATATATCCGAGAACTTCAACAACCTTATAGAGAAGACGGTGGAACTTTTTGAGAAGTGAATTATCATTGTGTTCTTCATCAGTTTTCTCAATTGTAAGCGAATCAAGAAGGTCGCTGTTGTCGCCTCTTCTTGTTTCGATTTTCATTGTGTCGCCTTCAAATTCAAGCGTAGTGTATGTTGTTACATCGTTCTTGCCGAAGCTGTAAGCAACATAATTCATGTTGAGCTTTTCATATTCCTCAAAGCTGCCCTGATCGCAGATTGCATTTGTGTTAAGATAAACGGTGCCTCTGGGATTTGTGTATGTTTCGCCGCTGTTTGCTTTGCCGATTGTCATGCTTTCATACATGAAGTGAGAACGGCCCTGAATGTGGCTGTGACCCGTAAGGACAAGGTCAACATCAAAGGTGTCAAAAATCGGAGTGAAAACAGCGTTGAGAAGAATCTGTGTTTCGGCGCTGAATGCACAGAAAGCAGGACCGAAAAGTGCCTGATGCATAACACCTATTCTCCATTTTGCGTCAGGATTTTTTGCGACTGCCTCTTTTGCCATTGCCATATGGTCAGCGGCTGAAGCTGAGCAAGCATCGAAAACAAGATAGAGAACATCGCCATATCGGAACCAGAAATCACGGTCAAGTCCTTCAAAATATTTCCCGAAATATTCGTTGGGCATGTTGGTGTAATAATTATAGGTCATACCTTTTTTATCATGGTTACCGATTGCGAGTGCAAGAGGAAGGTTTCTGAGCGCTTCGGGCATAAGAAGCGTCTGCCATTCATCGGCTGTTTTGCCGGTGGAAGTGTTGTCACCGGGGGATACAAGATAACTGATATCGGGATTCTCTGTAAGTGCTTCAGCGAGAACATTGTTCCATGTGAGTCCGTCCTGAGACTGCTTTGTTGAGTTCTCGGTCTGACCGCCGATCTGAATATCGCCGATAACAACAGCCTTGTGCGAACTGAATGATTTTGTATCAAAATTGCAGACCTCGCTCCAGCCGTTTTCGCTGTGCCACTGATAATAGTAAGAAGTGTTTTCTTCAAGACCTGTTACTGTAACACGGCATACAAGCTGTTCATCGTTTTCTGCTTCTGTTGTTTTGCCGGTAAATGTTTTGTAATCAGCCATTGAAGCGGATTTTGAGAGTCGAACTTCGGCTGAAGCCTTGTCTTTTGCTGCGTGCCATACAAGGCTGACCTGAGTTTCATCTGCTCCTATGCAAAGCATCGGAAGAGTGTTTTCATCAGAAAGAGAGGAATAAATATTGTCCCACTCATCCTGAGCAAGCTTTTCGGCATTGAAATCGGCAAAACCTACGCTGTAAAGCTGAAACGCCATGATAACTGCGAGAAATAAAGATAAAACCTTTTTCATTTTTATGTTCTCCTTTTCATTTTTTTCTATTTTAACAAACCACAACAGATTTGTAAAGAAAAATCCCCGACTTTTGAAAAAGTCGGGGATGTAATTATTTATTTTGATGAATATGCAAGATTCTTTCTGATTCTGTCGCAGAATTCCTTGCTTGTGTAGTTCATCCAGCTGTTGTTCTTGGTGAGAGAATATGCTCCGTCTTCAGCGATAAGTGTATCGTTGAATTCTGTGAAATCTTCTTCACCCAATGTTGTGCGGATAGTGTTCTTCCAGTCAAGGTCTTCGGTGTTATCGCTTACGAAATACATAATGTGATAGCCGTATTCTGTTTCGATAATGCCGCTGTCGCCTGCTTTTCTGGAATCATTGAAGCACCAGTTCTCAAAAGCTTCAACATAATTGTCGCTGATTCTGATTGCTTCATAAAGGCCGCCTGTTTCAGCTGAGCCGGTATCTTCTGAATTGTCAATAGCCATCTGCTTGAAGGTAGCCTCGGTCTTTTCGCCTGCAAGCCACTCATCATAAAGCTTCTTTGCCTTGCTGTATGCGGTCTGCTTCTCTTCGTCGGTTACATTCTTTGAATCCTTAGCTTCAAACTGAATGAGGCAATGACGAACATCAACGCTGTTCATAACATAAGCAGCCTTATCAATCATAATGATGTAAGCAGCCTTGTCGCCGGTGATGATGGTCTTGTCGCCTGCCTTGCGTGCAGCGTCGAATACCCAGTTTGCGCCGCCTTCTGAAACAGCGGTAACAAGTGATGAATAGGTAGCAGCTGCGGACTTGGTTGTGTAGTCAGCAGTATCTGCTGCAGCCTTCTCTGCGTCAACATCTTTGTTCTTATAATCTCTGACAGCCTTTACAAATGATGCCTTATCTGTGATGCCGTCAAAGATTGCCTTAGCTTCAGCGCTAACCTTGTTGTTAGCTTCCTTCTGTCTTGCTTCAAGAGCTTCCTTTGTTTCGCCTTCGTTAGCGGTAAGGGTTGCAAATGCGAAGGTGTAGTATGTTACATCTGCGTAATTGTATTCCTTGGTGTTTTTATCGTATTCAGCCTTAATCTCTTCGTCTGAAACTGATGTAAGAAGCTCGGACTGCTTGTCATTATAGAAATTCTGTGCAAGAGTTTCCATTTCAAGCTGCTTTCTGAAAACCTTCTCAGTGAAGCCGCCGCCGAATGAATCGCGGAGATATGCATTGAGAGAATAGTTATTTTCAGCAGCATTTGTTCTGTAGCTTTCGATTGTTTCGTCGATTTCTTTCTTCTCATCGTCTGTGAGAGTGAGACCTGCTTTAACAGCCTCGTTGTAGTTTGCAATGATAAACTGTGCCTGCTCAGCAGCAGCGGTCTTGAACTGCTCAGCCCATGTGATTTCGTTGCCGTCAGCGTCCTTTGTCTTCTGATCGTCGGGAGCAGCTGAAGTGTCAAATCCCATGTCATAGCCCATATTCTGCTGGTAATAGTCCTGCATGTATGCGGCCTGCTGATACTGCATTGAGTAATAGTAGTTGAATTCAGCGGTGGAAACTTTTGTGTCGCCAACCTTGAGAGCGGTTGTGTATTTTTCGACAACACCGAGATTGTCGATAAGTGCCCAGCCGATGCCGCCGATGATTGCAACAACAAGAACGATTGCAACAACTTTCTTTGCTACTTTTGCAAGAGTTGTGCGCTTTTCGATGCTTTTGGCATTCTGTTTTGCAGCCTTAGCAATTCTTGCCTTTCTTTCCTCGCGGTAAATTTCGGCCTTGCTTTTTGTGGTTTCATTTTTAGCCATTACTTGTTCATCCTTTACTTAAATAATTATTGCCGACCGAACAAAATCGGCACAATAAATATATATTATACTATTTTTACTGATTTTACAAGCTTTTTTATAAAAATTTATATGCAATTTGTTTTTTGTTAACATTTTAAAGCTTTCCGTTAAGAAATTCATTCTTAAACCATACATTCTTAACCTCAAAACTCTTTCCGTTAAGGTAATTCAGTTCTGCAGCGTCCGTGGTGAATGCGAAATTAAGACGGTATGAGCAGAGAAACTGTTTTTTATAGCCG
Organism: Acutalibacteraceae bacterium; assembly: GCA_045538815.1. Classification (GTDB taxonomy): domain Bacteria; phylum Bacillota; class Clostridia; order Oscillospirales; family Acutalibacteraceae; genus CAG-177. The sequence goes on from JAZQEE010000066.1 coordinate 34,844, forward strand.
AGAGGCTTGTTCAGCGCATTGCTTCCGTATTTCCCGTCGCCGAGGAGAGGATGACCGATGCTTGCAAAATGCGCTCTTATCTGATGAGTTCTTCCTGTTAGAAGTTCAACCTCAACAAGGCTCAGCTCATCTCTTTCCGAAATAACCTTATATTTGGTTTTAATCTGTTTTGTTCCGGGCTTTTCATCCCTGAATACTTTAACGAGGTTTTTCTTTTCGTTCTTGGAAAGCCAGCCCGTAAGAGTTCCGCTTTTTTTGCTCAGTATTCCGTGAACAACGCAGAGATAGTATTTTTCAAGCTCTCTGTCCTTAAGCTTCTGATTAAGAATTCTCAGGCTTGCCGCGTTTTTTGCGGCAATAACAATACCCGCTGTGTTTCTGTCAATTCTGTTGACAAGAGAGGGGACAAATGAGTTTTCGTCCTCGGGATTATATTCACCTTTTTCGTAAAGATATCGCTTGACCCTTGTTATCAGCGTATCAACATATTCATTGTCATCGGGGTGAGAAAGCAGACCGACCTTTTTATCAAGCAGAAGAATGTTTTCATCCTCATAAACAATATCAAGCTTGTCCGAAGCTGCAAGAAAATCATAGTGTTTTTTTATGGGCGCAAAGAATTCATCGTTGATATACATGTCAACAACGTCTCCTTCGTTAAGCCTGAGAGAAATTTCTCCTCTTTTTGAGTTAACCTTTATTCTCTTGGTTCTTATGTACTTGTAAAGTAAGGATTGGGGAAGTGCGGGCACTGCTTTTGTAATGAATTTGTCAAGCCGCTGACCCGAATCGTTTTTTGAAATAACAAAGCTTTTCAATGATTATCTCTCCGGAATAAAAAAGTATTTGCAAAATTGCAATTGTATGGTAAAATATGTTCATTATTACTGCTACGGAGCATGAGTATGAACGAAAAGAAAAACAATCCTCATCAGAATCACAGAGCAAGGGTCAGAGAAACCTTCCGCAAAGCAGGCGCAGAAGGAATGCCTGACCATAACCTTCTTGAGCTTATTCTTTTCTATTCAATCCCGAGAAAGGATACAAATGAAATTGCCCACAGACTGATTGATACTTTCGGTTCGCTCAAAAGGGTTTTTGATGCGCCTTACGAAAGACTTGTTGAGGTTGAGGGAGTAGGCGAAAGCTCAGCCTTGCTCATTTCGATGATTCCGGGTATCTGCAGAAGATATATCGAAGGCGGAGAAGCCGGAAAAATCAATCTCAGCGAACCGGAAGATGTTAAGAAATACATCATTTCAAAATATTACGGCTGCAAGAACGAGGTTTTCTATATGATATGCCTTGATGCGCTCGGAAACCTGATTAACTGCTGCAAGCTCGGTGAAGGAACAACTGACAGCGTTATTCTTGATAAACGCAGCGTGCTCGAAACAGCGTTCAGAAACAATGCGGATACCGTGATTTTTGCCCACAATCATCCCGGCGGAGTTGCCGCACCTTCCAAGGAAGATATTGTGTTAACGGATGAATTCAATGCTCTTTTCAGAGGCGTGGGCATAAGACTTGCAGACCACCTTATAATCGGCGGCGAGGATGTTCTGGCGCTCGCATCAGTTCCGAAATTCAGAACTCTTTTTATATAAATCTTCAGCGGATGCATCTTTCGGTGCACCCGCTTTTATTTTTTCAGAATTTTATAACAACCTTGATTCTGCCCTGATTGCCTTTTATATAAAGCCTTGAAGCGTCGCAGCCTTCTATAGGCTCAACGGTATATTCGCAGCTGCAATCAATTGAAGAGAAGGCTTTGTGAATATAAATTTCGGTGGGTGAATTATACTCTCTGTCCTGCTCATATTCAAGAGTGAATGTTCCGTTTTCTCTGTCGGTTGTGTAACCGATGATGTTGCCGCAGACAGCAACGGGAGCGGTGCGCAGCAGAGATGTCATAATCGGGTCATCAAGCAGACCGTCATAATATGCCCAGTATGTATGACCCCACTGATAGCCGTCAAATTTATCGAGCAGATAGTTGATGTGGAAAAGCCAGTCGGTGCCTTCGGAAGCGCCGCCCCATTCGCCGACAATAACGGGTACATCGAGTCTCTCCTGCGACCTTCTGTGCTCATCAAAAATTGAGCCGACTCTTGAATTACTTGCGTATTTGTAAGCGGGAGTGTCAACCATAAGGTCGTATGCGTGAGGCGCAAAGCAAAGCTTTTCTTCGCGCTTTCCGTCGTAGTTTACCGCAGGGGCGGAGTAGGGGATTCCGAGGTTGGAGTAATAGCTGTTTTCCATTATGATAATGCCGTTGTCTGTAACCTCACGGATTGCCTTTGCGGTGCGATTTATAAACTGCGAATAATAGCCCGTATCAAATTTTCTGATAATCTCGTCCGCTGCACTCGTAACCTTTCGGAAAAGTGTCGGATCATTGAACGGCTCAAGAACTTTTATTGCATTTCCGCTGACAAGTTGTTTTATCATCCAGAGCTTTTTGCAGCGTTTGTCGGTGATAACCGTTTTGGCAATGCTTGCAATGAGCTTTCTGAATACCTTGCCACCGTCCGTGCCGGGGAAAGGCTCATTGAAAACATCGAAACCGAAAAGTGCAGGATGATCCTTGAAACGCTCTGCAACATGCTTCCACATATTACAGAAATATGTCTGAAGAGGAACGCCGTTTACCTTGTCATTTGCCCAGAAATGGTCAAAGGCCCTGTGAACTGCCTTGCCCCAGAAATAGCCCTCAGCCCATACTAATTTTGTTTTCTGCAGCTTTGCACCGTCTGTTATGCATGCCCACGGAGGAGCGCCGTCGCCCGCAGTTTCGTGAGCTCCGGAATATAAATCCTGATGCATATCAAGGTAAAAATATATTCCGTATTTATGGCAAAGGTCGGCGATTTTTTCAATTCTGTCAAGATAGTCTTCATTATATTGATTGGGTTCGGGTTCAACTGCATCCCATGTCATGCCGAGACGAACAAGATTGAAGCCCATTCTGCTGAGCCTTGCAATAAGCTCTTCGCTGAAACCGAGTTCATAAACCCTTCTGCTGTTTTCGTCGGGATTATATCCTTTGTCGCAAAGATTGATTCCGTTGAAAATGCGCTGTCTGCCGTCGGAATCAATGAATTTTCTCTCGGAAGTGGTTATCTTCTGCATGGCAAATATTCCTTTCCCGTTTTTATGAATTGATTATATCATTATGTAAATGTTTTTTCAACATCATTTTTTTGTTGCTTATTTTACTCTGCTGTGATATAATATCTTAGAAATAATTTAATGCTATTGAAAAGGGGTAATTATTTATGGCAGCATCAACTTTATACAAGGCATATTGCCGTACATATCAGGGCATTTTCAGAGTTGCGGTTAATTTTCTTAACTGGAAAGAGCCTGAACTTGTAAAGGGAGCGGGCAGCGTTAAAAAGCTTCCCGAGGTTGTCAAGAAAAACGGACACAACAGCGTTCTTGTTGTTACGGATAAGGGCCTTATGGGTCTTCATCTTCTTGACGGACTCTTTGAAGGTCTTGATAATTCGGGCGTTAAGTATGCGGTTTATGACGGAACTCAGCCTAACCCCACAATTGATAATATTGAAGAAGCAAGGCAGCTTTATGTTGATAATAACTGCTCTGCCGTTGTTGCTTTCGGCGGCGGCTCACCCATGGACTGCGCAAAGGTTGCGGCGGCAAGAATTGCACGCCCCGGAACCAGCGTCCAGAAGATGCGAGGAACTCTCAAAATCCTCAAGAAGCTTCCCACCATTTATGCTGTTCCCACAACTGCAGGCACAGGCTCAGAAACAACAATTGCAGCTGTTGTTTCCGACCCCAAAACACACGAAAAATATGCTCTTCAGGATCCCGTTCTCCGTCCCAAATATGCGGTTCTTGATCCTGAGCTTACCGTTGGTCTTCCTCCCCACATAACCTCAACAACAGGCATGGATGCACTTACCCATGCTGTTGAAGCTTATATCGGACACAGCAACACCAAAGGCACTGCTGAGGCAGCAAGAAAAGCAACAAGAATGATTTTTGACAATATTCTCAAGGTTTACGAGAACGGCAAGGATATCAAGGCAAGAGAAAATATGCTTGAGGCTTCTTATCTTGCAGGTATCGCATTCACAAGAGCTTATGTCGGATATGTTCATGCAATTGCCCATAACCTCGGCGGTATGTACGGAACTCCTCACGGACTTGCAAATGCGGTTATTCTTCCTTATGTTCTTGAGTATTTCGGTGCATCGGCTTATAAATCACTCGCTGAACTCGCTGATGTCGCAGGCCTTGAGACTGCAGGCATGGATGAAGCTGCAAAGGCAAAGCTCTTCATTGCCAAGGTAAAAGAAATGAATAAGCTTCTCAATATCCCCGAGCATCTCGAAATTCAGGAGAAGGATATTCCCACAATTGCAAAGAGAGCTCTCAGAGAAGGCAATCCTCTTTATCCCGTACCGAAGATCATGGATTATGATGATTGCGTAGCATTGATCAGAAAAATTGCAAAATAAACAGTCGGCAGGACTGTTTCGTAATAATCAGGGGTGACAATATGAATATCAGAAAAGCAGTCAGCTTCGTTATGGCTTTTGTTATGATCTTTTCTGCCTGCGGCGTTGGTGCTTTTGCGCAGAATAACATCAGCAATCCTAAAAACGATGCCCCATTTGTGTTTGTTCATGGTCTGAACGGCTGGGGTGAAGCAGATAATATCAACAAAATTGTTTCCTATTGGGGAGCAACAACGGGCGATCTTATGCAGTACCTTCGGCAAGAAGGCTATGAATGCTATTCGGCATCGCTCGGACCTATAAACAGCGTGTGGGACAGAGCATGCGACCTTTATGCTCAGATTATCGGTTCAACCGTTGACTACGGCGAGGCGCATTCAAAGAAATATAACCACGCCAGATACGGCAGAACATATTCCGATGCACTTGTTCCTGATTGGGGCAAGCTTGATGAAGCAGGCAAAATCAAGCAGATTCATCTTATCGGTCACAGCTACGGCGGCGCAACTGTCAGAATGCTCGTTCATCTTCTGACGCAGGGTAGTGACGAGGAAAGAGCGGTTACGCCCTCGGATAAGATTTCCGGTCTTTTCACCGGAGGCAAAAGCAATTGGGTCAAGAGCACAACGGCAATCTGCACTCCGCACAACAGTTCAACGATTTATTATCCTCTCGACGCTTTCGGAATTGTTGATGTCATTGCGTTTATGAGTTATCTTTGTATCGGTATTGTCGGCAGAGGGCCGCTAAACGGTATACTGATTGATTTCCATATGGAGCAGTACGGTCTCTCGGAAGTGCCCGGCAGCAATGAAGCGACAGGTTTGTTCAAGGCTATCAGAAACACTCTTGCAAGTGAAGAGGACTCCTGCGCACATGACCTGACTCCCGAGGGTGCCCGTAAGCTTAATGAAGAGATTGAAATAAGCGATGATGTTTATTATTTCTCATATCCGTTTTCAACAACGAAAACTGTTCCGGTTCTTGGAATTGAAGTTCCGGGTCTGAAAACCAATCCCTTGATTTCGCTTACTGCGTTGATGATGGGCGTTATGAGTTTCAAGGATCCGGATACGGGCTTTGTCTATGATAAGTCGTGGCTTGAAAACGATGCACTCGTCAACACTGAGAGCTCAAAATATCCTCTCGATGAGCCGTTTACCGAATTCAATCCGCAGAGCATCAACAAGGGTGTGTGGAACGTTATGCCGGTCAGAGAGGGCGATCACGGCGATGCGATCGGTCTTTTTGCAAATAAAACCGAAACTCACGAATTCTATCTCGAAATGTGCGAAATGCTTAACGAACTTCCCGCGTAACACAATATCAGAAAGGGCGGTTTCCGAAACCGCCCTTGTTTTTTGAAAGGTGAAAGCTATGAAAGTTAAAAGAATTATGAGCGTTCTTCTCACAGTATTACTTGCGTTCGGATGTGTGATGCCATCATACGCCGCTGCAACTGAAAATGCGGCAGGAGTCAGCAAGATCGTAAGAACAATTGAAGGCTGCATTGAAACAATATCAAGAGCTCTGAGAAGCAATTTTGAAGGCAAGAATTATGATGCGTATACTGCGCTTTGCGATATCCCCGAAACAGAAAACGGCTATGTGCCTCAGGGCTTTTGCTACAGCGAAACAACCGACTGCTATTACATTTCCTATTACCATAAAACCGAGGCTTCAATAATCTCGGTTATTGATGCGAAAAGCGGTGAAAAAATAAAAACTCTCAACCTTAAGAAGTCAAACGGCGACAACTTCACGGGTCATGCGGGCGGAATTGCCGAGGACGGTGCATTTTTCTATGTATGCCACGGCTCAAAGATTTACAGACTTACTCTTGCCGAGCTTGCTCTTGCACCCGACGGCGGCAATCTTTATCTTATAAGCAGTATTCTTACTGATGTCAAATGCTCATATCTCAACAGCGACGGTGAGTATCTCTATGCGGGCGAATTCTATGTCTTTGACAGCGACGGAAGCTATGATACGGATGCATCTCATCATATGAAAATTTCGCTTTTTGAAACAACCTACAGCCGTTGCAACGCATATAAACTCAGCGATATTGCAGCTGATTTTTCAAAAGGGCAGGAAGCAATCAGCGTTCCCGCCTATGCTCTTACAACGCCAAACAGCGTTCAGGGCTTCGCAAGAACGGAAAACGGCGGATTTGCTCTTGCAACCTCTTTCGGCAGAAACAATAATTCATATCTTAAGATTTATGACGATGTGACTGCGGGCGAAGCTGATTTTGAGATTGATTATGACGGCAAAAAGATTCCCGCTTATCATCTGAAAAAATCTGACAGAACAGAAAATCTCTGTCAGCCTCCCATGCTTGAGGGCATCGATGACAGAAACGGTAAGGTGCTCGGAATCTTTGAATCGGGTGCAAAAACCTACAGCGATTCAAAGTTCATTGTAAACAAAGTGTGCGAATTCTGAAATAAAGAAGGTCGGAAAGATGGAAAATAAAGAAAAAACAGCCTTTCTGCTTGAAGGCGGAGGAATGAGAGGGCTTTATACTGCAGGTGTGCTTGATGTTTTCATGGACGAAGATATCAGAACAGACTGCATTATGGGCGTTTCGGCAGGTGCTCTTTTCAGCACGGGCTACAAATCCCGTCAGAGGGGCAGAACGCTGCGTTATAACCTTAAGTATGTCAGGGATAAAAGATATATGAGTTTTTATTCGCTGATAACTACGGGCGATCTTGTCAACAGAGAATTCTGTTATATTACAATTCCGAAAGAGCTTGATATTTTCGATAACGAAACATATATGAACACACCCGAAGATTTTTACTGCGTTGTAACCAACCTTGAAACGGGTGAGGCTGAATATATCAGGCTTACCGACCTTGAAGCGCAGATGGATATTCTCCGTGCATCGGGCTCGCTTCCGTTTGTTTCGAGACCCGTTGAAATCGGCGAAAAAAAATATCTTGACGGCGGAATTGCCGATAGTATTCCCATTGAAAAGATAACCGAAATGGGTTACGGAAAGATTGTTGTTGTTCTGACACGGCATGCGGGCTATCGCAAAGAAGAAAAAGGAATGGCGCCCGCAAAGTTTTTCTACCGCAAATATCCCAAGCTTGTTGAAGCTCTTGACAGAAGAAATGCCGAATATAACAGACAGATTGATTTGGTTGAAAAGCTTGAAAAAGAGGGGAAGATATTTGTTATCAGACCGTCTGAAGAGCTTAAGCTGAGCAGGGTTGAAAAGAACCCTGAGCGTCTGCAGGCAGTCTATGACATCGGCGTAAAAGATACAAAAAAATGCATTGAAAAACTGAAAGAATATCTTGAATAATTTGATATACGGAGGTTGTACTTATGAAAAAAGCATTCAGAAAAGCAATATCAATTCTGCTCGTTGCCGTTATGTTTTTCGGCGCAGCACCCCTTGCGGGGTTCATCGGTCTTGAACTGCCCGAAATCAATCTTTTCGCCACCAAAGCAGAGGCGGCAAAAGAAGGATATTACACATATTCTGTTTCGAATGGCGAAGCAGCAATAACAAATGCTGACACATCAATCAGCGGAGATATTGTTATTCCCTCAACCCTCGGCGGTTATCCCGTAACAAGCATTGGGAATATGGCATTCGCCTATTGCTCAAGTCTTGAAAGCATAACAATCGGTAAAGGCGTAACAAGCATTGGGGATATGGCATTCGCTTATTGCTTAAGCCTTGAAAGCATAACAATCGGTAAAGGCGTAACAAGCATTGGGGATATGGCATTCGCTTATTGCTTAAGCCTAAAAAATATAACGGTAGATTCTGAAAACACTGCATTTTCAAGCGATGAAAATGGAGTATTATATAATAAAGCTAAAACAAAAATAATACAGTATCCTATTGCTGACACAAGAACAAGTTATGTAATCTCCGATAGCGTAACCGGCATAGGTTTTGCAGCATTTGCTTTTTGTGAGAACCTTGAAAGTATAACAATCGGCAAAGGCATAACAAACATTGAAGCAGCCGCATTCTCCGGTTGCACAAATCTTAAAAGTATAACAATTCCCAAAAGCTTAACGGTAATCGGCTCAAATGTTTTTCCCGCATGCGATAATATCAAGGATGTTTTTTATGAAGGCTCAAAAACTGATTGGAAAAATGTCGGAATAGGTTCAAATAACGGAACTATTTTAACTGCAAAGGTTCATTATAACTACAGATATAGCGGCGGCTCAACGGAAATTCCCGATAACACACCCGTTTATGATTCATCTTTAACCGATAACAACCTTATGCCCACACCCACTGAAACAATAATCAGCTACGGCGACTCAATTGTTCTTCACGTTGACCCTGCAAAAATCCCCGAGGGCGGCAAGGTTAAATGGTATGCAAGCAACGAAAACTTCACATATTCCGTATCTTCATTCGGAACAACCTGCACAATTTCACCCGACAAGAGCGGCGACACAATCTTCACCGCCATTGTTTATGACGCAGAGGGCAATATCGTTTCTGCCGATAAGCAGGAAATGACCTCAAAAGCAGGCTTTTTTGATAAGTTTATCGCATTTTTCAAAAAACTGTTTGGATTAACAAAAACAATTCCCGAAGCAATCAAGAGTATATAAAAAGATACCCCGAAGATTTCAAACCGAATCTTCGGGGTATGTTATGTCTTAATGCTTATTCAACTGTAACTGTTCCGTCTTCTGCAACGGTAATCTTCATTCCGTCCTTAACGTAGTCAAGGAATTCCTGACCGAGGCAGTCAACAGTAATCATGGGCTCTTCTGCCCATACGGCGCCGAGAACTGCGCCTGCGCATGCAAGGGAGTCAATATGCTCTGAGAAAAGCATGCATTTGGGGTTTCTCTTCATAACGTTTGCGCAGTAGAGAACCATGCCGCCTGTTGTTGAGCCGATTGTCTGGGGGAGGCAGAGTGCTGTTCCGACCATGGGCTTGCCGTAAAGGTCAGCGTTGTTCTGATCGCCGCATTTTGCTTCCTTATCGCCGAACTGAAGTGCGTTCTGGAAAGAGGCAAGAGTGTTGAAACCGCCGTGAGAAACAAGAGCGGTAGCTGTGCAGGAGCCTGCACATACGGGGCGTCCTTTAAACTGTTTCATCTTACTTTACCTCCTTTGTGATTATGTCAAGAATCTCGTCACTCTTGTAGTAACGGGAAGTTGTGTATGTTCTGAGCTTGTTTGAGTTTGTGATAACGGGCATCTTCTTGCAAAGAGGATTGTTCATATACATAAGCGGGCAGATGTAGCTGAGAATAACGCCTGTTGCCTTAAGCTTTGCAGCATAGGGAGTCTTGTTGAATTCTTCAACAACTGCGGGAGCGGCGGTGAATACTGTGGGAACGGAAACCTTCTTGAGACCGTTCTTCTTAAGACCTGCAACAACGTTGTCTGTCCACTCGATAAGCTGAGCGTGTGAAAGATGGGGGCAGCCGATGAAGCAAAGCTTGGGTGTGGCATTCTTGTCTTTCCACATAACGGGGTAGTTAGCCTGAACTCTTTCAAGCTCTGCATCGTCAACAACATAAACCTGAGCGCCTTCAGCGATGAGGCTTTCGCCTGACTCAACAGCTTCGGGAGTAAGGTTTTCAACGTGGTAAAGACCTACAGCGCCGTTTGAAGCGGTTGCAGCGCCGAAGTCCTTGAGGTATGCTTTTGTGTCGCCGTCAAGCTCGGTGCCGATCCACTTGTCAAGACCCTTGATGAAGGGAACATCTTCCATAACCTTCATGCCTATTGCGGAGCCGAGAATCTGAGCTTCGGGCTTCTTGGTTGTCTTGACTTCAACAATCCATGTTGCCTTTCTGCCTTCGTCGGTAACAAGACCGAAATAGGGAACTCTGCCTACGATTGAGCCGAAAAGCTCGATAATGCCTGAGTTTCTGTTGCAGCGTGCGCCGAGAACGGAGTTAGCAAAAACAACAGCTGATGACTCTGCCCATGAAAGAACTTCGCCCTTCTTGGGAACATTGCCTACTTCGTCCATATAGCATGTGCAGGTGTATGACTTATCGTCAATAAGTCCGAGCTTTGAAAGCTGAGCATCGTAGCTGTCCTGCATGCTGTACATAAACTTATTGAAAATAAGCTTCTGAAGGAAGTTTGCGGGAACGTTTTTGTCAAGAGGCTTGGGGTCAACAGAGAATTTCTGCTGAGAGAGTGCGCCGCCTTCAATAAGCTGATCCATAAGATCATAAACAGGCTTCATAACCTTAAGACCGAAGCTTGTAACGAGGTGGCCCATCTTGCTTTCAACAGGAACCATCTTTGTTGCGCCGAAAGCGTCACCGTAAAGAACAAGGGTTTTCATAACCTTTGCCATGGTTTCGCCCTTGGAGCCGTTGAGAATGTCCTGCTCTTCCTGGGTGAGAATCATTTTGTAATCCATAGTAGCATTATCCTTTCGTTGAATCTGGAAAACTGCAGCCATATAACCGGACCTTGTTTCCCTTTAACTTATCCTCAAATATTCTAACACCTTGCAAACATAATTTCAATATAAAATTAAAATTTTTGTCACAAAATAAAATCAAATTTATACTTGAAAAATAAAAATATATATGATACACTATCAAAGATATTAAAACGCAGTGATCGGGAGAGTAAGCATTTTTTAGGTGCATCAAAGAGAAAATCCGTCAGCGGCTGAGAGCGGATTATGCACGGAATGCCGAAGTTCACCCGTGAGCGGTGAGGCTGAAATAATCAGTAGGCTTCAACGGCTTGCCCCGTTACGGCAGTCAAGTGCCCGATTATTTCGGGAACGCAGGGTGGTACCGCGGATTTTATTCGTCCCTCGTCATCTTATGATGATGGGGGATTTTTAATTTTCAATTCCGTAAATAATGAAAGGATGATATAAAAATGACTCAGAAAACCCTTGAATTGAAGCAGCTTTTTGAAGAAAAAATCGCTGCTGTCAGCCTCACGGCTGAGGTTGAGCAGCTGAGAATCGAGTTTCTCGGCAAAAAGGGCTCTGTTGCCGCTCTTATGCAGGAGCTTCGCAACGTTCCCAACGAACAGAAAAAAGAAGCAGGTCAGAAAATAAACGAGGTCAAGCAGTTTGTTGAAAGCGCAATCGCTTCAAAGCTTGAAGAGCTTAAAAAGCTTGAAGAGCAGAGACTTATTGACGCAGCGGAAAGCTATGACGAATCCATGCCTACCGATAATGATCTCGGTTCATATCACCCCATCACTCTCGTGCGCAGAGAGGTCGAAAACATCTTCCTGAGCATGGGCTTCTCAATCGAGGACTATTCGGAAATCACAGATGACTATAACTGCTTTGAGGCTCTTAACATTCCCAAGCATCATCCCGCAAGAGATATGCAGGATACTTATTATCTCAGCTCGGGTCAGCTTCTCAAGACTCATACTTCTGCAGCTCAGAATACCATTCTCAGAAAATACAAGGATTCTCTTGAAAAGGGTAATCCCATCAGAGCTATTTTCCCCGGCAGATGCTTCAGAAATGAAAAAATTGACGCATGCCACGAAAACACCTTCTTCCAGATGGAAGGCATCATGGTTGATAAGGACATTTCAATTTCAAACCTTATTTACTTCATGAAAACAATGCTTTCCGAAGTTTTCCAGAGAGATATTACGGTCAGACTCCGCCCCGGTTTCTTCCCCTTCGTTGAGCCCGGCTTCGAGCTTGACATTCAGTGCCTTATCTGCGGCGGTGAGGGCTGCCCCTCCTGCAAGGATTCAGGCTGGCTTGAGCTTTGCCCCTGCGGCATGATTCACCCCAATGTTCTGACTGCAGCAGGAATTGACCCCGAGAAGTATATCGGCTTTGCTTTCGGTCTCGGTATGACCAGACTTGCAATGATGAGATACGGCGTTAAGGATATCCGTGTGTTCAACAGCGGCAACCTCAAGTCACTTTCTCAGTTCACCGAAAAATCCTTCACAAGACCCGAAAACGAAAGCAAGGAGGCATAAGCAATGTTTGTTTCAATAAATTGGATTAAAGATTATGTCAATCTTGACGGAATTGATATAAAGAAGCTTATCGAAAGCTTCACTCTTGCAACCGCAGAGGTTGAAGATATAATCGAAAAGGGCGCCGATATTCAGAATGTTGTTGTCGGTGAAATCCTTTCGGTTGAAAATCATCCCAACTCAAACAAGCTTCATCTTCTTAAAGTTGATGCAGGCGAAAAAGTTTGCAACATCGTTTGCGGCGCACCCAATGTTGCTGTAGGTCAGAAAGTTGCTCTTGCCCTTGCCGGCGGCAGAGTTTGCGGCGGTGAAATCAAGATTGCGACCGTTGCAGGCTATGAGTCAGAGGGTATGTGCTGTTCTGAAAAGGAACTCGGCATCAGCGATGACCATTCGGGCATCATGGAGCTTGATCCTTCCCTCAAGAACGGCACAAACATAAAGGATATCTTCCCCATTGACGATATCATTTTTGAAGTTGACAACAAGTCGCTCACCAACCGCCCCGACCTCTGGGGTCATTACGGCATCGCAAGAGAGTTTGCTGCACTCACAGGCAGAGAGCTTAAGCCTCTCAAGCTTGGCGACCTTTCATATGACGGCGATGAAGCAGTCGATGTTACCGTTGGCAGAGAAGACCTTGTTTACAGATATTCCTGCATCAAGATGGATAACATCACAAAGAACAAGAGCCCTCTTGATATGAGAATCCGTCTTTACTACTGCGGAATGAGAGGAATCAATCTTCTCGCTGACGTAACAAATTACATCATGCTTGAAATAGGTCAGCCCACTCATGCATTTGCAGGCAGCGCAATTGATAACATTGTTGTAACAACTCCCAAGGAGAAGATTAAGTTCAAGACTCTTGACGGCGTTGAAAGAGACATTGACGAAGAAACTCTTATGATCTGCAACGGTGACACTCCCGTAGGTATTGCAGGTATCATGGGCGGTCTTGAATCCGAAATCGTTGAGGATACCGGCTCCGTTGTTCTCGAAAGTGCAAACTTTGACGGCGTAAGCATCCGTAAATCTTCGTCAAGACTCGGTCACAGAACCGACGCGAGCGCAAGATATGAGAAAATGCTTGATCCTGAGCTTACTCTTGACGCTGTTGGCAGATTTGTTCAGCTTGTCAAGGAAATTGATGAGGGCGCAAAGGTTGCTTCAAAGCTTACCGATAAGTATGTAAGAAAGTATCCCGAAATCTCGCTTTCATTTGATAAGAAGTATGTTGACCGCTACACCGGCATCGACATCAGCAATGAGCAGATTAACAAAACTCTTACCGCTCTCGGCTTCGGCGTTGACTATGCAGACGGCAACTATACAGTAAAGGTTCCCTCATGGAGAGCAACAAAGGATGTTACAATCAAGGCTGATATCATCGAGGAAATCACCAGAATTTACGGCTATGATAACTTTGATATAACAACAACCCGCAGCCCCCTCAAGCCCGTTCCCAATGATTATGCAAAGATGGAAGATGCTGAAGTTCAGGATATTCTTGTCAAGAAATATGCGCTTCACGAAATCCATTCATATGTATGGTGTGACGGAAGAAAATATAAGAAACTCGGAATCGAAGTTGAAGATAATGTAAGAGTTCTCAATATTGAAAACTCCGATAACGGCGTTCTCAGAAATTCAATGCTTCCCACTCTTCTTGTTGCTGCAAGCGAAAACAAGGATTTTGCAGAAAAATTCGGTATTTTTGAAATCGGCAGAGTAGTTGACGGAACAAAGGAAAGCGGCGAATGCAACGAAAGAAAGCGTCTCGGCGTTGTTCTTTATGATAAGAGCGGCAACGAAAAAGCTCTTTATCTCAAGGCGGTTGAAATGATTAACTGCATCGTCGGCGAAACCAAGCAGAAAAAAGCAGGCTATGCAAAAATCGCTCCCGTTTCATCATGGCAGCATCCCAAGAATACTGCCGAAATCAGCATTGACGGCGAGAAGGTGGGCATCCTCTGCGCCCTTCACCCCACAAACCGCTCAAAGTTTGATAAGGTTGCGGCAGCAGTATGCTTTGAAATTGATATGGATTCATTCAGCGCAATCAACGCAAATGCAATCAGCTTCCGTGAGCCCAGCACTCAGCAGTCAACCTATTATGATCTTTCGCTTGTTATCGGCGGCGAAACCAAGTATTCCGATATCGCAGCATGCTGGGAATCACTCGGTCTTGCAGAGCTTGAAAGCGCAAAGGTTATTGACACTTATGAGACTGCAGATGTCAAGAGTATAACAGTCCGCCTCGTTTTTGCGGCAATGGACAGAACTCTTGAAATGGAAGAGGTTCAGGGCTGGATTGACAGCGTTCTTGCAAATCTTGCAAAAATCGGCGTTACACTCCGTGCATAAGAATTAAGATTATTGAACTTTTTTCTTAAAAAGCATTGTTTTATTTCAAAAGGTGTTATATAATATAATGAACGGAGGTGTCCGAAATGACCGATAAAACAATAAAATTTTCAATCAAAGACGAAAACGAAGTTGAAATGAAGAAAAATCTTCTTGCAGTTTATGAGGCTTTGAACGAGAAAGGCTATAATTCAATAAGCCAGATAGTCGGATATATTCTTTCGGAGGATCCGACTTATATTACCACGCATAATAACGCACGCAGCCTTGTCAGAAGGCTCGACAGAGATGAGCTTCTTCAGGCTATGGTAAAGTGCTATCTCGGAATAAAATAACAGAATTACCGGAGGAGTAGAATAATGGCTAAGAAAAATAATTTTCTTATGTATAAGGGCAGACCTCTTGTAAGAAGCGGCAAAACCGTTTATTACGGCTATATGAGCGACCCTTATGTAGTTATAATGCAGATAACAAGCACAAGAGAAATCAAAGGCGTTGAGGTTGCGGACAGAGTAGTTGTTCAGCTTGTCAACACCGACCCCACAGTCAGAATGAAAGACAAGATTGTCAAGAAGGCTGAACGCAAGGGTCTCTACAGTGCAATGGATATCGGTTGCATCTGGCTCGAGAGAGAGCTTAAAGAAACTGCATAACAGGGGAGATAACCCAAAAATCAAAACAGCGGCTTGCAGGGCAAAACCTGCGAGCCGCTTTCTGCATTCTTTTGGATAAATACGGAATAATAATTATGTTTCTATTCATTATATATAGTGAATTGTATATAGTGAATCTTCAGAGCGTAATCCGTTATTTACGGGAGGGTGTATGATATATAGAAATCGGTACTTAAAAAGCGGTCAAACCTGCATTCTTTTTTGCGCAGTTCTGTTTGCTGCGTTTGCGGTTCTTGCATATCTTTTTCCGTATTCGGGCGATGACTGGGCGTGGGGAAGCGAAATCGGTCTTGAAAGGCTTGAGAGCGGTTTTGACGGTTATAATGGCAGATATCTCGGAAATCTGCTCGTGCTTGCGCTGACAAGACGCAAGCTTTTGCAGACTCTCACGGTTGCGGCTTCAACGCTTTGTCTGTGTGTGATGCCTGCCGTTTATTGTTCATCTCTCAGAATTTCATTGCTTTCGTTCTCGGCTCTGCTCATTTTTCTCATTCCCAAGCAGGTTTTTGTTCAGTCCGTTGTCTGGACAGCAGGCTTTTCAAATTACATTCCGCCGATTCTGTTGGTGTTTGCATATTTTCTGATTATCAGGAATACTTTCGGCGAAAAACCCGTCTATAAAAAATATATACTAATAATGACATTTCTTCTCGGCTTTGCATGTACTCTGTTTATGGAAAATGTAACGCTTTATGCTGTTGTAATATCATTTTTGATTGCTTTATATACAAGAATTAGGCACGGAAAGCTTTTTCTTTCGCATATTGCAAATCTGGTCGGTTGTGTTCTCGGTGCAGCGATTATGTTTTCGAATTCCGCTTATTCGGGAGTTCTCGCACAGAAGGACAGATACCGTTCAACCGCCATGAGTGAAGGTTTTATGCCTACCCTCAAAGGTCATCTTGAAACAATAATCAACCAGCTTTTTGTCAATAATATTCCGCTGATAATAATTATCAGCGTGCTTTGTGTTATTCTTGCCGTGTCGTTTCTTAAAAAAAACGAAAATGCAAAGCACAGATCGGTTGTTTATACTACTGCTTTTCTCAATGTACTGACCGCAGGGCTGATATGTGCAAAAAATAGGTTTCCATATTGGATTTTTGCGGTCGGAAACGAAAAAAGCAGTAATATGACAATTTTATTTTTCGCTTTCATTGTCTGCATATATTGTTTATCCGTGCTTTTGTCGGTGATTGTCTGCGTGACGGATAATGATAAAAAGTTCAGCATTCTTCTTCTGCTTATCAGCGCACCGGTTCTTATTGCGCCCTTGCTTATCGTAAATCCCATAGGTCCCAGATGCTTTATGCCGCCTTATTTTATGATGTCTGCTTTTTGCGTGAGTCTTTTTGATTATCTGCAGAGAGAAATTCGTCTGAGCGAAATTATGAATAAGGGAATTGTGCTTTCTTCTTGGGCTGTAAGTCTTGCGATTTTTATTTTTGCATTCAGCGTTTATTCAACCGTTCATACCTACGCTGTAAAAAGAGATGAATATGTTATTAAGCAGGTTGAAAAGGGCGAGAGCGTTGTAATTGTATGCAAGCTTCCGTACGGTTCATATGTCTGGACGGGTGATCCCGTATCTGACCCATGGGATTACAGATATAAGCTTTTCAACGGAATAAATGAAAATATAAAATTTGAATTTCTGTCTTACTCCGAATTTGATAAATGGGCAGGGGAATATAGCGGCACAAACCCGTAGAGGCGATTCATGAATCGCCCGCAAAATAATTTCAGCATCCCTCTTGACAAACTTGTTCTAATGCGTTAGAATAAAACCGTACTAATGCATTAGAATGAATGCCAAGGGGGAATTTTTATATGTCAACGCCCAAAATTTTTGAAAGCGAATACCGATTCTGTCTCATTCTTTGGGAAAATGAGCCGATAAGCAGCAGGGAGCTTTCAGAACTGTGCAAAGAAAAGCTCGGCTGGTCAAAAACAACAACCTATACCGTCATAAAGCGTTTGTCTGAGAGGGGAGTTGTCAAGAATGAAAACACAATCGTTACCTCTCTTGTTTCAAAAGATGAAGCGCAGATTTCTGAAATTGACGAGCTGGTTGAAAAGAAGTTTGAAGGCTCAATTCCTGCGTTTATTGCCGCATTCGCAAAGAGCAGAAAGCTTTCGGATAAGGAGATTGAAGAGATACGGCAGATTATTGAACAAGGGGGCAGGTAAGGATGGAGAATTTTTTTATTGATTTACTGAATATCAGCATCACCGCAAGCTACATAATAATTGCCGTTATTCTTTTCAGGGCTGTTTTCAGAAAAGTTCCCCGAAAATTTATCTGTGCGCTTTGGGCAATTGCGGGAATAAGGCTTATAATGCCCTTTTCTTTCGAGAGCATTTTCAGCCTCATTCCGAGCACGGAAACAATACCGCCCAATATTATCACTCGTCATGATGCCGAAATAAATTCAGGGATAAACCTTATTGATATTCCCGTAAATGATTATCTCGGAGACAGATATTATGAGGGTGTTACCGTTGAAACGGGCTTTAAAGAAAAACTTATGGCAGTTGTTTCAATTCTGTGGGTAGTCGGTATTGTCGCTATTCTTTTATACGGAATTTTCAGTTATTTGCGACTTAAAAAGACGGTTTCAACAGCTGTTTTGCTCAGAGACAATGTCTGGCAGAGCGAAAATGTTTTTTCGCCTTTTATTCTCGGATTTGTTAATCCGAAAATCTATATCCCGTTTGGTCTTAACGACGAAACAGTCAGTTATGTTACTGCTCATGAAAACGCCCATTTGAAACGCAGAGATCACTGGATAAAGCCCTTGGGGTTTCTGCTTCTGTCGGTCTACTGGTTTAATCCTCTGATTTGGGTTGCATATGCGCTTTTATGCCGTGATATTGAAGCGGCATGCGATGAAAAAGTTATATCGCAGATGAATAATCAGGCAAGGCAGGAGTATGCATCAGCACTTCTTGACTGTGCCGTTAACCGCAGGAAAATTGCTGTTTGTCCGCTTGCATTCGGTGAGGTGGGAGTCAAAGAGCGCATAAAAGGCGTCATGAATTATAAAAAGCCTGCGTTCTGGGTTATTATTTTTGCTATTGCTGCGTGCGTTGTTGCTGCTGTATGCTTTCTTACCAGTCCTGCAAAGCGCCCGTCGGAATATTACGGAATGGGTTATATTCTTAAAGCCGAGGTTCAGTTTTATGAGGGCACAACTCAGCTGCCCGCCAGAACAGAAAGATTCACAATCGAACCCTATGAGAATAACAAAGCGACAATTTCAGGGTTTACCGCATTTGAGGTTGCTCAGACCGATTTGCAGACGGGAGAGGTGACTCTTGAATTCAATGATGCTGTTTATTTCGGCGATAATCAGACCGACACATTAAAGGTTAACCTCGGAAAAACCGAAACGGTCTGGCTCGGCGACCGCAATACTGCCGTGCTTTTCACATTTGAAAAAACGCAGACAATGGAAGAAGCAATTTCTGCCGCTATTCTTGAGCATAACAAAGACAGATACATGAAGGGTACCTTCGCCTGCGAAAGTCATCAGACGCTTCATCATATTGACGAAGAAGAATATGACGAAAAAACCGATACAAGAACATTCAGCTTCACTTCTTATCTTGTTGCGTCTTATTCTGAATATGTCTGCTTCGGCGGCGAGCCCGAAAGCGTAGGCGGGGGCACCGGACCTATTGCGCTGACTTTTGAGTATGATTTCAACGAGGGAAAATATAACCATGTTGAGTATTGGGAAGCTGAAGACGGAAGATATTATGTATCATCAATTGAAGATAAATTCCCGTGGCAGGCAGCAGCCAGAGTTTTGAATGATGACAGCATCGCAAAGAATCTGAATGCTGACTGTGACAAACAGGCTCAGGCTTATTTTGCAGGCGCAAGCGAAAAAGCATTTGCTTTCTGCGATATTCCTGGGATTTCCGTAGTTGTAAAAGAAGTTGTAACCGATGTTGATATGCCTTACATTTCATACGAAGTATTCAATGATACGGAAAAGGAAATATCATATAATATCGGATACAATCTTTACAGATATGAAAACGGAAACTGGATACAGCTTGGTCTGATAGTTTTTAACCTGTGGAATATGACAGATAACAGCGGTATACGAATAAATCCTGACGAATCAAAGGTTGTAAATTACGGCTTTGATAAAAATCATATAATGGAGGACGGTCACTACCGTTTTGAAACGAAAATCAAATCCCATACTGCAAGCCCCGCAGTTGAGGGAACAATCTCAATCGACTTTTCAATCGGCGAC
This sequence comes from Acutalibacteraceae bacterium, assembly GCA_045538815.1. Classification (GTDB taxonomy): domain Bacteria; phylum Bacillota; class Clostridia; order Oscillospirales; family Acutalibacteraceae; genus CAG-177. The sequence continues at coordinate 54,591 of JAZQEE010000066.1, forward strand.
ACACGGATTTATCCCGAAATATCCGAAGAAGAACTGACAACAATTGCCGTTGTTGCAGATGAGAAATTAGAATATGTTTCACATTTCAGTTATGTAAACTATGTTGAAAACGGAACGGATATTCTTTTGGAAAATGCTGAAATTCCGATTTATACAAGATATGACGGTGTTGACCATGTATCCTGCGCACTGTTTGAAACCAAAGAAGGCTTTGATAAGTTTTATAATGCAACCTCGGATATTTTTACTTATAATCAGATGCACGATGAAATGCCGTCCTTCAATCAGACAAAAGCGGCATATACCAAGGAATTCTTTGATAAAAACTATTTGATAATCATTTATATCCCCGAGGGCAGCGGGTCTGTAAGGCACGAAACGGAATTTGTTGAGATGATTAACGGCAATGAGGTTTATATTTCGGTTAAAAGAACCGGACCCGAAGTAAGAACAATGGATATGGCGGGCTGGTTTGCAACGATAGAAATAAGCAAAAATGAAATAAAGCATATTGACAATGTAACCGCAAGAGTCGGCGAAATGCAGATTATCTATGAATCCTCAACCGCTTCAAAAAAGACAGACGGCAGTGTGACTTATACCTTCACCGCAAGCAAGGCTGATTACAAAAAGCCTTATCTGAATCTGAAGCAGGACGGAAGCTTTTATTTCTTTACATCTCCTTTGAATTCTCACGAATATAACGGCGTTTATTCATGGGAAAACAGCAGACTTATCCTTGAATCAGAGGACGGAAATATGTTTGTGTTTACGGAAAATGGGGGTAACCTTGTTTTTGATGAGAATAATTCATCTCCGCTTCCGACTTATACGAATTCCGAAAACAAAGTGCTGACTTCAGGTATCGTCAACGGCTCGGCTTTTGAAAAGAAATAAGACTCATGAAAGGTTGCCCAACGGCGGGGGATTACTCTCGTCGTTGGGCTTGATGTTTAAAAATACTTGATAAATTTCTCTGATTATTGTAAAATGAATCTGTTAATCAGCGTATGCCATCCGAAAACAAAAGCTTTTTGAATAACTGAATCGGAGGAATAATTCAAATGAGAAGAATAAAACGAGTTATAACAGTATTTCTTGCCGCAATTTTAAGCCTTGCAGCGCTTTTGCTGGTCTTGCTTGCAGCGTCATGCATAGCGGGGTTCGTGCAGATAGAAAAAAACATTGAATTTCAGAATAATCATCTTGAATATCTTGAAAATGAGTATTATTCCGATTCTTATGTCCCTTGTGACGAACAAAAACTTGCGGATTTTAATGTTGAAAAGGCTTTCTCTGAGGATGTAAAGATTAACGAGATAGCAGTTCTCGGAACTCACAACAGTTATCAGCTTTTGGGAACAGTCCCCAAGCGTGCATTGATGAGAACTCTTCAGATTATCAGCTTTGGTGCAGTGGAGAACAAGGCTGTTTTTGAGATGGATACATTTACTCAGCAGCTTGAACAAGGCGTAAGAAATCTTGAAATTGATATCGAAACCGTAGATGACGGCAGTGACGTAAGCTTTATCGTTACCCACAAACCTATAATCGACAATGTTTCGAGTGCTTATAATTTTGCAAATGCTCTTAAAGAAATTGCAATGTGGTCAGATAACAATCCGGATCATCTGCCCGTATATCTGCTCATTGAGCCCAAGGGTGATATTACCCCGATAAATAATATGAAGGATTTTTCAGTTGAATATGCCATGGAGTTTGATAAGGTGCTCAGAGAAGAACTTGGTGACAGACTGCTTACGCCGGAGCAGGCTATGGGAGAACATGAAAGCCTTAAAGCCATGAGAGAAGCAAACGATTGGCCGACATTAAAGGAAGCGGCAGGCAAAATCATCGTTCTGATGCATCCTTGTAATGTGACTCAGGGGTATATAGATGCTGACACTTCAATCCGAACCCAGGCTATGTTCCCAATGCTTCAATTTGACAGCGTTGACAAGAGTTATGCATCTTTTATGATTGAAAACGATCCTGCAAGCGCTGTTGAGAAAAATAAGATAGCGGTTGACGAAAAAAGGCTCATGGTAAGAACCAGAGCAGATGATTACCCGGATTTCAGCGATGAAAGATATAATTATGCTGAGATTTGCGGCTCACATATTATAACGACTGATTATCCTCCGCGTTCCGTAAGAAAAAATGATCATACTTACACACTCGGCGGTTACACTATAAAACTGCTTAAGTAATCAAAAAGGCTGTCTCATCTGAGACAGCCTTTGTTTCTTATTCGTATTTTGCTCTTTCGCCGCCGATGAATTTGGGTCTTGTTCTTGCGGCGTTAAGCTTTGCTTCTCCTATTGTGTTATTTTCGAGGCGGAGAGGAACTGCAACTCTTTTAAGATGCATTCCGATGAGTGTGTTTCCGATGTCGATTCCTGCGTCAGCTTTGATTTCTTCAACGGCAACGGGGGATTTGAGTGAATGGTAGGTTGCTGTTGCGAACGAACCGCCTGCATGAGGATGAGGAACAACGCAGACCTTTTCGAGTCCGAGAGAGTCAGCCTTTTCTTCTTCAAGGATAATTGCTCTGTTGAGGTGTTCGCAGCACTGAGCGGCGATAAAAATTCCTTCGGGTGCAAAAACACTGTTCAGTCCGTTGAAAATTTCCTGAGCGGGCTCAACGCTTCCGCTTGTGCCGATTTTTTCTCCGAGCACTTCGCTCGTTGAGCAGCCGATAACAACGATGTCGCCCTTCTTGAGATTTGCTTTTTCCTTGAGCTCAAGTGCGGCGGCACGAGCCTGTTCATATATATTCATAGTTATTTACTTCCTTTCAGAAATGAGTTGAGAGCCTTGCTTTTCTCCATTGCCGATGCAAGTGCAACAGCGGCAATAATTGCAACAACTCCCTGAGCAATGTTGGTCGGTATCGCCGAAGCGGCGGCAAGCCCGTATTTAAGTATAACACTTTCGTAAGCAAAATAACCGAGCACCATAACCGCTTCTGCGGTAAAGGACGAAACAACCTTCCCGATAAAGGGCTTTTTTATCGCCTTGTAAATCAGATAAGCGGTAATTGACATCGTTGCCTTGATAACGAATGTTGCGGGAGCATACATTGTGTATCCGAGAATTATATCAGCAAGCGCAGATCCGATTCCTGCGGCAAGTGAGCCGTAGCCGATGCCGAGAAACCATGCGGCGATAAGTACAAAGCAGTCGCCGAGATTGAAATACCCCGTAAGAGGTGACGGAATCTGAATAACAATTGTTGCAACACAGATAATCGCAATGAAAAGTGCGGTTGTAACAAGTTTCAAGATTTTTTGAAATTTCATTTGCTTTCACCTTGAATTACACGTTTTTATAAAGTATAATAAAATAACAAAACGATTTCAAGCCCTTAGGGAGGAATTTTATGAAAATATTTGACTATCATAAGAAACTTGAAACACTTCATGTCAACTGCGAAAAGCCCAGAGCTTATTATATCCCTTATCAGAATGAAGTTTCTGCTCTTTCAGGGAAAAGAGATGCATCAGATTATTTCATGAATCTGAGCGGCGAATGGAATTTTAAGTTTTATAACAGCTTTGAGGATATCGAAGAGAATTTTCTTGAAGCTGAATTTACCGATACAATTCCCGTTCCTAAATGCTGGCAGACTCAGCTCGGAAAGGGCTATGATGTTCCGCTTTACAGCAATCTTTTTTATCCGTTTCCTCTTGACCCTCCTCATGTTCCCGATGAGAATCCCTGCGGGCACTATAACCGCAAGGTGAATATAGAAAAGAAGGGCGGAAAGAAATATTATATAAACTTTGAGGGCGTTTCCTCTTGCTTTTATCTTTATGTCAACGGCATATTTGCCGCTTACAGTCAGGTAAGCCACTGTACAAGTGAAGTTGATATAACCGATTTGCTCGTTGACGGTGAGAATGCTGTTGATGTGCTTGTTGTCAAATGGTGCGACGGCTCATATCTCGAGGATCAGGATTATTTCCGTCTTTCAGGCATTTTCAGAGAGGTTTATATTCTCGAAAGAAGCAGCAATATAAGCGATGTTTACATTAAAACCGCTCTTTCCGATGACCTCTCATCGGGCAGACTGACTGCAGATATCGTCGGCGAATATGATTTTGAATATAAACTGCTTGCTCCGAACGGAGAAACAGTTGCTTCAGGCTGCGGAGATATGGATATTGCTGTTTCTGCGCCTTTGCTCTGGAGCAGCGAAAACCCGATGCTTTATACTCTTCTTGTTTCATGCAAGGGTGAAGTAATTCCTTTTAAAATCGGCTTTAAAAAGATTGAATTCAGAGGCAATGTTGCCTATGTCAACAATCAGCCGGTCAAGCTTTACGGCATCAACCGCCATGATTCTCACCCCGAAACAGGCTATTGGTGCAACGAAGAGCATATGATAAATGACCTCAATCTTCTTAAGAGAGGCAACTGCAACACAATCAGAACTTCGCATTATCCCAATGCGCCGAGATTCCTTGAGCTCTGCGATGAATGGGGCTTTATGGTTATAGATGAAGCAGATATTGAAACTCACGGCATGGGCTTTGAATACCGTGACACATGGGATTGGATGCGCTGGTCAAAGCTTTCAACCGATGATGAATGGGAAGAAGCTTATGTTGACAGAGCCGCAAGACTCTTCGAAAGAGATAAAAACCACGGCTGTGTCATCATGTGGTCTCTCGGCAATGAATCGGGCTGCGGCAAGAATCACCGTGCAATGCGCAATTACATAAAGAGCCGTGACAGCAAAGCGATTGTCCATTATGAGAATGCTCATCTTGAATTCAAGGCTGTTCCCATCGGTGAGAATTATTCCGATATTTCCGATGTTGAAAGCAGAATGTATGCAAGCCTTGATTATACAAAAAAATACTGCGAAAACAAGAATTCAAAGAAGCCCTTCTATTTCTGCGAATATGTCTGCTCAATGACAACGGGCGATATCCATGCTCATGTTGATATGTTCAGGAAGTATCCCGCTCTCTGGGGCGGCTGTATATGGGAGCTTACCGACCATACTGTTAAGGTTGCTGACAATGCATACCGTTACGGCGGAGATTTCGGTGACTACCCCAATAACAGCGTTTGCTGCATTGACGGTCTTGTTTTCCCTGACAGAAGCGAGCGTCCCGGATTCGCAGATATGAAAAAGGCATATCAGCCGTTTGAAACCAAGTTTGAGAACGGAAAGCTTTCTGTTTTTAACCGCAGATTTTTTGAAAGCCTCAATGATTTATATATCGAATGGAAGCTTGAAATTAACGGCGAATGCGTAAAGAGCGGCAGAATTGACGAAACAGAAATCGCTCCTCAGAGTGAGAAGAGTTTCGATATTCTTGACAGTATTCCCGAAAGCGGCTGCTGCTTCCTTACCGTTTATTTCAAGGAAAAGAATGCAAAAGTATGGGCAGATGCAGACTTTGAAGTCGGTTTTGACCAGTTTGATTTGTCGGTTGCCGAAAACAAAACTGCTTTGTCAACCGTTGCGCCCGCTGTTGAAGAGGGAAGAAGATTTGTGAAAATCACCGCAGGCAATGTTATTTATACATTTGATAAGTCTTACGGCTGCATTTCATCTGTTGTCGCTGACGGAGAAGAGCTTCTTTCCGAGCCCGCAAAGGTTGAAATCTGGAAGGCTCACGGCTATAACCAGCTTGGCGATGCTGAGGACAGAAAGAGCGCCGCAATGCAGGCTGTAATTCAGAAAACATATGAAACCGTAATCGAAAAGTACGATAATTGCGTTGACATAATCTGCTCAGTTTCAATCGGCGGCCCCGCAGTTGTGCCTGTTCTTAAAGGCAGTCTCATTTACCGCTTCTTCGGCGACGCAAGCGCAACGATGAATCTTATCTGCCCGTTCAATCCTCTTCTTAAGGAAATGAATATGCGTCTGCCGAGACTCGGCTTCCGTTTTGGTCTTAAAGACGCTGAAAATATGGAGTTCTTCGGCAAAGGTCCCGGCGAAGCTTACGCAGACCGTCATAAGGGTCAGAGATACGGTAAATTCACAACAACAGTAACCGATAATTTTGTTCCTTACATCAGACCCATTGAAAACGGCGCACACTTCGGCTCGAAATATGGCGTTGTTACAAACAACGAGGGCAAGGGCATGATTTTTGCTCCTGTGAGTGAAGATACATTTGTTTTCAACGCCTCACATTTCACTCCGCTCATGCTTGAAGAAACAAAGCATAACGATGAGCTGAAGCCTCTTGACGAAACAATGGTTTATCTTGACTACCGTCTTGATATCAGAGGCAGCAGGGGAATCTATGAAGAACTTGAGCCTGAAAGAAAATGGGACTTCGGTGTCATTGATTTCAAGATTGCTTTCAAGCCTTTTGACAATGAAAATGCGTTTGAGTTTATAAATACAGATAGATAAAAAATATCCCGTGTTTCTGGAGTTTCAGAAGCACGGGATATAAGTTTATTTAATTATTTAACTTCGTCTGCAAGCTCAACAAAGCCTTTCATGATTGAAGAAGCTGTTGTTTTGCCGAGGGAGATAAGCTCCTGATAGTGACCGTCAAGGATAGCCATTGAGTAGTCATTGTCGGGAACAACATAACCGATAGCGTCATTCATAAGACCGATGCAGATTGTGCCTTCGCCGAAGATCTCGTAGATTGAGGGGATGCCGAAATCCTTGCCGTGGAATGAACCGTCAGCAGTAAGTGAAGCGCCGCCTGCAACGAGGTCCTGAACGATTTCACCGGGCATGAATACAAGCTTGATATCGCCCATTTCCATGTAGCCGATTTCGGTGTAGATGTAGTAGCTGAATCCATCCTTGATGATACCGTAGTTAACAAGGTCAAGCTTACCGACAAGCTTGATGAGGGGGTTTGTAACCTTAATTAGAACTTCTTTGTTTCTGATGTTAAGAAGAGGTTTAACCTGAGTTTCTTCAACCTTTTCCCATCCTTCGTACCAGAGGGTGTAGTATTCGCCGCCTTCTTCCATTTCAGCAGCCATGGTGTCCTTTTCAGCCTGAGTCATGTTTGCTTTAATCTGCTCTACGTCATTTGTGAGGTTGAGAGCGATGTTGGCAATTTCTCTGCCGTAGCGTGCGGACTGCTCAACTCTTCTGTCGGTTGAAACGCCGTCACCCGAGGGGCCTCTGCCGATATAGATGCCTGCGATTGCACCGTTGAAGAACATGAAGTTATAGCCTTTGCTTTCAATCTGCTCGCCCATGTAGTAGATGTAGTCGCCGGAAAGGTCTCTGCCGTTATCGATTTCGTCAACTGCAAGACCTGCAACGTCGGGATGAGCAGCAATGTTAACGATCATTGTGGGGTTGACCTTATTGCCGTTTTCATCAACACTCTTGAAGGGTGTGAAAACGAATCTTGAGAGATCGTACATTTCAGCTGATGCTGAGGGTCTGTTCTTATTGCTGAAGTATTCGCCGTCAAGTGTCTTGACTGCATAGGTTAATGTACCTTCGGTCATGTTGCCGATAGCTTCAACCATTGTCTGTGTTGTAACTTCGCAAAGGAACTTGATATATTCGGTGTTAACGCCCTTTTCCATCTCGCCGAGAGGAATGAAAGCGTTACCGATGTTCTTAAGAAGCTTGGGGAAAAGCTCGGTCCAGAGACCCTGTGTGTCAATGCAGCTGTGGCAGTGAGTTGATGAAAGGTTAACGCTGTTTATTTCAACATCTGTTACAGCTTTTTCAAGAGCAACTCTGATTGTCTTGATATCAGCATTGGGGAGACCGATTGAGTCAAGGTTTGCAAAAACGTTAATACCTCTGCCGGAACCGTCTGAAACTGCAATAACGCGGACCTGCATGTCGTCCATAACCTCTTCAACGAGGTTGCTCATGCCGTTTGAGATAGCCATGAAACCGCCGAGGTAGTAGGGGGTTGTCTGCCAGTCATCGGGAAGAACGGAAGCAGTTGCGTAGCCGAGTGACCATACTGCGTTTGCAGCGGGCTCGTCAAGCATTTCATCGTTTCCTTCATAGAAGTTCTCGCTTTTGTATTCCTCAAGATTGGGGAAATCTCTCGTTGCGGGAATAACGGTGCTGATTGCTGTAATAAGAGTTGTAACGATTGTGTCAACGATTGAAACACCGACATGCTTGAGTGCATCGCCGACTGCCGAAGCAGCGGAAGCGTTTGTAGCAGAAACGGTGAAAATCATTGTCATTACAAGAACGATGCTTATGATTTTTTTCATTTTCTTTGCTCCTTGCTTAGAAGATTTATTTGGCATACTGCCTTTTCCAATTATTTTAACACCATTTTTCATCTCTGTAAAGTGTTTTTTAACGGTATTGACAAAAAAATAATCATTAAATACCTTTTAGGGTATATTTTTAACAAAATTGCATTTGAGTGTTGAAAAAATCCGAACGGAAGAGTATAATATATAAAATTATACCCGAAAGGCTGATGAAGGTGGTCAAGCAAAAGCGTGTTGCCGCAATTCACGATATTTCAGGCATAGGCAAATGCTCGCTTACTGCCGCAATCCCCGTTATTTCTGCGGCGGGAATCGAAACCGCAGCAATGCCCACCGCAGTGCTCTCAACACACACGGGTAATATAAAAGGATATACCTACCGCGATCTGACAAGCGACCTCGTTCCTTTTTATTCTCATTGGAAGTCGCTCGGTGTTGAGTTTGACGGAATTTACAGCGGATTTCTCGGCTCGGTTGAGCAGGTTGATATCGTCTGCGATTTCATAGATGAATTCAAAAATGACGGTTGTGTTGTTATGGTTGACCCTGCAATGGCTGACAGCGGACTTATGTACACTACTTTTAACAAAGAGTTTGCAAGGGAAATGAGAAAGCTTTGCAGAAAAGCGGATATAATCGTTCCGAATTTAACCGAAGCTGTATTTCTCCTCGGCGAAGAATACCGTGAGCCTCCTTGCGGCGATGAGTATATCAGAGATTTGATGATAAGACTTTCCGATATGGGGCCGTCAATGGTTGTTCTGACGGGTGTTCATACCTCGGACGATGAAATAACCTGCTATGTTTACGACAGAATGAAGAATGATTTTTTCAGCTGCAAGTCAAGAAGATACAGCGGCACATATTACGGCACGGGCGATATTTTTGCATCGGCATTGCTTGGTGCTTATATGAACGGAAAAGACATTTCCGAAAGCACGGAAATTGCGCTTGATTTTACCTGCGGTGCGGTTAAACGCACTTTTGAAGCAGGCACCGATACAAGGCTCGGAGTCAATTTTGAGCAGGGAATCGGAGAATATATTAAAGTTCTGGAGGGTTCAAAGTGAGTTACGCAGATAAAGTTTTTATTGAAACCTGTAAAGATATTCTTGAAAACGGGGTTTGGGATACGGATCTTGACGTGCGTCCCAGATGGGAGGACGGAACACCCGCCCACACAATAAAAAAATTTGGCGTTGTCAACAGATATGACCTGAGCAAGGAATTTCCGATGCTCACTCTCAGAAAAACCTTCCTTAAAAGCGCTGTTGACGAAATGCTCTGGATATGGCAGAAAAAATCCAACAATATCAACGATCTCGGCAGCCATGTCTGGGATTCATGGGCTGATGAAAACGGAAGCATAGGCAAGGCTTACGGCTACCAGCTCGGAGTCAAGCATCATTACAAAGAGGGCGATATGGATCAGGTTGACAAAGTACTTTATGATCTTAAGCATAATCCTCAGAGCAGAAGAATTCTGACCAATATTTATGTTCATCAGGATCTGAGCGAAATGGCGCTTTATCCCTGCGCATACAGCATGACTTTCAATGTTTCGGGCAACAAGCTCAATGCAATCCTCAATCAGCGTTCTCAGGATATGCTTGCAGCCAATATCTGGAATGTTGCGCAGTATGCTGCTCTGACATGCATGCTCGCTCAGGTAAGCGGATTTGAGCCCGGCGAATTTGTTCATGTTATTGCCGATGCTCATATTTATGACCGTCATGTTCCCATTGTAAAAGAGCTTATTGAAAAGACTCCTTTTGACGCTCCGACGGTAACACTTGATAAGAGCATTGATGATTTTTATAAATTCACAAAAGACAGCTTTACAGTGGAGAATTATAAGTTCCACGAATTTACCGCAAAGATTCCCGTTGCGGTATAACCAAAGAAGGTATTATAATGAAAGCAATTGTAAATGTCGATAATAACTGGGCAATCGGAAACGGAGATTCATTGCTCAACCATATTCCTGAAGACATGAAATTCTTTAAGGAAAAAACAACCGGAAATGTTGTTGTTATGGGTAGGGCAACCTTTATGACTTTTCCAGGGCCCCGAGCACTTCCCAACAGAGTGAATATCGTTTTGACAAAGGATGAAAGCTGGAGTGCGCCCGATGTTATTGTCTGCCATTCGCTTGACGAGCTTTTTATCCAGCTTGAAAGATATGACACAAACACCGTTTATGCAATCGGCGGTTCTTCTGTATATGAGCAGCTTTTGCCCTATTGCGACACTGCTTATGTAACCAAAGTTGATACTGCGAAGCCCGCAGACAAGTTTTTTCCTGATCTCGATAAAAGCGAAGAATGGAAAGTTGAATGCGAAGGCGAAGAAAAGGAGCATAACGGAGTTAGATTCAGATTCACAACATATAAAAAGAATTAAAAATTTCAGAGGTGATGATTTATGGGTAACATCTGGCACGATATAAGCCCAAAAAGAATAACACCTGAGGATTACATCGCAGTTATTGAAATTCCCAAGGGTAGCAAAAGAAAGTATGAGCTTGATAAAGAGACGGGCTTGATGATGCTTGACCGTATTCTTTACACTTCAACTCATTATCCCGCAAACTACGGTTTCATTCCACGCACTTACGGCGATGACGAAGACCCGCTTGATGTTGTTGTTATCTGCAGCGAGGAAATTGATCCGATGACGCTTGTGCGCTGCTATCCCATCGGTGTGATAACAATGAAGGACAGCGGAAAATTTGACGAAAAAATAATCTCGATTCCTTTCAATGATCCGAATTACAACACATATAAGGATATTTCCGAGCTCCCTAAACATGTTTTTGATGAAATGAAGCATTTCTTCTCGGTTTATAAATCGCTTGAGGACAAGGAAACCGTTGTTGATGAAATTCAGAACAGAGAAAAGGCAATAGAGATAATAAAAAGCAGTATTGACAACTATGTTGCCAAATTCTGTAGATAAAAAACTGTTAACAATTCTGCCAAATCGGCGGTGACAAATATCTATTTGAAAAGGAGAGTATTAAAATGGCCATTTATTGTCAGGAACCTTCAAGAACTTTCAGCGAATATCTTCTCATCCCCGGATATACATCCAGAGAATGCATTCCTGCAAATGTAACACTCAAAACCCCACTTGTTAAATTCAGAAAAGGCGAAGAGGAATGCCCTCTCACCCTCAACATCCCCATGGTATCAGCTATTATGCAGTCAGTTTCAAACGATACAATGGCTATTGCTCTTGCGAAGGAAGGCGGCGTTTCCTTCATTTACGGTTCGCAGACAATTGAAGATGAAGCCGCAATGGTTGCAAGGGTTAAAAGCTACAAGGCAGGCTTTGTTGTAAGCGATTCAAACCTTAAGCCCGATGCAACTCTTTCGGATGTTCTTACTCTTTTTGAAGAGACAGGACACAGTACAATGGCAGTTACTGATGACGGCACCGCAACAGGTAAGCTTCTCGGTGTAATTACCAGCAGAGACTACAGAGTAAGCAGGATGTCAGCCGAAACTTCTGTTTCAGATTTTATGACTCCGTTTGAGAAGCTTATTACCGCTCCCGAAACAACAACTCTTAAGGAAGCCAACGATATCATCTGGGAACACAAGCTTAATTCTCTTCCCATTATTGATAAGAACGGTAAGCTTCTTTACTTCGTTTTCCGCAAGGACTATTCACAGCATAAGGAGAATCCTCAGGAGCTTCTTGATGCTAACAAGAGATATATCGTTGGCGCAGGTATCAACACTCTTGACTACGAAAAGAGAGTTCCCGCACTCGTTGAAGCAGGCGCAGATGTGCTCTGCATTGACTCATCAGAGGGCTACACCGTATGGCAAGAGCAGACTCTTGCCTTTATCCGTGAAAAGTACGGCGATAAAGTTAAGGTCGGCGCAGGTAACGTTGTTGACCGTGACGGCTTCCTCTTCCTCGCAAAAGCAGGCGCAGACTTCGTAAAGGTCGGTATCGGCGGCGGCTCAATCTGCATCACCAGAGAAACAAAGGGTATCGGCAGAGGTCAGGCAACAGCTCTTATTGAAGTTGCTGCGGCAAGAGATGAATACTATAAGGAAACAGGCATTTATGTTCCCATCTGCTCAGATGGCGGTATTGTTCATGACTATCACATGACTCTGGCTCTTGCAATGGGTGCAGACTTCCTTATGCTTGGCAGATATTTTGCAAGATTTGATGAAAGCCCGACAAACAAGCTTCTTGTTAACGGTGTTTATGTTAAGGAATACTGGGGTGAAGGCTCAAACAGAGCAAGAAACTGGCAGAGATATGATCTCGGCGGCAAGGCGAAGCTCAGCTTTGAAGAAGGCGTTGATTCATATGTAACCTATGCAGGTCCTCTCAGCGACAACGTTGCAAAGAGCCTTTATAAGGTTAAGTCAACAATGTGCAACTGCGGCGTGCTCAACATTCCTGACCTTCAGAAGAATGCAAAGCTCACAGTTGTTTCTGCAACAAGCATTGTTGAAGGCGGATATCATGACGTAACACTCAAGACAACCGCAACAACAGGCAGATAACAGAATAAAACAAACAAGCGACTTGTATCAGGTTTATCCTTTTACAAGTCGCTTTTACAATTTAAGAAATGAAGCTCTGCGTTTGGAAGCCACAGAGCTTCGCGGCATAAACTGCCGCAGCGGGCATACAACAGGTCGGAAAAAATTAACCGCGGAGTATCAGCAATGAAAACTCCGCGGTTGCTTTATTTTTCAATTATCTTAAATTCAGGTTCATTGACCTTTTTCATATGAGAAATAAGTATCTCACGCAGCTCAGCTTTGATTTTCCTATGCTCAGCGCTTTCAATAAGATTGTTTTTCTCATAGGGGTCTTTTTCGAGGTCATAGAGAAAATCTTCGGTATAAGTATCCGAAAAAGCGCAATCCTTGTTGGGGGATGTAACGCTGTATTTCCATTTTGATGTTCTGACCGCTCTGCCGATCTGGCTTTCGGAAATCTGAACAAAAATACTTTCATGTCCCTTCGAATCCTTGAGGCTCTTGCCTTCGAAATGAGAGGGAATTTCAGCGCCGGCAATATCAAGGATTGTTGCGGGAAGGTCAATGAGAGAAACAAGGTCCTTGATTCTTCCGCCGCCCGTGAATCCGCCGCCTGTAATAACAAGAGGCACTTTTATGCTGGATTCGTGGCATGAGCGTTTATATTCCAGGTTTCTTGTTCTGAAATGGCAGCCGTGATCCGATGTGTAGATTATAACTGTGTCATCGTAAAGGCCTTCTTCTTTCAGAGCTTCAATGAGCTTTCCGAAATTATAGTCAACTCTGTTGCAGCAGGCAAGATAGGATGAATACATGAGACGCCAGTCGCCAAGTGTTCCCTTAAGGTCACCGGGGAGATCATAATCCTTGAAGTTCTTCCTTGCACCTTTCGGGGCTTCAAATCTGAGGCGGTCATTCTGATGATGCGGCTCAAGCTGAGAAATAAACATAAAGAAAGGCTTTTCGTGCTTCTGATTCTTTATGTATTCGACCGCATAATCATTGATTCTGTCAGCTCTGTAGCCTTTGAAATCAAGTCGGTTGCAGTTTTCATCATAAACATATCCGTTATAGCCATGAGATGTGAATTCGAGTATGTCAGAGGCTCTCCAATAGTCATAGCCGCCTCTGCGTTCCTTGGGAGTGGGCTTTGTTTTGAGGTTGTGGTCCTTGTCTGAGGCAAGATGCCATTTGCCGATATATGAGGTGTCATATCCCGCATCCTTGAGATAGTGCGCAATTGTTTTGCATTCGAGAGGCAGGGCGATATCGTTTCTGTAGCATCCGTTCTGCGTTGCATAAACACCGCTCTGAAGACAGGCTCTCATAGGTCCGCACACGGGCTGACATGAAAACGCATTCTCAAAAAGAGTGCCTTCACTTGCAACAGCATCAAGATTAGGCGTCACGGGCAGCTTCTGACCGTAGCAGCCTGCGGAATCCGCTCTTTGCTGGTCAGAAAAATAGAATATAATATTTGGCTTTTTCATCATCAAAAACCTCACTTTATGCTTTTAAGCTTATCCAGAACATGAAGGATGAAATCCATAATCGGGCAATAACCCGAAAGCTGGTTATAAAGACTTCTGTATCTTTTACAGCCGCCGTTGCATATTTTCTGAACGGGGCAGGAGGGGCAAAGTTTGTTTTTCTCTTCATCTGACTCCATGAATCTGCGCAGACCCTCACTGTTAAGAATGTCATTGATTGTTGAAGAGTTGATATTCGGACACTCAAATTCATCTATGCAGTAAAAATCGCAGGGATAGCATGTGCCGTCAGATTCAACAACAAGCTGAGCGTTGCATCTTCCGTTTGCGCCGCATTGCTCGGCAAAGCCCCTTGTTATCATGGAAAGAAGATTGTCAAAGTCTCTTACATAAAAATGCTTTCCCGAAGAGATCTCATTAAACCAGAGATTGAAAAAACGCTTTTTGAACCTCGCAAGCCCTTTTGCATCAAGACTGTGACCGCTCTTTTCACCGTCCATAGGGTCGAGACAATAGATGGGCTGAACATTTCTGAAATCATTCTTTTTGTAGAATTCAAAAAGCTTTGCGGCATCTGTTTTCGCAGTAATAACAGAAAGAATGTTGAATTCTACGCCATGCTTTCTGAGAATTTCAACGCCGTTCATTGCTTTTGAAAACGAATCAGAACGGTACATATTATGTAAAGGTTCATCACCGTCAATTGAAATACCGATAAGAAAATTGTGCTTTTTAAATAATTCAGCAAATTCATCTGTTATCAGTGTTCCGTTTGTCTGCAGCGAATAGTTGACGGTTGTTCCGTCCGTGCAAAGACGCTCTGCGGTTTCAATGAATTTTTTGAAGAAATCAAGCCCTGCGAGCAGGGGCTCGCCGCCCTGAAACATATAATGAATGCTTGATTTTTCGCCGCAGAAACCGTAAACCTCACGGATCAGGTTTTCTGCGGTTTCAGCAGTCATAACCGATGCGGGATTCTTTTCTCTGTTTTTTGCTTCGTCACAATAAAAGCAATAGCTGCATTTCAGATTGCACAGCGATGAAGCAGGTTTTACCAAAGCGGTCATCTGCCGCATAAAAACACCTCTTTTGTCAATTATAAACTAAGGTGATTGAATGATAAAGCTGAAAGAATATCTTATGTGTTTTGCTGTCGGAGGGGTTGCCTACGGCTTGCTTGAGATTGCCGTGAGAGGATATACCCATTGGTCAATGGTGCTCACGGGCGGAACGGTTCTCGTTCTGTTCAACCTCATAAATCAAACGGAAAATATACCGTTTCTGTTAAAATGCCTGCTCGGTATGACGATTATAACAAGCCTTGAATTCGCAGTCGGAATGCTTGTCAATGTTGCCGCAGGCTGGAATGTGTGGGATTATTCCGACAAACCGTTTAATATTATGGGGCAGATTTGCCCTCAGTTTTCAGCGGTCTGGTTTTTGGTCAGTATACCTGCATTCCTGCTTTGTTCGTTTATTAAAAAACGCATGGAAACTCATACTGAAATCAGCTTACGCTGAGATATTCCTTGATTCCGTCAACAGTCGCTTTTGCAAGAATGTCCCTGTTTTTTGCGGTCTGAAGAGCCTGACATTCTTCGGTGTTTGAAACGAATCCGTATTCAATAAGAATTGCGGGGCATTCTTCAACTCTTGCAACGCGGAATGCATAGAAGTTTGCGCCTCTGTCGATTTTGACGGAGGTGTTATCTTTGTAAATCTCATTTTTATAAGCGTTAACGAGCTTTTCATGAACCGCCTTTGCAAGAGGCTGTGAGTATGCTCGGTAATAGTAAGCCGATGTGCCTGTTGCGGAAGCGGTTGAGCTTGAATCGCAATGGATTGAGATGAACATGTCGGGGTCACGCTCACGGACAGCATTGTTTCTGTCGGTGTAGCAGACCCATTTGTCACTTGAACGGGTCATGACAACCGTTGCGCCTTCTGCTTCAAGAAGTTCTTTTACCTTTGTGGCAATTGAAAGATTGATGTCTTTTTCACTGCCGAGTGATGCAGAGGTAACCGCACAAGCCGCACCGGGGTCAATTCCGCCGTGTCCGGGGTCAAGCATGATTGTTGCACCGCTGAGCGAAGAAGGCTTGTGGCTGAGGGTTATAACAAGTCTGCCGTTGTCATCATACTCATAGTGGAAGCCGTAAAATTTACCTTTTTCTGCAAGACCGAGTGTGAGGGTGACGGTTGATTTATCTTTATCCGAAGACCATTTTGCGCTCTTGCATACGGAATTCATAAACGAAATGTCGCCCGATGCGTTTGTTGTGTCGCTGAAGGTGAACTCAAGAGCAGTGCAGGTCATCTTTGAGACGGTAACGGGTCGGTTATTATAAAGTCCGTATTCCTGACCGAGAAGCTTTGCGTTGAAAACAACTGCTCTGTTCATGTCAAGAACAATCGTTGTTTTGCCGTCAGCTGATTTGCTCGAAACAACCTTTATGCTGTTTTTGGGCATTATATAGCCACTGTCAGTAATTTTAAGATGAGTAATCTTTCCTTCGCTGCCCGATGCAAGACGCTCTTCTCGAAGAATGGGGACTTTATAGCCTGAGCTTAAAATATAATATGTGTCGCCGTCATATTCAGCAGTTGATTTGACATAGTCAACTGTACCTTTGAGCAGAGGTGAGCAGTCGGGGACAGAGAATGTACTTGTTGTGTTGCCCGGATACGACTCAACATAATCGTCAACAATCTCGCATATTTTTGCCATTCCGAGACCGTAATCCTTCAGGTATGAATACTTTTCAAGCGTTTCACCGGGTGTTTGTTCCGAAGAAGTTTCTGAAGAAGAGGTTTCCGAAGTATCGGTTGATGTTGATTCGTCGGAAGAAGCGGAGGATGGCTCGGTTGATGAAGGTGGTTCTTCGGTTGTAGATTCTGTGGTAGGAGCCTGAGTCGTTGTAGGCGGGGGAACAGGATCGGGCTCTTTTGCCGAAACATTGACATTTGCGCCTGTCATTGACTCTGAAAGTGTTTTATATTTTGCAGTAATCTTGTATGTTCCGAGCTTCTGTACCGATGTTTTGCTTGCGGGAGTTTCAAGAGTTGCCGTGAATGTTGTGAAGTCTGATTCGGTATCGGGAGAAGAGTCCTCGTCTCCCTCCATTGCGGGTGCTTCCGTCATTTTATATGTCTTTCCGTTGAAAGCAACGGAAAGTTCAGCGTCCTTGAGCGCAATTGCGGAAACTTCAACCTGCATTTCGCCGGGAACGGTTATATCAGCGCTCGGCGAAACGGATTTGAGAAGCTTGATTTTATATGTGACGTTGTATGTATAGGTTTTTCCTTTGTGTTCAAATTTTATAGTGTTATTTCCGACATTGAGATTGCAGTCAACGGAGAAATCGCCCGTTTTTGCAACATTCAGCTTCTTTCCGTTGCAGAGAAGGTCATATGCGGGGCTGCTTGTGCCTCTGAAAGTAATTACCGATTGCTCAACGGTTATAGCTGTTTTGCTGTAGTTGTTTATTTTGAATTCTTTGTCAAGCAGATAGGTGTCTCGCTCTCTGACATAGTTCATAACAATGTCAGCGGCAGTGCCTGTAGCAGTTGCGATATCATTATAATAATAAAATGCAAGACCTTCGCAGAGCGACATGTCTGCGGAAGCAGCAATGAGGTCAATCATTGCGGAAGCTTTTTCGGTTGAAAATGATTTGAGACTCTGCAGATTATGGCAAAGCCAGAGAGGGCTTGTTTTTTCATTCCATACAGCTTGTCCGCTTTCAAAAACAGAGAATCCCGCATCATCATTATATTTCTGAACAAGGAAAACAAAATCAGCAGTACCGCTGTCGGTGAGTGCAACAACGCAGCTTTCCGCCTTTGAGCAGTACATAGGCTCAACACCGATTTCAGTTGCGGCATCAATTGTTTTTATCTTATTGCATATTGCGGTCATTTTTTCGGAATAATCCGATAATGTTTCGTCAAGACCGCAAAGAATGACGAAGTCAACATTGTTGCTTTCAATAAAAGAAACGGCATAATCGGCGCTTTCCGAAATATCTGCCCTTATTCCGAAATAAAGAGCATTTGTTTTAGCTTCGTTAATCAGCGAAGCGATATCAGCCTGATTTTCCTGAGTGAGATCAAAAATAACAGTGTTGAAACCGTTCTTTTCAAAACCTGCAAGATCCTGAGCTGATTTGTCGGTTATTTCATTATAAATTGCGGCAACAACAGATTCGGGTCTCTGCGATTTAGGGCGTGTTACAGCCTGAGGCTCGGTTGTTGTTGTCTCGCTGAATGTTGTTGTTTCGGATTCGAAGTTTTCTTTCAGTTCTCCGAATTTTCCCGTAACCGCCATGCCCGTTATTATTCCGATAATAACAACGGCAATGCCGATTGCGGATATCATTAAGATTTTGTTCTTTTTCATGTCAGTTCCCCGTGTTTACAGCGTTTTTGAGATTCTGAATTTCTGTTTTGCAAGCATTCCTCGTTAAATCCTGATATGAGAAAACAGCAAAGCCGCAATAATTGCTGTTGCCTCTTATAGATTTAAGCTGACGGGCAAGAATATCTGTGTTATTCTGCCATTCGGAAGAGCCTGCGCCTGCGTAGCTGTCCTTGAGCGCACATTTATATGCAGCAATTCCGCAGACAAGCTTTACTTTTGAGTTTCTCTTCTGGGTTCCCCATTTTTTTAACAGTGTTTCAAATGCGAGTGTTTCATGTTCAAATCCGAAATAGATCTGAGGTATAATTAAGTCTGCATATCCCTCCGCAGATAACCAGAGCTTAAAATCAGCGTAGTATTCGTTATAATTCTTTTCGAAGCTTCCTGCAGGGCTGATGCTTACGGTTAAACTCGGGTCTGCTGTTTTAACTGCAGAATAAAGAGCCGAAACAAATGCGTTGACGCAGGAAATTCTCCATTCGGAAAGGCTGAGCTTTCCTCCGTTTGTCTTATATAGGTCATATTGAATTTTATCAACCGCAGTGCTTGTCGATGGATAAAAATAATCGTCGATGTGAATTCCGTCTATATTATATTTGCTGATTATTTCACGAACGCCGTCAATAATCAATTTGTGATTTTCTGTGTGAGACGGATTGTAGTAAATGCCGTTTGAGAGAATACATATTCTGCCGTCTGAGTTGCCTGCGTCAAGAATCTTCTTCGCAGGATTTGCCGCTGAAAGCAGGGCGGTATCTTTTTTTGTTGAAACCCTGAACGGATTTATCCAGCCGTGAACGGATATTCCGTATCTCCTTGCGCTTTCAAGCAAAACCTCAAACGGGTCAAAGGCGAGGCTTGCGCCTTCTTTGCCTGCTATGTATGATGAATAGGGGTAAATGTCCGATTTGTAGAACGCATCGGAAAATGCTCTGAGGTGAACAAATGCGGTGTTGAGCCCCATATCGCTGATGTTTTTAAACATCGTGTCTGTTATTGCTTTATATTGTTCTCTTGTTTTTCCTGCTGCGCTTGTGTAATCATAGCAGGAAACCCAGATTGCACGCATTTCGTTTGACGAAACTGCGGGCTGAGTTGCTGTCGGTTTTGTTGTTGTTGCTTTTGTTGTGGCAGGTCTGGCTGTTGTGGCTTTGACGGTGGTTGTTTTTGTTGTGACGGGTTTTGCAGTTGTTGCTTTTGTTGATAAAACTGATGAGCCGATCAGCGTTGTCAGCGATGTGACGGCAGAGGTGAATTCTGTCATCACGGTTGTTTCTTCTTCGGGATTGAATACATCTGTATAAGGTTCTGTGCTTGATTCGGTGAATGGCTCAGTATATGGCTCTGTTTCGGACACCATCGGAATTTCAGCATTATTATTCAGTTGACATGATGATAACAAAAGGCATATAATCATCATCAGAGGAAAAAGTTTTCTCATTGGATTTCCTTTCTGCCGCAATATAATATAAAATATAATAAGGGGTGCTGAAGAATGAGAAATTATATTATTCTTTTTTTGATTTTTTATGCGATCTTAGCCGCAGTGTCCGTTTTTTTAACAGTCCATGATAAAAGAGCGGCAGTAAAGGGAAAATGGAGAGTGCCTGAAGCAACGCTTATGCTTCTCGGTCTTTGCGGCGGCGCATTGCCTATGTTCGTTACGATGAGAACAATAAGGCACAAAACCAAGCATATGAAATTCATGATTGGTCTGCCTGCCGAAATGGCTCTCCATGTTGCCCTTATCTGCCTGATAGTTTTTAAAATGATTTAAAGTGTACTCAGGTCATACGGAGTCTGCTGATAAACAAAATAGTTAAGCCAGTTGGTAAATATTATGTTTGCTGCACTTCTCCATTGAACCATCGGTGTTTTATTTGTGTCTGAGTCGGGGAAATAGTTAAAAGGCTGCTTGATATCAAGCCCTTTATTCAGGTCTCTGAAATATTCTTTTGCAAGAGTCTCACGGTCATATTCCGAGTGCCCCGAAGCGAAGAAGTTTCTGCATGCCATATCGGATATCAGATGAACACCTGCAAGGTCTGAGTATGAGAGTATCTGCAAATCCTTAACCAGTGCGATGTCACTTCTGCGGTTTTCGGTGTGCCTTGAATGAGGTACATAGAAAACCTCGTCAAGACCTCTCATCAGCGGATGAAGAGGGTCAAGGCATCTGTGAGGAAACACACCGAAAATCTTTTCGTCAAGCGGATATTTCGGGACTCCGTAGTGATAATAAAGAGCTGCCTGAGCACCCCAGCAGATATGGAAGGTTGAGTAAACGTGTTTTTTGCTCCATTCAAAAATGCTGCAAAGCTCTTCCCAGTAATCAACCTGCTCAAATTCGAGGTTTTCAACGGGAGCGCCCGTAACAATCATTCCGTCAAATTTCAGATTTTCAACCTCGTCAAAGGTCTTATAGAATTTCAACATGTGTTCCTCAGAAGTGTTTTTTGACTTGTGAGACTTAAGCTGAAGAAGGTCTATTTCAACCTGAAGCGGAGAATTGCTGAGAAGACGGAGAAGCTGGGTTTCCGTTTCGATTTTGGTGGGCATCAGATTAAGAATGAGTATTTTAAGAGGACGGATATCCTGCTTCATTGCTCTGTCCTCAGTCATAACAAAGATATTTTCAAGCTCGAGTGATTTATGAGCGGGTAATTCATTTGCTATTTTGATAGGCATTTTTTCACCGACCTTTAAATGTTGGTTTTAACTTTTCTCAGCGCATGGCTGACGGGGATTGCAATAACAATTCCTACTGCAATTTCAATAAGAGCATTAACGGTAAATGCGGCAAGAATGTAGTTTGTGAGACCTCCGAAATTAACGGAAGCGATTCCAAGCTCTGCGCCGTATTTTTCGCCATAAAAAAGATAGATTCCGCCCATAACAAGAATTGTGTTGCAAAGGCAGGCTGAAAGAGCGCCAACGCCCGAAGCGATATGCTTTGTTTTGTCTTTCTTTGCAATGAGCGAGAAGAGAAGTCCTGCAACAAGACCTGCAAGAATTCTGGGGATAAGTGCAACCAGAGGATTGCGGAATATGATTCCTTCAAGCGGAGAGGGAGGAGCCATTATAGCTTTGATAATGCAGGAAACGCCCCATACTGCGCCGAGAATCGAGCCGCCTTTGGCGCCGAGAACGCAAGCACCGATGATGACCGGAATGTGAATCAGCGTGATACTCAGACCGCCATAGCTGATGTATCCGAGAAACGGCACAAAGGTCATAACGATGATGAGCGCACTCATCACTCCCAGCTGTGCAATTCTGAGATTGGACTTCATGGTGGATTTTTTTGACATTTTATATTCCTCCTTGCTGCTGCTCCCATTCTTAACGGTCATATTTCCGCCATACGCTCTAAAAATGCTCGTTAATATCTCATATTAACTCCGCTTTTTCAACCGCCTGACGAAAATCTGCCTCGTTAATAAAATTTAAGGATGCAACGCATAATTTAGCAGAATAAAAATTATATGATATTAAATTGTGACAGGGCTTACCCTGTTTTTTTATTTGCGGTTCTTCTCATAAAGTGCCTTGAGACCGTAGAGAACAAGATCGCCGTTGTATATGATATCGCGCTTGCAGCTTTTGATAAGGTCCTTTGCGAGACCGCCCGTTGCAACGGTTGTCATAATCTTATCGCCAAGCTCCTCTTCAAGCTTTTCACAAACGCCGTCAATCATTGCCGCAAAGCCGAAAACCGTTCCCGACTGCATTGAGTCAACCGTGTTCTTTCCGATTGCTCTTGCAGGTGTTTTGAGGCTGATGCTCGGAAGCTGTGAGGTTTTTGCGGAAAGCGCTTCGAGTGAAATACCGATGCCGGGTGCTATTGTGCAGCCGCAGAAAGCTCCGTTTTTATCAACAACGCTGATTTTGCTTGCCGTGCCGAGGTCGATGACAAGGCAGGGGAGAGGATAAAGTGCAGCGGCACCGACGCAGCCTGCAAGAAGGTCTGCACCAAGCTGAGCGGGATTGTCAATGAGTATGTTCATTCCGGTTTTTATTCCGGGTCCCAAAAGCATCGGTTTGCAGCCGGTAAGCTTTTCAACCGCATCGCATATTGCTGTTGAAAGCTCGGGAACAACGCTGCTTATGGCGGCTCCGGAAAAGCTGCTGACGGGAACATCATAAAGAGAGAAAATCTGTCTGAATTCAACCGCATACTGGTCGGCGGTTATTGCTCTGTTTGTTGCAAGTCTTGAAACAAATCTGAGCTCATTGGTTTCGTAGGCACCCATAGTAATATTAGTGTTGCCTATATCTATAGTCAGAAGCATAAAGTCACCCTTTCGCCATAATTATTGATATTATACTATATATTTATAAATAATGCAATTAAAAATATACTTGATTTTGTAAAATATAATTGTATAATATGTTTATCAATTATTAAAGCAGAGGTGAGATGAATGAAATGTGCCGTGTGTCCGAGAAAATGCTTTGCAGACCGCAGCGTTGAAACGGGAATGTGCGGAGTAAATGAAGATTTCAGAATAGCAAGGGCTGCGCCGCATTTCTGGGAGGAACCCTGCATAAGCGGCGAAAAAGGTTCAGGCACGGTTTTCTTTTCGGGCTGCAACCTCGGCTGTGTATTTTGTCAGAATTACGATGTGAGTCACCGTGCATTCGGCAAAGATGTGACCGAAATTCAGCTGATGAAAATTTTCGATTCGCTGATTGAAAAAGGTGTTCATAACATAAATCTTGTTACTCCGACCCATTATGCACCGAAGCTTGCAAGGGTGCTGAAAGAATATAATTCGCCCGTTCCGATTGTTTATAATTCATCGGGCTATGAATGCGTTGAAATGCTCAGAAAGCTTGAAGGGCTTGTTGATATTTATCTGCCCGATCTCAAATATTTCGATTCATCGGTGTCGCTTAAATATTCCGGTGCGGAAGACTATTTTGAAAAAGCTTCAGAAGCAGTGATTGAAATGCAAAGGCAGGTCGGAAGTCTTGTTCTTGATGAAAACGGAATCGCAAAAAGAGGAATTATAATCCGCCACATGGTTTTGCCCGGCAATATTTCTCAGGCGTCAAAGGTTTTTTCATGGGTAAGAGAAAATCTGCCTGAAGAAACATACATAAGTGTTATGAGACAGTATACTCCGTTCGGAAAAGCGAAGAATATGCCGCCGATAGACAGGAAGCTTTCGGCAAGGGAATATTCAATTGTTAAAGAAAAAATTTATGCCCTCGGATTTGAAAACTGCTATTTTCAGAGCAAAGAATCGTCAACTGAAGATTTTATTCCGAATTTTAATCTTGAAGGTGTTGACGATTGAAAAAATATTTGGTAAAGTAATACATATATGAAAATTGGAGGTAATAAAAATGGCAAAAGGAAAAGGCTTTATGGCTGAATTCAAAAAGTTTATTATGAGGGGCAATGTTATTGACCTTGCAGTCGGTGTTATCGTCGGCGGTGCTTTCCAGACAATTGTTAAATCACTTGTTGATGATATTGTAATGCCCGTTATCAGCCTTGCAACAAAGGGTCTTGACTTTGCAAATTGGTTTGTTGCTCTTGACGGAAAAGAATATGCAACTCTTGCCGCTGCTCAGGAAGCAGGCGCAGCAACTCTTGCTTACGGCAACTTTATCAGCGCAGTTCTTAATTTCCTCATCATGGCATTCGTTATCTTCTGCCTCGTTAAGGTTATCAACACCGTTAACGACAGAGCAAAGAAGAAGGAAGAGGAAGCTCCCGCAGCACCCACAACCAAGGAATGCCCCTATTGCAAGAGCGAAATCAACATCGAAGCAACCAAGTGCCCTCACTGCACATCTCAGCTTTAATTTGATTTATAAAAAGCACAGAGCAATTGCGCTTTGTGCTTTTTAAAGTTTAAAACTCACTTCTCGGAGGAATCATATGAAACTCGGATTTATCGGTGTCGGTAATCTTGCCGGCGCTATTCTCAAAGGTATTGTTACATCAGGGAAAATCTCGCCTGATGAGATTCTTATATATGATTTGAATGCTCAAAGATTAAATGAACTTAAAAGCTTGTATAAGGTTTCGGTTGCAGAGTCTGCAAATCAGGTCGCAGCGGATTGTGAAAATGTTATTGTTGCCGTCAAGCCTAAGGATATTGCGACCGTTATAAACGGAATAAGAGAGACATTAGAAGAAAACAAACCTCTTCTTATTTCAACTGCAGCAGGAACTGAAACATCAACCATACATTGTTTGATTGGCTATGAATCAGAAGCAAGGGTCGTAAGAATAATGCCGAATGTAAATGCTGCAGTCGGAGAATCTATGACTGCCGTTTGCAGAAACCATAATGTTTCAGATGAGGAAATCTATTTTGTGCTTGATTTATGTACAAGCTTCGGAAATGTAATTGAACTTTATGAAAAAGATTTCTCCGCATTTACCGCTGTTGCAGGCTCAGCTCCCGCATTTGCCTATATGTTTGCGGATGCTCTCACTCAGGCGGCGATAAAATACGGTTTTCCCGCAAATGTTTCTCAGAATATTGCGGCACAAATGCTTCTCGGAAGCGCAAAAATGCTGCTTGAAAGCCCTCTTTCCGTCAGCGAGCTCATCAGAAATGTCTGCTCACCGGGCGGTACAACAATCGAGGGCGTGTGCAGTCTTAAAGAAACAGGCTTTGAAAATTCTGTTATAACTGCAATCGACAAAACAGTGGCAAAAGACAGAGCAATGTCTCAGAATAAATAGGAGAATTGTATGGAAATTCTTGTGTTGAGTTCCCTTGAAAAGGTTTTTTATGATGAGAGACCGAACGCTGAAGAAATAAAAGGTTTTTCAATGCTGAAAAATGAGAGAAGCTCGTTTCAGATTGCGTTTTTTTCGCCCGACGACCAGAAGCTTTCTCTGAAATTATCAGGCAGACTTGCTGCTTGTTCAGAAGCGTTTTTTGTTAAACACATTCCCGTCGGTACGGCATGCAACGATGATTCGGATGAGTATTTTCTTAGAAAAACATCGGGGCTTTATCCGGACTGTCTTGTGCCGGTTGACGGCGAAATTTCCGTTGAAGGCGGAAAGTGGAACAGTATCTGGATTGAGGTTTCGCCGAACGGAGAATATACCGGCAAATCATCTCTTGAAGTGACATTTTTAAACGGCTATTCAAAGAAAATTGATATTGATGTCATTGATGCTGAACTCCCTAAACAAAGTCTTATTCATACAAACTGGTATCATGCCGATTGCTTATGCAATTACTACGGTTTCGAAGCTCTCAGCGATGAATTCTGGCAGACAAATGAAAACTTCATAAGAACTGCTGTTAAACACGGCGTAAACTGCATTCTGACGCCGCTTTTTACTCCTCCGCTTGATACCAAGGTTGGCGGTGAGAGAAGAACGGTTCAGCTTGTAAGAGTTTGTAAATGCGGCGGCGAGTACCGCTTTGACTTCAGAAACCTGCAGAAATGGATTGATATGTGCAGGCGTTGCGGCGTTGAATATTTTGAGCTCAGCCATCTGTTTACCCAGTGGGGAGCAAAGCATGCGCCCAAAATTATTGCTGTTGACCGAAAGGGCAGAGAAAAGAAGATTTTCGGCTGGGCAACAAAATCAACCGGAAGAAAATACGAAAACTTTCTCCGTGATTTTGCTGCAGAATTGATAAGTTTTATTGATAAAAACGGAATACGCGAAAAATGTTTTCTTCATATTTCCGATGAGCCGTCAAAAAGCCATCTGAAAACATACAGAAAACATGCAGCTCTTTTTGATGAGATATTTCCCGGGTTTGCAACCTTTGATGCTCTTTCTGATTATTCGTTTTACAAAACAGGAGCGGTTAAACTGCCTGTTCCCTGCGAAAGCGAGATTGAGGATTTTGCAGGTAAAGTGCCTGAACTCTGGACTTACTATTGCTGTGGTCAGGATGACAGTTATTTTCCCAATAGATTTATGGCGATGCCCTCGCTTCGTAACAGAATCCTTGGATTTCTGATGTATAAATACAATATAAAGGGCTTCCTGCATTGGGGCTATAATTTCTATAATCTTCAGTATTCGGTAAAGCCTATCAGCCCGTATGAGATAAGCGATGCGGGAGGAAGCTTCCCGTCGGGAGATTCTTTCGTTGTTTATCCTGCAGAGGACAAAACGCCTCTTGCCAGCCTCAGACTTAAAGTGTTCTATGACGGATTTCAGGATATGATGGCTTTGCAGCTCCTTGAGAGTAAAATCGGCAGAGAAAAAACTCTTGCGCTTATTGAATCGGAACAGGAGCTGAAATTCACAAGCTATCCCCGCAGCGAAAAATGGCTGCTTGAAACCCGTGAAAAAATAAATCAGATGATTAAGGAGAACTGAAATGCCTATTTTTTTTGACAGCGAAAAAAAGATTTTTAAGCTTGATACTGCAACCTCAAGCTACATAATTGAGATTTATCAGGAAGACTATCTTGTTCATCTCTATTACGGTGCAAAAATTCCCGATGTAAATGTCACTGCACTCAAATACAGAGGTCATTTTGCATCATTCAGCCCTATGAACATCAATGTTACCGACGAACGTTTCACCGTTGATATGGCCGCTATGGAATATCCCTGCGAGGGTACGGGCGACTTTAGAATTTCTGCTCTTTCCGTTAAAAATGCGGACGGTAACACTTCAACTGATGTTCGTTATGTCTCACATAAGATTTATTCAGGAAAGCCCGGAATCGAGGGCCTTCCCGCTCTTTATGCAGAGAATGAAGCTGACGCAACAACGCTTGAAATTCTTACGGAGGATAAGACAACGGGCGTTCAGGCGGTGCTTTATTATACCGTTTTTGAAAACCTCGGTGCGATGACAAGAAGCGTTAAGATTATCAATAATTCCGAAAAGGCTGTTGATATTGAAAGAGTTTACAGCTGTGCTGTTGATTTCAACGATTACGATTATGATATGCTCAGCCTTTACGGCAAATGGGGAAAGGAAAGAAGTCTCGAGAGACGTACTCTTTCTCGCGGCAGACAGTCTGTTGCAAGCAAAAGAGGTGCATCAGGTCACAGCCATAACCCCTTTGCGGCACTTGTGAAAAAAGGCGCAACCGAAGACAGCGGCTCGGTTTACGGCTTTAATCTCGTTTACAGCAGTAACTTTGATTTTTCTGTTGAGGTTGATATGTACGGCGGCAGCAGAGTGCTTATGGGCATAAATCCCGAAAGTTTTGGCTGGCATCTTGAAGCAGGTGAATGCTTCAATGCACCTGAGGTTGTTATGGTTTATACCGATAAGGGCGTCGGCGAAATGAGCCGTATTTATCACAGACTTTACAGAAAACATCTTTTCAGAGGCAAGTGGAAGAATATCAAGAGACCTCTTCTCATAAATAACTGGGAAGCAACGGGAATGGATTTCGACGGCGAAAAGATTTTCTCATTTGCAAAGAAAGCAAAAGAGCTTGGCATGGAAATGCTTGTTATGGATGACGGCTGGTTCGGCGACAGAGATTCCGACAGAAGCAGCCTCGGTGACTGGCAGGTCAATGAAGAAAAGCTTGGCGGCACTCTTACTCAGCTTATTGACAGAATAAACGGTATCGGCATGAAATTCGGTATCTGGTATGAGCCTGAAATGATTTCAAGAGACAGCAATCTTTATCGTGCGCATCCCGAATGGTGCCTCCATGTTCCGAACAGAGAAAAATCAATCGGCAGATTTCAGTATGTTCTTGATTACAGCAGACAGGATGTCCGTGATTATATTTTCGGCGAAATGTATAAGGTTCTTTCCGTTAACAATGTTGATTACCTCAAATGGGATTTCAACAGAAATCTTTCCGAGGTCGGCTCTGCACTTCTTCCCCCCGAAAGGCAGAAAGAAGTATTTCACAGATTTGTGCTCGGTACTTATGAGGTTATGGAAAGACTTAACAAAGCCTTCCCTGATATGCTTATAGAAGGCTGCTCGGGTGGCGGCGGACGCTTTGACCCCGGTATGCTTTATTATTCACCTCAGATATGGACAAGCGACAATACCGACCCCATTGAACGCCTTACAATTCAGTTCGGCACTTCAATGTGTTATCCCGCTCTTACAATGGGCGCTCACGTTTCTGCGTGCAGAAGAACAGGCTATGAAACCAAGGGCAATGTTGCTCTCTGGGGCTCCTTCGGATATGAGCTTGACCCCAATAAATTTACTGACAATGAGGCTGAAATCGTCAAGGCTCAGGTTGAAGAATACCATAAATATTATGATGTTATTCATTATGGCGACCTTTACCGTCTCATTTCACCCTTTGAAAATGAATATAAAGCAGCTTGGATGTTTGTGTCCGAGGATAAAAATGAGGCGCTTGTTACAAGCGTTGTTATGAGAGAGTACGAAGACAGGGTATATGTGCTCAAGCTCAAGGGTCTTGATCTCGATAAATATTATGTTGATGAAGATACTGATGAGGTTTATTCAGGCGCATTGCTTATGAACGCAGGCATTAACGTCACCTTCTTAGACAACAGAGACGGTACAAGCTTCAAGAAGTATTTCAAGGCTGTTGAGAAATAATCATAAAAAAAGACAAGGTGAAAACACCTTGTCTTTTTTGCATTATTTCCGTTTATAATTCAGAATCAGGCAACCGTTTATCGCTTTGGATTCCGTTAATTCATAGTCTGAAATTATGCTGTCCGCAAACAGAGGCTTGCTGTCGCTTTCCGCAATCACGGGTGCCACAACAAGACTTAATTCGTCAACCGCATCTGCACGAAGAAATGAACCGTTTATAATGCTGCCGCCTTCAAGAAGCAGAGTGCTGCAGCCTGCAATGCTTTTGAGCTTGCACAGTGCGGCATTAACATCAATTTCGGTTTTGCCTGCAAAAACATACGGGATTTCAAGCTCCTGAAGATATGAAAGATAACGGTCGTCCGCCTGCTCGGTGAGCACTTCAATTATCTGCGCGCCGTCATATCCGGGGTCGCCGTCAGGGTCTGCTATCTTGTTTGATTTCCAGCCGAGTCTGCCTTTCGGGTCAAAAGCAACGGCGTAGAATCCCGTCATATATTCTTCATCAGGTATATAATCCGATTTGACACCTGCGTTGTGAATTGCCGGCTTATATTTTGCTAAATCAGGATAATATCCGCCGGTAAAGCTGCCTTCCATTGTAACTCTGCCGCAGATGAAACCGTTTGATTGGGTTTTTCTGTTTATGTCATAGTAGATTTCTGTTGCATTTTTGCATTCCGGTCTGAAAAGAAAATCACCCGTGACCTTGCCGTCAACAGATGTTACCATATGGCAGATTATGTAAGGTCTGTCCATTTTATCACCTCTCGGAATATTTATTTCCCGTAAAAATCATTATCCCCGCAGAAACTGCGGGGATAAACTGTTTTCTTATGACTCAACGTGTGTCTGGAAGCCGTACTTCTTGAGAATCTTATTGATTCTGTCTTTGGGGTCAAGAAGACCGCTTACGGATTCATCGTGATTAAGTGTGTCAATAATGTATGAACAGTATTTTGACATATCAACGCTGACATACCATTCTCTTGAAAGAAGCTCAGGTGTTGAATAGATAAGGTTTGTTGTGAAAACCTTGCTGATGAGACCTTTTTCGTAAGCTCTGTCAAATGATTCAAGTCCGTTGCAGAAAAGGCCAAAGGATGTGCAGATGAAAATTCTGTTTGCCTTAAGTTCCTTGAGCTTTGTTGCAACTTCAATCATTGAATCGCCCGAAGAAATCATGTCGTCAACGATGATAACGTCCTTGCCTTCAACGTTGTCGCCGAGGAATTCATGAGCAACGATGGGGTTTCTGCCGTCAATGATAACGGAATAGTCGCGGCGCTTATAGAACATGCCGAGGTCAAGACCGAGAACCGATGAGAAATAGATGCATCGACCCATACCGCCTTCGTCAGGAGATATAACCATCATGTGGTTATTGTCAATGTTAAGGTCGGGAATGTTTTTGCACATTGCCTTAATCATCTGATAAACGGGCTGAACGTTTTCAAATCCGTTCTGAGGAATTGAATTCTGAACTCTGGGATCGTGAGCGTCAAAAGTGATGATGTTGTCAACGCCGAAGTTCAGGCAAAGCTCACGCAGCATATCTGCACAGTCAAGAGACTCTCTGCTTGAGCGTCTGTGCTGTCTGCCTTCATAAAGCATGGGCATGATAACTGTGATTCTTCTTGCTTTACCGCCGATTGCGCTGATAGCTCTCTTGAGGTTTGCATAGTGGTCATCGGGGCTCATGGGAACCTCTTTGCCGTACATCTTATATGTTACGCCGTAGTTGAAAGCATCGCAGAGAATGAAAATATCGAAGCCTCTGACGGTTTCTTTGATAACGCACTTTCCTTCACCTGTTCCAAAACGGGGGAAAGAAGCATCAATGATGTATGAATCCTTCTCGTAACCGTTAAACTGGATTGTGCTTTTGTGCTCGCTTTCTCTCTCTTTTCTCCACTTAACAAGATAGCTGTCAATTTTTTTTGCAACTTCTTCGCAGCCGGGCAATGCAATAATGCCGAGCTGCCCTACGGGTATTGTGGTAAAATCCTGATAATCGGGCATGACTTGTACCTCCGCATTTTTATTTACCTATATATTCTACTATACTTTTCTTCTTTTGGGAAGGGGATTGCGACGAAAAAATTTACAAGATATAGTCAATTGTTTTGGGCATTTTGCCAAAACACCGCTAAATAGAGTGAATTTTATCCAAAAAGAACGCTGTTGACGATTCCTTCAAGTCTTTCTTGCTTACCTGAAAGGGGAGTGTCAGCGCCCTTTAATTCAGCAGCATATGCGGCGAGCTCTTCAAGGCTTGTTTCGCCCGCAACGATTTTTGCGCCGATTCCGCTTTCAAAGCTTGAATATTTCTCCTTGATGAAGCTGTCAATTCTGCCGTCCTCAATCATTTCTGCAGCTTTGATGAGACCGAGAGCGAAGGTGTCCATTCCGAGAATATAGCTTTCAATCATATCTTCAAGAGTGTTGCTGGGTCTTCGGCATTTTGCGTCAAAGTTGAAGCCGCCGGTAAGACCTCCCGCCTTGATAACCTCATACATGCACATTGTTGCTTCGTAAACATCGAAGGGAAATTCGTCGGTATCCCAGCCGAGAAGATAGTCGCCTTGGTTTGCGTCAATGCTGCCGAGCATTCCGTTGATAGCCGAAATTCTCAGCTCGTGCTGGAAGGTGTGGCCTGCAAGCGTTGCATGGTTAGCTTCAATGTTCATCTTGAAATCCTTGTCAAGACCGTACTGGCGAAGGAATCCGATTGCGGTTGCAGCATCAAAGTCATACTGATGCTTCATGGGCTCCTTCGGCTTGGGCTCGATGTAGAAATCACCCGTAAAGCCGATTTTTCTGCCGTAGTCAACTGCCATTCGCATAAGTCTTGCTATATTTTCCTGCTCGAACTTTACATCAGTGTTGAGCAGAGTTTCATAGCCCTCTCTGCCGCCCCAGAAAACATAGCCCTTACCGCCGAGCTTAACCGTGAGGTCGAGCGCTTTCTTTATCTGAGCTGCCGCAAAGCAGTAAACTTCGGCTGAGTTGGTGCTTCCTGCACCGTTCATGAAACGGGGGTTTGAAAACATGTTTGCAGTGCCCCAAAGGCATCTGATGCCTGTTTCGTTCATTTTTTCAAGAATATAATCTGTTATTTCATCAAGTCTTGCGTTTGTTTCGTTGATGTCATCGGCTTCGGGAACAAGGTCAACATCATGGAAGCAGAAGTATTCAACTCCGAGCTTCTGCATGAATTCAAAGCCTGCGTCAACCTTTGCTTTGGCATGAGCCATTGTACCTTTTTCTGCTCCGAAGGATTTGTCAGCAGTGTCTCTGCCGAACATGTCGGTGCCTGCCGCGCCGAGGTTGTGCCACCACGCCATGGCAAATGGAAGGTGTTCCTTCATTGTTTTGCCGAGAATAACCTTGTCGGCATCGTAAAACTTGAATGCAAGAGGATTCTTGCTTTTTGCGCCTTCATATCGGATTTTTTCAATTCCTTTAAAAATTTCGCTCATGTCAGTCTTCCTTTCTTATATCTGAAAAAACATCTTTAAGTGCGGGATATATTTTTTTGAAATCATTATACTTCTTTTCATAAAGTTTTGAAAGCTCTGCGTCAGGATAAACCGTATCGGAAACCTCAACAAGCTTTTGACAGGCTTCATTGACTGTTTTGTATTCGCCGCAGCCGACTGCCGCAAGAATTGCTCCGCCATAGCCGGGACCCTGCTCGGTCTTGAGAATATCAAGAGGTATTCCGAGAACATTTGCCATAATCTTTTTCCAAAGCCCGCTCTTTGCGCCGCCGCCGCAGATGTTGGTGCGTTCAATCTTAATGCCGAGCGATTTTGCAACCTCAAAGCTGTCACGGATTGCAAATGCAACGCCTTCAAGCACAGCCTGAAGCATATCCGCCGCACCGTTATCCATAGACATTCCTATGAATGTTCCTCTTGCATTGGTGTCATTTATCGGGCTTCTTTCACCCATAAGATAGGGGAGAAAGAAAATTCTGTTTCTGCCGAGCTTATCCTCTGTTATTTCTGATTGAATTGCATTGTAGTCCTTGCTTTTCAAGATATCTTCCATAAACCACTTGTTGCAGGAAGCGGCAGAAAGCATGCAGCCCATGAGATGGTAGTTTCCGTCTGCATGTGCAAACGAGTGAAGCGCATTGTTCGGGTCAACGCCGAATTTATCGCTTGAAATGAATATTGTTCCCGATGTGCCGAGAGAAACATTGCACTTTCCGTTACCGACCGTTCCCGTTCCGATTGCCGCCGCAGCATTGTCTCCTGCGCCTGCAACAACCCTTACGCTTTCGCTCAATCCGAGAACATTTGCCAATTCTTTCTTAACCGTACCTATGACCTCATAGCTTTCAAAAAGCTTCGGCATCTGTTTTTTACTGATTCCGCAAATATCAAGCATTTTATCGGACCAGCATTTGTTTTTGACATCAAGAAGAAGCATGCCCGATGCGTCGGAATAATCGCATGAGTGAACGCCCGTCAGAACATAGTTTATATAATCTTTCGGAAGCATTATTTTTTCAATTCTGCCGAAATTCTCAGGTTCGTTATTTTTCATCCAGAGAAGCTTTGGCGCTGTGAAGCCTGCAAACGCAATGTTTGCCGTGCAATCCGAAAGAACATCCTTTCCGATTTCGCTGTTGAGATATTCAACCTCTTTTTCGGTTCTTCCGTCATTCCAGAGAATTGCGGGTCGTATAACATTATCGTTTCCGTCAAGAGCAACCAGTCCGTGCATCTGACCTCCGCAGCCGATTCCCGCAATTGAGGATTTATCAAAGCTTTCCGTCAGCTCCTTGATTCCTTCAAGAACTGCGTTTTTCCAGTCCTCGGGGTTTTGCTCAGACCAGCCGGAATGCGGATAATAAACAGGGTATTCCTTAGAAACCTCATTGTGTATTGCGCCGTCTGAATCAACAAGCAGCAGTTTTACTGCCGAGGTGCCAAGGTCAATTCCTATATACAGCATATAAATATCTTCCTTTACTTTGTGTAGCTTCTGTCAACATTGATAACCGTGAAGCAGCGGCTGTCCTTAGCCGTAACCATCGATTCAACCATATCCTTCAGATCCTGCTCGGTAAGCTCCGATTTTCTGGGAAGCACCAGATCAAAAATAAGGTTCGTATGAGTCGGACCGACAACAATCCGGAAATCGTGCATGGTTATGTCGGTATCTATTTCCGCAATAACATCCCGAACAATTGATTTGTATTTTTCTGTTTGTTCATCATTTATAAGAACGGGGTCCATATGTATTGCAATCTCAATTCCGAGATTTTTTCTGACATCTCTTTCAATCATGTCAATGAGATCATGGCTGATAAGAATGTCTCTGTCTGCGGGAACCTCGGCATGCACCGAGCCGATAATTCTTGAATGACCGTATGAATGAAGAACAAGATCATGAATTCCGATGACGCCCTCATATGAAAGGACGGCTTCTTCAAGCTTGTCAACGATTTCTTTGTCGGGCGGCTCGCCGAGAAGGGGACCCATAGTGTCTCTGATTATTCCTATGCCCGCATAGATAATGACAAGGGCAACGATGATACCCATAACTGCGTCAACGGGGAAATCGGTGAATTTTGAAGCAACAAGAGCAATAAGCGAGCAAGTTGTTGCGGCGATATCGCCGATGCTGTCGGTAACAACCGCATCAACCGTTACCGAATTTATCTTTTTACCGATTTTTTTGTTGAAAACGGCAAGCCATATCTTTGCGAATATCGAGAAGATAAGAACGATAACGGCAGGCATGCTGAAAATGACTGCCTCAGGATTTTTGAATTTATCAATTGAGCTTTTTATCAGCTCAAAGCCCATAAGCAAAATGAAAAAAGCAAGTGTCAGCGCCGAAACATATTCAACCCTGCCGTGACCGAACGGATGCTCATCATCGGCGGGCTTGCCGGAAATCTTGAATCCGATAAGGCTGATTATTGATGAAATTGCGTCAAAAATATTATTTGCACCGTCTGCAACGATAGAAATACTTTTTGTTATTACTCCGAAAATCATTTTGAAAACAGAAAGAATAATATTTATCGCAATTCCGACTACGCCGCTTAAAACGCCGTATTTTATTCTTGTTTTTTCATTGTCCGTGTTTTCATGGCCTTTGATGAAAAGCTTTATCAAAAGATTTGTCATCAGAAATTACTCCTTTGAAATATGAACATCAAGCTGATTATAGGGGATTTCAATGCCGTGCTTGTCGAAAGAAAGCTTGACACCCTCCTGCATATAATAGAAAACATTCCAGTATTCATCGCTTGCGCACCAGATAAGGCAGTTGAAGATAATTGCGCTTGTGCCATGCTCTTTAACCGCAACAACGGGTTCGGGGTCGGTAAAAATAAGATTGTTTCTTTCAACGACCTCAAGAATTGCTTTTCTCGCTTCGTTGATATCTGTGCTGTAAGAAACCGAGAACTGAAGGTCGAGACGTCGTCTGTCTTCAGCGTTATAATTTATGATGTTTGATGTTGTAATGGTTGAGTTGGGGATAATAACCTTTTTGTTGTCAACCGTGATAAGAACGGTATACATCATCTTTATTTCCTGAACGGTGCCGCATACAGTGCCAAGGTCAACATAGTCACCCGCTTTGAACGGATGGTTAACAAGAATCTGGATTCCGCTTGCAAGCTGACTGATGCTTGATTGAAGACCGATACCTGCCGTAATGCCTGCC
Organism: Acutalibacteraceae bacterium; assembly: GCA_045538815.1. Taxonomy (GTDB): domain Bacteria; phylum Bacillota; class Clostridia; order Oscillospirales; family Acutalibacteraceae; genus CAG-177. Next base: position 90,418 of record JAZQEE010000066.1, read on the forward strand.
GCACCGAGAGCAGTAATAAATGAATTTACATCTATGTTAAGTGTTGAAAGTGCTGAAAGAATGAAAACAAGTTTAAGAATAAGGGTAACACTCGTTCGGATAAAGGAATGAACAGACGAGTCAACACCCTTTGCTCTGAGACCTTTAACAACAAGCTTTCCGATGAAATTGCTGGAAATAAATCCGACAACAATAATTCCGAGCGCCGTTAAAACAAGGGGAGCTTTTGATATAACAAGAGCGACAATGCCGTCAAAATCCTGCTCTTTAATAAGCTGAGCGAGGTCAAGGGGATAAATGTTCATTTTCAAAGTTCTCCTTTTTATAGAAATACAAGTTACATTATAATGGTTAAACCGTCTGTTGGCAATAGCAAAATCACTTTTTTAAATAATAAAAATATCGGTTTTTCTGTTGACAAAACGGCGAGAATAATTTATAATTATGTCGCTGGTAATGTTTTTACGGGATAATTGCGCCCGTAAATAACTGCCCGAATGCCGGTGTGGCGAAATCGGCAGACGCAAGGGACTTAAAATCCCTCGGTGGCAACACCGTACCGGTTCAAGTCCGGTCACCGGCACCAGAACGCTTTTGCTTGCGCGATCAAAGGCGTTAATAAATGAATAATGAATAATTATTGTGATATAGATATAAAAGTGTAAGAGTACAATTGTTGAAAATTCTGTCTGTACGCAATATTATTCATTGTTCATTTTTTTTGCCCTTTTGACGGTAACTGCTTTTTTGAAAAGACGGAACGCCGAGGGCACACAATAATGTTCAGAGAAGAGATAATACTGAACAGATAAAAGATAATAAATATTGCAGGTAAGGCGGGGGCTTGCTCCCGCCGTTTGCTATAAAGGAGAATAATATGACTCCCGAAACACTTAAATCTATCAGAAAAGCTGAAAGGGATTCACACATTGAAATATATTCAACCGCAAAGCTTTTTGAAGAAGGTAGTTGGCTGCAGAAACCGGTTAAAACGGTTATGGATTTGTTGCCCGAATTTGAAACATACAGCAAAATAAACGTGCTTGATTTAGGCTGTGGTGTCGGTAGAAATTGCATTCCGATAGCGCTGAATTTTAAGAATAAAGATTGTTGTATAGACTGCATCGATATACTTGGATTTGCAATTGAAGAACTTCAAAAGAATTCCAAAGAGTTTGGAGTTGAAAAATCGATAAACGGAATTGTACTGCCTATCGAGGATTTTAAAATTCAAGAGTATAAATATGATTTGATTTTTGCGGTTTCTGCATTGGAACATATAGATTCTGAAGAATCATTTGAAAAGAAGTTGCTTGAGATTGAAAAAGGAATAAAAGAAAACGGTATTGCTTGTTTTATTATAAATTCCGAGGTAACCGAAATAAATAAAAACAACGGTGAGAAACTTAATCCGCAGTTTGAAGTTAATCTGAAAACGGATAAGCTTTCTGAGATATTAAACAGAACGTTTGAAAATTGGGAAGTTCTGAAATATGGGGTAAGAAATCAGAGATATGATATCCCGAGAAATGAATGTATTGCTGACTTGACAACAAGTGTTGTGACTTATGTTGCCAAGAAGAAAAACAACTGATTATCTGTAACTTCTACACATCTGTTATCACTTTAAAGCAGCAACATTTTAGCGAAAATAAACTATTGACAAATTTATATTCAGGTGTTATTCTATTAAACAAGAAAAAGCTATGACGAAGAAGGCTGATTCGCAAAGTTTTCAGAGAGGCGGCGTTTGGTGCGAGCCGTCAGCGGAGTGTTTCAAAGCTATCCCTTCCGAGCCGAAGCCCCCAAAGCTTATGCAAGTAGACGGCTTCCGTAGTTGCTGCGTTAAGGCATAGGGCTTGTTAGAGTCTGTTGAGTGGCGTTTTTAAACGCAATTTGAGTGGTACCGCGGGTTATACAACTCGTCTCAAAATTTAGTTTTGAGACGGGTTTTTTGTTTTTATTCTTAACGGTAAAAATCGTCTCACAAACGGAAACGAAAGGAGTAAAAAATGGACTACAATTTGAAGGAAGTTGCAGGCAGAATAAAAGATCTGCGCGAAGCAAAAGGCTATTCACCCGAAGAACTCGCCAAGCTTACAGGCGTGACAACGGAGGATTATAAAATCCTTGAAGAGGGTGAAACTGATTTCAGTTTTACATTTATTTACAAGTGTGCAAAAGCATGCGGCGTTGAAGTTGTTGATATTCTTGAAGGTACAAGCACCACGCTTACCTCATTTGCAATAACAAGAAAAGGTGAAGGACTTAAGATTATCAGAAAGAAGGGCGTTGTTTATAACAACCTCGCTCCCAAGTTCAAGGATAAGCTTGCAGAGCCTTTCTTGGTAAAATTCCCTTATCTTGAAGAAGAGCAGAATGCTCCGATCAAGCTCAATTCACATAACGGTCAGGAGTTTGACGTTATCGTAAAGGGCTCTCTTAAGGTTCAGGTCGGTAACCATGTGGATATCCTCAATGAAGGCGATTCCATTTTCTATAACAGCCTTATTCCTCACGGAATGATTGCTGTCAGTGAGGGCGGCTGCGAATTCCACGCTGTTGTTCTTAATCCTCAGGACGGACAGGTCAGCGAAGAATACCCCGAAGCACCCTTCATTGCAGCGAAGGCTGCCGCCGTTGCGAAGGCACCCAAAACAACCGTTGCCGATAAATTCATTGAGTCAACTTATGACGAAAACGGTGTGTTCAACGGCATATCATTTAAGAATGAAGATAAATTCAACTTCGCATTTGACTGCGTTGACGCAATCGCTGAAAAGAATCCCGATAAGCTTGCGATGATGTGGGTCGGAAACGATAAGTCAGAGCGAAGATTCACCTTCAGCGATATGAAGAAGTATTCTGCTAAAACTGCCAATTACTTCGAATCTCTCGGTATTAAGCGCGGCGATACTGTCATGCTTGTACTTAAGCGTCATTATCAGTTCTGGTTCTGCATGCTTGCTCTTCATAAAATCGGTGCAATTGCAATTCCCGCAACAAATCAGCTTGTAGAGCATGACTTTTCATACAGATACAAAGCAGCCAAGGTTAAAGCGATTGTCTGTACTGCTGACGGCGAAGTTTCGACAGAAGCTGAAAAGGCTGCAGCGGAATTCCCCGGAATGATAAAAGTTCTTGTCGGCGGCAAAAAGGAAGGCTGGAATGATTTCAATGTGGAAATGGAGCGTTTCAGCACTCATTTCTTCCGCAATGAGAATTCACCCTGCGGCAATGACCCCATGCTTATGCTCTTTACTTCGGGAACAACAGGTTATCCCCGAATTGCAACTCATTCATATAAATATGCTCTCGGTCATTATCCTACTGCAAAGCATTGGCATAATGTCAATCCCGACGGTCTTCATTTCACTATTTCCGATACCGGCTGGGGTAAGGCTCTCTGGGGCAAGCTTTACGGTCAGTGGCTCTGCGAAGCGGCAACCTTCACCTATGACTTCGACAGATTCCATTCAGACGATATTCTTCCCTTGTTCAAGAAGTATAATATAACAACCTTCTGCGCTCCGCCTACAATGTACAGATTCTTCATCAAAGAAGATTTGTCAAAGTATGACCTCTCTTCAATAGAATATGCAACAACAGCAGGTGAAGCGCTCAATCCCGAGGTCTTCAACCAGTTCAAAAAAGCAACAGGACTTACCATCATGGAAGGTTTCGGTCAGACCGAAACAACTCTTTCAATCGCAAACTTTGTCGGCTCAACACCCAAAATCGGTTCAATGGGCAGACCCAGTCCTCTTTATGATGTTGTTATTCTCGACCCCGACGGAAATGAGTGCAAAACCGGTGATACCGGCGAAATCTGTATCCGCACAAAAGACGGCGCTCCCTGCGGTCTCTTTATGGGTTATTATCTTGATGAAGAAAAGACAAACGATGTTTGGTATGACGGTTTCTATCATACGGGCGACCAGGCAACCATGGACGAAGACGGTTATCTCTGGTATGTCGGCAGAATCGATGATGTTATCAAGTCTTCGGGCTACAGAATCGGACCCTTTGAAATTGAAAGCGTTATTATGGAGCTTCCTTATGTTCTTGAATGTGCAATTACTCCTGTTCCCGATGAGGTAAGAGGACAGATTGTAAAGGCAACCATCGTTCTTACCAAGGGAACTGTCGGAACCGATGCGCTTAAGAAAGAAATTCAGGAATATGTTAAAACCCATACCGCACCTTACAAATATCCGAGAATTGTTGAGTTTGTTGAAGAGCTTCCTAAGACAATCAGCGGTAAAGTAAGACGCGTTGAAATCCGCAAGAAAGACCTTGAAAAAACAAACGGCTGATAAGCATAAAGAAAGACCTTCGGTGATGAACCGAAGGTCTTTTTGCATGATATCAATTTATTTAACTGTTACATATCCGTCAGCATATGAAGCATAAACATTTGTGAGCTTATCGTTGTATGCCTTGACGGTAAGAGTATCTCCTGCTGCGGCATCGGTAACTCTCATGACAACTCTTTCTGCCATGTTTTCAGCAGTTGTTTTTCCGTTGAGGATATCAAATGCGCAGTAAACAGCGCCTTTGACAAGAGTTGTTGCAAGGGGATAGTTATACATTGCAAATCTTGCCTTGCTTTCTTTGTTTGCAGCTATTGCAGTCTTTGCGTTTTCAATATATGCAGCAATATCTGTGTTATCTTCAGGCGTTGCGATTTCATAATATTCGCCGATGCCGTTATAAGCTGTGGGGAATGAGGGTGAAACATAAATGTAGCCGTTCTGGTTTGCTACATCGATAATCGTTGACTGAACGGAGCTGTCAGTTGAGAAAAGAACAACATTTTCGCCCTTGATTCTTTCATTGAGCTTGAGTCTTGCAACTGCTTCTCTGATGAAAAGCTCAGCCTGGCTGAATCCGCCCGAGAAGGTGGGGTCAAGAGAATTCTCATAGGAAAAAGCTATTCCCTGCTCTTCGCATGCAGCCTTGAGTGCAATCTGCTGAGCTGCAAACAGGGGATTATCGTTGATATGGCGTGTGAATGAGAACATTACAAAATGTTCAGCACCCTGAGCTTTTGCCTGAGCAACAATTGCCTTGCCGTATTCAGCCCAGTCTGCGCAGAGAACAAGGTCTGCAACGGCCGAAATCTTTTCAACGCTTTCTTCGGGTTCGACGCAGACAGTAACAAGAGCGGGATTGATTGTTTTTGCGGCATTGATTGCGTTGGTAGTGAACTGAGTTGCTCTTGCGTAGATTATTGCGCCGATTTCGCTGTCATTTGCAAGCTCTCTTGAAATCTCCATAATCTGAGGGTCGCCGGGCTTGAGAATGCGGCTGTCGGGATATTCTTTGACAACGACTTTATCGGGATATTTGGCAGCGATTGCAGCGGCTGCTCTGTAATCTTCGGGATACTGTGCTTCGGGTGCAACGAGGATTGCAACCTTCTTTTCGGGAGCAACGATTTCTTCTGCAGGCTTCTTTTCTTTGCTGCAAGCTGCAAAAGAGAAAATAAGAATAAATGCGAGAAGTGAAGCTATGATTCTTTTTAACATGTTAAAAACCTCTTTTGAAATTATTGATTATCCTCATCGGATAAAAATTCTTTTATTCTTTCGTGAAAATATTCTTCGAGACTCTTCGGACCGATTATTTCAATGCTTCTTCCCATATGGAGAAGCCAGCCGATAAGCCTTTCGTCGAAAACGGTATAAACTTTTGCTATGCAGTAGCCTTCTTCAGGTGCTTTCTTGAATTCAACCTTATGCTCAAAATTGTTTTCAACAGTTTCCGCAACCTCGTTTCTGAATTTAAGAAACAACCATTCGGGAATTCTTCTTTTTGCCTGATTTATAATACCGCTGAAGAAGTTAACGGCATCAACAAGATTGCCTTCATAGTCAAGACATCTTTCGTCTAGGGTTTCAATGGCTGCTATTCTGTCAAGGTTGATAAACTCGAGCTTGTCTGGAGTTTCGTCCTGAACAAAAGTCAGTGCAAGGCATGTTTTGGTTACCGCAACTCTGATTGGATTGACGACAACCGAATCTGTTGCAGAGGGAACCGAAAAAGAATCGCCGGGAATAAGCTTTGTATATGTTATTCTGATTCGTTTGCGGTCAACAATTGCAAGCCTGAGATGGTGCAGAACATCCTGAGAATAATTGCTTCGCTCAATCAGCGGAGCAATATTTTTTGTTGATTTTTTTAAAAGTTCAAAGGTCGGAATGCAGGAAAGCCTTTTGATGTTCTTTTCGATTTCCCTGACTGTTTCTGCAGACATACTTTCTGATGAATAAATTGCCTCCATAATAAGATGGAGTGAAGTTTCAGAGTGGCTTTTTGTAAGAAAATATCCCTTTTTGGGCTTGCTAACAGAAACAAGTTTAAACGGAGTTGTGTTCAGCGCTTTTATATCTGCAAGAACTGTTCTGCGGTTAACTTCATAGCCGTATTCGGCAAGTTTGCTCTGGATTTCCTCGACGGAGAGAACATTATAATCATCGGTATTGAGAAGAAATATCTCAACCAATGCTACCAGCCTCGTTCTGGCATTAACGGTGTCTGCCATCGAAAATCATCTCCTTGTCAGCCGATCAATAGGTGAGCTTGCTGTTAATATCAATAAGCATATCCTTATCAAGCTTGAGCACCTTTCTGTCATAGCTGTAAATTCCGTTGACTTCATACTCAACGTCGCTGACCTGAGTGTAAACTGTTGCACACAGACCGAGCTTCATGAGAGGGATAATCTGAGTTTTGTGAAGGAAAGCATAGGCTTTTGAAAGAGCCTTGCTGTCATTGAACATGATGTATCCGAAGGACTTTTTATGATTCCAGACATGGTCCTTGATGTTCCAGCTGTATCCGCCGTATTCGCTAAGAACAAACGGACGGCCTCTTCTGGAAAGGCAGGTGGGGGGAGTAACGGGGAGAATGTATCTGTGCATGCTGCGGAAGTCGGGTCCCTTCTGATCGTGCCAGCCGCTTGCGTGGTCAACAAATCTTGTCGGGTCATAAGCCTTGACTTTTTCACCGATTTCTTTTGCGTCGAACTGACCCCAGCCCTCGTTAAAAGGAACCCAGCAGCAGATTGAAACGCTGTTATAAAGGTTGTCAATCATTCCGAAAAGTTCGGATTTGAATTCTTCGCGCCATTCGGAGTTGCCGCGCTTGAAGCTCTTGTGCATGAACTCAGTGTTATCTTTAACGTTTATGCTTAAATTGGGAAGGACGCCTGCAAGAACATTTCCGATATACTGACCTCCGCTTATCATATCCTGCCAGACAAGCATTCCGAGTCTGTCGCAATGATAATACCATCTGCGGGGCTCTGCCTTGATATGTTTTCTGAGCATGTTGAAGCCGAGCTCTTTCATCTTCTCGATATCAAAAATCATTGCTTCGTCAGTCGGGGGAGTAAGCTGGCTTTCAGGCCAGTAGCCCTGATCAAGAAGACCTTTCTGGAAATAAGGCTTATTGTTGAGAGCGAGACGGAGCTTGCCTTTTGAATCCTTGACAATTGAGAATTTACGCATTCCGAAGTAACTGGAAACCTCATCTTTTTCGCCGTCACAATCAAGTGTCAGTTCAAGAGAATAAAGGAAAGGATTTTCGGGACTCCAGAGTTTTGCATACGGAACAGGAATTTCTGCATCAGCTGAAATCTCACCGTCAAAAACAGTCTTTTCGCCGTCAAGCACCTTTGCATAAAGCTTACCGCCGCATTCGCAGGTGTGGTTAACCTTGATGCCGATAATATTTTTATCAATGTCGGGTGTAAGTCTGATGCTTTCGATGTGGCAGTAGTTAACGGGCTCAAGCCATACCGTCTGCCATATACCCGAAGTTGCGGTATACCAGAAGCCGTGAGTTTGCTGAACCTGCTTGCCTCTCTGCTGATGTCCTTCGTCAGTGGGATCGAAAACCTTAACAACAAGCTCGTTTTCGCCGTCACGAAGAACATCTGTTATATCAAATGAAAAAGGATTGTATCCGCCTGTGTGTTCACCGACAAGCTTAGAATTGACCCACACGCTGCACTGCCAGTCAACTGCTTCAAAATGAAGCAGGGTGCGCTTGCCCTTGAAATCATCGGTGAGAGTAAAAGCTCTGCGGTACCAGATTCTGTCCTTCGAAGTAACGGTTTTGCTTACGCCCGATGCGGCACTTTCAATTGAAAAGGGGACAAGAATCTTACCGTCATACTTTGCGGGAATATCGTTTGTATCTCCCGTTACGGCGTAATCGTATTCGCCGTTGAGACAAATCCAGCTTTTTCTTTCAAGCTGAGGTCTGGGATATTCTGCAAGGGGGCATTCTCTGCTGATTTGGTCAAACCATACGGTTTTTAATTCGCTCATAATATACTCCTATATGTTGAAAATTTAAATTTCAGTATAAATTTTATCAAGCTTCCATGTTCCGTTATCATAAACTGCGGTCATTTCAATTTCTTCTTCTGCAGATGAAGAAACTTTGAAAACACATTTTTTGCTTGTAACGGAAACTCCTTCAATTATGATTTCACTCGGCTGAGTTTCTTCATGCTTAAGGATATGATTGTTTTTGCAATAAAGCTTTCCGTCAATTTCTTTGTAAGTATTGTTTTTAAGAAGCTCTTGAACTGTTTCTTCAGTGTATGTAGCATTAAGTGTACTTATAAGTGAAGAATAGCTTGATACGGTCTCTTCAATTACGGGATAGTAGGTTGTCAGACCGTCTTTCTTCGGTTTGCTTTCGTCTACGGTCAGCGTTCTTTCAATAAAGACCTCTTTAACGAACATTCTGTTTGATTCAACAAGAAGAGAAAGCGTTTGCTTGAAGCCTTCTCCGATAAAGCTGTTGACTGTTGTTGAAGCGGTTGTTTCTTTATCTGAGACTGTATTACCCGAACATGCGCTGAAGGCAATCAGCATGCAGAGTACGGGGATAATAATTCTTTTCAAAATTTATCACCTTATTTTATTGTATTGTTAATAAACATTATATATAAAAAATCACAATTAGTCAATTGTATTTTGAGTTTTTTATAAACATAATACACAAAAACAATTTTTGTTTATCTGTTGACTTTTTAATTCTTGAGTGTTACAATAAAAACAACATATGAATATATGTTCATATGTTGAAGGAGGACTGAAATGGAGATTAAAACAGAAAAAGGGCATATCTGCGATGTGATAAATGCATCGGAAGAGCCGAATATAGAAGTTTTATATGATTTATCCGAGCTTTTCAAGGTTTTCGGAGACAGCACGAGAATAAGAATACTGACGGCATTGACTGCAGGCGAAATGTGTGTTCTTCATCTTGCAGAGCATCTTGAAATGGGGCAGAGTGCGGTTTCGCATCAGCTCAGAATACTCAGAACATCGGGTCTTGTCCGTCCACGCAGAGAGGGTAAAACCGTATTTTATGCGCTTGATGACGAACATGTCAAGGAGATTCTTGAAGCGGGTCTTGAGCATATAATTCATAAAGGAGGCTGGGTTTATGAGTAACTGCGGTTGCGGATGCTGCGAGCATGAGCATTCTCATGAAAAATCTGATTCCTGCGCCTGCGGACATGAACACAGCCATTCTGATAAGAATAAAGCTCTTTCAATAACGCTGACTGCTATCGGTGCCGCTCTGACTGCGGTATCGTTTCTTCCTTTATGGGGTGAAACTGTGAGCGCGTTTTTTCTGATTGCCGCAACGGTATTGTGCGGATTTCCCGTGTTTGTTGACGGAATCAAATCGCTTCTTAAAAAGAGCATAAATGAATCGGTACTGATGATTATTGCCGTTATCGCCGCATTACTTCTCGGTGAATTCGTTGAAGCTGCCATGGTCTGCGTTCTTTTCAGCGCGGGCGGAATAATGGAAGATTTTGCAAGCGGCAGAAGCCGGAAATCAATCGAATCGCTATACGGAATTGTCAGTGATACCGCCAATGCTGTTAAGCCTGACGGAACATTCACAAAAGTTGATGCGGATGATCTGAAAATCGGTGATATCGTTGCGATTCTGCCGCATGAAACGGTTCCGGTTGACTGCGTTGTCAAAGAAGGCGAAGGAACGGTTGATGCATCTGCGCTTACGGGCGAAGCTCTGCCCGTTGCAGTAGCCGAGGGCTCAGCACTTTCAAGCGGAATGATTAACGGTTCAACAACCGTTATTGCAACCGTAACAGCAGAGAAACATGGGTCAGCGGCGTCAAGAATAGTTGAGATGGTCGAGAAAGCGGCATCTGAAAAAGGCGAAGCGCAGAGAGCGGTTTCTGTGTTTGCAAAGTATTATACACCCGCCGTTGTTGCGGCAGCCATCCTGATTGGAGTTGTTCCGTCACTGATAACGGGTGAGTGGTCAAAATGGATTTACAGAAGTCTCATTCTTCTTGTTGCGGCATGCCCCTGCGCAGTTGTTATTTCAGCACCGCTTGCGTTCTTTTCTTCAATGGGTGCGTGTGCCAAAAACGGAATAATTATCAAGGGCAGCAGATTTATTGAATCACTTGCTGCGGCGGATACAGCTGTTTTTGATAAAACGGGAACGCTCACAACGGGCGAATTAACCGTAAGTAAAATCTATCCTTGTGAACAATTTAATGAAGAAGATGTTCTTTTGTATGCGGCAAAATGTGAGTATTATTCAACTCATCCGATTGCAAAAGCGATTGTTAAAAGAGCAGGCTTGACGGATGCGAAAAACATAACAGATTTCAGCGAAGTTTCAGGCGGCGGCACAAAAGCTACAGCAGACGGAGAAGAGATAATTTGCGGCGGAAAACGGTTTATGGAAAAGATGGGTATTGATGTTTCATCTCTGCCCGCTCTTCCCGTTTATGTTGCGGTCAACTCCGTTCTTGCTGGCGGAATTGAGGCTGAAGGCGAAGTCAGAGCAGATTCCGTAAAGTGTATAGAAATGCTTAAAAAGCTTGGGGTAAAACGCATATTTATGCTTACCGGTGACAGCAGAAAACAGGCTGAAAAAATCTCGTCGAAATGCGGGATAACCGACTTTGAATGTGAGCTTTTGCCTGAGGATAAGCTTTCGGAGATTAAGAAAATCAAGGAAAGTTCGAAGGGCGTGATATATGTCGGTGACGGAATAAATGATGCTCCCGTGCTTGCTGCTGCCGATACGGGCGTTGCAATGGGTCTCGGCACTCAGGCGGCAGGCGAAGCGGCAGATGTTATCTTGACAAATTCCGTTATTTCAAAGCTTGCCGAAGCTGTAAAACAGAGCAAAAGGACAATGAATGTTCTCAGAATCAACATTGCTTTTGCGGTAATCGTCAAGATTGCCGTTATTTCTCTGGGCATTGCGGGAATAGCCCCGATGTGGATGGCTGTTGTTGCCGATGTCGGAACAATGCTTATTTCCGTTGTGAATTCAGCAAGGCTGTTAAAAGTAAACGTCAAATAAAAAACTCCCTGCCGCGGCAGGGAGAATTTTTTATTTGATTGCTACAACTGTAATTGCTGAAAGTACAAGCTGTATCATACAGAATCTGTAGATAACCTGAGTGTTTGACCAATCCTTGTTCTTTCTGAAATGATCGTGAAGCGGAGTTCTGATTTTCTTGAATGCATTGATGTGAAGAAATCTGATAAGAGAAACCTTGAGAATTCCGAGAAGACCGTCAAGGCAGAGCATAAAGCAGAAAGGAACAGTCAGAAGAATATTACCGGTCTTAAGCATGAGAATGCAGAGGAAAAGACCGAGTGCTCTCGAACCTGCATCGCCCATCATCATTGTGCTCGGTGCAGCGTTTCTCCAGAGGTAGGGGAGAAGTGTGAAAACCATAATAACCGTCAGCATAACAGCTTCGTTTTCGCCCGTAAGCAATTTGATTGCGGCGGCGGCGGAAACCATTGATATGATTGAAAGACTGCCACAGAAGCCGTCGATTCCGTCGGAACAGTTTGTTGCGTTGATAAGCATCCAGACAAGCACCGCCGCAATGATGCCGAAAAGAACGGGATGAAGATTAAGCTCAAAACCGAAAAGATTGACTCCGGTAAGCTCACGGTTGAAATAAACGAAGTTTGCGGCGGTCAGAGCGGAAATAACAAGGTCAATGAGCCCCTTTTTATATTCGCCCCACGGTTTTTCCGAGCGGTCATCAAGATAACCCGAAAGCATGCCGAAGAAAATAAGAATATAATAGAAAAGATATTCGAGCGAAAACGGAACAAAAAGAAGAGCAACGATAATAAATGAGCAGACGAAAACGATTCCTGCGCCTCTTGCTTTCCCTGCCGAAAGCTTTCCGTCAACGGCAAATTCTCTTCCCTGATCCTTGGGAAGCTTGTCCTTGAAGACCTTGAGAAGCACTCCGCAAAGAAGCACCGCGGCGATAACCGCTCCTATCAGATAAAGCTTGTGCGGTAAAATCGATGAAAGCATAAATAGACCCTCCGATATGTAAAATTCAACACACAAAGAATACCATATATTTATTATTTTTTCAACTGTAATTTTGGTTGATTTGAGCGCTGAGGAATGCTATAATCATCTCGGTGATAAAATGAGAATTCTGGCAATCGGAGAAATAATATTTGACATTTTCGGCGATGAAGCCGAAATGGGCGGGGCACCGCTCAATTTTTGTGCTCATGCAGCGGCTTTAGGTGCGGAAACTGCATTGATTTCAGCCGTAGGAAGAGATGACTTGTCTGAGAAAGCGTTCAAAAGAATAAGAGCCTACGGTGTGAATACTGGTTTTATTGAAAACAATGATTATCCGACGGGTCAGTGCATCGTGACTTTAAAAAACGGCTCGCCGTCTTATGATGTTGTTACACCTGCCGCATATGATTTTGTTGAAGCGGATATTGAGAAAATAAAAGCTTATTCTGCCGATGTTTTTGCTTTCGGAACTCTTATTCAGAGAAATGAAAAATCAAGGAAAGCTGTTGAAAAAATCCTTGACAATTGCAGCTTTACTCATGTTTTCTGTGATGTGAATCTCAGGCAAAACTGCTATGAAAAAGATACCTGCCTGCGATGCCTTGAAAACGCAACCATTCTTAAGGTTAGCGATGAAGAAGAACCGTTGCTGAACGGATTCGGGTTATATGAATCTTCGGAAAATCCGACGGAAATCCTTAAAAACATATGCGAAAAATACAGGAATATCAAATTGATTATTTATACAAAAGGAGAAAGAGGCTCGGTTGTTTATTTATCTGAAAAAGATGAGTATTATGCTTTTGAGGCGGAAGAAGCAGATGTCATTTCAACCGTCGGAGCGGGCGACAGTTATTCAGCAGCCTTCTTGTGCAAATATCTTAAAAACGGAGATGTCACTGCTGCGGGGAAAGCAGGCTCAGCGCTGAGCGCAAAGGTTGTTTCGCACCGTGAAGCAGTACCCGAAATATAAAATGAAGCATCAGACACAGAGAATTTTCTGTGCCTGATGCTTTTTTATATCAACGCTTCTTCAAACAGAATATCTTCTATAAGGTCTTCAAAATGATAGAAAGATACTTTGTTTTCGGTCAGTATATTCATTATCTTTTCAACATTTTCTTTAACCGAGGAAATATCATTAACAGCTTTTTCCGAACGCTTACCGTTTGTATCAGTAAATATGGCGGTTATTCCGTATGTGCGGATTATGCCGACCTCTTCATATGTATGCTCACGGCTTATTAACGAAAGTTTTATTTTACAATCCTCCGTTATTAAGAAAAGGGTTTCTGCTGAGCAATCTGAATTCATTTTTGACACTTCCTTTTAATTTTTGAGGGGCAACAATGTCAAATATGCACTTTTTTTTTGAAAAAATCAACAGAAATTGCCATTATGTCATTGACAAGAAGGTCAAAATATGTGACAATGTGTGACGAGTCGTCACCTATTGAACGGAGGTTATTATGGTATTTGCGGAAAAACTGAAACTGATAATGCAGTTAACATCAACAACCAACAGCCGTCTTGCGGCGGCTATCAATGTTGATCCTTCTTTAGTCAGCCGCCTGAGAAGCGGAGACAGATTTATTTCATCAAAATCGGATTATCTGTCGCTTATGGCAGAGTATTTCGGCTCAAAGTGCAATGATAGCTTCAAAAGTCTGACTTTGCTTGAACTGCTCGGTGCGGAATTCGGAGATGATATCGTTTCGGCGTTGGAGCAATGGTTTCTTGATGATTCGACAGAGCCCGGATTTGCCGAGCCGTCGCAATTTCTCATTCTGTCACAGACCACAAATAAAAAGAAAAACAGAAACGGAAAATATAACTTTTATCATGGTGATAATGCAATTTCCGATGCGATTGATTTTGTCAGCGAGCTTGCAGGAGAAAAAGAAAACATCAGAAGGGTTAAAATACTTTCAAACTGTAAATACGGATCTGACAGAGCAAATCTTTTTGACTGCTGCGGCGATTTTCTTCTTTCTCTTGCCGAAAGTGGTGCAGAGATACTTCGGGTTGTTCCGAATTATACCGATTTGGTTCGGGCGGTAAAGGATGTTTTTTCGTGGTTTCCCGTTATGGAAAAAGGAAAGCTGAAATCATATTATTATCATGATTTCAAAGAAGGAATTCTGAATAATATTGTTTTGGTTGTTCCGGGTGTAGCGGTTATGATTTCGGATTCTGTGGGAACAGGAGGCGTTCTGCCGACCATAGTGTCAACAGACAGCGCAGTAATTTCGGATTATGACAAGCTTTTTGATGAGTATGTTTCATTCTGTACTCTCGGAGTAAGAAGTGAATCGGATTTTTTGTTGACAAAAACATTGACGGATTTCTTTGCGATAAAAGAGGATTGTTGCAATGTTTACGGCTCGTTGCCTTTTGAGTGGTTCCCCGAAGAGTTTTTATCAAGTGAGGAAGAAAAAGCTTTTCTGAAAAACATTTCCGATTCGGTCAGAAGAATGCTTAAAACAAATACGGTAACCGAGATTTTTCCGTTGCTGACACCCAACGAGATTATGCATGGAGAAGGTGTGCTTTTTGCGGGTGCGGAGAAAAGGGGAGTTTATACCGTAAAACAGTATCAAAAGCATCTTCTGAATATTCTGAAGCTGTTTGAATGCGAACCGAATTATAATGCATTTCCGATGCGCTTTAACGAAGATTTCAGAGAGAATATTCTTATTAAGCGGAACCACGGAGCAATAAAACTTCCCGAATCTGAAAACAGTTGTCTTGGAATAATAGAGCATCCGTCATCGGTCAGCGCACTATGGCAGTATTTCATGAATGACACAAGTTTTAATAGGATTTATCTAAGACAGCAGGCTGTTGAAGAGATAAGAACGCTTGCGGAAGAATTAAGAAAATAAAAGAACGGAGCAAGGGCGACCTTTCGTAAGGAATTTAAGCCTTAAAAAGGCTATTTTGGCATATAACTGCGTTAAAAATGCTCGAAATCCGTCAAGGATTTCTGCGCTTTTTGCCTTGTTCTATATCCAAAATATCTTTTTTTAAGGTGCAAAGCAGTTTTTATCAGGTTATTTTTCGTTCAGACAAAATGATAAAAATCCCGCAATACTTGATGTATTACGGGATTTTTTCGTGAAGTATTAACGGAAAAGAACCGATAAAAACCTTAACTTCCTTATGAAAGGTCGCCCAACCGTGTTGCTCCGTTTTGTTCGTTATGGGGTTTTGAAATCGGAAAAAACTATATGCAGGGGAGCGCCTTCAATTTCAAGCTCAAGCCATGCGCCCGTTTCAGCGTCACGGGTCATGGTGAATACCCCTCTTTCGCTTGAGCCGCTGTAGCTCCATATTCCTTCGTTGTATGTTTTGGTTATCTCAATGTCAGATTTTATGTCGGCGACAGCCTGGGTCAGCAGAGAGCCGAATTCGGTCTGCGGAAATCTTGTCATATCCGATTCGAATTCGAGTCCGTCATAAATGATTTTACAGACCCCGCTCTGATAGTTGAGTGTCAGAGGTGTCAGAATATCGGGAGTCAGCATTTTTATGCTGAAATCCTCAGATGAATTCTGCGTGAAATACGCTGTCATTGTAATGTCGCCGTAAACAACCTCGAGCGTTGCCGAAAAGCTTTCGGGAGGAGGGGGAGGCGTTTTTTCTCCGATTATCTGTTTTTCACATCCTGCCGCGGACAGAACAAAAATGATAACCGCCGCAAAAACAGAAAAAGCCCTTTTCAAATAATCACCCGTTATTCAAATTTTGAAAAAAGCTCGGGCAGATAATTGAGAACATCGGTAGGAAGCATCCCTCGCATTGATGTTTTTTCTGCAACCGCATCGGCGCAAAGACCGTGGAGATAAACGGTGCTTACAGCAGCGTCAAACGGCTTCATTCCCTGCGCAACGAGTGAAACCGTCATGCCGGCAAGAAGGTCACCGCTGCCGCCCTTTGAAAGACCCGAATTGCCCGTTGAATTAACATAAATCTCCGTAGGATTTCCGCCGCAAACAACGGTGTTTGCAACCTTGAGAACAACGGTTACTCCGTATTTGTTTGCAAATTCATATGCAACCGCAATCGGATTTGCAACAATTTCAGCGATGCTTTTACCGCAAAGACGGCTCATTTCACCGGGATGCGGTGTAATGATTATCGGCGCCTGAGCTTTCTTCAGTATATCTATATTTGTGCTCAGCGCATTTATTCCGTCTGCATCGATAATTAACGGAGTTTTTATTTCTTCAATAAGCGAGTGAACAAGCCTTGTTGTGTCTTTGTTGAAGCCCAGCCCGCAGCCGACAAGCATTGCCGAGGCTCTTTTTGCGGCTTCTTTTATCGGAGAAAGCGAGCTGAAGGTAAGAGTTCCGTCAAAGTTCGCTTCAAGCGGAAGAAGAAGAGGCTCGGTGAGCTTCGGCGCAATTGCGGGATATGCGCTCTGAGGAAATGCGGCGGTAACAAGACCGACACCGCTGCGAAGCGCACCGCTTACCGCTAGGTAAGCAGCACCCGTCATTCTCATGCTTCCGCAAACGCATAGTGCGTGACCGTAGGTGCCTTTGTTTGACACGGGCTTCCTTTTCGGAAGCATTTTCTTTATATCATGTGAATTCAGCGTAAAACAAGTTACACTGTCAATTTTCTTGAAATCCTCTTTTGTTATTCCGATATCGGCAACAACAACTCTGCCGCAAGCTGAATTACAGGGCTTCATGATGTGGATAGGCTTGTAAGCCGAGATTGCAATTGTTGTTTCCGCTTTAAAAACAGAACCTTCGATTGTTGCGCTGTCGCAGTTTGCTCCGCTCGGAACATCTATCGCAACGGTATGCCCTTTTGCGGCGTTGACTGCTTTTGCGAGTTTGCTCAGCGAAGCATCGAGCGAGCCCGAAAAACCCGTGCCGAAAACAGCGTCGACAATAATATCGGCATTTTCTATAATTCCGTAAACTGACGGAATATCGTCATTGTATCTGATAATGTCAATTCCCGTGCTTTCCGCAAGAGAAAAGTTGTTTATTGCATCTTTTGCCTTTGGCTCACCGCATGCGAGAAGAACGCTTACTTCGCAGCCGTATTCCCACATTTTTCTGGCAATGACGAAGCCGTCGCCGCCGTTTTTGCCCTTGCCGCAGATAACAAGAATGTTCTTTTTGTTGGCTTTGCTTATATGAAAATGATTTTTTATTATTTCGGCGCAGGCGCTTCCTGCGTTTTCCATAAGCTCAGGGAAGCTTATGCCTCTTTCAACCGCATGGCATTCCGCCTGATACATCTGTTTGCTTGTGACAACAAACATATTTACACCCCACAAATTTTTATCGTAATTTAATTTTAACACATATCTTTATTGAATAAAAGACTAAAAAAATTTATTTTTTTGAATTTCCTTATTGCTCATTTATATACAGTTATGTTATAATTTTACCATATACTGCTGAAAGGCTCGGGATGCTATGGAAAAATATATAAATGAATATATCAGACCCCGTCTGCAGGGCGACGGAGGCGAAATAACTTTTGTGAAGCAGGAGGGCGATGAGGTAACCGTTCTTCTTCAGGGAGAATGCTCAAAATGCCTGATACTTCACCGTTGCCTTGAATGGATTGAGCAGCGTATAGAAAATGATCTTAATCAGAAAGTAAAGGTTATCGGGATTCGGAAAAAGCCCTATTTTCAGGATAAGTAAGGAGGTCAGTGCATAGTGGCACATATAAAAGTTGAACGAAGAAGTATGCGCCTTGAAGAGTGGATTGACCTTCGCTTCGGATGGCTTAAAAGGCATATTTACACCGAGAAAAACGAAATAACCACATTTAAAATAAGAGAAGCCCGTCAGGTTTCCGAAATGAATTTTGAATTCTATGATGAAACGCCGAGAGAGCTTAAAAAAGGTGATATGTACTTCACTCCAGACGGAACTGCTTTTATCGAAGCCGAATATGAATTGCCCGAGCACTTAAAAGGCAAGGATTTTTGTTTTTCGCTCAAAACTGCGGCTGAAATGATTGTCAAAGTCAACGGCGTTTATGTCGGAGGCATTGACCCCAACCGTGAAAGACTTGATTTGTCGCCTTATGTAAATTCGGATAAGCTTCATTTCGAGATAATGGGCTATAACCGCTCAAAGCCTGACGATGAGAGAAATCCCGAGAGTCTGAGCGTCAGAGGCTGCAGACAGATTTTTGAGGGCGGATATATTTCGGTTGTCAATAAAACCGTTCAGTCTCTTGTTTACGACCTTGAAATTCTTCTTGATGCGGCAAACAGCGGCGTTTTCAATGAAGACTTCACACCGTTTGCAATCCGTGAAATAGACAGAGCACTTAATTATATAGATTTTGACGATGTGACCGATGAGGACTGCAAGGCGGCTGCTGAGCATCTCGAAAAACATATCTTTTCAAACAAAGATTATAAAGGCAGCGGCAATGTTGCTCTGATCGCTCATTCTCATCTTGATATTGCATATTATTGGCGCAGAATTCATGCGGTTCAGAAAAATCTGAGAACCGTGCTTATTCAGCTTCGTCTTATGGATAAATACCCCGATTTCAGATATGCCCATACTCAGGCATATACCTATGAAACAGTTGAAAAGTATTATCCCGAAATCTTTGAAGAGCTGAAAGAGAAAATTGCAGGAGGTCAGTTTGAGCCTGTCGGTGCAATGTATATTGAGCCCGACTGCAATGTTCCCGCCTGCGAAAGTCTTATCCGTCAGTGTCTATACGGACAGACTTATTTCAGAGAAAAATTCGGGCTGACAGTCAATAACTGCTGGCTTCCCGATGTTTTCGGAAACAGCTGGATTCTTCCTCAGATTCTTAAAAAGAGCGAGGTTAAATATTTCGTTTCAAACAAGATGTCAACATGGAACGATACAAACAGATTTCCGCATAATAATTTTATTTGGCGCGGAATTGACGGCTCAGAGGTTTATGCCTGCGTTCCTCCGACACATTTCATTTCATGGAATATGCCGAGTCAGGTGCAGGAAAACTGGGAGGCATATCAGGATAAAAATATCGGCGGTCAGACTCTTCAGATGTTCGGCTACGGTGACGGCGGCAGCGGCGCAACCGAAGAAATGATTGAACTCATGCACCGATTTGATAAGCTTTCGGTTATGGCTGAAACAGAGCATACCACAGCAAAAGAATTCCTCTCAAAGAATTTTGACGGCAATGACGCTCTTGCAACATGGGACGGAGAGCTTTATCTTGAAATGCACCGAGGAACATTTACAACCAAATCAAACCTTAAAGCTTATAACAGAAAGCTTGAATTCATGCTCCGTGAAGCTGAGCTTATCTCTGTTTTACGCATGAAGCAGGGCGTTGAATATCCTGCAGAAAAGATAAGAGAATGCTATAAAAAGCTGATGATAAATCAGTTTCACGATATTCTTCCCGGAAGCCATATAACTCCCGTTTACCGAGACGCAATGGAAGATTATGAGCAGATAGAGAAAGAGATTTCTTCAATAATCGGCGACAGCGGCGGATATTTCAATTCACTTAACTTCAGAAGAAAGAACCTCACATTTATTCCCGATGAAAGCGGAAATGCAGTCCGTATGGGCAAGAAAGGCTTTTATGCCGTGCCTGATATTGATGCTCTTTCAAACGGAAAAATTGAGAAGTCTCAATCTGCTGATAACTGGATAACCGTTAACGGTTATGATGTTGAAACACCTTTTTACAGCATTAAATTTGAGGCTGACGGAAGCATTTCTTCAGTAAGGGATAAAGAGCTTTGCCGTGAATGGGTAAAGGGCAGCTTCAATAAGCTGAAGATTTATCGTGATACTCCCGGCAATTACGATGCGTGGGATATTCTTCCGAATTATAAGGATAAAGAAGAAACGGTGGAAGTTGCCGAGCCGCTCTGCTTTACGGGTGCTGACGGCGAGTGCGCTGAATTTTCCGTTACTCTTGCAACGGGTAAGAGTAAATGGAAAATGATTATCCGTCTTTTCAGACAGTCAAGAGGAATTGAAGTTGAAAACATCGTTGACTGGAACGAAAAACACCGCCTTGCAAAGGCTGAATTCAATTGCAATATTCTCGCAAGACAAATGCTTTGCGATACCTCGGCGGGCATCATAACAAGAGAAACCCATCGCAACACAAGCTGGCAGCAGGCAAGATTTGAAACCTGCCACCATAAATGGTGCGATATGGCTGAATCGGGCGGCGGTGTTGCTCTTA
This sequence comes from Acutalibacteraceae bacterium, assembly GCA_045538815.1. Taxonomy (GTDB): domain Bacteria; phylum Bacillota; class Clostridia; order Oscillospirales; family Acutalibacteraceae; genus CAG-177. The sequence continues at coordinate 110,992 of JAZQEE010000066.1, forward strand.
TCAATATGGGCAAATACGGCGTTTCGGCAGAGGGCGGAACAATGGGTCTTTCGCTTCTGAGAGCCACCATCAGACCCGACCCCACTTCGGATATGGGTAAGCATGATTTCTGCTATATGATTTATCCGCATGCGGGCGATGCTGTTTCGGCTGAGATTAACAACATTGCTTTTGAATATAATGTTCCCGTTTGCAGAGCTGATGTGAAATCGGAGCTTCCCTCGTTTGACGGACTCTGGCTGCAGGCTCTCAAGCTTTCGGAAAACGGAAAAATGATTGTTGTCCGACTCAGCGAGCAGAACGGAGCAAGAGGAATTCTTCATCTTCCCGAAAAAGCAAAGATTCTCAACTTGCTTGAGGATGTTACCGGAGAAGAAAAAGATATTGAATATACACCGTTTGAAATTTTAACCTTAGGTTATGAAATATGAAAGGAGATTTTTAAGATGAACGGATTTGAATATTGGCTTACCTTTGACGAGGAAACCAAAAAGGAGCTTGAAGCGATAACCGACGAAAAAGAGCTTGAGGACAGATTTTATAAGGAGCTTGAATTCGGTACGGGCGGACTTCGCGGAATCATGGGCGCAGGCCCCAACAGAATGAATAAGTATACCGTTGCAAAGGCAACAAAAGGTCTTGCTGACTATCTTAACGCTTCGTTTGAAGGCGAAAAATCAGTCGCAATTGCATACGATTCAAGAAACAACTCAGCTTTCTTTGCAGATACCGCAGCTTCTGTTCTTGCAGCAAACGGAATCAAGGTTTATCTTTTCGATACCCTTATGCCCACTCCCGTGCTTTCTTTTGCTGTCAGACATCATAACTGCACGGCAGGTATCGTTCTCACTGCAAGCCACAACCCCAAGGAATATAATGGCTACAAGGTTTATGATTCCAAGGGCTGCCAGCTTGTTCCCCAATATGCCGATAAAGTAATTGAATTTGTTAATGCAGTAACAGACCTTAAGAACATTGAAATGATGTCTCTTGATGAAGCAAAGGCAAGCGGAAAGCTTGTTTATATCGGCGAGGAAACCCTCAACGCTTTCCTTGCGGAGGTTGCAACTCAGAGCGTATACAATGAAGAATCAGACCTCAAAATCGTTTATACTCCGCTTCACGGAACAGGCAACATTCCCGTGCGCAGAATCCTTGAGGGCAAGAATGTTTCTGTTGTTAAATCTCAGGAGCTTCCCGACGGCAATTTCTCAACCGTTCGTTCACCCAACCCCGAAGAGAAAGATGCTCTTACTCTTGCAATTGAGCAGGCAAAGAACGAAAATGCCGATATTGTTATCGGAACAGACCCTGACTGCGACAGAGTCGGTGTGGGCGTGCTTCATGACGGTGATTATGTTCTGCTTACCGGTAATCAGACAGGCGCGTTGCTTGTTGATTTTGTTCTTAAATTCAAGAAAGCTTCAATGCCCGATAACGCTGCTGTTGTAAAAACAATTGTAACCAGCGGTCTCGGTGCGGCAATTGCCGAAAAGAACGGGGCAAAGATTTTCCAGACCCTTACCGGCTTTAAGTATATCGGCGAAAAGATCTGCCTCTGGGAAGAAAGCGGCGAAAACACATTTATTTTCGGCTATGAAGAGAGCTACGGTTACCTTGCGGGTACTCATGCAAGAGATAAGGATGCGGTTTCCGCTTCAATGCTCATTTCCGAAATGGCTGCTTACTATAAAAACAACGGCAAAACTCTTATTGACGCAATGAACGGCATTTATGCTGAATACGGTTATTATTTTGACTGCCTTGAAACCTTTGTTCTCAAGGGTAAGGAGGGTGCAGAAAAGATTCAGTCCGCAATGAAAGCGATGAGAGAAAGCGGCGAAACCCTTTTTGAAGACCTTGATGTTCTTCTTGACTACTCAAAGGGAATTGACGATTTGCCCAAGGAAAATGTTCTTCGCTTTGATTTTAAAGACGGTTCATGGGCAGCGGCAAGACCCTCGGGCACAGAGCCGAAGCTCAAGCTTTATTTCTCAATAAAGGGCGAAAACAAGGAGCAGGCGCAGGCAAGACAGCTTGAAATCCGCAATGTGCTTGCAGAAAAAATTTACGGATAATTGAAATTAGAATAATATTATTCAGGAGGTTTCACAATGAAAAAGATTATCGCACTTATTCTTGCAGTTGTAATGTCATTTTCTGCTTTTGCAATGTTCGGCTTTGCAGCAGATTCAGCTGCAATCAGCAATGTTTATGTTGAACAGAAAGACCTGATAACCGAGGATGACACAGACCGCATCATCAACTGGTATGCGGCAAACGGTGAATATTATCTCTTTATTCCCGCATCGGTAAGCTATCTCTTTGCAGATTTCGTTGTTGAAAGCGACGAAACAGTTTATATTGACGGCACGGAATATGCAGAAACTCAGAAGCTTGCACAGATTATCGGTGATAAAAATCAGGTTACAATCAAAGCAGGCGACGAAGAATATAAGCTCAATATAATCAATGGCTCAAAGATTGCTTCGGTTTTTATCACTACCGAATCAGGCTCGCTTGATTATATCCATGAGAACAAGAGCAACAAAGAATCGGGCTATATTGAAATTGTTGACACAGCAGGTATTGCTGTTTATGACGGCGTTCTTGATCAGATCAAGGGCAGAGGCAACTCAACATGGGGCATGCCCAAGAAGCCTTATAACATCAAGCTTGATGAAAAAGCAAATCTTTTCGGAATGGGCAAGAGCAAGAAATGGAGCCTGCTTGCAAACTACAGCGATGAGTCGCTCATAAGAAACACCGCTGTTTTCTCGGCTGCACAGAAAACGGGAGTTCCTTATACTCCGATGGGCGTTTCCTGCGATGTTTATATCAACGGAAATTATGAAGGCGTTTATCTTCTTACAACCAGAGTTGAGGTTGATAAGACAAGAGTAAACATTGACAATCTTGATGACATCAACGAAGAAATCTGTCAGAAGGTTTATGACAATGACGATTTTGATATGGATACCCTTAATAGAGGCGGATATTACGGCAAATTCGGTGGTCTCCTTGAAGGCACAATGAAATGGGTCGATGTTCCCGAAGCTCCTGCCGATTTTGATAAGGTTGATGTTTCGGGCGGATATATCATTGAAATGGAGCTTGCAAACCGTTATGCAGATGAAATCAGCGGTTTTGTAACAACCAGAAGCCAGCCTTTCACCATGAAATCCCCTGAATATGCTTCAGAGGCTCAGATGGGATATATCAGCGACTATTATCAGAGATTTGAAGATGCCGTTTTCTCTGAAACCGGCAAGAACACAAAAGGCGAGGACTATAAAGACCTTGCGGATTTTGACTCGCTCGTTTCTTACTATCTCATAAGCGAATGGGCAGGCAATATGGACAGCGGTCTCACCAGCACCTATTTCTTCAAGCCTGCAAATGACAAGCTCTATGCAGGCCCCGTGTGGGACTATGATATTGCTCTTGGTAATAACGGAAACATCCGTTTCGGCGTTAATTACTCAAATCCCGCTGAATTCACCGTTTCAAGAAACAGAATGTACAGAAATACTGTTTTCGGAAAGTACGATGCTTATAAGCTTCCCACAATCTATAACGAGCTTTGCCAGAAGAAAGAGTTCGTTGATGCCGCAAAGGCGCTCTGGGACAGAAAGGTAAAGGATATTGTTACTGTTGTAAACGCCGAAATGGAAATCCTTGCCAACATTCTTGTTGATTCTGCCGTTATGAACGCAATCCGCTGGAATGCATATGATACATATGATGTTTCTAAGATTGCAGACGGCTACAAAGCTGATGCAAAGGCTGTTGTTGATTTCTCAGCCAAAAAGAGCGAATTCCTTACCGCTAACCTCGGAACAATCGTTGAGCAGGATAATGATAACGGTTTCCTCAATGTTATGCTTTATTCTCTTAACAATATTTTCGAAAACATTGTAAAGCTTTTCGGTTAAAATAAAATTGCCGCAGCAAACCGCTGCGGCAATTTTTAAAACTTGTTGCAGGGGCGATTCACCGCCCGTTGGTGATAATATGAATAACATTCAGAAAAAACTTTTTGAGATGCAGGATTTGGAGTATAAAAAATTCCATTCAAAGCTTATGCCGACCGTAAATCCCGATAGAATAATCGGTATAAGGGTGCCGATGCTCAGAAGGTTTGTAAAGGATTTTTCAAAAACCTCTCAGGCAAATGAATTCATTAAAAAGCTTCCTCATCAGTATTATGAAGAGGATAATCTTCATGCGTTCATCATTGAGCAGATAAAGGATTATGATTCGGCAGTGAGTGAATTAAACAGATTTCTGCCATTTGTTAATAACTGGGCAACCTGCGATATGATGACTCCGAAGGTGTTCGAAAAAAACACTGACAAGCTTATCAGGCAAGTAAATATATGGATTTCTTCCGAGCATACCTATACCGTTCGTTTTGCAGTAAATATGCTGATGAAATTCTATCTTGAAGAAAATTTCAGAACGGAATATCTTCAAACTGTTGCTGAAATTAAATCCGATGAATACTATATAAAAATGGTTCAGGCATGGTATTTTGCGACGGCACTCGCAAAGCAATGGGATTCGGCTGTAAAAATCATTGAAGAAAACCGACTTAATTTATGGACTCACAACAAAACAATTCAGAAATCCGTTGAAAGCTACAGAATAACTCCTGAGCAAAAAGAATATCTGAAAAAGCTGAAGAGGAAGCCGTGAGGCTTCCTCTTAAATATTTTACTCTTCAATTAAGCCATAATATCTTCCGAACCAATAGGGGAGAAGGAACGGTGTCGGTGAGCATGCGCTTGTTCCGTTTCCTCCGTCAACACGGAAGGGACTTGAGTCATAGTTGTTGATTTGTCTTGAATCAATGTCAAGAGCGATTTTGAGCTGCGGCGGGTATCCCCAGCGTTCCTGCTCTGTGTCAAAAACAAGATCTTTTCTTGACGAATTATAAAGAGGTCTCTGAACAAAATCGATGGGATAATCTCTCAGTGATGCAGCGGCAAGCTCAAGGTCGCAGTAATCGTCGGAGAATGCACCGTAAATAAGGCTGTAGAATGCGCATCTTTCGGGTCTCTCATATTCCCAATGGTGCTTTGTTCCCATGAGCAGATATTTTCTTATTGCGGGGTCTGTTTCTGTTCTGAGAATTGTCATTGTGCAAAGGAAGCCGAGGTTGTCATCAATGTGGTTAGTATGACCGTCGGGCTTCTTGTGCTGAGCAGCGTTGAGAAGATAATGCTCGTCAACTGCAAGATGAAGGAATTCTTTTCTGTATTTATCTTCGCCCGAAACATGATATGCAACGCTCAGGAAAGTAAGCATTTCAAGAGAATTGATGCATTTTTCCCAGAGCCACATGTTGTTTCTGTTAAGTTCATCGGGGTTCCAGATTGCCCAGGTTGTCGGCAGTCCGTCAACATCGCAGAGTCTGTAGTTGTTTTCGAGAATGTGGTCAACAATGTCGCACACAACTTCTCTGATTGTTTCTTTTTCTTCTTCATTAGCGCAGAAATCATAGTAAAGTGAGAATCCGAAGAAGTGACCGGTCATCTCGTCGCTTGAGGTTTCGCCGAGCCATTCGCATTCGCCGTTGAGCGCCTTGTGCCATTCCTCGCCGTCCCTCTTGACTATTGTTCCGTAACCGGGCTCGCCCTCAAAACGAACCGCTCTTGCGGTGAAGCCCTTGACACCGGTGATTTTTGTAAGATAAACCATAGCGTTCATTGAGCGTCTTGCGGCTTCGAGATATTTTTCGTCTTTTGTAACTGCATATGCATATGAAAGTGCGCCGATATAAGTCTGAGTCCAGAGCCCGTCATTATCGGTGATATGAGGCTTGCCGGTTCTGATATCGCCGTTTTTTATGCCGCTTACACCCGTTACATAGCCGAGCGTACGCACATATTTTTCTTCAGCAAGATTGAAGCAGTATTCAGCCTTTTCCTGAAGAGTCATTTCTTTTTCGGTTATCTTTGAAACGCCTGAATCGGTTGCAGTCCATATTGAATCGCCGACAGCAATTGCGTCATTGATATCCTTTTCGCATGCCCAGCGTGTTGCGGGAAGATATTTGCGTGACCCGTTTTTAAGTATGATAAGACCTGCTTCGGATGAAAGAATTACCCTGCCGTCATCTGCAAAACGGATTTTATAAATCCTTTCTGCAGGAAGTGCTTCAAGCTCTTCAGGACCGTACCAATTATTCTTCAAATCAAAGATATAGCAGCCCTTGTCTGTACCGAGCCAGAGGAAGCCGAGGCTCTCATCAAATGCAAGGCAGTTGACATTGAAAACGGGCATGTTGCAGTGTTCTGAGAAAATCGTCATCCAATGCTTTCTTTTTCCGTTGACAATGCTGATGTTGTCGCCGCTTGCGGCAGTAATTTTTTCGTTGTTGATTGCAAGATTAACAGCCTGCGCTTCGTTGTGGAAGAATCTCTCGAATTTTCCGCCTTCAAGCTTGTAAAGTGCATCTGCGGTCAGAAGATAAACATTGTCAATTCCGCTGAATTCATGAATCTCGCTGTCGAAGCTCTGTAATTCTTCGATTTTTCCGTCTTTAACGGTGTAAACAGTGTTTGCTGTTGCGAAGTAAACCATACCGTCAGTTGCAGTGTAAATAGTCTTGACGGCATCGCAGGCAAAGGTGCCGAATGAGCCGTCAGCCTTTGTGTAATTGAGACCGCCGTCAGTGCCTATGTAAACAACACCGTTTTTGTCAGCACCGAGGCAGAGCGCTTTGCTTGAAGCAAGACCGTTTTCGGCAGTGTAAAAATCGCAGATGCGCTGGGGAAATCTGTTTGCTTTGTAAAATCCTTTTCTCATAGTATATTCCTCATTCTACTGTTATTGAAGTCTGAACAAAATTGTCAGAACCTTTTTCCCTGATTATGATTTTTCTGTTGCCGGGTTCGCAGTTGCTTCCGACTTCAAAAGTCCAGGTGACCAGTCCGTTGGAGCCTGCTGTTTTGTTGTTTAAACCGCTCGAGGTTGAAAGTGTATTCGCATCGCTGTAAAACTCAATCGAGTATAATTTTTCCGACTGACCCATTATTGTGATTGAGGCTGAATTTCCTCTTTTGACAGGCGATGTTTTTGAAAGAATCGAGAAACCTTTGCTTTCATTTTTAACGGTTTCATCGGAAACGCTTTTGGAGGTTGTTGTTTTATTATTCTTGGTCGGTATGTCTGTTTTGTTTTCAGGTTTTTTTGTTGTTTTTGCAGCTGTTGTCAGTGACATGATTGTATGTCCCGAAGACTGCGAATTATCTGTGCTTTCGGTTGTTTCATCGGTCTGGGTGTCATAAATATAATATTTGTAGCCGTCTGCGCCGAGTGAATATGCGGTGCCTTCTTCGTTGGTGGGGAGGGCAATTGCAGTTGTATCGGCAACGGTTGTTGTTTCAGTGTTTTCGGCATTTTTGTCACATGCAGAGAAAACTGATGCAAATAATGACACCGACAGAATTCCGACAGTTAAAATCTTTAGTTTCTTCATAATAGTCCTCACAGTTTAATGGATATTTCGCCCGATGACAAAGTGTCAATGCTTCCGTCACCGTTTTTTACGATAAGATTGCAGGAATCGTTTATTCCTTCAACAATTGCGGTGTGAATAACACCGTTTTTTTCATAACTTACTGTTTTGCCGATAACGAAAAGCCTGCTTTTGTATTCGTTAATAATAAATCTGTTGTCGGGAGAATTGATATAGTCCGCAATTCCCAGTGCAATCATTTCCGAAAGTCCGTCTTTTCTGCAGTCAATTCCGAGGCTTGCTGCCTGAGGCAAATCTTCGGGGAATTCATCGGTGGTAAGATTTATTCCGACGCCGACGGAAATATATGTTGTTTTGTCAACTGTAAAGCATTCCGAAAGAATTCCGCAGACTTTCTTATCATTGACGAAAATATCATTTACCCATTTTATTGATGGGTTGATGCAGGTTACTGCCTCTATCGCTTTGCATACAGCAACTGCGGCAGCGGGGGTGATAAGGCAGGCTTTTGGATTTGCTTTAATCAGCAGTGTCATATAAAGCCCCGTATCTTTCGGAGAGAAAAAGCTTTTTCCCGTTCTTCCTCTTCCGTTTGTCTGATGAGAGGCGGTGATTATGCAGGGCAGGGGGAGAGTATCCGCATTGCGGCGGGCATAGCTGCTTGTTGAGTCAAGAGATTCAAAATGAACTTTGTGAAATTCCAAGCTGCACACCCTCTTTCTTTTGTTTATAATATCATATGATTAAAGTTATTTCAACTGAAAAACTGTTTATTTTTCAAGATAAATATTGACACGAATTTTAAAAAGATATATTATCAATATATATTGTTTAAAGTGTAGTGATGTTTTTTTGAAGATATTGCAAAAAGGTTTCAATTATTCTCAGGACGGCCCCGGAAACAGGCTTGTTTATCATTTGCAGGGCTGTAATTTTGCGTGCAAATGGTGCTCTAATGCTGACAGTATTCCAGCTGACAATCCGAAAGCAAAGGAGTGTTCAGTTAATGAGCTTTTTGATGAAATAATGCGAAGCCGCATGATGTTTTTTGACGGCGGCGGTGTAACTTTTACGGGCGGCGAATGCACTCTTCAGAGCAAAGAATTATCGGTGCTTTTTGCAATGCTCAGGAAAGAAAAAATAAGCATTTGCATTGAAACAAACGGCTCTTCCTCAAAACTCAGAGAGCTTTCGGAAAACATTGATTATCTCATTGTTGACCTCAAGCATTTCGATGATGAACTGCATAAAAAATGGGTCGGCGCATCCAACCGTTCCGTTAAAGAAAACATTGAATATTTTCTTCAGACGGGCAGGCAGCTTCACATAAGAATACCCGTTATAAACGGTGTCAATGCGGACCCGCAAGGCTTTGTTGATTATTTCAGTCAGTTTGATACTTCGAATACGGTTTTTGAATTTCTCGCTTATCATGAATTCGGCAAGGATAAATGGCAGACAGGATATCAGATTGAAAACGGCTTCGTTTCATCCGAAGTGATTGCGGAATTTACCCGAAAATTTGAAAGCAACGGCATGAAAACCGTTTCTACATAAGGAGAATAAAATATGAATAACATTCTTAATGCAAAACAAATAACCGAAATGGCAAAAACTCTTTTTTCCGAAAAGAGAGCCGGAAAAAGACTTGACGGCTGGTTTATCGCAAAAGAAACCGAGCTTGAGCTTTCAAAAAAATATGAGGGCGAAAACGAAGAAGTCAAAAAGGCTCTTATCTTAAGAGACATTATTAAGACCATTCCTCTTTATCTCAGCGATTATCAGCTTTTTGCAGGCACTCAGGATGATGCCTTTGCAAGAAGCTACGCACTTATCAATCCCGCATTCAAGGTTGAAGAATTCAGCGGATACTGTGACCCTACCGCAGTTTTTTCAGACATTGAGCCTAACGAAGAGTTTACCTCAGAAAGAATTGAAAAAGCCCGTGCGCTTTTCGGTGAGACCGAATATTCAAAGAAGCTTGCTGAGGTTTACGGCAAGGCTGAATGCTACACAAAAGAAGTTATTTTCTTCTTTGAGCAGGTAACGGGTCATCTTATTCCCGATATGCGTTTTGCGCTGAAACACGGCATTAAGGAGATGCTTAATAAAATTGAAGGCAAAGAGGGTAACGGATATAAGGCGTTCAGAATTGCTCTTGAAAGCGTTGTTATTCTCGCAAACCGCTATGCCGATATTGCCGCTGAAAAGGCAGAAACTGCTGATGCCGAAAGAAAAGCACAGCTTGAAATAATGGAAAAGGCTCTTCGCAAAGTGCCCGAAAACGGTGCGGAGAATCTTTATGAAGCAATTCAGTCATTCATTCTTCTCTGGCAGGTTATGTGTCTTGAGCAGACTCCCAATCCGTTTGCTTTCTCTGTAGGTAACGCTGACAGGATTTTTGAGCCTTACCGTAACGGTCTTGACCGTGACACAACCGCTGCTTTGCTCAAGCATTTTCTTGTTTTCTTCAATGTTGCCGACAGAAGCTGGGCGATTTCTCAGAATCTTATTGTCAGCGGCAGAGATGTTGACGGCAATGACCTGACAAATGACACAACCTATGCTCTCATGGATGCATATTATGATATGAATTTACCTCAGCCCATTCTTTCAGTAAAGCTTCATAAAAACACACCTGCAAAGCTTTATGAAGAAATGGGAAGATTCCTTTTCAGCCCCGGCGTGCTTACCCCGTCATTCTTCAATGACGATTCTCTTTATGAAGTGCTTTCTTCTCACGGCGTTGACACCGAAGATTTGCCCGACATCTCTATTGCAGGCTGTCAGGAGCCTTTGATTATGGGCAAGGATAACGGCAACACCACCAACAGCTGGCTCAATCTTCCCAAGATTCTCGAAATGACGCTTACGGGCGGTGTTTCAACGATAACGGGCGAAAAGCTTGTTGAAATTGAAGCTTGTGAGCTCGAAAACATCAGAGAAGCCTTCAAAAAGAATGTTGAGCTTTTTGTTGAAGCAATGGCAAATGCCGCAAACGGCGCTTCGCAGGCCCTTTCAACTCAGAGAGTTCCGTTCCTGTCATGCGTTATGGGCGGTCTCGAAAACGGTATAGACGCCCGTGACATATATAAGCAGGGAACAAAATATAACGGTAGCGGCTGTCTTATCCACGGCGTTTCAGTTATTGCAGACAGCTTCTCGGCAATCGACAAGCTTCTTGCAGAAAGACCCGAGGATAAGGATAAGCTTGTTCCTGCACTCAAAGCAAACTTTGAAGGCTACGAAGAGCTACATGAATTCCTTCTCTCAGCCGATAAATTCGGTAATAACATCGAGAAGGTTGATAATGAAGCGGGTGAAATTGCTTCCTATGTTGCCGATATCGTTTCGTCTGCAAAGAACTATCTCGGAAATTCCTTCCGCCCCGATTTCAGTTCACCGTCAACCCATCTTCTTTACGGCTATTGGGTAGGTGCAACACCTGACGGAAGAAAATCAAGAGACATGCTCGGATACGGCGTTGACCCTCTTTACGGCAGTGCAGAAAACGGACTCGGTTTCCGTATGCTTTCAAATATGAAGCTTCCCTTTGAGAAGATGAACGGCGGCTATGCTTCGCATCTCGGAATTGACCCGAAATATTTCAGAAGCGAAAGCTATGAGGAAAAGGGCATTGAATTCAGAGATAAGGTTATAAATCCTCTTTTCTTCAACCCGCTTAACGAAGGTGTTTCGCCTTTCTATCTTTATGTTAATGTAACAACCGCCGAGATTCTCCGTAAGGTGCTCGCAAATCCGAAAAAATATGCTCCGAGCGGTGTTTATATCATGCGAATTCACGGAACTTTCGTTAACTTCCTTGATCTTTCACCTGCTATTCAGCAGGATATCATAACAAGACTTGACCCGAAGTCTGCGGCAATGTGCTGAGGAGGACTTGGCTTGAAGGTTATAGGCATTGATATCGGAACAACAAGTATCTGTGCGGTGCTTGTTGATTCCGAAAAGGCAGAGATAATCAAGTCTCTTACCAAAAAAAACAATTCATTCATTGCTTCGGACAAAGCGTATGAAAGAATTCAGAATCCTGAAATTATTATGCAAACGGTTTACGGTCTGCTTGATGAAATCGGAACAGACGGCGTCGGCGCAATCGGATTTTCGGGCCAGATGCACGGCATTGTCTATACCGACAAAAACGGCAGCGCCTGCAGCCCGCTTTATACATGGCAGGATGAAAGGGCGTCGCAGCAATCTGAAAGCGGAAAAACATATGCAAATGAAATCGGATGTTTTTCGGGCTACGGTCTTGCAACCGATTATTATAACGAAAAGAAAGGCATTGTTCCCGAAAACGCAGAATCGCTTTGCACAATTGCCGATTACGCCGTAATGCAGCTGTGTTCACTCAAAAAGCCGCTCATTCACATCACAAACGCCGCAAGCCTCGGATGCTTTGATCTGAGAGAGAATGAATTTGCAGTTAAAAACCAAAGACTTCCCGATGTGACAACGGAATTCAAAACGGTCGGATACCATAAGAATATTCCCGTATGCGTTGCTCTCGGCGATAATCAGGCGAGCTTCATCGGCTCGGTCAGCAGCGAGAACAGTGCGCTTATAAATGTCGGCACGGGAGCTCAGATTTCATGGCTTACCGATAATGCAATCGGCAAAGGCAGCGTCGAAATCCGTCCGTTTGACGGCAGAAAATATCTTGCGGCAGGCTGTTCACTTTGCGGAGGCAGAGCATTTGCAATGTTTGAAAAATTTCTTCGTGAAGCCGCCGAGCTTGCAACGGGGGAAAAGGTTGATTCAGTTTATCCCCAGCTGAATAAATTGCTTGAAACAAAGCTTGAAACGGATTTGAAAGCTGATTGCCGTTTCTGCGGAACGAGAAACGACCCGACAGTCAGAGGAAGTATTTCGGATATTTCCGAAAATAATTTCACAGTCGGAGATTTTGCGATTTCCGTTTTAAACGGTATTGCTTCGGAGCTTTTTGATATGTATAAAGAAAGCTCAGCTGCCGTCAGCTCAATTGTCGGCTCAGGCAACGGAATAAGAAAGAACCCTGCGCTTCAGAGAATTATCTGCAAAATGTTTGAAAGCGAAATGAAAATTCCCTACTATGAAGAGGAGGCGGCATTTGGTGCGGCGCTTTCGTCGCTCGTTGCGTGCGGTGAATGCGAAAGCATTCAGTCTGCCTGCTCAAAAATCAGATACAGAGGTGATACCGATGTTTTATAATAAACCGATTTTCTTTGAAAAAAACCGTGTTTTCAGAGTTTATAAGGGCGGAAAGCTCTTTTCCGAATTCTTTGGCGATAACTCTGAGGACGGCAATTACCCCGAGGAATGGGTAGCTTCAAGCGTCAGAGCGCTGAATAAAGGAAGCACCGATGAGCACGAGGGTATTTCAAAAATTCAGGGAACTGACCTTTATCTTAATGAGGCTGTTGAAAAGTATAAAACCGAAATTCTCGGCGACAGAAAAGATATCGGAATTCTGACAAAAATACTTGACAGCGCAATCAGACTTCCCGTTCAGGCACACCCCGATAAAGCTTTTTCGAGAAAATATTTTTCATCGGAATACGGCAAGGAAGAAAGCTGGATTATTCTTGCAACCCGACCCGATGCAAAGATTTTCTATGGCTTTAAAGACGGCGTAACGCTTGAAAAATTCAATGAAGCTATCGATAATAGTGAAACTGACCCCAATGCAATGGAAAAGCTTCTGTGTTCAATTGAAGTCAAAACGGGCGATGTTATCTATATTCCCGCAAAAATGGTGCATGCAATCGGCTACGGATGTCTGCTTCTTGAAGTTCAGGAACCGACGGATTTCACAATTCAGCCCGAGCGCTGGTGCGGTGATTATAAGCTTTCCGATGAAGAGATGTATCTCGGACTCAGCAGGGAGGCGGCTCTTGAATGTTTTGATATGGAAAAGCGTTATCCTGCACCTCTCAGCCCGAAAACTCTTGAAAACAAAGAGGGTATGCTTTATGAAGCAATGATTGACGAAAGCATAACAACAAGCTTTAATGTCAGAATGATAACTCTTGACGGAGCAGATTTCATCCTTGACAAAGGTGCGGCAATTTATGTTGCTCTTGAAGGTGGGGGCGAAATAAGAGGAAACGACTATTCCCGCAAAATCAAAAAGGGCGATTATTTCCTCGTTCCCGATTATTGCAAAGGCAGATATGCACTCAGCGGAAAAATAAGAATTGCTGAGTGCTTTGCATAAAAAGTTAAAAAAGAAAAGGAGAAAGAAAAATGGAACTTAAAGGTTCAAAGACTGAAAAAAATCTTATGGAAGCATTTGCAGGCGAATCTCAGGCAAGAAACAAATACAGCTACTTTGCATCCAAGGCAAAAAAAGACGGTTATGTACAGATTGCCTCTATTTTTGAAGAAACTGCAAACAACGAAAAAGAACATGCAAAAATCTGGTTTAAGCTTCTTTGCGGCGGCAAGATTGCAGACACCATGGAAAATTTAAAAGAAGCTGCAGGCGGTGAAAACTACGAGTGGACTGAGATGTACCCCACTTTTGCAAAGGAAGCAAGAGAAGAGGGATTTGATGAAATTGCTGATTTATTCGAAGGCGTTGCGGCTATTGAAAAAGAGCACGAGGAACGCTACAAAAAACTGTTGGCAAATGTAGAGGGCGGTCTGGTATTTTCCAGAGATGGCGACATGATTTGGCAGTGTGCAAACTGTGGTCATGTTTGCGTAGGCAAGCAGGCACCTGAGGTTTGTCCTGTATGTGCACATCCTCAGAGCTACTTCCACATTAAGGCTGAAAATTATTAAGCGATAAATATAAAAAGAGACTGTTGCAATGGTTATTACCTAT
>JAZQEE010000067.1:0-248182 GCA_045538815.1 Acutalibacteraceae bacterium
GATAAGCTCAACCGCTTCCATAATCTCGGCTTCAATCTCGTTTTTCTCAAACTTTGCTTTTGTAAAGGCGTAAATATCTGCGAAATAATCTTTGTAATACTCCGCCCAAGTGTCATAAACGGGATTATCGTATTTGCCGAACTTATCGTTATGTACGCTTTGTGCATTCATAAGTGCATCTATAATGCTGTTTCTGAGCTTATTTCTTGAAGGAACGAACACAAGATATTTGCTCTTACCGCTCATTCCTTTTATGTAATCCATACCGAGATAAACGGTGTCGTTTTCACGGTGCAGAAAATATGTTTTCGGAACTTTATATGAAACCTTGGGAGAGAGAAAATCAAGCATATCCTTCTCCTTGCAAATTGCGTCATAGAATTTGCTCGTTTTAACTGCAATTTCAAAAGGTTCGGTTGCGATTTTCACAAGACAAACACTTCCGCTTGCACCCTTGCCGACAGCACGGATTTTGCTGACCTTAGTGTTCATTTGCTTTTCAACAACCGATTTGATTAAATCTGTATTCATAGAAATATCCTTTTATATCAAAATAAATCCCATCAGCAGACCGCCTGCAAATCCGGAAATATGCTCCCAAGCGGTTGCTTTGCCCATAAACATTCCGCCGACTGTGTAGATAGCTAAAACAATCAATGCTATTGTCGGTACGGGAGAGAAGGAAACCGTTCCGTTTTTGACAGCAAGCATAACAAATACGGCAATCAGACCGTAGATTCCCGTTGATGCACCTTCGCCCTCGTGTAGCTTATAGACAAATGCCATATACAAGCCCGATATGAACGCAGAACCAATAAAGCAGAGAGTAGTTTTGACTGCACCGAGCTGAGATTCAACGGCATAGCCAACAATGAGAGTTGCGGTTATATTTGAAATGATGTGCCAGGTTCCGATATGGAGAAGCGATGACGATACCAGTCGCCATACTTGTCCCTTTTTGATTTTCTTTTCGGATAGATGCAGAGCGTGGTTTATGTAGCCTTTGTTATGTCCCGACCACAGTTTTTCTTTGAGTGTTACTGTTTCTGTTTTGGGAATGATGATAAAGTTATCAAGTATGAAGATTATAAAAATCAACGCACAAAAAGTTATTGTAAATATCGGCATACGCATTTATCTCCTTATAAAATGATTTTGATTACAGCGAAAACAAATCAACATATTTTATTGAAATACATTCGTCATTTTGAAAAGTGAATTCAACAATCCACGGCATAACAGTGCGTATTCTTTCAAAATCTTCATATTCAAATGATTTATCATAATAGTTGATAATTGTACTCAAGGCTGTACCGTGACTGCCGATTGCAATGTTTTTGCCTTTGTATTTTTCAAGAACGCTATTCAACGCAGAAATATTTCTGCTCTGAACCTCATTTAAGCTTTCACCGTCAGAGAGTTTATAGTCGAAATCTGCCCATTGAGCTTTGCTGAAAGCCGTAAAATCCTCAATCCAAATACTATCCACCTTGCGTTCTCTGAAATCATCAATGATTTCTATGCTTAAACCTTTACTGTCGGCAAAGTGAGCAACAGTATCAAAAGCTCTTTTAAATGGACTTGATAAAACGACCTCAATATTTTTATCCGCCAAAAACTGCGTAACAAGTTCTCTGTCAACCATTCCTTTGGCAGACAGTTCTCTTGACATATCATCACGGTTATTATAATTCGGTTCAGCGTGTCTGACGAAATAAACTTTAGTCATAATCATATTTCCTTTTATATCCTAACGACTCAATTACTTTTAACATAGCATAATTATCAGGCATTGTAGAGCAAGTTGCCGTTCTTCCTTGTTCCAATATTTTTCGTGTAACAAAAGAAACAATTTCTTTAGACAAGCCTTTGTTACGGTAATTCAAAGCCGTTTTTACATCAGCAGCTTCCCATGCGGCATCACTGTATCTTTCAATTGCACAGCGGGCAACAGGTTTATCATCAATGAATAAAAGATAATACTCTGTACCTTCATTAAGCCAGCTTTTCCAATCTTTTTTGGATGCACCTATAAAAAATAACCTTTTATGTGTTGGTTTGCATAGTCTGAGATGTTTATTGAACAAGTGTCTATTTGCAAGTTCTATTTTATGATTTAACTTGTATTCTTTAAGTTCTGAAATGTTATTAATCTCAAATATAATTTCTTCCGGATTGCGCATAGTTTCACCTTATTTCACCGCAAATGTAGCAATATACTGCGGATAATATTTGCCAATTATGTTTCCGCCTTCTCCGTCACGATCTTCGTATAATGCTTTGAGAGTAAATCCTGCTTTGAGCTGACCGCCGATTTGTTCATCGAGAGTGTGGCTGAACTGTACGCCGTCACCGTTTGCAATCATTGCGTCAAGTCGTTCCTTTGGCATTTTGAGTGGATTGAACGGCAAGGGATTAACCACTTTCAACGGATCATCTTCTTCAAATAAATAGTCAATGCCGTTATCAAGTCCCGAAAGCAGTCTGCCACCATTTTTAAGCACACGGTAACACTCGTTCCAGACGTGATAAACATCTTCAACATAGTTGTTTGAAACGGGGTGAAAAATCAAATCAAAGCTTTCATCTTCAAAAGGAAGCGTTTTTGACATATCACCTTTGATGATTGTGATGCTGTATCCTTCTCTTTCGGACACCATTTTCTCTGCTTCAAGCTGTCTGTCGGAATAATCAAATACGGTACATTCTGCACCGAGTTTTGAAAGCACAGGCATCTGCTGACCGCCGCCGCTTGCAAGTCCCAACACCTTTTTACCCTTCAAATCACCAAACCATTCGTGAGGAACGGCAATGCAAGGAGTAAGAATAACCGAAAAATTATCAGCGGTAATTTTCTCATATTCTTCGTGACTTATGGGCA
Source organism: Acutalibacteraceae bacterium (assembly GCA_045538815.1). Lineage (GTDB taxonomy): Bacteria > Bacillota > Clostridia > Oscillospirales > Acutalibacteraceae > CAG-177. The sequence goes on from JAZQEE010000067.1 coordinate 2,882, forward strand.
AGGTGTATTTGCAACCATCTTCTGCCCACAAATCCCAAGTTTCTGAATTTATTTTAGTGTAATCAAGCATTTTGTTACCTCATATTGTTTATGTAATTGTCAGCTTCTTTTCTGCTTTTGAAAATTATTATATGTTTTTCCTTTTTATATTTTTCAATCAGCTCATATATTTGGGGGAGAGATGTTTTTGGAAAATCTTTGATGAATTCTTCAAATTCGGGGTCTAATTCTTTTTCTAACCACGGCAAGTCGTAACGACCTTTACCGATACGCTCAGTTGCTCCTTGTAAGCAAACTTCTGTCGGTAAATCAAAAAGAAAAACTGTATCGCACTCTTTGAGACGCATCTCAATTGTCCTGTTGTAATTGCCGTCAATTATCCATTCGGGTGTTGCAAATATTTCTGATATTCTTTGGTCAAATTCTTCTCTCGGAATATGAGTTTTGTCTGGCTTATGCCATACAGCATCAAGATAATATAACGGCAATCCCGTTAGTTTATTAAGTTTTTCTGCAAAGGTTGTTTTGCCTGAACCGGGACAACCGATTATAATAACTTTTTTCATTAAATAACCCTTATTAAATGATAAAGGCACCTCCGAAACGGAGATGCCTGCAATTCACAGAAAGATATAAATCACATCAATCGCAAACGGACAAAACGGCTCTCCGATTCATTGTGCTAATCATCATTGTCATCTTGTCCACCTGCCTTTCAGTAATTTTTATTTATTGTAACAATATAAGAATAATTTGTCAACAGTTTTCAGTTGTGTTACAAAAGTGTTGATTTAAAATTCGAAAGTGTTTGGCAATCGTGGCATTTGTCTTAGCGAGCAATGGATTTGAACGTACAAATCCGAAATTCAGGGGTTTTTCACCCCTGATACCCCGCAGAAAAAATTGCATAAAAAGATAAAATCAGGTGTAGCAAGAAATAAATCTCACTACACCTGATTATGTTTTTTAGAAATGATTATGCTGTAAAAATCAGCTCGTGATTAACAATTTCTCTTGCCAGTGCTTCAATGTTATTCATACGGGCAACCCACTCCATTTGATTCTCTGCTTTGAGATGTTCGGTGATGCCCTCATTGACCTTCATCTGTTCTACCAACCGAGAGAACATATCTGATGCTTGTTCATCAACCTCTGCAAGATGAGTCCACAATGTGCCGTTCATAAGCATAATGTTGAACTGAACTCGTTTATGTTTCATTAGATAATCTTTGCGTTTCAGTCCCCATACACCGAGCGGTTTGTCTGCTTCGGCAGGTAATGCGATGTTGGGGATTGTGTAATCGCCGACTGTTCTGTAAGTGCCGCCGTTCTGTTCAAATGATGATTTATTCATAACAATAACTCCTTTCAATCAGTAACAAATGTGTCGTGTGTAAATTTAGCACCAAGCCGAAAACCTGAAATAAAACCATCGGCTATACTGACTGTCAGAAAATCATTATATGTACTTACATATGTTACGAACAAATCTTTTTCTTCACCGCTTAACCTTGAATTAAGCATTTCTTCTTTTTCCGTAAGAGAGTTTAACTTTTTCTTTAACTCATTTTTCAACTCTGAACAGCAATCCTGCGGTTCAATGTTGCCATAATAAAAGTCTTCAATAAAGCCAGACATTTTGTAAACCTCCGTAATAATCGATAATCCTTACAATTCAATCATTCCGACTGTCTACAAAAGCCGAAGGGAGGCAACTTCCTTATGAAGTGCCTCCCTTGGGCTACCCTTTTTTAATAAAGTATTTTCTTTAAATGCGCCGCAAACTGCTTGGGGTCGATGTTGCACAGCTTATGGGCATCCGTACCCATATTGAAGGTAACGCCCACTTCCCTGCCGATATTGAAATAGCGGCGGTGGAAATCGGGGTCCTTCATAACCGCAGGCACGTTGATTTCCCACGCAATTTCACGGGCATCTGCCTTTGCCATAATATCACCAAGCTCGTTATCAGTATACGCCCTTGTAACGTCCTTAAAATCATCAAAAGCGTGAATATAGCCTGACATAAAAGGATGGGCAAAGCAATCCGCCCTGCCGCTTTCGATAACGCCGTCAACGATAGCGAGCATATGCTCCGCATAGCCTCTGGGGGTTTTGTTTTCGGGGTGCTCCCAATAGCCCTGATGATAATGATTGGTCGTATAAAGTCTGTAGTCAAGGGAGTTATCGCAGGCGATATCATCCGCAAATTTGCCGATACCGTATGCCGAAAGCTCCGCACCTACGTAAACCTTTACACTTGTTTCAAGGTCCTTGATTTCGCGGAGAATATCGTATCTCTGCTGGGCAACTGCATTCTGCCTGTCTATGTAGTTATGGTCGGTCATAGCTATCATTTCAAGACCTGCCGCCTCAGCGGTCTTTATGATATCCGTTGCAATCATTTCAGGCTTTGCACAGCCTGAAAATCGGGTGTGAATATGAAGATTATGCCTTGCAAGCTCGTCTATATCATAGGTTTTTCCGTGTAAAAACATTGTTACAGCTCCAATCCGAAAGAATCAATGATTTGCCTTACGGCATGATTTGACTTCGTCATAAATTGCAAACTGCGTTTGCATGATTTGCACTTTGTGCATTAAGGGTCTGCGACGCTTTTGGTATTCGGGCGATTCGTGAATCGCTCCTACAAATCTTCGCACTTATTGCAAGCACAATTCATTTCAAAAAAAGATTAATTGCATTTGCTCTTGTCAGGTCAAGAATTTCCTGCGCCGTCGCTCCTCTTACTTCGGCAATAACCTCTGCCGTGTAGGGAATATACGATGAATCGCAGCGTTTGCCTCTGAAGGGCACGGGGGTCATATACGGACAGTCGGTTTCAATAAGAAGCTTGTCCGCAGGCACAATTTCCGCAACCTCACGGGGCTTGCGCGCGTTTTTGAAGGTTACCGCACCGCCGAGGCCTATATACATACCCAGCTTTACGATTTCCTTTGCCATTTCCGCCGAGCCCGAAAAGCAATGGACAACACCCTTGGGCTTGTACCGTTTCAGCAGGTTGAAAGTATCCTCGTGCGCCTCTCTGTCGTGAACGATAACGGGCAGGTCAAGCTCCTTTGCAAGCACAAGCTGTTGCTCAAAAACCTGCTGCTGAATTTCACGGGGCGAAAAATCATAGTGATAATCAAGTCCGATTTCGCCCACGGCAACGCACTTTGCCTCACTGCACAGCTTTTTGAGCACGGGCAGATAGCCCTGCTTGCAGCCCTCCGCCTCGTGGGGATGCACTCCGCAGGCGGCATAAACAAACTCAAATTCGTCCGCAAGCTCAAGGCTTTTGAGGGATGACGCCATATCGCTGCCGCAATTTATAATGCCGCAAACGCCCTGCTCGGGCAGGGCGTTCAGCAGCTCTTTTCGGTCATCATTGAAAGCTTCGCTGTCATAATGTGCATGACTGTCAAAGATATTGTTCATAGTTTTATCTTACCTTACTTCCTGCAGGAATTCCGTCAACAAAGATAACCTTTACGTCCTCGCCTGCATCGGCAGCAAGAATCATTCCGTGGCTCTCAACGCCGCAAAGCACGGCAGGCTTGAGATTGGAAACAAGAATAATGCTCTTGCCGACAAGCTCCTCGGGCTTATAGTAAAGTGCAATGCCCGATGCAACCGTTCTTGGCTCGCCCGTGCCGTCATCAAGGGTCAGCTTAAGCAGCTTCTTTGCCTTTTTAACAGGCTCGCAGGCGGTGATTTTTGCCACACGCAGGTCAACCTTTGCAAAATCCTCAATGCCGATTTTTGCAACTCCCTGAATTTCTTCCTTAAGGGGATTTACGGGCTCTGCCGCAGCCTTTGCAGCTTCAAGCTCTGCAAGCTCCTTTTCAAGGTCGATTCTGGGAAATATGATATCGCCTTTAACGACGGTGTAAGTATCTTCCTTGCCGAAAACGCCGCTTTCAGCCCATTCAAAGCCCTCTGCAACGCCAAGCTGTGCTCTGATTTTTGCAGATGTTTCGGGCATAAAGGGAGCAATGAGAATTGAAATAATTCTGATGCTCTCGCAAAGGTTATACATAACCTCTGCAAGCCTTGCCTGCTTTGCCTCATCCTTTGCAAGCGCCCAGGGTGCGGTTTCGTCAATATATTTGTTTGTTCTTGAAACGAATTTCCAGATATTTGTGAGAGCTACGGAGAAGTTGAGCTTATCAAGCTCTGCCTCTGCATCGCTCTTTGTTTCATTTGCAAGAGCCTTGAGGTCAGCGTCGAAATCCCCTGCCTCGCGCTCTGCGGGAATAGTTCCGCCGAAATACTTCTGCACCATTGCAACGGTTCTTGAAACAAGGTTGCCAAGGTCGTTTGCAAGGTCGGAATTGATTCGGTTAATCAGATTTTCGTTGGAGAAAATGCCGTCGGAGCCGAAAGCAATCTCTCTGAGCAGATAATAACGCAGAGCGTCAACGCCGTATCTCTCCGCAAGAATAACGGGGTCAACAACGTTGCCCTTTGACTTGCTCATCTTGCCGCCCTCGAGCAGCACCCAGCCGTGGCCGTAAACCTTTTCGGGCAGAGGCTCATCAAGGGACATAAGGAATGCAGGCCAATAAATGGTGTGGAAACGGATGATATCCTTACCGATAAGGTGAACATCCGCAGGCCAGAATTTTTTATACATTGTGTCGTCCTCGGAGCCGAAGCCGAGAGCCGTGATGTAGTTGGTAAGGGCGTCAAGCCACACATAGATAACGTGGTCCTCATTTACGGGCACGGGAATGCCCCACTTGAAGGATGAACGGGATACGCAAAGGTCCTGCAGACCGGGCTTGATGAAGTTATTCACCATTTCGTTCTGTCTGCTCTGAGGCTCAATGAAGCCGGGATGCTCCTCATAATACTTGAGAAGCTTATCGCCGTAAGCGGAAAGCTTGAAGAAATAAGCCTCCTCACGCTCGTTGGTAACGGGTCTGCCGCAATCGGGGCATTTGCCGTCAACAGCCTGAGTTTCAGTCCAGAAGGATTCGCAGGGCTTGCAGTAAAGACCCTCGTAGTAGCCCTTATAGATATCGCCCTTTTCATACATCTTTGTGAAAATCTTCTGCACAGCCTTTTCGTGGTAATCATCGGTTGTGCGGATGAATTTATCGTTGGAAATATTCATCAGCTTCCACAAATCCTTGATGCCTGCAACGATTTTGTCAACGTACTCCTTGGGGGTAACGCCTGCTTCCTTTGCCTTATCCTCAATTTTCTGTCCGTGCTCATCGGTGCCTGTCAGAAAGAAGGTATCGAAGCCCTGAAAACGCTTGTAGCGTGCAATCGTATCCGCCGCTACGGTTGAATAAGTATGGCCGATATGCAGCTTATCCGAGGGATAATAAATCGGCGTTGTTATATAAAAAGTTTTTTTATCCATTGTTTTTCACCTCTTGATGTGAATTAAAGCAGAGATGCAGCAGCCTCGTCAAGGAAGATTACAGCATCTGCGTGCTGCTGAAGAATTGATGCGGGGCACTGAGGAGTTACGGGGCCGTTTATCATAGCCTTGACTGCCTCTGCCTTTGATGCGCCCGTTGCAATGAGAACGATTTTCTTTGACTTCATAATTGAGCCGATACCCATTGTCATTGCGTAACGGGGCATGGGAATATCGTCAAAATAGATTGAGTTTGCCTCGATTGTGCTGTCGGTAAGCTTGATTTTGTGGCTCTCGCCCGTAAATTCGTCCGAAGGCTCGTTGAAAGCGATGTGACCGTTTCTGCCGATGCCGAGAAGCTGAATGTCGATGCCGCCCTTTGATGCGATATCTGCGGCATAGCGTGCGCTCTCTGCCTCGGGGTCGGGTGCGTTGCCGTCAAGGAAACCGACGTTATCAAGGCTTATGTCAAGCTTTGAGAAAAGATTCTCATTCATAAAAGTGTAGTAGCTGTTCTTATGAGTTTTGGGAAGGTCGCAGTATTCGTCAAGGTTAAAGGTCTTTACGTCCTTGAAGGAAACCTTGCCTGCCGCAAACTGAGCAGCAATGTAGTTATAGGTGGGAACGGGAGTTGCGCCCGTTGCAAGACCGAGAACGCAGGAGGGATTTGCCTTTACAAAATCGCAGAAAAGCTTGCCTGCTGCCTCGCCGATTTCTGCCTCATTCTTAAAAATTCTGATATCCATAATTACTTAACCCTTTCTTAGGAAATTTTGATTTCGCAATGATTCTCCGATGAATCGTAGATTGCCTGCATGATTTTTGACGTTTCAACGGCATAGTCGATATGCTGCTGATTCTTTTCACCCGTCTTTATGCATCTGATGAAATCGTTGACTTCGCTTTCATACATAACGTCCTCACGGGCCTCAACCTTTGTTTCGGTGAGCATACCATTCTTTACGCCCCACATTCGGAAGTTGGAGCAGTAATTGAGGCGGATGCCTGCCTTGTCGCCCATAAAGTCGATGAACATTTCGTCCTCGCCCACGTTCTGTGCCCAGGCACCGTTGAAGCTGATAACGGGGCCGGACGTTCTAATAATACCCGTAACGGAATCGTCAACGTCATATGTGCCGTTCATATCTGCCGTTTCCTTTGCCCACATACCCATATAGGTATAGTTGGGGATATCCTTACCCAGCCTGCAGAATGCCTCGCCGGATGCTGTGAGGGGCTTGGGGTCGCCGCAGCAATACATTATGAGGTCAAGGAAGTGAACGCCCCAATCTATAAGCGTGCCGCCGCCGGACTTTGCCTTTGTGGTGAAATCGCCGCCGATGCCGGGAATTGAACGGAACTTGCGGAAGGAGGCGTAAACGTGATAAACCTCACCAAGCTCGCCGCTGTCGATAAGCTCCTTGATTTTCATAACGTATGTATTGAAGCGGTTACAAACACCGATGTTGAGCACCTTGCCCGTTTCGTGAGCAACCTTCTGCATTTCGAGTGCCTCGGAAAGAATCCTTGCGGCGGGCTTTTCGCAAAGGACGTGCTTGCCTGCCTTCATAAAATCAATTGAAATGATTGAATGAAAATCGTTATGGGTGCAGACGGAAACAGCATCAAGCTCGGGGTCATTGAGAAAATCGTGATAATCAACAACCGCCGTGCCGCAGCCGTACTTTTCAACGGCAGCCTGTGCCCTTTCGGGGATGATATCGCAGAAATACTTGATTTCCGTTTCATCGTTTTTAATATATGCAGGAATATGCGAGGAATGCGCAATGTTTCCGCAGCCGATAACGGCAACCTTGATTTTAGACATAATATTTACCTCCATACTTATGAAAAGTCAAAATTATCTATTAAATAATATATCACAAATTTAAAAAAAGTAAAGTTAATTATAAAAAAAACTTGATATTCGTGCAAAGCTTTGATATCATTAATGTAATTACAGACAAAGGAGTAATCAATTATGGGCAGATTTCCTATCGGTGTTATCATCGACAGTTTCAGAACAGATATTCCCACAGCGGTAAAAAAGGCCGCTGCGGTTGGTGCGCAGGGCATCCAGGTTTATTCAACCCACGGCGAAATGGCACCTGAAAACCTGAACGCAGAAAAGAGAGCAGAATTCAGAAAGCTTGTGGCGGATAACGGTCTTGTTATCTCCGCGCTTTGCGGCGACCTTGGCGGCGGCGGCTTCTGCTTTGCAGACAGAAACCCCGAAAAGGTTGAAAAATCAAAGAGAATCATCGACCTTGCAAAGGAGCTTGGCACAGACGTTGTTACAACTCACATCGGCGTTGTTCCTCAGGACAAAAGCAACGACAGATACAAGGTTATGCAGGAGGCTTGCTTTGAGCTTTCACGCTATGCAGACAGCATCGGCGCACACTTTGCAATCGAAACAGGTCCCGAAACCTCTGCAGTGCTCAAGGAATTCCTCGATTCACTCGGCTCAACGGGCGTAGGCGTTAACCTTGACCCCGCAAACCTTGTTATGGTTACGGGTGACGACCCCGTTCAGGCTGTTTATAACCTGCAGAGATACATCGTTCACACCCACGCAAAGGACGGCAAGCAGATTTTCTTCAAAGACCCCGAAATCATCTACGGTCTTAAAAAGAGCGCAATCATCACAGAGGATTCATTCCTTGAAGTTCCTCTCGGTGAGGGCAGCGTGCGCTGGCCCGAATACCTCAACGCACTTGAGGATATCGGCTACAAAGGCTTCCTGACCATCGAAAGAGAAGTCGGCGACGACCCTGCAAGGGATATCGGCGCGGCGGTTGAATTTCTTAAAAATCTCGGTTAATCGGACGGTGCAAAAATGAAAATCGGAGTCAGCAGCTACAGCTTCCAGCAGCTTATCAACGCAGGCAGCGAAAGCCAGCTTTCAATAATGAAAAAAGCCAAGGATATGGGCTTTGACGGCATTGAATTCATCGACCTTGACCCTCCCGAGGGAGTCAGCGAGGAACAATATGCCGAAATGATACGGGAAGAAAGCGAAAAGCTTTCTCTCCCCGTTACGGCATACACAATTTCCGCAAATCTGCTCAAGGATTGCGGAGTTGACGCTGAGGTTGAGCGAATCTGCCGCAAGGTTGACGTTGCAACCGTCCTCGGCGCAAAAAATCTGCGCCACGATGCAGCCTGGAGCGTGCCCGATGAGATAAAGGCATTTGCAGGCTTTGAGCAGGTGCTCCCCACCCTTGTTGACGGCTGCAGGAGAGTTACGGAATATGCGCAATCAAAAGGCGTTACAACGATGATTGAAAATCACGGCTTTTTCTGTCAGGACAGCGAAAGAGTTGAGAAAATCATCAACGGCGTCGGCAGTGCAAACTTCGGCGTACTTCTTGATATGGGTAACTTTGCCTGTGCAGACGAAAACAGTGCAGATGCCGCAGGCAGACTTGCGCCCTACATAAAGCACGTTCACGCAAAGGATTTCCACATCAAAAGCGGCAACGGGCTTAACCCGGGCACGGGATTTTTTAAATCCAGAGGCGGAAATTACCTCAGAGGCTCGGTTATCGGCCACGGCGATATTCCCGTTTTTCAATGCCTTTCAATCATAAAGAATTCAGGCTACGACGGCTTTGTAAGTATTGAATTCGAAGGACTTGAGGATTGCCTCAAGGGCATTGAAATAGGTCTTGAAAATCTTCGTAAAATGACAGAAATGGTATAAAAAAACGGCACCTTGGGCGACCTTTCATAAGGAATTTAAGCCTTAAAAAGGCTATTTTGGCATATAACTGCGTTAAAAATGCTCGGAATCCGTCAAGGATTCCTGCGCTTTTTGCCTTGTTCTATATCCAAACTATCTCTTTTTAAGGTGCAAAGCAGTTTTTATCAGGTTATTTTTCGTTCAGACGAAATGACAAAAATCCCGCAATACTTTGTGTATTACGGGATTTTTTCGTGAAGTATTAACGGAAAAGAGCCGATAAAAACCTTATCTTCCTTGTGAAATGTCGCCCTTAGGGTGCCGTTTTCAATTAGTAATTCGCAATTCGTAATGCGCAATTAAAGGGTCGCTGCGCTCCGATTATGTGTTTATGTTTGCAAGTTTGGCTTCAGATTGCTCAACCAGCTTTTCCCGTCTGAGCTTAAGCTCCTGCTCAATCATTTTGCGCTGCTCCTTGTCATCCTTAACAAAAACAATTACACAAAGATAAAGCACCGCACCGACTGCAGGTCCGAGAATGAACATAGGCCACTGCCACTTCATAAACAAGGCGTTCTGCGCCGTCATTGCAACGTTCTGATTATAACCGACAAGGGTGAGCAATTTTCCGTTGATGAAAAGGGAGATTGCCTCGCCTATTTTTGTTGCAAAATTCTGCATTGAGAAGGTGATTCCCTCGGTGCGCTTGCCCGTTGTGTATTCAACGTAGTCAATGGAATCGCTCATCAGCGAGCGATGGGCAATATTCACCATATTGGCGGGTATGCTCTGCAGACCCATAATGAGCATAACAAGAACAATTCTCCATATGCTCTTGAAGCCGATGAAATACGATACTATGCGCAGCACGATTGAAGAAACCTGCGCAAGCAGAAGCACCTTTTTCATACCGCCAACGGCATTGACAATCTTTGTTGCTGCAAGCATTGCGGCTGTGCCAGGCAGACCCGAAACAGCGCCGTAAACAACCTGTGCCGTACCGCCGCCGATTTCAACTCCGCCAACCTTATAGGACACCTGACTTTCAAAGAAATATGCCCAGGGAACGGTGAGCTTTACATATTCAAGAATTCGCGCAAGGGAGATCAAAAGCATAGTCTTATTGTGGCGGAGAACAAAAATTGCCTCCAGAAGGCTTTCGTCCTTTTTCTCGTCATCCTTGACGGACTCGTTCATTTTGGCTGCTGCAAGGCTTATCAGCTGACCGCCTACGTTAAAGATAAGCGCACCGATAAAGAAAACCGTTTTATCCGATATGCCGAAGGTGTTGACGGCAATATCCTTTGCCATGGGGAAGATTCCCGAAACCGTGCAGCCTGCGGTAACGCCCAGAGCAGTCCACTGAGCCACCCTTGCCCTCTCATCCGAATTGGGTGAGCTGAGAGCAAGCATTCCCCAAAGAGCAACGTCCTGCATGGAATAAAATACGTCCCAGATAAGATAGCACACAAGAATATAAATAACCGATGCATTGCCCGTGAAGCCTACGTCAGTAAACATAAGCAGGCTCAGTATGCCGATTATCGGCGGCAGATATTTGAGCAACGGGCGCAGCTTTTCGCCGTTTTTGAACCTGTGTTTATCAATCATTGCACCGATTAACGGGTCGTTTATCGAATCCCACAAACGGCTGATGCTTGTTATGTAGCCAACCGCATCTGCGCTGATTTTGAGAATATTATTGCAAAAATAGAATAGCCATCCGTTAAGAAAGCTGTAGTGCATATTCTGGCCTGCAATACCCGCCGAATAAGCAAAAAGATTGCGGTTCGGCACCCTGCCGTTTTCAGCCGGACCGTCGGCTGTTTTTATTTTTTTTGACATTTTGTTTCCTCCTTTTTTGGAGTTTATATCATTGTAGCATACCAAATGCACAAAATCAACAGCAACTGTTTGATTTTTTCGTACAAAACGCAAAATATACTAACAATTGTTTAACAACTCCACAATATTTAGAAAATTCTTAATAATTTATTCCTTGATTTTTAGCGATTCCTATGATAGAATACTGAATGTTTTTGTCGTATTTTAAGTATATTAATATAGAGAACTGAGAATTTTTATAGAGAACTGAGAATTTTAGGGGGACACGGTTAATGAAGAACAACAAAAAGTTCTATGACGTGAGAAAAATCACGGATTTGAGAGATCTCATCAATCAGAGTGTCAAGCTTTTTGCAGACAGACCCGCTTTCACCGTAAAAATGAAGGGCGGCGAGCAGTATGATATCACGTACAAGCAGTACGGCGAGGAAATCAAGGCTCTCGGCACCGCGCTCACCGATATGGGTCTTGCAGGCGAAAAGATTGCCGTTGCAGGCGACAACAGCTACGAATGGTGCCTTTCATATATGGCAACGGTAACAGGCGTAGGCGTTATCGTTCCCGTTGACAAGGAGCTGCTTTTCGACGATATCAATATGATTCTCAACGTTTCCGACGTAAAGCTTTTCTTCTGCGACAAAAAGATTGCAAGAAAGCTGGAAGCAAGAAAAGATGAGCTTAAAAAAGACCTTACAATCGTTATGATTCACACCGCCAAGGAAGATGGCGTGCTCAATATTACCGACCTTATTGCCAAGGGCAAGGAGCTGCTCGCAAAGGGTGACACACGCTACCTTGACGCTGAAATTGACCCCAACAAGATGTGCTCACTTCTTTTCACATCAGGCACAACGGGTATGTCAAAGGGCGTTATGCTCTGCCACAGAAACTTCTGCTACGAGGTTATGGCTGCAATGGGTATCATCAAGATTTATCCCGAGGATTGCGGCATTTCAATGCTCCCCCTTCATCACACCTACGAGAGCACAATTATCCTTTTCTTTGCTCCCTACTGCGGCGCAAAGGTTACCTTCTGCGACGGCTTCAAGTACGTTCTCAAGAATATGAAGGAATTCAATCCCTCTATTTTCGTTGCCGTTCCCCTGCTGCTTGAAACAGTTCACAGACGTCTTATGAAGAAGGTTTCGGAAAGACCGCACGGCGTTACCCTCTTTAAGCTCGGCAGTGTGCTTGTTAAGGCTGCAGCAAAAATCGGCATTGACCTCAAGAAGGTATTTTTCAAGGAAATCATCGATACATTCGGCGGCAATATGCGCCTTATCATCTGCGGTGCCGCACCCATCAATCCCCAGATTCTCAAGGACTTTGAGGCATTCGGCATTCAGATTATCTTCGGCTACGGTCTTACGGAATGCGCTCCCCTTGCAATCCTTAACCACGACAGACTTCACCTTGCAGAATCCGTTGGCGAGGTTATCCCCGGCAGCGAAGCAAAGATTCTGAACCCCGACGAAAACGGTGTTGGCGAAATCTGCGTCAAGGGCGATATGGTTATGCTCGGCTACTACAATAACCCCGAGGAAACCGCAAAGGTTATCGACGAGGACGGCTGGTTCCACACTGGTGACCTGGGCTATATGGACAAGAAGGGCTGCTTCTACATTTCAGGCAGATGCAAGAACGTTATCGTTACAAGCAACGGCAAAAACATCTACCCCGAGGAGCTTGAATACCATCTCGGCACAGATATCAGAGTTGGCGAAAGCCTTGTTCTTGCTGACGAAAACAGCAAGGGTGAGGTTATCGTAGGCGCAAGAATCTATCCCAACTTTGAGGAGCTCAGCGAGCGCTACGGCAAGTCTGCAGACGAATTCACTGACGAGGAGCTTGACGAAATCTACAAAGAGGTTATCGACGGCGTTAACAAAAAGCTGCCCCCCTTCAAGAGCATTCTCAAATTCAAGGTCAGAAGAAAAGAATTCGCCAAAACAACCACTTCAAAAATCATAAGATACAAAAATAAAGACTGATAAAAGTGCTGTGCAGAATAAATCTGCACGGCATTTTCAGATATGAGGTGAAATCAATGGGAAAGAAAAAAAGCAAAGCAATCAAACTGCTTGTTACAGCTGCCGCCGCAGGTGCCGCCTGCAAAATCATCGGCGAAAAATTCATAAAGAATTTCCTCAGCAGAGAGGGAATCAAAGAAATCATTGCCAAAGGCGGTCTGATGCCCTCCGAGGACAGCGCCTGCTTCTACGAATCCGACGAAGCAAAGGCAGGCATTGAATTCTACCGTAAGAACACCTACCAAAATCTTTCCGCCTTCAACAAATATTCCGATTGCCTTCACTCGATTTTCTATGAAAACGAAGGCAGCAATCTCTATGCAATCTCCTGCCACGGCTTTACGGGCGACCCCTCGCAAAACAGCATTTTCACAAAGCGTTTTTACGAAATGGGCTACAACGTGCTTCTGCCCTATCTGAGAGGTCACGGCAAAAGCGAGCACGAGCATTGCACAATGGGCTGGCTTGACAGATTTGACATCATCGACTGGGTCAACTTCATTATTCAGAAGAATCCCGAGGCAAAAATCGTTCTGCACGGCGCATCAATGGGCGCGGCAACGGTTATGAACGCCACGGGCGAGGAGCTGCCCTCAAACGTTATATGCTGCATTGAGGACTGCGGCTTCACAAGCCTCTGGGAGCTTTACTGCAATCAGATAAAGGGAATGACGAAAATCCCTCCCGAAATAATTCTTACCCTTGTAAACCCTGCGCTCAAGTCGAAGCTGGGCTTTGAATTCAAGGAAAATTCGCCCCTTGAACAGGTTAAGAAATCAAAGACTCCCACCCTTTTCATCCACGGCGACAAGGACACGGTTGTGCCCTTTGAAATGCTCGAAAGGCTTTACGACGCCGCAGGATGCGAAAAGGAAAAGCTGGTTGTGAAAGATGCAACCCACGCGGCGGCAGGCTACGTTTATCCCGAAATCTATTGGGAAGCAATCAGCAACTTCACAGCAAAGTATATCTAATAACCAAACTCCCGTTACAAACACGGGAGTTTTTTGTTATATATAATGTTTTTAATATATTGAATTAGATACAACGGTATGATATAATATATGATTGGTTAGACAGCTAATAATTAAGAGGTGAAAATAATGATTATCGGCGAATCAGCAGAAAACTACCTTGAAACTATACTTATCCTCAGCAAAAAGAAGGCAAACGTGCGCTCAGTTGACATTGCAACCGAGCTTGGTTTTTCCAAACCCAGCGTTTGCGTGGCAATGCGTAACCTGCGTGAGCACGGTCTGATTTCAACCGACAGCGACGGTCTTATTACCCTCACGGAAAAAGGTCTTGAGATTGCAAAAAACGTTTTCAGCAGACACGAAACAATCACAAAATGGCTTATGAGCATCGGCGTGAGCGCAGACCAGGCGGCTATCGACGCCTGCCGCATTGAGCACGTCATCAGCCACGAAAGCTTTGAATGCCTTTATAAATCGGTTAATAAATAAGTGCAAAGTGAAGGGTGGGCTTCGCCAACACCCATTATATGAGGTGGCGGATTGGCTCTGCCTGCCCGATTTTAGGTAAATTGCATAAATCATTTTACAAAGATTTCAATTTAGCGTGGTAAATCGCTAATTGACTAATACGATGAAGTGTGTTATACTCTGTAAAGTGAAAAGTGAATAATGAATAGTGAAAAGTTATGGACGGGCGTTGCCCGTACCCAATATATTCGGTCATAGGCGGAGCCTATCCGAAACTATTATCTTTTATCTGTTATCTATTCAATATTATCTGATTAAAAACCTCTCAGGTCGCCAAACCCTATGCAGAGTAATTTTAAGATAATAGATAATAGAGAATAATGAATAGATAATAATTGTTTTATTCGGTCATAGGCGGAGCCTATCCGAAACTCTTCACTTTTAATTTTTCATTCATAAAGATAATCAGGATTATCAGGAGAATATTATGGAAGAATTTCTTGCAACAATGTCAAAAGAAGACAGCCTCAACTATGAGCTTTCAAGGCTCTATAAGCAGTGGGGCTACAAAGAATACAGAATGGCAAAATTTGAGGAATACAGCTTTTACAGCGACAACAGAGATTTCCTCACAGCCAAGGGCATACTTGCCTTCAACAACTCAGACGGCAGGCTTATGGCTCTCAAGCCCGACATCACCCTTTCCATTGTTAAAAACGCAAAGCTTTCCTCTGCGCTGACAAAGCTTTACTATAACGAAAGCGTTTTCAGAATGAGCGACAGCTCAATGGACTACAAGGAAATCAAGCAGACGGGCGTTGAGGTGCTGGGCAAGGTGGACGACTACCTTGTTACCGAGGTGCTCAGCCTTGCGGCAAAGAGCCTTAAAACAATTGACAAGGATTTTGTGCTTTCCGTTTCGCATATGGCGTTTATTCCCTCTCTGCTTGCAGAGCTTGGCATCGGCGAAAACGTGAAAAAGGATATCATCCGCTGTGTGCAGGGCAAGAATACCCACGACCTGCGTGCAATCTGCGAAAAAAGCGGCGTATGCTCCGAAAAAACCGAACTGCTTGCAAAGCTTGCAGGCATAAACGGCAGATTTGACGAGGTGCTGCCTCAGCTTACGGCACTTGCCTGCAACGGTGCAATGAAAAAGGCTTGCGACGAGCTTGCATTCATTGCCGCATCGCTTCGCAAAAGCCCCCTTGCAGACAGGCTTTACCTTGACCTTTCCGTGCTGAACAACACGGAATACTACAACGGAATCATCTTCCAGGGATACGTTGAAAAAGCACCCTCCGCAGTCCTTTCGGGCGGCAGATACGATAAGCTGGCAGGCAAGCTGCGCGAGAATACGCAGGCAATCGGCTTTGCCGTTTATCTTGATAATCTTAACCTTTATTATAAGAAAAAGCGTGAGTTTGACAGCGATATACTTATCCTTTTCGGCTCGTCAGAGGGCAACGAAAGCCTGCTTGCGCTTGTTGAAAGCTTTACGGACAAGGGCTTCTCCGTGCGTGTGGAGCACACAATGCCCGAAGGCTACAAGGCAAAAACCGTTTATGCATTTGAAAACGGCGCACTGAGGGAGGTAACGGCATGCTGAATATAGCTTTACCAAAAGGCAGACTGGGCGACAAGGTTTATGAGCTTTTCGCATCAATCGGCTATGACTGCAGCGAAATCTACAGCGACAACCGCAAGCTTGTTTTTGAAAACGAAGAAAACGGCGTGCGCTACCTGCTTGTAAAGCCCTCCGACGTTGCAATTTATATTGCTCACGGTGCGGCGGATATCGGCGTTGTGGGCAAGGATATCCTTGAAGAAGGCGATTTTGATATTTACGAGCTTCTCGATTTGGGTCTGGGCAAGTGCAATATGTGCGTTGCCGCCCCCAACGATTACGTTGAGGATTTTGACAGACCTCTGCGAGTTGCAACAAAATTCGTCAATATTGCGAAGAATTATTACATTTCTCTCAACAGAGAAATCGAAATCATAAAGCTCAACGGCTCAATTGAGATTGCTCCCCTGCTCGGTCTGACAGACGTTATCGTTGATATCGTTGAATCGGGCAAGACCCTCAAAGAAAATAATCTCAGGGTTTATGAGCAGATTATGCCCATCAGCGCAAGGCTCATTGCAAACAAATCATCATATAAATTCAAGGGCGCTGATATTGACCGCCTTATGCAGAGGCTCGAAAAGGAGTTGGCAAAATGATTAAAATAATTAACATAGATTCCGCCGAAAAAAGCGAGATTCTGACCCGTGACATCAAGCTTGAAAGCGGCGTTGAGGCAATTGTTGCCGATATTATAAAAAACGTCAGGGAAAACGGCGACGCCGCCCTTAAGGAATACAGCGCAAAGTTTGACGGCGTATGCCCCGAAAATCTGCGTGTTACTCAGGCAGAGATTGATGCCGCATACGAAAACGAGGACAAGGCGCTCATCGAAACCCTTGAGCTTGCAAAGAAAAACATCTGGGCTTTCCACGAAAATCAGCTGCGTGCAGGCTTTGAAATCAGAGGCGAAAACGGCACGGTATCGGGTCAGAAAATCACACCTATCGAGAAGGTTGGCATTTACGTGCCCGGCGGCACGGCAAGCTACCCCTCAACGGTGCTTATGAACGCAATCCCCGCCAAAATAGCAGGCGTTAAAGAAATTATTATGGTCACTCCCCCCGACAAGCAGGGCAACATTCCCTCGGCTATCCTTTGCGCCGCAAAGGTTGCGGGAGTTGACACAATCATCAAAACGGGCGGTGCTCAGGCTGTTGCCGCACTTGCATACGGCACGGAAAGCGTACCCAAGGCAGACAAGGTTGTAGGCCCCGGCAACGTTTTTGTTGCAACGGCAAAAAGAATGCTCTACGGACTTGTGGATATTGATATGATTGCAGGCCCCAGCGAAATCCTTGTGCTTGCAGACGGCACCTGCAACCCCGTTTACGTTGCGGCTGACCTGCTTTCTCAGGCAGAGCACGACAAGCTTGCAAGCGCAGTTCTTGTTACGGACAGCGAGGAGCTTGCATATGCGGTGCGTGACGAGCTTGAAAGACAGATTCCCCTGCTTCCCCGTGAGGAAATCGCAAGGGCATCCATCGACACAAACGGTAAAATCATTATTGCAAACAACCTTGAGCAGGGCATTGAAATTGCAAACGAGATTGCTCCCGAGCATCTTGAGGTCTGCGTTGACGACCCCTTTGCGCTTCTTGATAAAATCAAGAATGCAGGCTCAATCTTCCTCGGCAAGAACACTCCCGAGGCTCTCGGCGATTATCTTGCAGGCACAAACCACACCCTGCCCACCTCGGGCACGGCAAGATTCAGCTCGCCCCTTTCCGTTGACGATTTTGTGAAGAAATCGCAGTATATTTACTACACAAAAGAGGCTCTCGGCGGCGTTAAGGACAACATCGTTCTTTTTGCAAACCGTGAGGGACTTCACGCCCACGGCAAGAGTGCGGCAATCAGATTTGAGGATTAAGGTGACCCAATGAGCAGATTTCTTTCAAAGAATTATGACACGCTTGTTCCCTATACCCCGGGCGAGCAGGTGAACGTCAAGGTTATAAAACTGAACACAAACGAATCCCCCTTTCCCCCGTCACCGAGGGTCAGGGAGGTGCTGAGCGGAGAAGTTATAGATAAGCTTAACCTTTATTCCGACCCCGAGCTTAAGGAGCTGCGCTCTGCAATCGCAGAGCAGTTCGGCGTAACGGCGGATATGGTTTTCTGCGGCAACGGCTCCGACGACGTGCTTGCCTTTGCGATTATGGGCTTCTGCGGCAGAGGCGGCAAGCTTTGCTGTCCCGAAATTTCCTACGGATTTTATCCCGTTTATGCGGATATTTTCGGCGTTGAGCTGGAGCAGATTCCTCTCAGGGACGATTTTTCAATCGACGCAAACGACTATATCGGCAAGGGCAAAAACATTGTTATTGCAAACCCCAATGCACCCACGGGTCTTGCCCTCAGCTTTGACGAGGTTGAAAAAATCGTTGCCTCAAACCCCGACAACGTGGTTATTATGGACGAGGCATATATGGCATTCTGCGGCGAAAGCTGTATGGAGCTTGTGAAGAAATACGGCAACCTGCTTGTCACAAGAACCTTCTCAAAGAGCCACTCCCTTGCAGGCTTGCGAGTGGGCTTCGGCATAGCATCAAAAGAGATTATCGACGACCTCAACAAGCTGAAATATTCCTTCAATCCCTATAACCTCAACACCCTTTCAATCAAGGCGGCTGCTGCGGCAATTGCGGATAACGGATATTATGACGATAAGATTGCAAAAATCGTTGCCACAAGGGAAAAGACCATTGCACAGCTTAAGGAGCTTGGCTTTGACTGCACGGATTCAAAGGCAAACTTCATCTTTGCATCAAGCGATAAAATTCCTGCCGCAGAGCTTGCTTCGGAGCTCCGCAAAAAGGGAATTCTCGTCAGATACTTCAACAAGGCAAAAATCGACAACTACCTGCGCATCACCGTTGGCACGGACGAAGAAATGCAGACTCTGGTTGATGCGGTAAAGGAGATTATAAAATGAGAGCAGCCGAAATTAAGAGAAAGACTAACGAAACCGATATAGAAATGACCCTTTGCCTTGACGGCACGGGCAAAAACAAGATTGATACGGGTTGCGGTTTTCTTGACCATATGCTGGAGCTTTTTGCACGCCACGGCAGAATGGATCTGACCGTAAAATGCGTGGGCGACACTCACGTTGACTATCACCACACCGTTGAGGACGTGGGCATTGTGCTGGGTCAGGCGTTTGCAAAGGCAATCGGCGAAAAGAGAGGTATTTCTCGCTACGGCAGTATTCTGCTGCCTATGGACGAAACCCTTATCCTTACCAGCATTGATATCAGCGGCAGGGCATATCTCAACTACGACGTGCAGATTCCCACCCCTGCGGTTGGCGGAATGGACACGGAGCTTGTTGAAGAATTCTTCATTTCATTTGTCCGCAACAGCGATATCACTCTCCACATAAAACAGCTTGAGGGCAAGAACAGCCACCACATTATAGAGGGCATTTTCAAGGCATTCGGCAGAGCGCTTTGCAAGGCTGTTTTTGAGGACAAAACCCTGGGCGGCGAAATCCCCTCAACGAAAGGACTTCTGTAAATGATTGCAATAATTGACTACGGCTGCGGCAACCTTTTTTCCCTTTCATCGTCCCTGAAAAGCCTCGGCATTGAGTGCAAAATCACGGGCGACAAGGACGAAATCACCGCCGCAGATAAAATAATTCTTCCCGGTGTGGGCGCATTCGGCGATGCGGCAAAAAAGCTGCGTGAATGCGGTATGGACAAGCTTCTGCGTGAGCTTGCGGCAGAGGGCAAGCCCATCCTCGGCATTTGCCTTGGTATGCAGCTGCTTTTTGAAAAAAGCTTTGAATACGGCGCACACGCAGGTCTTGGACTCATCAAAGGCTTTGTAGGTCCTCTTGAGGGTCAGGTGCCCGAGGGGCTTAAAATCCCCCATATGGGCTGGAACAAGCTGAATCTTGCAAAGGCTGACCCCATTTTCAAATACATCGAGCCGGGCGATTATATGTATTTCGTCCACTCGTTCTACGCAAGAAACTGCGTTGAAAACACCCTTGCTTTTTCGGAATACGGCGTTGCCGTGCCTGCAATAGTCAAAAGCGGCAGCGTTTACGGAATGCAGTTCCACCCCGAAAAAAGCGGCGCAAAGGGTCTTGCGCTTCTCAAAGCATTTTCAGAGTTATAAGGAGTATTATTTATGCAGATTTTTCCCGCAACGGATATACTCGGCGGCAAGGTTGTGCGCCTGACAAAGGGCGACTACAATCAGGTAAAGATTTATGCCGATTCGCCTGCCGAAATGGCTCTGGAATTTATGAAGGACGGAGCAACTAATTTACATATGGTTGACCTTGACGGCGCAAAGGACGGCACACCCGTTAACTTTGATGCAATCAAGGAGGCCGCAAAAATCGACGGACTTTTCATTGAGGTGGGCGGCGGAATACGCAATATGCAGCGCATTGAGGATTACCTGAAGCTTGGCGTAAAGCGTGTTATCCTCGGCACGGCGGCAATCCGCAACTACCCCTTCGTTGAGGAAGCTGTCAAGGAATTCGGCAATGCGGTTGCCGTTGGCGTTGATGCCAAAAACGGCTTTGTTGCCGTCAGCGGTTGGCAGGAAACAACAACGGTCAATTCAGTTGAATTTTGCAAAAAACTGCGTGACACGGGCGTTGCCACCGTTATTTACACCGATATTTCCAAGGACGGTATGCTCTCGGGCACCAACCTTGAAATTTATAAAGAGCTTTCCGAAATCAAGGGGCTTGACATCGTTGCCTCGGGCGGAATCACCTTTGCACACGAGCTGGAAACCCTGAACAAAATGGGCATTTACGGCGCAATCGTTGGCAAAGCTGTTTACGAAGGAAAGCTGAGCCTTAAGGATGCCCTTGCGGCAGGAGGTGCGTTATGATTACAAAAAGAATTATCCCCTGCCTTGACGTGCGCAACGGCAGAGTAGTTAAGGGAGTTAACTTCGAGGGCATTCAGGACGTTGCATCCCCCGTTGAGCTTGCCCATTTCTATAACGACAGCGGCGCAGACGAGCTTGTTTTCTACGACATCACCGCATCCTTTGAGGGCAGAGCCCTTTTCACCGATGCGCTCACTCAGGTTGCAAGCGAAATTTTTATCCCCCTCACCGTTGGCGGCGGCATCAACACCCTTGAGGATTTTGACCGTGTGCTCAAATGCGGTGCGGACAAGGTTTCCGTTAACTCGGGCGCAATCAAAGACCCCTCAATCATCGAAAAAGCCGCAAAGAAATACGGCGACCAGTGCGTTGTGCTTTCAATGGATATAAAGCGTGTTGACGGCTCCTTCCATATTTTCAGCAAGGGCGGCAGAATCGACACGGGCATTGATGCCCTTGAATGGGCAAAAATGGGCGAAAGCAACGGCGCAGGCGAGCTTGTTGTCAACAGCATTGATACCGACGGCGTAAAGCAGGGCTTTGACCTTGAAATGCTGCAGAAAATCAGCGACCTTGTTTCAATCCCCGTTATTGCAAGCGGCGGTGCAGGCAAAAAGGAAGATTTCCTTGAGCTTTTCCGTGCAGGCTGTGCGGATGCGGGTTTGGCGGCATCAATCTTCCACTTCAAGGAAGTCAATATTATGGACCTTAAGCGTTACCTTAACGAAAACGATATAGAGATGAGGATATAAAAATGGTTGAACTTAAATATAACAGCGACGGACTTATCCCTGCAATCGTGCAGGACCACTACAGCAAAAAGGTGCTTATGCTTGCATATATGAACGCAGAAAGCCTTGAAATCACCATCAACGAGGGCAAGACCTGCTTCTGGAGCAGAAGCCGCAAATGCCTCTGGAGAAAGGGCGAAACCTCGGGCAACACCCAGCAGGTTGTTTCAATCCGCACGGATTGCGACAAGGACACCCTTCTCATTGACGTTATCAAAAACGGTCCTGCCTGCCACACGGGCAGCGAAACCTGCTTTTTTGAGGATATCGTAGCACCCGAAGCAGAGGAATTCAGCTACGAGGGTCTTTACGAAATGCTTGTCAGCAGAAAGGTGAACAAAAAGGAAGGCTCCTACACCACCTATCTTTTTGAAAAGGGAATTGACAAAATTCTTAAGAAGGTCGGCGAGGAATGCACCGAGGTTATCATCGGCGCAAAGGGCGGCGACAAGGCGGAAACCGTTTATGAAATTGCGGATTTGCTTTATCATATAACCGTTATGATGATTGAAATGGGCATCAGCCTTGAGGAAGTTACCGCAGAGCTTGCAAAGCGCCACATCGTTGACCATAAAGTAAAGCAGGAAAAAATGCAATAACAAGGTGATGTAAAAAAAGCGCAGACCGCATAAAACAATAAATAAGGGGTTCTACAGGAATAAATATCCTGAAGAACCCCGAATTTTTTTGATAAAAAAATATAAAAGAAGAAAAAAAGAATGTTTTATGCTACAAACAACCTTCGCCACTCGACGTACTTTTGTACGCCTTCGGGCAAGCATAACAAGGCTGAAGCCTTGTTATAGCTCAGTTTGTTTGTTCTGCATCTTTTTTCCTATCCCCTTAAAAAAAGGCTGTAAAAAACTTACGTTTTTCACAGCCTTTTTTTATACAATTCTGAAAGTTTTTACCTCAAAGGGCTTGATTGTGAAGCTGAAGCCGTTATCCGCAGCGGGTATTTCCGCCTTGTCCTCCTCAATCATATTGCATTCATATACCTTTTCAAAGCCGAAGCCAAGCCTGATTTCACAGCTTCCTCTCTTCTGCTCCTCCTCAACAACGCGGATGATATATCCCCTGCCGTCCTGAGCCTTCTTGATTGCATCAATTGCAACGTTATCCTCAAGGGCTTCAACAAAGCGGTATTCGCCGCCAAGCTTGCCCTCGGTTGCCTCTGCGTTATAAACCGCAACGGGAGGAACGTTGAATGCAATTGCCTGCTGAACGGTGTCGTATCTCCAGTCGTCCTGATGGGGATGGAATGCATACTTGAAGGTGTTTATGCCGTGGTCACCCGTTCTGTCGGGACAGGTGGGCGCACGCATAAGGGTGATTCTCATATGGCTGTTGTGGATATCGTAGCCGTACTTACAGTCGTTGATGATGCTGCAGCCGTAGCCGCCCTCGGAAAGGTCAGCCCACTTGTGAGCCGCAACCTCAAAACGGGTCAGGTCAAAGCTTGTGTTCCAATGGGTAGGACGCTTGATTGCACCGTGAGCAATGTCATAGGTTGCGTCGGTGTCGATAACGGAAACGTCAAAGCCTGCCTTAAGCACCTTATCACTCTCGTGCCAATCCACTGTTGTGTCAAACACAACGCTTTCGCCGTTCTGATAAAGAATAATATCCTGCCAGATTGTTGATTTATTGAACTTATAGGTTGCTCTGATAACGCCCCTTACGGCGTTGCTCTCAACAACCTCAACGCTCTCTGCCTTAAGCTCCCACATCTTCTTGTAGTAGTTCAGCTCAAGGTTCCATGCAGTTTCGTGAATACACTTGTCAAGGCTGATTGTGAGGATATTACCTCTGCCGTCAAGGCTTTCACGCTCGTTGAGCTTATCGTAAATGCTTGTTATTGCGCCGTCTTCGCCAAGCTCAACGCGGAGAACTGCGTTTTCAAGCAGATTTGCCTCTGCCTCAACGGGTGCGTAAATGCACTCGCCCTCCTTTAAAATGAAGGTTTTACAGCTCATAGGCTCAAGCTCATCGGGCAGGAAAACGAACTTGCCGTTTAGATAAGCGCAGGGCAGCGAAAGACCGTCTGCCGTTGCAACGTACATTCCCTCGGGAACGCCCTCAACCTCAACGGGCTCGTAGCTCCTTGCGTTGGTAAGATTCCATACGGTGATGCTGTTTTTATCTGCAGTAACTGCGCCCGAAAGTGCCTTGAGCGCGCCGTTATAGATATCCTCGCCGATTTTGTTCATTACGGCGTAGTCCTTGCGGCAATCCTCGAACACCTGATGGATTGACGAGCCGGGCAGAATATCGTGGAACTGGTTTGTCATAAGGATTCTCCAGCCCTTTTCGATTTCCTCTCCGGGATATTCCTTGCCGAGCAGCTTTTCTGCAAATACGCTGAGCATTTCGCCCCTTGTGAAAAGATATTCGCCTTTTCTGTTGTTCTTTTTAACAAACGCCTGGCTTGTGAAGGTGCCTCTGTGGTTTTCATAGAACATTTCGCCGTTCCATACGGGCAGTTCATCCTCAATACCGTGATAATGCTCAAAGAATTCGTCGACGTGGCCGATTTCCGTCTTGGGCAGACCGGGGAAATTGCGCAGGCGCTTGCCTCGCTCCATCATTTCTCTTGTGGGACCGCCGCCGCCGTCGCCGTAGCCGTAAAAGCCCATGGATACGTTCAGCTCGTTCTTGTTGTTGCACTCGTTATCAAAGGTCATAAGCTCCCAGATATTATAGGTGCAGTTGTAGGCAGGACGCAGAAGATGGGCGTTGACTCTGTCGCCGTTGTTGCCCTGCCACATAAACATACTGTAGGGGAACTTGTTTGTGTCGTTATAGCTGAGCTTTGAGGTGATGAAATTCTCCATACCGCAGCCCTTGATAATCTGGGGAAGCGCCCATGTGAAGCCGAAGCAGTCGGGCAGCCAATAGGTTTTGGATACCTTGCCGAATTCCTTCATGAAGAACTCCGTGCCGTAAAGCACCTGACGGATAAGAGCCTCGCCCGATGCAAGGTTTGTGTCCGCCTCAACCCATACGTTGCCGCAGATATCCCACTGATTATTTGCAACCTTTTCCTTGATTTTTTCATAGATTTCGGGGTAGTGGTCCTTCATCATCTGATAAAGCACCGCCTGACTCTGACCGAATGTCATATCGGGGTAAACGTCCATAAGTGACGTAACGTTTGTGAAGGTTCTTGCGCTCTTGCGTATGCTTTCCTGAATTCTCCAGAGCCACGCAACGTCAATGTGGCTGTGACCCGTAAGGATAATTTTGCTCTGCGCCGCCCAGTCGATTGCGGCAATCTTTGAAAGATAGAATTTCCTTGCCTCTGCAATTGATTTTCTTACCTGCGCCTCATCAAAATCATAGTCAACGATATGCAGGCTGTCGTCAATTGCGGCATAAACCTTTGCCTTTATATGTTCATCCTTGATGAATTCAAGGGCTTCAAAGCCCACCGTGATATCAAAGAAATAGCCTTCGCATTCTTCATCGGCAACGAAAATATAGGTGTCACCCATATGGCATTCCTGGTGCGTTGCGCCGTCCATTGCAGGGTCGCAGAAGCTCATTGAATCAACGGTTGCCTCGATTTCAAAGCAAAGCACCTCGCCTGCCTTGTGGAAGCCGAGGGAAACCTCTGTTCTGTCGGGGATGCTGTCCCTTGTGGTTGCGCCGGAAATATATTTGCCGTTAAGCTTGAGGAGAGCCTCGCCGCCAACCTGCAGCTTTGCCCTGATTTCCTTGCCGTCCATTTCCTCGGGAATTGTTACGCTTGCCTTGAAGAAATGAGCAGAATCGTATGAGGGGTACCAATAATCGCCGCTTTTGATTTCACCCTTGAAATCCTCCATTTCGTAGCGGTCGCCGAGGAACATACCTCTTGTGTATTCCCAGGTACCGATATCAAGCTTATGAAGGATGGAATATTTCCTGAGCTGCATGTGCATATCCTTAAGCACGCCGGGTTTGATTGTGCGCATAATAAACACCTCTTTTAAGTGAATAGTTAAAAATGAATAGTGAAAAGTCAAGGAAGGTCTGCACCCTTGCCTGTTTATATTCACGACCCGTTTTTTAAATAATATCAAATAATATACCAAAAAGCAACAAGAAAACGAAGTCTTTCGCTGATTTTTTTGTGAGATTTATTTTGAAAATTAATCCGAAAAAAGCAACCCGTAATTACGCATTACGAATTGCGAATTACGCATTAAAAAAGCACCCCGAAGGGTGCTTTTGATTATTCTGTGGGAAGTCCCTCTTTGTCATACATACAAGCGGCTTCAATCATAATTTCAATGCCTGCTGCGATTGCATCCTCACGGAGCATATCAACGTTGTCAAGCCTTGTGTGATAGTAACGGGGAGGTGTGGGGTCCATTGCGGCAAAGCCCGTTGCAGGGATGCCTCTCTGGGTAAACGCTGCAGCATCGCAGGCGCCGATATAAATTGACTCAAACTTAAGGTCAAAGCCACAGTTTTTGCCTGCATTCTGAACAAGATGCTTTGCGCCCCAATGGTGCTTGATTGTGCCGCTGAGGTCACGGTCATAAACCGCCATTGTTTCAAGGTCACGGAAGGTGTCGCAGCCGATAACGCAGGTTTCAACCTCTTTAAGCTCTTTTTCGTGAGCCTTTGCGTATGCCTTTGCGCCGCGCAGACCTGCTTCCTCGGAGCCGGAGCAGATAACGACAAGCTCTGTGTTTTCAAATCTTGTGTCGGTTTCTTCCATAGCCTTTGCAACTGCCATTGCAACGTAGCAGCCTGTCAGATTATCGTTTGCGCCGGGAACGCTCTTAAAAGGATTCTGGAAAAGCAGGAAGCCGAGCTGGAAGGGAATAAATACACAGCCCACAACAAAGCCGAGAATCATAAGCCAGCGGGGCTCAACCGCCTCAAGTGCGCCGCCGTTGCCTGCAAATATGATTCCGATAATTGCGATGATAAGGTCAGCAACAAGACCGACGACAGCGGGAATAAGCACAAGCTTCATTCCCACGCCGCCAAGCAGATAGTTGAGAGTCCATTCAAACTGGCTGTCTGCGTGGCCGACAACGATAAAGCGCTTTTTAACCTCGCCCTTGGGAGCTCTTTTTGCAATAACGTTGTGGCTGGGATGACCTATGAAAAGTGGGTCGATAAACTGCTTATACATAACGAATTCAAGCAGCAGAGGAATAAAGCCGAGAATAACAAGGATAAGGGAAATAACGGGGCTTGCAAATGCATATGTAAATACGCTTGCAACTGCGCAGGCAACCGTAAAGGGAATAAAGCCCATAAATGCCTGACGGTGAACCTTGAATTCTTCAATGTTGACCTCGTCGCAGGATTTTGCAAGCTCTTTTGCCATTAATTCCTGCGCCTTAAGCTCTTCGGGTGAGCCGGGCTTACGGGGGCCGATTTCGTTGCAGATTCTTGTGATACCCTTAACTGCAAAGCGTGAAAGCTTTTTGATATCGAATTTGCTGCTGTATTCAAGTGCGGTTTTCATTTAGATTCCTCCGATTCGAATATAATATAAAAATCCTACCACAATCTGACTAAAAAATCAACATTTTAATTGTAATTTTTGTTAATCGGTGATATAATAAACCGGTAATGCAAAAACATTATGGGAGGAATAAAAATGTTTAAGATAAAAAGCCCCTATGCGGCGGTTGCGCCGCTTATTCCCGTTGCGGAGAATCACTACAAAACCAATCTCCACACCCATTCTACATACAGCGACGCCAACAACACAATGGCGGATATGATTTTCGGCTTTTACGACAATGATTTTGATATTCTTGCCTTTGCGGAGCACGGAATTCTGGGCAAGGAATGGGACAAGGAGCCTTCCATTATTCCCCTTTTCTTCTTTCAGTATCTGTGGCACGGCAAGCGCCGCTATCTGACAACCCCCGAATACAAGGCAATCCTTGACGGCTCATTCAAAACCGAAAAGAATCAGCGCACAAAAAAGCGCGGACTTATGTGCGTGCCCGATACCATCGAGGCGAATATGTTCACCCTGATGAAAAACCACGTTAACGGCTATTTCACAAACGACGTGCTTGAGGGCAAATACGGCAAGGAAAACGATTTTGAAATCCCCATTGCCACTATTGAAAAAAGCGGCGGTATTTCCCACATAAACCACCCCACCGACTGGCTGGGAGCATATAAAGACCCCTCCTGCGCAAAGGTGCCCGAAAACGTGGCTTTCTTTGCCGATTTATTCAGACGCTACAAGTCCTGCGTGGGTATGGAAGTGCTCAATATGTATGACCGACCCAACCGCAGCGACAGAATTCTCTGGGACGAGCTGCTGATGACCCTTATCCCCGAGGGCGAGCGCACCGTATGGGGCTTCGGCAACAGCGATGCCCACAGAGTTACGGAAATCGACACGGCGTTTATGGATTTCATCCTGCCTGAATACAGCCTTAAGAATCTGCGCACGGCAATGGAAAACGGAACTTTCTTTGCCGTTGCACGCTATGCAAAGAACGAGCTTGGCGAGGACTTTGAGGGCAAGGGCGACTATCCCCGATTTATGGCGTTTGAGGCTGACGAGGCGGCGCAGAAAATCACCGTTAAGGGCATCAACTGCAAGGCGGTTGAATGGATTGCCGACGGCGAAATCATTCAGAGCGAAACCGCAGAGGCAGACGGCGAAATGGTTTCCGTGCTTGACCTTTCGGCAAAGGCGGATAAAATCAGCTGCTACGTGCGCTGTCAGCTTAAGGGCGCAGGCGGCATCTGTATGAGCCAGCCCGTTACCTGCGATGACGGCAATATGGCAAGCCGCATCAGAAATCTTCCGCTGAAAAAGCCCACAACAAAAGCCGAACAGCGCAAAAAGAATTTTGACGATACACGCCTCGGCGTTATTGTTAATAAAATTAAGAACAAATAAAAAAAGTGCAAAGTGAAGGACAGATTTCATCCGTACCGATTATATAATCAGGGGCGATCTTGAATGAAAGTTGATTTAAAAGAAGTTGCTTTTCACGGAGAGTGGTGCAGCGAAAGTGATTCGGAATACAAAGTTGAAAATTGGTTTGAAAAAAGCAGTATGCAATTTTATTATACCGGAAAACTGATTGATGAGTTTGGTTATAAAGATTGCGATGAAATTGAATTGTCGGGGCATTTCATCCCTGTTTTTAAAACAGACGTTGTTGCGCTGAAAAAAGAATTTGTTGCAGCCTTTTATTCTCGTGAGGTAGAGGAAGAAATTCTGATGATTATGGAACGCAACAAAAACAGACACCGCAATTTTACCGGTTATGACGTTGCATTTAAGATTTTCTGTGAAGAACACGAAGATTTTTGGGACGCTTATTGGGATTATGAGCGCGGCAGACTTCTTGAAGATGCGGAAAAATGGTGCAAAGAAAACGGCATTCCGTATTACTCACCCGATGACCCCGAACGCAAACTGGATTTAAGTGACACACTGCTTTACGGATATGGCGGAGAAACTCGCGACGGAAAAGGCAGATGGAAAAAATTTGACTTCTGGTTTTATAAAAAAGAATTCAGGTTTATGGATCCGGGTGACATAAAGGTGACGTTTGGTTATAAAACGGATAAAGAAATCATTTCATCCGGACTTTTCGTTCTTTTTCCCAGAATAAAACCGGAGATAATCGAGGCAAACTATATTGCCGATTCACGGGGAACAAAAACAGAGGATGATGTAAAGAGATTTATGGCTGAAAATCAAAGCTACAGCTATGAAGAAGCATTAAAATATTTATCACACCACACAGAGAAATTCATAAAAATTCGGTTGCGTTACAATAAAACTCAACTGTTGAAATACGCTGAACAGTGGGCTATTAAAAATAATATACCGTATTATATTCCCAAAGACCGACCCGACCATCTTGGCAGTCAATTCAGAGAGGAATAAACGTTTTGTTACAAACAAAGTATAATCCGGAGCGAAGCGACCCTTAATTACGCATTACGAATTGCGAATTACGCATTAAAAAAGCACCCCTCGGGGTGCTTTTTACAATATCTTTTTCAGTTCTGCCATTGATTCTGACGAAGGCTCGGGAATATGGGCAAAGGGGAATTCAATCCCCATTTTGTCATATTTCACCTGACAGATTTTACGGAAGGGCAGCAGCTCAACCTTATCAACGCATTTGTGCGCCGCCGCAATCCGTTTCAGTTCAAGAATATTTTCCCCGTTATCGTTAAGAGTGGGTATAATAACCTGCCTTAAGGTGACGGGGATTTTTTCTTTGTCAAGATAGCCGAGGAAATCAAGCACGGGCTTCATTTCACAGCCTGCGTGCTTTTTGTAAAGCTCATCTGCGGTGTATTTTATATCAAGCAGCACACGGTCTGTCACCTTTAAAAGCGCCCTGATGCTGTCATTCATAATGCTGCCCGAGGTGTCAAGGCAGGTGTTGATGCCTTCCTTATGGCAAAGCTCGAATATTTCTCTCACGAAATCTGCCTGCAGCAGAGGCTCGCCGCCCGAAACGGTAATTCCGCCCTCTGAGCCGAAATATTCCTTGTACCTTGCGGCACGCCCTGCAACGTCCTCAGCGGAGTATTGCTTACCCTCGTTCATCTTCCACGTGTCGGGGTTATGGCAGCAGCCGCAGCGCAGGTTACAGCCCTGCGTGAATGCCACAAAGCGTATGCCAGGCCCGTCAATCGCCCCGAGGCTCTGGAATGAATGGATATAACCCATCATATTGCTTCGTGGAAGGTACGGCTGATAACCTCTCTCTGCTGCTCACGGGACAGCTTGTTGAAGTTAACCGCATAGCCCGAAACTCGGATGGTCAGGTTGGGATAATCCTCGGGATTTTCGTATGCCTTCATCAGCGTTTCACGGTTAAGCACGTTTACGTTGATGTGATGTGCCTTCTTTGCAAAATAGCCGTCAAGGATTGAAACAAGGTTGCCGATTCTCTCGTCCTCATCCCTGCCGAGTGCTTCGGGCGTGATGGAGAAGGTGTTTGAAACGCCGTCACGGCAATCGTCATAGCTGATTTTGGCAACTGAGTTAAGGGATGCAAGTGCGCCGTTTTCCTCTCTGTTGTGCATGGGATTTGCGCCGGGAGCAAAGGGTGCGCTTGCCTTTCTGCCGTCGGGAGTTGCGCCCGTATTCTTGCCGTACATAACGTTTGAAGTGATTGTCAGCACGGAAAGGGTGTGTATAGCTTTTCTGTAAGTGGGAGTCTTGCGAAGCTCGGTGATAACCTTGTGAGCCATATCCTTTGCAATAAGGTCAACTCTGTCGTCGTCGTTGCCGTATTTGGGGAAATCGCCCTCTGTTCTGAACTCGGTGATAAAACCGCTGCTGTTTCTTACGGGAGCAACGCTTGCATATTTGATTGCGCTGAGCGAATCCGCAACAACGGAAAGACCTGCAATGCCGAATGCCATAAAGCGCTCAACGTCTGTATCGTGGAGAGCCATCTGAGTTTTCTCATAGGCGTATTTATCGTGCATATAGTGGATGATGTTCATTGTGTTGACATAGAGGTTGCTCAGCCAGGCAATGTAGGTGTCAAAACGCTCCATAACCTCGTCAAAATCAAGCTTGTCACCCTGCATAACGGGCATCTGAGGTCCGATATGGATGCCGCTTGTGGTGTCGTAGCCGCCGTTGATTGCAATAAGCAGCAGCTTTGCAAGGTTGCAGCGCGCGCCGAAGAACTGCATCTGCTTGCCTACCTTCATTGCGGAAACGCAGCAGGCAATTGCATAGTCGTCGCCGTAAATGGGGCGCATAATATCATCGTTTTCATACTGTATCGAGTCTGTATCGGCTGAAACCTTTGCGCAGAATTTCTTGAAATTCTCGGGCAATGAGTTTGACCACAGCACGGTAAGGTTAGGCTCGGGTGACGAGCCGAGAGTGTAAAGAGTGTTGAGGATTCGGTAGCTGTTCTTTGTGACAAGTGTTCTGCCGTCCTCGCCCATACCGCCTACAGCCTCGGTTATCCACATGGGGTCGCCGCCGAAAAGCTCGTTGTATTCGGGTGTACGCAGGTGACGTGCAATGCGCAGCTTCATAACAAAATCGTCAATCAGCTCCTGAGCACCCTCCTCGGTGAGAATGCCGTTTTCGATATCACGCCGGATATAAATATCAAAGAAAGTGCTTACTCTGCCAAGTGACATTGCGGCACCGTTCTGCTCCTTGATTGCGCCCAGGTAGCCGAAATAAGTCCACTGAATTGCTTCCCTTGCGTTTGCGGCAGGCTGACCGATATCAAAGCCGTACATTGCCGCCATTTCCTTAAGGTAGCCGAGGAATGCAATCTGCTGGAAAAGCTCCTCATCAAGGCGGATCTGCTCGGTGTTGAACGCCTCGTTTGCAAGCTTGCTTTTATCCTTTTTCTTTTCTTCAATCAGCTTGTCCACGCCGTAGAGGGCAACTCTGCGGTAATCGCCGATGATTCTGCCTCTGCCGTAGGCATCGGGCAGACCTGTGATTACGTGGCATTTGCGAGCCTGGCGCATTTCATCGGTATATGCACGGAAAACACCGTCGTTATGGGTTGTGCGGAAGCGGAATTCCTCCTCAACCTTTTTGCTCAGCTTGTAGCCGTAAGCCTCGCAAGCCTGACGCACCATACGCATACCGCCAAAGGGGTTAACGCCTCTTTTGAGGGGACGGTTGGTCTGCATACCGAAAATAAGCTCGTTATCTTTATCAATGTAGCCGGGCGAGTAGCTTGTGAGGGACGAAACCGTTGCGGTGTCAATATCAAGCACGCCGCCGAACTGACGCTCAAGAGCAAAAAGTGCCTCCAGCTTTTTCATAAGGTTTTGGGTGCGCTCCGTTGCGCCTGCAAGGAAGCTGCTGTCGCCAACGTATTCGCAGTAATTCTTCTGAATGAAGTCGCGCACGTTGATCTCATCCTGCCACACACCTGCGGCAAATCCGTTCCAATTCTTGTGTTCCATACCTGGTTCCTCCTGTTCTGCACTTTGTAAAAATGAATTGTGCTTCGCACGTGAAGAATGAAATGCTCCTTCGGAGCATGAATTGTTGCTTTGCAACATTAAGGATAGGCTCCGCCTATGACCGATTTTATTTGTATGGGCGATTTGCGAATCGCACGAATAAAAAAGCGTCGCAGACCCTTAATGCACGAAAGTGCAAATCATGCATTCGCAGAATGCAATTCATGACAAAGTCAATTCATGCCGCAAGGCAAATCATCTGAAAAAACAAAAACGGGCCAATCCAGTTTAACAGAAAACTGAATCGCCCAGACGGTCGGCTATTATATAAATTTACATTCCCCCGCGGTGATCCGCTTTTTCCGTCAGTCATGTAAACTTCTATCATTATTATACATAAGGCACAGAACTTTGTCAATTTATAAAAAGAAAAAAAGCACCGTTAAACGGCGCTTTATTTTGTGCAATTTACTGTATTGCTTTTATCTCATCTTGACAAGGTCCATGGATTCCTTGCCGCTGAGGTGTTCAATTTCCATAACGATAATGGAAACCGCCTTGAAGCGCACGTCAATCTTTGCATCAACAGCATTCTGCAGTGCGTTGGGCGCATATTTCTTGGTTATTATTTCCATTATCTTCCATTTTTCTGCATCGTCCTCGATTATCCTCGCCTTTCCGAATGCAACAACGCTTCTGAAATCGCCCGAAAACTTCTCGGGCTGAGGCTCATCAACCGTTACAACGCAGAAGGAAACCTTGGGATTTGCCCTGATTGCATCAATTTTATGGCCGCTTTTTGCGGAATGGAAATAAATTTTTCCGTCCTCGTAAAAATAGCTCATAGGCACGGTGTAGGGATAGCCCTCATCCCCGTGAACAGCCAAAATCCCCGAGCTTGCTTCCCTCAGAATTTTTTCGCACTCCTCTTTTTCAAGTGCCTGCTTAAAGCGTCTGATTTCTCTGAACATTTATTGCTCCTTATTTAAATGAATATTCATAAACCTTCGCCCAGGACTGCACTCTGCGTGCATTCCACTTTTTGGGCATCATTGTGCAGGCGGCTCCTACCTTGCCCACACGCACACCGAGGGCAATCAGCTTTTTGAGCAGCTCCGTATCGGCGCAAACCTGCTTTGCCTTGCCTATCATATCTTTCGGGTCTATCCTGACGTTTGCAAGCCCCGTGAAATCCGAGCCTATGGTCATCATATCCTCGGTAAGAATTCCGTTTTCAAAAACGTAATCCACCTCATCGGGAGTAAGGCTCAGAAGCAGCAGTTTGACACAGGCAAGGGGGGCAAGACCTGCGCCCAGCTCTTTATAATAATTCACCTGATAATTCCACAGAGTTTCTGCGCTGAAGGAATTCGTTTTGTCCTTGATAACCGTATCTGCAAGGATTTTTGCAGCCTTAAGGCTGTTTGCAATGCCCGAGCCGATAACGGGCACGGTCATAAACGCGCTGTCGCCGATTGCGGCATAGCCGTCTGCAACCATAACCGAAAGGGGCTGGCGCACGGGAATTTCAACAAACTGACCGCCTCTTTTCCTTTTTGTGCCCAGACGGGGATTTTCCTCTCGGAGATAATCGGCAAATCGCTCCACTTCCTCCATATCAAAATCCTCAAATCTGCCTATGAGCAGATCGGTATATTTATCCTCGGAGGCAATCCAGTTGATACCCATTTTGCCGCCCTTGAAAAGCATAACCTTGAACTTGGCATCAGCTTCAACGTCCTCGCCGATATTGTAAAACGCACGGTAAATTGTGATTTTTTCGTTGCGTGCAACGTCCTTTTCAATGCCGAAGCTTTCGGGCAGATTGCGGCGCACGGGCGAATTGAGTCCGCAGGCGTCAATCACAAGGTCGCCGTAAACGTCGCCTTTTTCCGTCTTAATGCCCGCAACCCTGTTGCCAAGCACAATGGGACCTTCAACCTCGCAATCATAAACGATTTTAACGCCGCATTCGAGGGCGTGCTTTATGAAATGGTCGTAAATATCCCTGCGCTCCATTTTGATTTCAAGCTTATCCTCGGGCACGTGCTGCTGCAGACCCTTTTTGCTTGTGGGGCCGAAGAAGGTCATATTTTCTTTATACTCATATTTATCCTCATCGGGCATATCCATACCTGCAATGCCGAGTGCATCGGGCGCAAAGATATCCGTCCAGTCATAGCCCAGAGTGCCCTCTTTTTTCTTCTCGTAAACGGTAACGTCACAGCCTGCCTTTGCAAGAAGCGCAGCAACCGCAATACCGCCGTGACCGAGACCTGCAACTATAATGTTTTTACCCATTTTGTCCCTCCTGAAATAATTACATATATATCAATTTTATCACAAGAAGCATATAATAGCAATAAAAAAAGCCGCACTGTTACAAATGTAACGGCAATGAAAGGTAATTCGTAATTCGCAATTCGTAATTCGCAATTAAGGATAGGCTTCGCCTATGACCGAATAAAATAATCATTATCTATTTTTCTTATTAACTATGCGCAGGGACTTGAGAGCCGACAGACCAATCCTCAGTCCTGCGGACAGCTCCTTTCAAAAGGAGCCCATAACAGAAAGCCTGCTGTAACGTTAGCCTCCTTTTCAAATGACGGAGGATTGCATTCGGGCGATTCGTGAATCGCCCCTGCAAACGGGTACGGATGAAACCCGTCCTTCACTTTGCACTCAATAAAAAGGACAGCCGAAAACGGCTGTCCCTGCAGAATTATTTATGATAAAGCTTCTTCGTCTGGTATCTGGGCTCGCAGGTGAGGTTCATACCGATTTTTCTGTAAACGTCGGAATCAACCTGCGAAAGAATAACCGTTGAATGTGCCTCGCAATCCTTCAGCTTTTCGATAGCGTCAAGTGCCTGCTTGGCAAGGGGGTTTGAGTTTGCGCTCATTGAAAGGGCAATGAGGGTTTCGTCCGAATGAAGTCTTGGATTATGGCCCTTGAGAATGCCCGTTTTAAGCTCCTGAATAGGCTCGATAATTGAGGGAGCAATCATCAGCAAATCCTCGGGCAGACCTGCAATTGCCTTTGCGGCGTTGAGTAGTGCCGCGCTGGATGCGCCCAGAAGATTGGAGGTTTTGCCCGTAACGATTCTGCCGTCGGGCAGCTCGATTGCAACCGCAGGCTGACCCTCGGTTGCCTCGCTTTTCTCAACTGCGGCTCTGATAACCTTGCGGTCATCAACCTTTACGCCTGCCTGATTCATAAGGCTCACAATCTTGTCAACAGCCTCCTGCTTGCCTCTGCCCATACGCAAATCGCACATTGCGGCAAAGTAGCGGCGCACTATCTCCTGCCTTGATGCCTCGATAACGGCAGCATCGTCGCAGATTGCGTAGCCTGCCATATTAACACCCATATCCGTGGGTGATTTGTAGGGGCTGACGCCCTCAATCTTTTCAAAAATTGCGTTGAGTACGGGGAAAACCTCAACGTCACGGTTGTAGTTGACCGTGGTTTCGCCATAGGCTTCAAGGTGATAGGGGTCAATCATATTAACGTCGTTAAGGTCTGCTGTTGCCGCCTCATATGCAAGGTTAACGGGGTGCTTGAGGGGCAGATTCCAGACGGGGAAGGTTTCAAACTTTGCGTAGCCTGCCTTAACTCCCCTCTGGTTTTCGTGATAAAGCTGTGAAAGGCAGGTTGCCATTTTTCCGCTGCCGGGGCCCGGTGCCGTTATAACAACAAGGGGTCGTGTGGTTTCGATATATTCATTCTTTCCGAAGCCCGCTTCGCTTACGATATGAGATACGTTATAAGGATAGCCCTCAATTGTGTAATTTGTGAAAACCTTAACGCCCAGCTGCTCCAGCTTTGCCTTGAAGGCTATGCAAGCCGCCTGACCCCTGAACTGAGTGAGCACAACGCTGCCAACGTAAAGCCCCGAGGCTCTGTAAGCATCAATAAGGCGAAGCACGTCCGCATCATAGGTTATGCCAAGGTCACGGCGGATTTTGTTATTCTCGATATCCGCAGAGCTGATAACGATAACAACCTCAACCTTGTCCGCAAGGCTTTTGAGCATCTGCAGCTTGCTGTCGGGAGCAAAGCCGGGAAGCACTCTCGATGCGTGAAAATCGTCAAAAAGCTTGCCGCCAAACTCAAGATAGAGCTTGCCGCCGAATTCATTAATACGCTTTCTTATCTCCTCCGACTGACGGCTGATATACAAAGCATTGTCAAATCCTGTTCTTTTCAACTCAATCGCACCCTTTCGAATCGCTGTAAAATACCTTTCTATTATATAACACACTTCGCCTCAAATCAAGTGAAAACAAAAATTTTGCAGGCATATATTGCCATATTTCTGCAAATTATGCAGGAAGATGAAAGATTTATCGTTAAATGTTGCAAATCTAAGCCTCACTTCTTGCGAAATTCAACATTTTTCACAAAATTATGAAAGTTTGCAATTTTTTGTTGCATTTTTTATTCCTTTGGTATAAAATAATTCACATAATTTGTTTTCAGCAGATTAAAGCGTTAAAAAAACGGTTTTTCCGTATTTTATAGGGTCGGCGGCAAGTCCCCGACAGTTCAAGAAGGAGTGTCAATTATGGATTACATCAAGCGCACTATCGAAGCAGTTGCAAAAAAGCACGCTAACGAGCCCGAGTTTGTTCAGACCGTAACAGAGGTTTATGAATCAATCGCTCCCGTTATCGCTCAGCATCCCGAATACGAGCAGTTCTCACTGCTTGAGAGAATGGCAGAGCCCGAGAGACAGATTTCATTCCGCGTTACATGGGTTGACGACAGCGGCAAGGTTCAGGTTAACACCGGCTACAGAGTACAGTTCAACGGCGCAATCGGTCCCTACAAGGGCGGTCTGCGTTTCCATCCCTCGGTATATATCGGCATTATGAAGTTCCTCGCATTTGAGCAGACCTTCAAAAACAGCCTCACAGGTCTTCCCATCGGCGGCGCAAAGGGCGGCTCCGACTTCGATCCCAGGGGCAAGAGCGACAGCGAGATTCTTCGTTTCTGCCAGGCATTCATGACTGAGCTTTACAGACACATCGGTCCTGACATTGACGTCCCCGCAGGCGATATCGGCGTTGGCGGCAGAGAAATCGGTTATCTCTACGGTCAGTACAGACGTATCAGAGGAGCATTTGAAAACGGCGTTCTCACCGGTAAAGGTCTCTCCTACGGCGGCTCACTCATCAGACCTGAAGCAACAGGCTTCGGCGCAACATATTATGCAGTTGAAATGTTCAAGCATTTCGGCGAAGAAATCAAAGGCAAGACATTTGCAATCTCAGGCTTCGGTAATGTTGCATGGGGTGCAGTCAAGAAGATTACAGAGCTCGGCGGCAAGGTTGTTACAATCTCAGGTCCTGACGGATATGTTTATGATAAAGACGGCATCAGCACTGACGAAAAGATTGACTACATGCTTGAAATGAGAGCTTCAGGTCGCGACAAGGTTCAGGACTATGCTGACAAATTCGGTGCCGAGTTCCATGCCGGCGAGAAGCCCTGGGGTGTTAAGGTTGATGTTGCAATGCCCTGCGCAACCCAGAACGAAATCAACATGGAACAGGCTGAAAAGCTCGTTGCAAACGGTGTTCCTTATTACATTGAGGTTGCAAACATGCCCACAACAAATGACGCACTTGCATACCTCAAAGCAAACTGCAAAGCAGTTGCTCCTTCAAAGGCAGTTAACGCAGGCGGTGTTGCTGTTTCAGCTCTCGAAATGAGCCAGAACTCAATGAGATACAGCTGGACTGCCGAAGAGGTTGATGCAAAGCTTAAGCAGATTATGAAGGATATCCACGATAATTCAGCAGCTGCTGCTGAGAAATACGGTCTCGGCTATGACCTTGTTGCAGGCGCAAACATCGCAGGTTTCATCAAGGTTGCAGACGCTATGATGGCACAGGGACTTATCTAAAGTAAAAGCCCTCTCCTTTTCGGGAGAGGGCTTTTGTTATATACGGCAAAGCCGTATGATATATTGCTTCACAATGTGATATTTTTAGCTTCGCCAAAAGCGATATACTCCTGACGGCGTGTTTCGGAAGAGCTTCGCCCTTACCCATTTAATAAAAGGCACTCTCTGTTCAGAGAGTGCCTTTTGTGTCAATTAAAACAAGTCTTCCTGATTTGCGCTCCTGATGCCTGCACCTGCGAGTGCTGCGGCTGCAACCTGATTATCGTCAACTCTGAAAATCATGTATGCACCAGCCTTTGAGTTATTGAATGCATATGTGTATTCAACAATAACATTTGCTTCGGAAAGCACCTCAAGAATTGCTGCAAGACTTCCCGGAGTGTCCGAAATTGCAGCAGCAAGAACATCGGTTACGGTTGTTATGTATCCGCCTTCTTTAAGAACAGCTTCTGCATTTTTTGGGTCATCGCAGATAATTCGGAGTATACCGAAATCCTGTGTATCTGCAATTGAAAGAGCCTTCATGTTTATCTGATGATCTGCGATATATCTGGTAGCTTCTGCAAGCTTACCCTTTTTGTTTTCAATAAAAACCGAAATCTGTTTAACGCTCATTTCTTCATCTCCTTAATCGTGAAGTTTTCTCTTATCAATAACTCTTACTGCCTTACCTTCGCTTCTGGTAATGGTCTTGGGTGCAACAAGATGAACCTTGGGATTGATTCCGAGCATGGTCTTGATTGCATTTGCAAGAGACTTTTCCTTAGCGGAGAGATCCTTGACTGTATCCGAGAACTGTTCGGGATTAAGCTCAACCGAAACATCAAGAGTGTCTGTGTTGTTAGCTCTGTCAACTTCGATAAGATAGTTAGCGGAATAGCCTTCTTTGAGAAGAACCGTTTCTATCTGTGAAGGGAATACGTTGACACCGCGAATGATCAGCATATCATCGCTTCTGCCCATAGGCTTGCTCATTTTGATGAGTGTTCTGCCGCAGGAGCACTTCTTTCTTGAAAGAACGCAGATGTCTCTTGTACGGTATCTGAGAAGCGGGAATGCTTCCTTATCAAGGCTTGTGAATACAAGCTCACCCTTTGAGCCTTCGGGAAGAACTTCTCCGGTTTCGGGATCAATGATTTCAGCAAGGAAATGGTCCTCGTTGATGTGCATGCCTGTCTGTTCTTCGCACTCAAATGATACACCCGGTCCGCTTGTTTCGGTCAGACCGTATATGTCATATGCCTTGATGCCAAGTGACTTTTCAATATCACGGCGCATTTCTTCGGTCCAGGGCTCTGCACCGAAAATACCTGCCTTAAGGTCGATATCATCGGGAGTGAGACCCATCTCTTTGAGTGTTTCGCCGATATAAGCTGCATATGAAGGTGTGCAGCAAATAATTGTTGAATGAAGATCCTGCATAAACTGAATCTGTCTTTCAGTGTTACCCGAGGACATGGGGAGTGTCAGACAGCCGACTTTATGTGAACCTCCGTTGAGACCGGGACCGCCTGTGAAAAGACCGTAGCCATATGCAACCTGGCAAACGTCTTCGTTTGTTCCCCCTACTGCAACGATTGCACGTGCGCAGCATTCTTCCCAGAGATCAACATCTTCCTGAGTGTAAAAAGCAACAACTCTTCTGCCCGTTGTTCCGCTTGTAGACTGAATTCTGACGCAGTTTTTTAGATCTGTGCCGAGAAGTCCGTAGGGATAGGCATCGCGGAGATCCGCTTTGGTGAGGAAGGGAAGTTTATGCAGATCGTCAATGGATTTGATGTCATCGGGAGTAACTCCCTTTTCATCCATAAGATCACGGTAATACTTTACGTTTTCATAAACGTGTTTTACCTGCTTAACGAGCTTTTCATTCTGAATTTTTCTCATTTCGTCAAGCGAGGCGGTTTCAATTTCGGGCTGATAATACTTGCTCATTGGTAACACTCCTTTTTGATTTATATGCTGTATCCCATTTCAAAAGCCTTGAGATTGAGTTCAAGGAACTTGGGGGGGACGCTCTCTTTAAGTGCTTTAATCCACACTTCTTTATCGAGCGACATATTCTTTGCCATTGCGCCGATAAGCACAACGTTGACTGCCTTTGAAGTTCCTGCTTCTACGGCAAGAGGAAGAGCGTCAAGCTCTTCAACATCTGCGCCTGCAGCTCTGATTGCAGGAATTACACCGTCGGGATATTCCGTGGCACCTATAACAACGGGCATCGGGTCAATCTTCTGGGTGTTAACAATGATCTTTCCGTCGGGCTTGAGATATTCAAGCCATCTTGCAGCTTCAAGCTGCTCAAAAGCAAGAATGATATCTGCTTCGCCCTTTTCGATAATGGGAGATGCAACATTTTCGCCGTAGCGAACATATGTTACAACCGAGCCGCCTCTCTGGCTCATTCCGTGAACTTCGGAAACCTTGACGTCATAGCCGCAATCGAGAAGTGCCGAGCCGAGAATACGGCTTGCAAGCAGCGTTCCCTGACCGCCGACACCGACAATCATAATTGATTTATTCATATTTATGCTCCTCCCCTCTTATTCAATCGCGCCGAACTTGCAAAGCTGACTGCAGACATTGCAGCCGAGGCACTGTGTAAAGTCAATCTGAGCCTTGCCGTCCTTCATGCTGATGGCGGGACATCCGATTTTCATGCACATTTTGCAGGATTTGCACTTATCCGCATTAACCTTGAGCGGAGGATTATGTTTAACGGTTTTGAGAAGCGCACAGGGTCTTCTTGAAATGACAACAGCGGGACCGTCTGCTTCAAGAGCCTGCTTGATACCGTTCTTGGTTTCTTCGAGATTATAGGGATCAACAACGCAAACATTAGTGATACCGACTGCTTCAGCAAGCTTTTCGAGGCTTACTGCCGCTGCGGGGTCACCCTTGATATTATATCCGGTAGTGGGATTCTGCTGATGACCTGTCATGCCCGTGATCGAGTTATCAAGAATAATGACAACCGAATTGCTTGCGTTATATGCAATATCAATAAGGCCGGTAATGCCTGAATGAATGAAGGTTGAGTCACCGATTACGGCAACACTCTTCTTTGCGTTGTCAGGGTCTGCAACGTTTCTGCCGTGGAGACCCGAAACCGAACCGCCCATGCAGAGCACTGTATCCATCATTCCGAGAGGTGCGGCAACGCCGAGGGTGTAGCAGCCGATATCGCCGCTAACGGTAACATTAAGCTGCTTCAATGCATAGAAGAGTCCTCTGTGGGGGCAGCCTGCGCAAAGCACGGGAGGTCTGGGTACAATGTTGACATCAGCCGAAACACTCTTCTTTTCCTCTCCGAGAATAACCTTTGCAATGAGGCTCTGAGAATATTCGCCCTGAAGAGTAAATTCGGATTTACCGATAACATCAACACCGATCTTGCGGCAATGAGTTTCGATATAATCGTCAAGTTCTTCAAGAACATAAACTTTTTCGCACTCAGCAGCAAAATTCTTAATCAGATCAACGGGAAGCGGATATACGCATCCGAGTTTGAGATATGATGCATTTTCGCCGAGAGCTTCTTTTGCATACTGATAGCAGATACCTGAGGTGATAACACCTATTTTCTTGCTGTTGTATTCAACTCTGTTGAGTCCGTTTTCAACAGCTTCGGTTTCGTTATAAGCAATCTGGTCAAGAACTCTCTGTTCAACAACAACATGCTTAACCTTTGCGTTTGCAGGTACCATAACATATTTCTGAGGATTTTTTGTGTATCCCTTAAGTCCGTTATCAACTCTTTCGCCAACGGGAGCAACGCTTCTTGAGTGTGCAACTCTTGTTGTCAGTCTGATGATAACGGGTGTATCGAATTTTTCGGAAAGCTCGAAAGCTCTCTTGGTATAGTCAAGGCATTCAGCGGAATCCGAAGGCTCAAGCATCATTGTTTTTGAGCCCATTGCGTAATGGCGGGAATCCTGCTCGTTCTGAGACGAGTGCATTCCGGGGTCATCAGCAACAAGGAGCACCATACCTGCATTAACACCTGTGTAAGAAGCGGTAAAAAGAGGGTCTGCAGCAACATTGAGACCGACATGCTTCATTGCGCAGAACGAGCGTGCGCCTGCAACGCATGCGCCGAAAGCAACTTCTGCGGCTACTTTCTCATTGGGAGCCCATTCGGAAAAAATTTCATCATATTTTGCAGCGAATTCCGTAACCTCCGTGCTGGGAGTTCCGGGATAGCTTGAAACGACACGGCAGCCAGCCTCATAGAGACCTCTTGCAACTGCCTCGTTTCCTAAAAACAGTTTATTCAACTGGTATCCTCCTAATCTGTAGCGTTTTTGTTAGTTAAATTTAATATTTATTATAATATTCTCATCTCAAAAACACAAGAATTTTTTAAATAAATCTCCGCTTCAAAAGAGTGCCTCTCCTGAAACAGCCTTCTTCTGCAATTATTTGTTAAGCTTGATTTCCACCTGAGAAGCAACAAGGCTTTCGCCGCAGTAAATCTTGCGAAGCTTGGGCTTTTCGATTTTGCCGGTGGGATTACGGGGAACTTCAGCAAAGATAATCTTATGGGGTCTCTTATATCTGGGAAGGTCACGGCAGAAGTCATTTATATCTTCTTCCGTTGCCTTGTAATCTTCCTTGATTTCGATAATTGCAGTTGCGATTTCACCGAGTCTCGGGTCGGGCAGACCGATAACGGCAACATCCTTTATTGCCTCATGCTTGCGAAGGAAATCTTCAATCTGAACGGGATAAAGATTCTCGCCGCCAGAAATGATAACATCCTTCTTGCGGTCAACAAGATAAATGAAGCCGTCCTCATCTTC
The DNA here is from genome assembly GCA_045538815.1 of Acutalibacteraceae bacterium. GTDB lineage: Bacteria > Bacillota > Clostridia > Oscillospirales > Acutalibacteraceae > CAG-177. Next base: position 46,169 of record JAZQEE010000067.1, read on the forward strand.
CTGAGCCATATCGCCGGTATAAAGCCATTCGCCGTGAAGAACTTCATTCGTTGCCTTATCGTCATTGAAATAACAGAGCATTACGCCGGGACCCTTGACTGCAAGCTCACCGACATCGCCTCTTGCAACTTCTTCTCCGTTTTCATCGATAATTTTAGTCTCCCAGCCATAGCCTGCCTTACCGATTGCGCCAACCTTATGAACATTCTCAACGCCGAGATGAACGCAGCCGGGACCGATTGATTCGCTGAGACCGTAGTTTGTATCATACTGATGATTGGGAAACTTTTCAAGCCATCTCTTGATAAGGCTGGGGGGAACAGGCTGAGCTCCGATATGCATGAGTCTCCACTGAGAGAGCTCATATCTGTCAAGGTCGATATCTCCCCTGTCGATTGCATCAAGAATATCCTGAGCCCAGGGCACAAGAAGCCAGACAATCGAACACTTTTCCTGGGAAACAGCCTTGATAATCCATTCGGGCTTTGCACCTTTAAGAAGAACAGCTTTTGAGCCTACAAGCAAACTGCCGAACCAATGCATTTTTGCGCCTGTGTGATAAAGAGGCGGAATGCAGAGGAAAACATCTTCCTTGGACTGTGAGTGATGATTCTGTTCAACCTTGCACGAATGAACAAGAGCTTTGTGCGAATGAAGGATTGCTTTGGGAAATCCGGTTGTACCCGATGAGAAATAAATTGCGGCATGGTCATCATCCGTAATCTCAATCTCGGGCTTCTTTGAAGTGCAGTATGTAACAAGTTTGTTATAGCTTTCTGCGAATGTGGGGCAATCCTCACCGAGATAAAAGCGAAGTCTTACATCGGGAATTCTGTCTGAAATCTGCTCCATACGGCCTGTGAATTCGGGGCCGAAAACGATTGCGTCGCTTTCAGAAAGTTTTAAGCAATACTTGATTTCTTCCGAGGTGTAACGGTAGTTAAGAGGCACAACAAGTGCGCCTGTTTTGAGAATTCCGAAATAAATCGGCAGAAACTCAATGCAATTCATAAGAAGAATTGCAACTCTGTCACCTTTTTTAATTCCTCTTGAAAGAAGAAGATTCGCAAAGCGGTTTGCCTTCTTATCAAAATCCTCCCATGTTATTTCGCTTCTGCCCGTGCTGTTTGCGCCCTGCTCAATAAGAGAATACTCTCTCCATGTAACACGGCTTTTCTCCTGAAGCTCGGGGTTGATTTCAACAAGGCTCACATCATCTTTATAGAGACTTGCATTTCTTTCCAGAAATTCGGTAATTGGCATGTCGTCATTCCTTTTCGTTTTTATTTTTATAAATGGATGTAAACGGAAAGTCTTATGACATTCCGTTTACATAAATATTATACTATTTTATTCTGCCGAAACCTCACCCGTATAGAAGAATTCGGTTTCTTTTTCGTTGGTAGGTTTGGTTACGGCACTTACTGCAACGCAGAGAATGATTGAAGCAAGCATTGCAATGCATGCGAAAACCGGGCCCTTACCTGCAAGCCATACTACGGTATCATTTGCGGCAAAACCGCTGATTATCTTGGCGGCTGCGGGAACAATTGCAATTGCGAATCCGCCGAGGATTCCTGCCCATGCGCCCTTGGTGTTCATCTTCTTCCAATAAAGCGAGACAACATAGGGAGCGAGGAAGGAGCCTGAGATAATGCCCCATGAGTAGCTCATCATATCAAGAATTGCGGTGTCTGTATTTGCAATTATATAAGAACATATTACAAATATAACACATAATACCTTAATTGTAAATGATGATTTTTTCTCTGGCATATCCTTCTTAAAATGACGGATAAAGTCAATTGTCAGAGTTGAGCTTGCGGTAAGAGTTACGGAGCAGAGGGTTGAAACCGAAGCTGCAATGAGAAGCACGAGAACAACACCGAGAAGCACTGAGGGAAGCTCAGACTGTGCAAGCATATGGGGAACGATGTAGTCCTGAGCAATATATCCTTCTGCGGCGGGGTCATTGAGCTGAGCAAATGAGAAGTATCTGTAGCAGAGAGAGCCGATGAAGTATCCGCCGCCCGCAACGAGGAATGCAAAGAATGTTGAAATGGTGATACCCTTCTTCGCCTGCTTATCATCCTTGATTCCGAAATATTTCTGAATCATCTGAGGAAGACCCCATGTGCCGAAGCTTGTCATGAGCACGGTTGCCCAAAGCGAAATCCACTGAGAAGCATTGAGATCGGGAAGTCCGTTTGTTGGACCGGGCTGTACACCGAGATTCTTAGCGTATTCAGCGAGACCTTCAAAGCCGCCGACTGCCTTGCAGCGCACAACGCATGCAATAAGAAGCGCAACGCCGAACATCATAACGATGCCCTGCATGAAGTCTGCTCTTGCCTGAACAAGATAGCCGCCGAAAACGAGAAGAAGCGCTGCAACAACAGCAATGATTATCATACAAATTTCAACATCAATTCCGAGAAGCACCTCTGCAACGGAAGCAAGTCCCTTATAAACAGAAGCTGAATAAGGAATAAGAAAAATAAAGATTACAAGGCAGGCGAAAAGCTTCATTTTGTCGCTTGTATATCTTTTATCAAGAAACTGAGGCATTGTTTTGATTTTAAGTCTTGCAGAAACATCTCTCGTTCTTCTTGCAAGAACCTTCCATGCAAGCCATGAACCGAAGACAGCATTGCCGAGACCTGCAATTATGCCCCAGAGAGCATATGACTTGCCCGTACCGCCGGCATATCCGACAAACATAACAGCTGAAAAATAAGCCGTTCCGTAAGAAAGAGCTGAAAGCCATGCACCCGCATTTCTGCCGCCGACAGTCAGGTCAGCAATACTCTTGGCTTTTTTGCCCTGCGTTATGCCGATTGCAAACATTGCAACAAGATAAACCGCAATTGTAATCCAAACCGCTGCATTACCCATTATGAATACCGCCTTTCACTGTGCCGCTTTAAAGCTTTTATCCTTTAAAGCTTTTATTCGCTAAAGTGTGATGGATATAATATATACCCTTTATTGCGGTTTGTCAACAGTAATCTGAAAAAAAGTTGCATTCTTTTATTTTTGTGATAAAATTCATAATAAATTAAACTTTATGAGGGATAAAATTTATTATACATATATGCTAAGATGCGAGGACAAGCGAAAGCCGCTCACTTGCATCAAAGCTTGAATACCGCATCAAAACGCTGAAAAAGGAGCAGAAAGAAGAACTGATTGAAAAGAACAATTTGTCAGATTTGCTCGGGGATAAGATAAATCCTGAAGAGTATTTCCGAAACAAAGAAGAGGTCGGATAATGCCGACCTCTTCTTTGTTTCTTTTATTGCTTTTCAGATTGTTTCTTTACATACCAGCTGATGATTTTATCAAAAACTGATTTTTTTTCGTTTTCCGATGAAGCTCCGGGTGAAACCGCATCGCTGTCGGAAAGATCAATTTCCTCTGCGCTGAGTTTATATGAATTCGCAAAAATCTCGAGAACCTGCTTGCGCACCATTCCTCTGAGAGGAATATGAGAAACCATTCCGTAGGTTGCAGCCTGTCCGCTGTCAGCAAGCTCGGGATGGGCTCTTACAATCTCAACCGCTTCCTTCAGATCCTCAAGATACTGCTCAACAACCTTATCGTGAGGAGCGGTTACCATCGCGTGAAGAGCGTCGGGACGCTGAATTCTGTCGATATGCCAGCCTTTTTTCTCCATTACATCGCCGAGAGCAAAAATATTGACCGAGCTGTCTGTTGATCTGTATGCAAAAAGGCTTGCAATAGGATTGCCGATAATCTCAAAGCATCCGATTTCCTTTATGCCCTTTTTAAGCTTTTCGGAAACCTCAACCGTCTTTTCGGCAAGTGCCTTATAGCCTTCAACACCGTTAGCCTGAATAGCTGCCCATGCAGCCGCATAAGCACCACCCGGTCTTGTGCCGAGGAATGCGGGAGATGCAAACATTCCGCCCGGCCAGCTTTCGTTAACAAACACCTGATGCTTGAAATAATCGATGTTTCTGTAAAGAATGCATGAAGCACCCTTTGCGGCAAAGCCGTATTTATGGATATCGGCTGAAATCGAGGTTACGCCTTCAACTCTGAAATCCCAGAGCGGAACTTCTCTTCCGGTCATTTCAATAAACGGCAGAATATAGCCGCCCACACATGAATCAACATGAAGAGGAATACTGTGCTTCTTTGCGAGCGCACCGAGTTTTTCAATCGGATCAATTATTCCGTGAGGGTATTCAGGAGCCGAACCGAGAATCATGACGGTATTTTTGTTTATCATTTTTTCAACCGCTCTGACATCCACTCCCCAATCGAAAGCAAGAGGCGCTCTGCGGATTTTTACTCCGAAATATTCCGCGCCCTTATCCCATGCAACGTGAGCAGTCTCGGGAATAATCATTTCGGGCTTCTTTATACCCTTCGATCTGCCGAGATCACGGTAGGTTTTAACGGCAAGCATGCAGCTTTCGGTTCCGCATGAAGTCATTACTCCGCAGGCTTCATCGTCAACATGGAAAAGTCTTGCAGTGAAACGAAGCACTTCTTTTTCAAGCCTTTTGAGACTCTTGAAAGCGGTGGGATTAAGACCGTTTGCGGAAAAATATTTTGCATAAGCCTTCTCAAGAAACTGAGTGTATTCCTCGTTGAGATAATAAACAAGGCTCCATGTTTTTGCCTCTTTATAGTTAGGGTCATCCTTGCCGAAGGAATCAAGCTCAGCGAGAATCTCTTCGAACGGTCTGCCCTGATCGGGTGCGCATCCAATCATTTTTATCTCTCCTCATATTATAGTAAAGCCGCCATATGATATGACGGCTCAATTTTTAAAACGGTAGATTTTCAAAAAGCCAATAGGTGCCTATACCGAGATAGTTACCGATTGCATATCCGATAATTCCCGTTGCTATGCCCGAAACAAGCGCTGCGTTGTTTTTGAGCGATGTTGCAACAACGGGCACAAACGGGGGCGAGCAGATTGCCGACACGGAAGTTATGAGCATTGTATCGGAATCTATCTTTGCAAGCTTACAAAGCAGTGCATGAAGAATCATACTGCCGTAAATCGAGCAGACAATATAAATAAGGATTGTATAGTTAATATTTATGATTTTTGAGAAATCTGACATTGTTGCAACGGTAAAGCAGAAAACATAAATAATATACATTCCCGCCTGCGATGTTCTTCTGATATTTCTTATCGGCTTTATGAATGAACATGCAATTGAGAGCGTTGTTATCAACAGAATTGTTACGGCTGTTTCGTAGCCTTTGACAAAAGTTCCGACAACATAAGAAATACCGACGATTACCGCTGAAACGAGGAATGCAAGGCAGATTTTTCCGAAAACTGCAGGCTTAAAGAAACCTTTATAAGAGGTTCCTAAATCGGTTTCCGCATCTTCGCTGTCAACGCTGATGTTCTTATCCCCTTCAAACGGCTTAAGACCGAAAATCTTGATGAACACCTTTCTTGCACCCGAGGTAACAACAATCATATAAAGAATTGATATTACCATATCATAGGTGTTGAAAATTGTGTAAGTTGTTTCATCAACGCCAATTGCAGTTTTTATTGAAGCAATATTCGGAGTGCCGCCCGTATATACACCGATGGCAAGTCCCGCATATTTGGAAGCTTCGGGATTGTCTCTGAAAACAAGCTGAAGGATAAACACGACTGTTGCAATTGATACAACTGCAAGAAGCATGCAGATAATTCCTTTTTTTGCGGTTTTCAACCACTTTTTGATATCAACCGAAAACAGAATCAACGGCAACGCAAGGCAGATGCTGACATCCTGCAGCGTTGTCTGAATACCCGAAAAGCTTTCGGGAAGAATGCCGATATTTCCGACAATCATTCCGCATATATAGCAGATAAGCACGATTCCTATTTTTTCAACAACCTTGAATCTGTTGTTGAGCCAGATTATCGGTGCAGGAAAAAGAAGGAATAATGCAGCAATAAGAATATTCAATATAATACCTCCATCATTTCACTTATTTGAGTGAATCACGGACATTTGAGAAGAAATACTCTTTACGCTCTTCATTGTCAATAACCTTAACAGGCTTAACCTGATTGAGGTTGGCGCCCTTTGCTCTGAGAACCTTCTCACGGTAATCCTCATATGTTCCGTTGCGGAGGAATTTAACTTCGCAGTGACCGAGAGCTCCGTTTCTGATCAGCGGAGGAACGAGAACGTTGGTCTCGCAAAGCTTCTTTTCAAAAATCTCTGCGTAGCGTGCGCATTCGCTGTCGGGAATATCGTTGCTCATGGGCTCGATAAGGATAATATAATGACCGGGTGAAGTTGAACGGTCGGGATAGATGCAGTAACCTGCAAAATCCTGTCCGACCTCACTTGAAAGGTCGTTTATGAGCAAGTCAAATGCTCTCTGGTTAATCTTCTCGCCGCTGATGTTGGCAATCTGATTTCTTCTGTACTGGAACTGAATTGTCGGTGACTGCTTATAGAAGCCGGTTACCTTAACAACATCTTCAATACGGTAACGGTAGAAACCGCTCATGTTTGTTACGATAAGCTCATAATCCTTGCCTACTTCAACTTCACTGATTGTAAGGGGTCTTGCATCGTCAGGACCGTCAACGGGAAGGAATTCATAGAATCCGTTCTGAGGAAGGATAACATAGTCTGCTGAGTTGAACTCGATAGGAACAGCCATAAGACCCTCAGAAGCGGCATAGCCTACATAGTGGAGGGGCATTTCTTCGCCGAGGTATCGGCGGAGCTTCTTCTGATAGAAAGCAAGGTTACCTGTACCCAAGCCGTACATCCAGCCGCACTTGGGCCATATTCTGGGAATAATAGCCTCTTCATCAAAGCCCTTGCGGAACTCTCTGCGAAGCTCTTCGGCTCTTTCGGGGTCGGGCTTACACTTCTTAAGAAGCTTCTTTCTGACATCGGGAGGGCAAACTATACTTTCATTGATTGTACCCTTTTCGATATCATCACAAAGCATTTCCCAGTTATCTTCCATATATTTGAACATGGATTCAGCCATTGTGATGAATACTGTTCCGATATAGCTTACTCCCTTCTGAGGAAGAGCGAAACGGAGTTTCATATAATGCATATCCATGGGTTCAAGTGTTTCGGGATACATAACCTCTTTGGGTGAGGTTACAAAGAAACGGGTGAAGGGCTTGAGGTAAAGCATGGGAATCGCAGCAAGACCGCTGGCGTTTCTGTTGCAGGGAAGCTTGTGATGAAGAACTTCGATGGTAAGAAGACCTCTCTGGGGAGGAACCTTCTTACCTCTCTCCTTATAGTACTTATATGCACAGCCGACGGGTGCGCTGAAGCTGAAGCACTGGCAGCACCATGTTGACCAGCCTGACATGGGAACAAGCTTTGATTTGCCCGTGCTTCCCGATGATTCGGCAAACTTAAGAGGGAATCTTTTTGTGAGAATATTCTTCTCGCCCTTATATGCAATTCTGTCGATATAATCCGCATAATCGGGATACCATGAATACGGAACAATGTTCTGATAATCTTCAATTGACTTTACATCCTTGAAGTTATGCTTTTTACCGTATTCGGTATTCTTGCCCTGTCTCATAAGGTACTTGAGATTCTTTTCCTGCTGCTTGACGGCTCTTGAAGAATAGAAAGCAAGCTTTGCATGCTCCATTCTGCCAAGGGTAACACTGAAGTTTACGAGCATCTGATTAAAATGTCTGTTCATTTTACAATGCGCCTCCAAAATTGTTGTTTGATTATTCTTTATTCTGAGCAGTCTCCCCCTCCGGCTTTTTCTCATTGAAGATAAGCCACTTACAGACTGCAAAATTGACAAATCCGATAACGAAAGTTACAAAAAACTTTGAAACCGTTATGATATTATCCTCACCGAGAGCATTGAACACCGCTTCAGATGAGCACATAAGCCTTACCGAAAGCTCGATAAGCTCGGTTGTTGATACAGTAAATACCGCTATCAGCACCGCAAAAAGAGGAATTATTTTCAGCACATTCTTTTTGCTGTGGAAAACCCAGAAATAGTTGACAAAAAATCTTACGAAAAAAAAGACAACTACCGACACTGTGTTTGCAACGGGAATAACGCCGATTTTATCAGCAATCCGGCTGCCTTCAAACAGATTTATGAGCGGGTTGATTGAAAGACTTTCAAAAATCGTCACAACAAATCCCATTGTAAAATTCTTTACGAGCTGAATAACCGTTTTTTTCGATTCAGCTTTTTGCTCTGCCGTTTTCTGAGCCAAAACATCACCGCCTTACAAAAATCCGCAAAATTCCATTCTTAATGAGTTTACCACAAATTCACGCCGTAGTCAATGAAATTTCTTTTAAATAATACATACATTATTAAGAATTTATCTGATTTTGCAATGAAATTTATTTTTCTTCCCATCAAATTTCGTTAACGGGTATAAAAAACAGTTTTTGAGCAAAAAATACTGCCAAACAAACTTTTCCGGAGGTTATGAATATGTTCAAAAGAATAATTGCGGTTTTTACCGCCGCATTTCTCATTTCCGCTGTTTTTGCGGGCTGCGGAAGAATGAGTGACGGCAAGGTTGACGGAAGCGACACCAACGGCACTCTCAACACGGCAAAAGAAATCAGATATCTTAATTTCAAACCCGAAATCGCTGAGGTTTATGACAGAATCTCAGAGGCTTACGAAAAGGAAAAAGGCGTAAAGCTCATTGTTGAGACTGCTGCTTCCGGCACTTATGAATCAACTCTCACCGCAAGAATGGCAACAAGCGAAGCGCCGACAATATTCCAGATTAACGGTCCTATCGGCTACACCTCATGGGCTGAATACTGCGCTGATCTCAAAGACACCGAACTTTATAAGCACCTTAAAGATAAATCTCTTGCAATCACATCGGGCGACGCTGTTTACGGCATCCCCTATGTTGTTGAGGGCTACGGTATCATCTATAATCAGAAAATTCTCAACAACTATTTTGCTCTGACAAACAAAGGAACAAATTACACTTCAATTGACCAGATAAACAATTTCGCCGCACTCAAGGCTCTTGTTGAAGATATGCAGGCGCACAAGGCAGAGCTCGGAATTGACGGTGTGTTTGCTTCAACTTCCCTTAAAACAGGTGAAGACTGGCGCTGGCAGACCCATCTGATGAACATTCCCCTCACCCACGAATTCAATGCAAACAACATTGATTTCAGCGATGACAAGCACAAAGAAATCAACTTCACCTACTCCGAAAACTACAAAAATATATTCGACCTTTATACAAATAACTCAACAACCGACAAAAAGCAGCTCGGCACAATTGACGTTACTTCGTCAATGGCTGAATTTGCTCTGGGCAAATGCGCAATGGTGCAGAACGGTAACTGGGGTGCTTCACAGATTCTCGGAGTCAGCGGCAACAAGGTAAATGCTGAAGACATCAAGTTTCTTCCCGTTTACACGGGCATGGAGGGCGAAGAAAAGCACGGAATCAGCATAGGCACCGAAAACTTTATCTGTATCAATGCAAAAGCAAGCGCAGAAGAGCAGAAGGCTGCGGCAGATTTTCTCTATTGGCTTTTCAGCTCGGAGACAGGCAAAAAATTTGTTACCGATGAGCTCGGTTTCATTGCACCCTTTGACACATTTTCCGAAAATGAGATTCCTGACGACCCTCTCGCAAAAGAAGTTGTCAGATATATGAACAATAAAAACATTACAAATATCCCCTGGAATTTCACCGTTTTCCCCAGTCAGACATTCAAGGATAGTTTCGGCTCATCCCTCCTCAAATACGCTCAGGGCTCAATGACTTGGGACGAGGTCAAATCCCGAGTTGTTGAAGACTGGAAATCAGAATACGGCTCATAAACCGAGGTTGGTAAAATGCAGAAAGCCCTCAAAAAGTATTTCCCTTTATTCGCGCTGCCCACTCTTGCCGCTTTTGCTGTTTCATTCCTTGTTCCGTTCATCATGGGTGCATATCTCTCCTTTACGGAATTCAAGGTTGTCAGCGACAGCAAGTGGGTAGGGCTTGCAAATTATATAAAATTATTCACAAGCGACAAAACCTTTCTCAGCTCCTTATGGCTGACGGTCAAATTTACCGCCGTTTCAATCGTAACGGTAAACATCATTGCTTTCACGGTTGCAATGCTGCTGACAAAAGGGCTTAAGGGCACAAATTTTTTCAGAACGGTTTTCTTCATGCCGAATCTAATCGGCGGCATTGTTCTCGGTCATATATGGAGTCTCATCATTAACGGTGTTCTCGGCTATTTCGGAGTTGATATCACCTACAAGCCCGAATACGGCTTCTGGGGACTTGTTATCCTGATGAACTGGCAGTTTATAGGATATATGATGATTATTTATATTGCGGGAATTCAGAATATTCCGAGCGAGCTTAACGAAGCGGCGGCAATCGACGGCGCTTCTCCCGCACAAACGCTCTTTAATGTGACGATTCCGATGGTCATGCCCTCGGTCACAATCTGCGCATTCCTGACCCTTACAAATTCCTTCAAGCTCTTCGATCAGAACCTTGCGCTTAACGGAAAGAGCGCAGACACTTCACTGCTTGCTCTTGACATTTATAAAACTTTTTATGATCATACGGGCTTAAAGCTCGGACAATGGCACGGAATGGGTCAGGCAAAAGCGGTTATTTTCTTTTTGCTTGTTGCGCTGATTGCATTCATTCAGCTGCGTGCAACAAGACAGAGGGAGGTTGAACACTGATGAAAACAAAAAAAGCGGCAAAAGAAGCTGTAGTATACATCGTACTTTTCATTCTTACGGTTGTGTTTCTTGCGCCCGTTTTCATTGTTCTTATCAACTCCTTCAAAAGCAATTTTTATATATCGGAAGAGCCGTTCGCCCTGCCTTCGGGCGAAACCTTTGCAGGCTTTCAGAACTTTATCAAAGGCTTCACACAGTCTGATTTTTCCAAAGCCTTTGCAAGCTCTGCTTTTATAACTGTTTTTTCGGTTGCGGGTATAGTTCTACTGACATCAATGACGGCGTGGTATCTTGTCAGGGTAAAAAACAAATTCACCAAAGCGCTTTACTATATGTTTGTTTTCAGCATGATAGTTCCGTTTCAAATGGTTATGTATACAATGACTTATTACGCATTTGAATTAGGGCTGAACAACAGAATCGGCATTATTTTTATTTATCTCGGTTTCGGCGCGGGGCTTTCGGTGTTTATGTTCAGCGGCTTCATAAAAGGAATCCCGACCGAAATCGAGGAGGCGGCAACAATAGACGGCTGCAACCCGATTCAGACCTTCTTCACCGTTGTTTTTCCGTTGCTCAAGCCGACAGCGATAACCGTTGCGATCCTCAACGCAATGTGGATATGGAACGATTATCTTCTCCCCTATCTCGTTCTCGGATCGGGCGAAAAGAAAACGCTGCCCGTTGCGGTGCAGATGGCATTGACGGGCGGCTACGGCAACAAGGATATGGGCGCACTAATGGCAATGCTTGTGCTTGCAATATTACCGATTATCATTTTCTATCTGCTCTGTCAGAAGCATATCATCAAGGGCGTTGTTGCGGGAGCGGTAAAGGGATAAAGCGAAATTCTGGGAGGTAAAAATGGCTACCATCAAATTTGAAAATGTTAAAAAAAGTTTCGATAACGGCAAGGTTACGGTTATCCCCGATCTTTCGCTCGAAATAAAGGATAAGGAGTTTGTTGTTCTTGTCGGTCCGTCCGGTTGCGGCAAATCAACAACTCTACGGATGATTGCGGGTCTTGAGGATATTTCCGAAGGCTCGCTTTACATTGACAACAGACTCGTCAACTCCGTTGCACCCAAGGACAGAGACATAGCAATGGTTTTTCAGAGCTATGCGCTTTATCCGCATATGACTGTTTATAAGAATATGGCTTTTGCTTTGAAGCTTAAAAAAATGCCCAAAGAAGAAATTGACAAAAAAGTTAAATGGGCGGCAAGTATTCTTGATCTCGAGCCGTATCTCAGCCGAAAGCCCCGTGCGCTTTCGGGCGGTCAGCGTCAAAGAGTTGCTCTCGGAAGAGCAATGGTCAGAAATCCGAAGGTTTTTCTTCTTGACGAGCCTCTTTCAAACCTCGACGCAAAGCTTCGCACCGAGATGAGAAGCCAGATAACAATGCTCCACAAAAAACTGCAGACAACCTTTGTTTATGTCACTCATGACCAGACAGAGGCAATGACTATGGCGGACAGAATCGTTGTTATGGACAAGGGCGTCATACAGCAGTATGACACTCCCGGAAAGCTCTATAATGAGCCTGCGAACATGTTTGTTGCAGGGTTCATAGGCTCGCCGCAGATGAATTTTATCGATGCCAGAATAATCAGGGAAAAAGATAAGATGTTTGCAGAATTCAGCGGCTTCAGAGTTGAAATTCCCGATAAAAAGGCCGCAACGCTTACCGATTACCTCGGCAAAACAGTTGTTATGGGCATTCGCCCCGAGCATATTTCAAAATGCATGGTTGAAGGCAAAAACACAATTGATATCATTGCGGATTTCGTTGAAATGACAGGCGGAGAAAAAAATGTTTATTTTACGCTGAACGGCAAACGGCACATCGCAAGAATCAAATCATCCTCCCCCATTTCGGACGGCGACAAAGTCATGCTTTGCATCGACGCTGAAAAAACTCACTTCTTTGACCGTGAGACAACTCACGCACTGACATGATATGAGAAGAAGCGGAATACTTTTGCACATTTCATCGCTTCCCTCCCCTTACGGAATCGGCACACTGGGCAGGGAAGCTTTTGATTTTGTTGATTTTCTGAAAAAAAGCGGACAGACTCTGTGGCAGATTCTGCCCCTTAACCCTACAGGATTCGGCAATTCGCCTTACCAGTCATTTTCGGCGTTTGCGGGAAATCCGTATTTTATTGATTTTGATTTACTCTGCAAGGACGGACTGCTGAAAAAAAGCGATTATGCAAACACCGACTGGGGCTTCGACCCGAGAAAAGTTGATTTCGGCAGGATTTATTCCGAAAGATTCAGAGTGCTTCAGAAAGCGTGCTCACGCTTTGAAAGAAATCCTGATTACGAAGAATTCTGTCTCAGAAACGCTTTTTGGCTTGACGATTACGCACTTTTTACAGCGCTGAAAACTTCATTCGGAGAAAAGCCGTGGTATTCATGGCCGCATTCACTGAAAACAAAAAACGAGCAGGCAGTTGAAAGCGCCCGCTCGCTTCTCTGCAATGAAACAGAAACGCAGAAAATTATTCAGTTTCTTCTCTTTTCTCAATGGCATAATCTGAAAAAATATGCCAACAAAAACGGAATTGAAATCATAGGAGATCTGCCGATTTATGTTGCGCATGACAGCGCAGATGTCTGGGGAAACCCGAAACAGTTTGAGCTTGACGAAGAGAGCAACCCCGTTTTTGTTGCGGGAGTTCCGCCTGACGGATTCAGCGCAGAGGGTCAGCTCTGGGGAAATCCGGTTTTTGACTGGGAATATATGAGGGATGACGGCTACCGTTGGTGGATAAGGCGCACTGAGCATTCGCTGAGAATATATGACAGGATAAGAATTGACCATTTCAGAGGCTTTTCAAGCTATTATTCCGTGCCTTACGGAATGAAAAATGCAGTTAAAGGCATTTGGCGGAAAGGTCCCGAAAATGAGCTTTTCAAGGCAATTGAAGCGTCGCTCGGAAAACCGAAAATAATCGCCGAGGATTTAGGCTATATTGACGAAGGAGTTCTGAATCTCCTCTCGGAAACGGGTTTCCCCGGAATGAAGGTTCTGCAGTTTGCGTTTGACAGCCGTGAAGGAAGCGATTACCTTCCTCATAATTACCCTAAAAACTGTGTTGTCTATATCGGCACTCATGACAATGACACCCTCGAAGGCTGGTTTGAAAACGCAGACCCGAGGGATATCGAATTTGCATGTGAATATATGAGAATAAGCGGCAGCGAAAGCAGGTGCAGAGCAGTTATGAAAACGGCTCTTGCAAGTGTCGGCGAGACGGTTATTCTCACCATGCAGGATTTGCTTGAGCTTGGCTCCGAGGCAAAAATGAATACGCCCTCCACCGCCGAAAACAACTGGCAATGGAGAGCGATTAAAAGCGATTTCACAAAAGAGCTTGCTGATGAACTGAAGCATCTTTCAGCTCTCTACGGGCGAAATTAAAATTCAAATATTTTATTGAGCCATACAATGCACATCTCAAACCAACCTTTGAGGTGTGCAATCGCATTTACATGCTCTTTTTCGGAATAAACAACATTATCCGCAAGCGAATAGCCGTGATAACCCGTTGCATAAATATGGGTTTCAAACGAAACTCCCGCTTTGTTGAGCGCATTTGCATAAGCAAGCGAATTCTCAATCGGCACAAGATCATCGGAGCATGCGGCGCAGATGAATGCGGGCGGTGTTTTATCGTCAACCTTTTCATCGATACCCGGCACGGGGAAAGCAAGAATTTCACTGATTGATTCCACGATGCAGGGATAAAGAAGAATGCTTGCAGCAGGTCTTATTTCACCCATTGTTGAGAGGGCAGCACAGAGATGACCGCCTGCGGAAAAGCCGATTGCGGCAATTCTGTTCTTATCGACGCCCCATTCGTCTGCATTGTCGCAGATTGTTTTCATTGCCTCGTTGACATCAGCCATGGGCATTGAGAAATCATATTCCTTGCCGACTGTATATCGGAGAACGAATGCGGCATATCCCTTAGAAAGGAATGCAAGCGCCATGGGCTCTGCTTCACGGTCGGAGCAGAAGCTGTAGCCTCCACCGGGGATGACAAGCACTGCGGGTCTCACATCGAGATGAGGCATTTCTCTTGACTTGTCGGGAAGATAAACTGTTAAAGTTGCCTGTTCATTTGTAAGCTTTATTTCAAAAGTTTTCATATTTCATACCTCCGTTATTCGGTCGGCTTTCTGTTCTTCGGGCATACCTTCATGCATATTCCGCACACGGAGCCTCTGCCTATCTTCTGAAAATGATTTTTCATATACTCGCTGCACGCCTGAGGGTCAAAAATTTCTTCTCTCGGCGTTCCGGGAGTCCAGTCTCCGCCCTTGATGGCATGAGCGGGACAAGCCTTAACGCAAATATCACAGCCGTCACAAATGCTTTCCGCAAGAGTATTGTCGCATTCAAACGGACAATCCGTAAACAAAGTTCCGAGCCTTACATAGCTGCCGTATTCGTTATGAAGAAACAGGGAGTTTCTTCCGATTGATCCGAGTCCTGCAAGGCAAGCCGCTTTCTTATGAGAATATCTGCCTTTATAATTCCAGCCGTCCTTGTTTATGCTCTGCGAAGCGGCAACGGTTATGTATTTATATCCCCTCTGCTGCAAAAAAAGACCCGCCTGCAGAAGCATCGCATCAATGAATGCATTTATATTGCGGTAATGGTTGAAATAGGTATGGGTCGGCTCATCTTCAATTTCATCGATTATGCTTTCCGAGAGGCGCACGGCAATGCTCACGCCATAAGGCAAAGCCTCATCGTCAGCGGAGAAAAAGCCGACATCGCTGACACCTTTTTCGAGAAGAAAAGCCTTGAGTTCATCCTGAATTCTCATCAGCTCTTCACCTTCGTTTCAAAGCAAAGCCAACCGCCGCTTTCATGGCGTGCAATAACTTCGAGCCCGTTCTTTTCGAATGCCGCAAGAACATCATATTCTCTGGGCTCAATGATACCCGAGGTAATGAAAATGCCGTCGGGGTTAAGATAATCCTTAACATTATCGCAAAGGGTAACAATGATATCCGCAACGATATTTGCCGCAATGATATCAAATCTGCCGCTTACCTTATCGGTGAGTGAGCCCTGAAGCACTTTATACTGAGGCTCTTCAAAGCCGTTTGTTTTGCCGTTTTCTATTGCGGTTTTGACTGCGAGAGCGTCAATGTCAACGCCTACCGCACTGTCAACTCCCAGAAGAAGGCCCGAAACGGAGAGAATGCCGCTTCCGCAGCCGATATCAAGCATTGTTTTGCCGTTTTCTGCATAATTCTCAATGCTTTCAAGGCAGAGACGGGTTGTGTCATGAGTGCCTGAGCCGAAGGCAAGACCCGGCTCAAGATGAATAACCGCTCTGTCGCCCGCATCATACTCATCCTCCCAGATGGGACGGATAAGAAGTCTGTTACCGACGGGCATGGGCTTGAAATATTTCTTCCAGTTATTCTCCCAATCGGCATTCTTGCAGAGAGTTTCGTCGATTTCAAATTCAATTTTCTCAGCTCTCAGTCTTTCGGAAAGGAAAGACACTGCCTCATGGGGATTTTCTTCGGGTGATATGTAAATATGAACAATACCCTTTGTTCTGTCTTTTGCAAGCAAATCTTCATCAATAAGGTCAATTCTTGCAATCTCCCATGCTTCCTGCTCAAGAGCACGGTAATCCTCAACATAAATGCCGTAAGGCACTACCATATGGGCGATATCGCCCGCTTTGTCAACATCGTCTGCGTTGACTGTTATTTTAATTTCGGTCCAGTCCATTTTTATCTCCAAACTTAATATTTATTGTGAACATCCTCTGCGAAGCACAGCATGTCCTTGACTTCAATTACCGTTCCGTCATCAAGAATTGCCTTTCCGCTCATTCTGCCGAAAACCTGATGCTGGTCGGTAATAATGAATTTAACATCAATCTTTGCTGCTCTGTCCATGATGGGAACAAAGTCCATCTCAAATCTGCCATCGCTTGAAGTGAACTTCCACGGGTCGGTATAACCTGACTTGGGGATATGGAAGGTTACATCGTCAAGCTTATGGCACTTGCCGTCATAGAAGAGCATATTCTCGGAAGCCGCCGAGGTATCGCCAAAGCCGTATCCGATGTTGAAACCAAAGGCGTGACCGTCAATATCAGCGTTGCCCGAGCCCCAGTACCATGTGTTATCGTATGTCCACACGCCTCTTCCCCAGTCAAGGGTTCCGAAATCGGTTGCAGGGTCAAAAACATAGTCCTTGCCGTCAAAGGTTGCCTTGCCGCTTGCTCTCATGGTGTTGATTTTCTGATTATAATAGAAAGCGGTTTTCTTTTCCTTCCACGGAGTTGCAATAACCATTGTATCCATTTCCGGCTGTTTAAGAGTTATATCGCATGAAAAATCCTTGCCGTCACAAAACTTTTTGAAGTTACAGACAAGTCTGCGTTCACCCTCTGAAATTCTGAATTCCATATCAAGGCGTTTATCGTGATAAACGGTGTTTCCGCTTGCGCTTGTTGAAGGAAGCTTGAATTTACCCATCGGGAATGCATTGAGAATTGTTTCAGTATGCTCCCATGGCTTTGAAAAATCAAGAAGCGAAACCGACTGCAGACCGATATAACCGTCATCGGAAAGAGTCATTGCAACGCCGAAATTGTTCTTTTCGGAGATGATAAGATAATAGTCCCATTCCTTGATTCTGAATTTCGGAGCTTTGATATCGTTGCGGTCATAAATCTGATAAAGCTGCTTTGACCAGCCGGGCTCCCTGAGCGAGCCGTCCTCTTTAAGAAGCTTCTGAACTTTGGTTATTTCGTGATTTCTCATTGCAATACCTCCGTTAATATTATTCATTCATCAATTCAACCTCACAGCCTGAAGCCAGACCGTGGTTATAAAGGTTTCTGTTTTCAAGCGCCCACTGGCGGGGAGTGAATGTTCCGACTTCAACCTCATTGACTGCGTGCGCCATTTCGTAGAGCCTTGCATCCATAAGGTCAAGCTGTGAAAGAAGCTCAGCTTCAATGAACATCGGAAGCTTTGCTGCGCCGAACTCGGGCGTTCCGTGATGGGAAATGAGCATATGCTCAACAAGAGTAAGTGTTTTTTCGCTTATTCCGTTTTCTCTGCCTATTCTGTCAATCTCAACCGCACCCATAACAAGATGGCCGAGAAGATTGCCTCTGACGGTATATTCGCTCGCAATTCCCGTTGAAGAAGCCTCAAGCTCATCAATTTTTGCGATATCGTGAAGAATTGCACCAGCACAGAGCAAATCATAATTGACAAAATGATAAATCTTACAGACGCTTTCCGCAAGGCGGAGAATTGAAAGGGTGTGCATAAGCAGACCGCTTCTGACTGCGTGGTGAAGATTCTTGGCAGCGGGCCAGTAAAGAATCTTTTCTCTGTATTTTTCAACCGTCTTTGAAACAAGCAGCTTTAATTCAGAATCTGTAAACGAATCAATAATCTTCTCAATTTCAGCAAGCATAACATCACCCGAGAGGCAGGCTGAGGGCACATAATCCTCAATCCTTGCATTATCCTCAGGGATAACAAATCTGATTCTTTCAACCCTGAACTGCACTGTATCATTGAACGGCACATATGAGCCTCTGACCTTGACAAAATCAAATTTCTTGAAAGCGTTTGAGGGTGTTTCTTTATAATCCCAGAGCTTTGCGGAAATCTCTCCGCTGTTGTCAGCAAGAACAAGGTCAAGATAAGGGACGCCCTTTGCCGTTATCTTTTTTTCAACCGATTTTATAAGACAGAAGCCTTCGTGAGACTGGCTGTTTGCGAGCGGTGTAAAATTCATAAAAATCACCTTTTATATATATTCAGTTTATTATAACATACAAATGATAAATTGCAAACCCATAAATTTTTATTTTTATTGACGGTTTTCTATTGACAAATGCAATATCGGGTTTATAATGAAGTCAAATATTATTCTCGGGGCGGGGTGAGATTCCCCACCGGTGGTAAAGTCCACGACCCGCTTATGCGGCTGATACGGTGAGATTCCGTAACCGACGGTACAGTCCGGATGAAAGAGAATGCTTGATAATCAAAAAAGCATTTATCGCCCTGCATTTATTTGCAGGGCTTTTTCTTTTCACAGCCCCCTGCTGAAAGGAGAAAAACCATGAAAAACATCAGATTCAACAACACACTCAAAACCGCCGTTATGGCGATGCTGACCGCTCTCTCAATCGTTTCGCTTTACATTATCAGAATGCCGCTTATTCCTGCAGCACCGTTTCTCGAATATGACGCTGCGGATATCCCCGTTCTTATCGGTTCAATGCTTCTGGGACCCGTTCACGGAATGATTATTCTGCTTGCAGTCTGCCTTATTCAGGCTCTCACCGTCAGCGCATCAAGCGGCTGGATCGGCTTCGTTATGCATTTTGCCGCTTCGGGTATTTTCGTTCTCGTTGCCGCAAACATTTATAAGAGAAAAAAATCTGTCAAAAGTCTCATCGCAGGTCTTGCGGCAGGCTCTTTTGCAATGGTGATTGCAATGATTCCGCTTAATCTCATTTTTACGGGCATTTTTCTCGGTGCAGGCACTCAGACAGTTATCCAGATGCTTATTCCCGCTATTCTGCCCTTCAACATTCTCAAGGCAGTTATAAATTCCGTTGCAACATTTGCAATATTCACCCCCATTTCCGAAATTCTCAAGAAGTATGTAAAATGACTAATAAAATGATTGTTCACCCCATTCCCCCGCTGTTTGATAAAAACAGCAGAATTCTTATTCTCGGCTCTTTTCCGTCAGTCAAATCGAGAGAAGCCGCATTCTTTTACGGTCATCCTCAGAACAGATACTGGGCTGTTGTGTCACGGATTCTGGGCTTTGACAAGCCTGAAACGGTTGAAGAAAAAAGGAAAATGATGCTTGAGAACGGAATTGCGATGTGGGATGTTATCGCTTCCTGCGAAATCGAGGGAAGCTCCGACAGTTCAATAAAGAATGTTACGGCAAATGACCTTTCGGTTATTCTTGATAACTGCCCTATTGAGAAGATTTTTGTTAACGGAAGGACCGCCGAAAAGTACTACGACAAATACACATACCCTAAAACCGGAATAAAAGCAATCTGTCTTCCATCAACAAGCCCCGCAAACGCTGCGTGGAGCATTGACAGACTTTGCGAAGCATGGAAAAGAATTATTGAATAAGAAAAGCAGAGTCGCTCGGTATGAACGATTCTGCTTTTTTGTTTAAACCTGTTTGACGCAAATGAATATACTGTAATAAGCGGACAGGCAATTTTGAAATTTTTTGCTCCCCGATTTCAAAATAGCGTTTAATTTACCTGCCGTGTGCCAAAAATAATAACACAACACAAAAAACGGAGAGTGATTTACAGTGACCGTTAAACGGGGAGAAATTTATTATGCCGATTTAAGCCCTGTTATCGGCTCAGAACAAGGCGGCACAAGACCCGTGCTCATTGTTCAGAATGATGTCGGCAACAAATTCAGCCCGACCGTTATTGCTGCGGCGATTACCAGCCAGCGATTCAAAACAAGCCTGCCTACTCACATAAGAGTCAACGCAGACGGCTGCGGGCTTGCAAAGGATTCAATCGTGCTTCTCGAACAGGTACGCACCCTTGACAAAAAACGCCTTCGTGAGAAAATGGGGATTCTCGATGAGCAGGATATGAACAGAGTTGACCGTGCCCTTTCAGTAAGTCTCGGAATAGGAGCACTGACTGCAGCGGAATAAAAAGTACCTAAAATCAAAAAACAGACCGTGCGGAGAATTCCGTTCGGTCTGTGTTGTTTTTCAGGCTTCCGACACGGAACTTAATCCGTTCGGATATATTAAATCGCACAAAGGCGATGTTTTTGCGGGGATGTTGCTCAGCGGCTGATAATTGCGTTGAGCTTGAGGATCTTGAAAAGCTTATTGAATGTCAAGAATTTCTTCTCACTTTCGATTTCTTTTACGAGCTTTGTTTCGATCTCTCTTGTGAATACTTCGTAACTCATCACATTCATTCCTTTCTGTTTGGTATGTCTTTATTATACGCATATTTCAAAAAAAGTCAAGTGATTTTGCACAAAATAAAGAACTTATATTTGTGCAACTTGCATAAAGAAATGAATTTTTAAAATTATTGAGGCTTCACATTTTTAATTTGACATCCATTTTTATTTTGTGCAACATGCTGAAACTCGAAGGTTGGAATTTGTTGTATTTCCACAAAGAAAGGTTTATTTTCTTTTCGAGCAAATAAAAGTTTGTGAAAGTTTTTTATAAGAATATCTATTCTCGGCTGAATCCATTGTTAAACATTAACAGAATCATATGCTTTGTTTTGTACAAAACACCAAAACTCAAAAAAATTTAAATTTTTTCGCGTGACATTATGCAATTCTCATCATATATATTATGAAAACTTTTTTAAAGACAGTATGAAGTTTTTAAGTTAAGTTTTTATTTTAATAAAAGAGGGTGATTCCGATGGGTTGATAAAAACCCAATTTTTAGCAAAAATCAAACAACAAATTAGAAATTGGAGGAAACCATAATGATAATTAAAAAGTTTTTATCAATCTTTCTCGCATTTGTTATGAGCTTCGGTATAAGCTCAGTTGCATTTGCATCGGACGAAATCCCCGAGGGCTACACACCGATTTACACTGCAGAGGACCTTAACAATATCCGCAACAACCTCAGCGGAAGCTACATTCTGATGAATGATATTGATTTATCAGTTTATGAGAACTGGGAGCCGATTGGAACAGAGCTGTCTTCGTTCAAAGGAGAAATTGACGGGAACAACAAGTCTATTAAGGGCTTGTACATTTCTAATGTTGTCGAATCAACTAACAGAGCATCTGCAGGTCTTTTGGCATTTGTAAGTGGTGCGACAATAAAAAATCTTAATGTTATTGATGCTGATATTGAAATTCAAAAACAAACTGACCATTTTTACTCTGTTGGTGTTGTATCAGGTAATTCCAAATACTCAGTATTTGAGAACTGTAAAGTGTCAGGCAATGTTATTGCAGAAGTTAACGGAACCTGCTCTGTCGGTGGCATAACAGGAGAAATCACTACAGATTCTGCTATCAACAATTGTGAAAATACTGCTGATATAAAGGCAAACGGAAAATCCGAACTTTATGTTGGTGGCATTGTCGGCTCTGCGAGTTCCCACATAACTCTTTGCCATAATGCCGGAAATATTGCCGTTAACAATTCAAAATCACAAAAGAAAGAATTTGACAGTATTTGCATTGGCGGTATTTGCGGCAATATGTTCTTGAAAGAAATCAGTAACTGTTATAACACAGGAAATATAGTTGTTGATTGCATGTCCGATTATTCCTGTGTCGGTGGAATTGGCGGCTATACATTTTCGGTATCTGAATGTTATAGCGTTGGAAATATAACATATAGCAATCAGCCTGTTACTGAAAGCACGGGAGGAATTTCCGGAAAAGTAGTTTACTTTTTCAATGGTTTAGGAATGTCCGAAAACAAAGAATCATTTATCACAAATTGCTATTGTTTAGATAACAGTTCAAAAACGGTGGGGAATATCGTTTCTGAACAAGTCGCTAATGTTAGTATTCTTTCGGAAGAAGAAATGAAAAAACAGTCAAGTTATATCGGATTTGATTTTGAGAATACATGGATAATGGAAGAAAACGGTTACCCTGTATTCGGGAAATCCGACACATCAGTTAAACCAACCTATAACATTATTGATGCAAAAATAATTTATGTGCCTTTGAAAAACAGAATTGTTTTTAGCTTTGGTTCGCCGGCATTGCCTGATGGTATTGTTGTAAAGCTTACATATAATGATGGCACAACAAAAACAGCCACAATAAAAGGAAATGATGATGGCTATTTCGCCAATGAAGAAAGAGTAACGGGTAGTGTGAGAGCCGCTGTTGTTGAATACGGAATATTAACCGATTTTCTCTTTTTCAATGACGGTCAGATAAAAATTGAATACAAATATTTGGTTATTCCCCCGGTCCTTACAATTATAAAAAATCTAATTGTAAGATAGTTTCATTTTGCGGTTGAAAATCAAGTGAAAGGAATTAGCTATTATGAAATGTTGTTTAACAGATAAAGTGTTTAAGTCAGTTTCAATTTTGCTTTGTTTTATTCTTATTTTTGGCAGCTTTTCCGGTTTTGCTTATGCTGCCGAAGATGATTATGAGCTTTCACGAGAAGCATTTTATGAAGAGCTTGAAATAATGATGAATGCAAGCGATGACTATGATTCAACCATTAAAGTTGAAAGTACTGAAAACGGAGAAACAGTAACAGAAGATAAAACCTCTACCAACAGATTAATTGTTTCTACAGATTCAAACCAAGACCTTTCAAAAAATTATGGTGCAATTTCAAAGATTGAAGGATATAACAATTGGCATATTTTTCAGTACAGAACATATGAAGAGGCATCTTTAGCATATGAAGCCTTTTCGCAGACTGATGGTGTGAATTTTGTTGAGTTCGATGAGTTGATTGAATTTGATGATTTTGAGGTTGAACCTGCAAACAGCGGCGAATATGAAGCTCTTTCTTGGGGTGCAAATTATATTCAGTCTGTAACAGCAAATGAGGCGATTTTAAGTTCTGGAATGGAGTTGCCTGAAGTAGTTGTAGCCGTTATTGACACCGGCGTTGACAGTACACATAGCTTTTTTAACAAAGATGAATCTAATCCTCGGGTTCTTAAAGGTAACAGAACTAATGACAATGTACCGTATGAAGCTCATGGAACGCATGTGGCTGGTATAATTGTTGATAACACTTTGCCAAACGTAAAAATCAGATCATATAATTTCTTTTATTATCGAGAAGAGGAAGTTGACAGCACAATCGTAACTCTTGCGACAGAAATTCATTCTGCTGTTGAGGATAAAGTCGATGTAATCAATATGAGCTTGAGTGGCTGGTCTATTCGTGCTAAAAGCGACACTGTTGTAAATGAAATATCAAATGCCGTTGAAAACAACATTCCTGTTGTGGTTGCATCTGGTAATGATTTTACAAACGCATCATTGGTTTTTCCTGCTAATGATCCGAATGTTATAACTGTCGCAGCAGTTTTTGAAAATGGTGTTTCTGCAAGTTTTTCAAATTTTGGTGATTGTGTTGATATTGCCGCTCCTGGCGTAAGTATTAACAGCACTATGCCTAGTGATGCATATAGCAACGATAATTATGCGTTAATGGAAGGAACATCTATGGCAGCTCCATTTGTGTCAGCTGCTGTTGCGATGATGAAAACATTATACCCTAATCTGACACCTGTGGAAATCAAAGAAAAACTTATTAGTTCTGCAACTGTTCCAAGGGGCTGGACTGGTCTATACGGTAAAGGTATACTTAATTTTGAAAACATTATCAAAAATGACAGACTTGCATACCCAACAATTAATTTAAGCAAAAACGGCGCAACGATAAGCTCTGCGGTTTCGGATGCAACTGTTTATTACACAACAGACGGAACTGCTCCAATAATTGGAGAATCAAAAATCTATTCGTCTGAGATAATTGATACTTCAAACATAAAAAGTATAAAAGCCATTGCATATAAAGATGGTTATTTACCTAGTTATGCCGTTACTAAACATATGAAATTTACGGTTAGTGATTGCGTTGTAAGATATAAAGGAACCACTGAATTACCGTATATTCCTGATAGCAAAATTATAAGATGCTATTCATCAAATCCTGAAGTGGTAACAGTAGATTACAGTGGAAATATTACGGGTTTAACTACCGGAGAGGCAACAGTAACAGTATATTATGAGAACAATCAAGTGGGTACATATGAGGTTACTGTTGAGTATACTTGGTGGCAGTGGCTTATTCGTATATTTTTGCTTGGAGTTTTATGGTATTGATTACAGAGGAAACATAACCGGTGTTTCTCCCGGAACAACATATGTCTATGCCAACCGTGATGACGGTGTCAAAATGGTCTACAAAGTCACCGTTGACTATTCTCTCTGGCAGGAAATTCTGATTAAATTATTCTTCGGTTTCCTTTGGTATATTTAACAAAAAAATGAGCAATCTCACGAATTAAGTGAGGCTGCTCATTTTTATTCATAATAATATTTTATTTATAGTCTCCGTGCTGATTTCATTTTCTTTTAAATGAAATATGCCTTTAAGCTTCCCGTCAGCATACTTTTTGATAATCAGCCCATTAAAGAATCTGCTTTTTGAATTAACCGAAAGCCTTTCGGAAACTCCTTTATTCTTGTATGTGATTTCATAGCCTTTAATCACGGGAGTAAAGAGAATGTCTGAAATCTGTTGATTTGATTCTGTAAACTCTCTTACTTTACTGACAAAATGAGAAATCAGAACGGAACGGTCATAATCCGTCTTGATAATCGGTAGATTGCTCATTTTTAAACAAGGTCAACAGAATGATTATAAACGGGATACCATTTTGATGAGCCGAAGTTTCTCGCTCTGAAGAGAACTTCATCTTCATAAACCTCCATCTGGAAGCCCATGCCACCCCAGGGCACACCGTATCTGTTAATAATCATATAGGTGGGAAGATTGATATAGTTGACGCCGTTGATTGTTTCAACGCAGGAAAAACCGAAAGCATTTTCAACAAGAGGCCCGTTGATGCCTGTGTGAACATGACCGCTGATGAAGAATACATTTTCGTATTTCTCGAGGATTGACTGAACTCTGTCGCTGCAATCGCCGAGGCCGCCGTCCTCCCAGATTTTATCCTGACCGTTAACGCCCTCAACGGGAACATGGCAGACAACAAACATCGGAAGACCTCTGTCCGCTGCCTCTGCAAGCGAATCATCAAGGAACTGATACTGCTCTTCAGCCATATCAGGATGATCCCATGTGTCCTCGCCGTCATCAACAAGAACAACGAAACGGTAACCGTTGATGTCCGTTTTATAGTATGCCTTATCAATCTGATGACCCGAGGGGTTAAGCTCATTATAGAGATCAACAAATCTCTGTCTTGCGCCCTCCTGAGTCGTGTCCTCAACATGACCTACATCGTGGTTACCCATTGCGATAACCCAGTTTTCGGCGCAGGGGCTGTCAGCCATGATGTTATAAAAGCTTTCCATTGAGGGACCGTCACCGTAGTTGGTAAGGTCGCCTGAAACGATGAGAGCATCAATTGTGTCAACTGAGCGCTCAAGATCATTGAGACCGTTTGCCCAAATCCATTCACCGATCGGCCAGTCAACATCAATATGTACATCGGAAACAATTGACGCATTCAGAAGGCAGTCATCTTCCTTGGTTGCAAGCTGAAGAGCATCAAAGCCTTCAAGAAATGCGCTGTTGGGGAAAACCGTAAGAAGCATTGAAATAATGAGCGAAATAACGGATTTGATTGCTAACCACATAGATATTTTCTCCTCTGTTCAATTATTTAACGGGAACAAGCTTTTCCTTGCCGCCCATATAAGGACGGAGTGCAACGGGAATATTCACGCTGCCGTCCTCATTGAGATTGTTTTCAAGGAATGCAATGAGCATTCTGGGAGGAGCAACAACGGTATTGTTGAGTGTATGTGCAAAATACTTTCCGTTTTTGCCGTTGACTCTGATTTTGAGTCTGCGTGCCTGTGCATCGCCGAGGTTTGAGCATGAGCCGACCTCAAAATACTTCTTCTGTCTGGGTGACCATGCTTCAACATCAAATGACTTGACCTTGAGGTCTGCGAGGTCGCCTGAGCAGCATTCGAGTGTTCTGACGGGAACATCGAGAGAGCGGAAAAGGTCAACTGTGTTCTGCCAGAGCTTTTCGAACCACATCATGCTGTCTTCGGGCTTGCAGACAACAATCATTTCCTGCTTCTCAAACTGATGAATTCTGTATACACCCCTCTCCTCGATGCCGTGAGCACCCTTTTCCTTACGGAAGCAGGGTGAATAGCTTGTGAGGGTATGAGGAAGAGTTTCTTCGTTAACTATAGTGTCAATATATTTACCTATCATTGAGTGCTCGCTTGTGCCGATAAGATAGAGGTCTTCGCCCTCGATTTTATACATCATTGCGTCCATTTCGGCAAAGCTCATAACGCCTGTTACAACATTGCTGCGAATCATGAAGGGAGGCACGCAATATGTGAAGCCTCTGTCAATCATGAAATCTCTTGCATAAGAAATAACAGCTGAATGAAGTCTTGCGATGTCACCCATAAGATAATAGAAGCCGTTACCTGCAACGTTTCTTGCGGCATCAAGGTCGATTCCGTTGAAGCGCTCCATAATTTCGGTATGATAAGGAATTTCAAAATCGGGAACTACGGGTTCGCCGTATTTGGTTACCTCAACATTTTCGCTGTCATCCTTGCCGATGGGAACGCTGGGGTCGATGATATTGGGAATAATCATCATTATCTTTGTTACCTTTTCGGCATACTCAACCTCAAGCTTTTCGCATTCTGCAAGTCTCTCGGAGAATTCTGTTACCTTTGACTTTGCAGCCATCGCTTCTTCTTTCTTGCCCTGAGCCATAAGAGCACCGATTTCCTTTGAAACCTTGTTGCGGTTAGCTCTGAGGCTGTCCGCCTCCGACTTGATTGCTCTTGACTGTGCGTCAAGCGCAATTACTTCGTCAACAAGAGCAAGCTTGCTGTCCTGAAACTTCTTTTTGATATTTTCTTTTACGAGATCGGGGTTTTCTCTGAGAAATTTTATATCGAGCATTTTGTTTCAACTCCTGAAAATTTTAACTTATATTAAATATTTAATTCATTTTTGATAAAAAGTCAACTGCTTCGGCAACATAATCGTCATTGACAAGCTCAACCGCACCCTTATCAACAAGAGCTGCGTTGTTGGGGTCAATGGGAATGCGTGCAAGCACGGGAACATCAAGTTCCTTTGCAACCTCTTCAATCCTGCTTTCTCCGAAAACATTGATTTTCTTGCCGCAGTCAGGGCAGACGGTATAGCTCATGTTTTCAACAAGACCG
This sequence comes from Acutalibacteraceae bacterium, assembly GCA_045538815.1. Taxonomy (GTDB): domain Bacteria; phylum Bacillota; class Clostridia; order Oscillospirales; family Acutalibacteraceae; genus CAG-177. Next base: position 73,841 of record JAZQEE010000067.1, read on the forward strand.
AGAACGGGAATGTTCATAAGCTTCGCCATGTTATATGCTTTTTTGACAATCATTGTTACAAGGTCCTGAGGAGTTGTTACAATGATAATACCGTCAACGGGAAGATTCTGGAATACGGTAAGCGAAACATCGCCCGTTCCGGGAGGCATATCAACAAACATATAGTCAACATCGCCCCACGCAACATCCTTCCAGAACTGCTGGATAACGCCCGAAATAACAGGACCTCTCCATACAACGGGTGAATCCTCATTTTCAAGAAGAAGGTTTACGGACATAATCTTGATTCCGGTTTTGCTTACCTCGGGAAGAAGACCGGTTTCGTCCGCTTTTGCTCTTTCCTTGATTCCGAATGACTTGGGAATCGAAGGACCTGTAACATCAGCGTCAAGAACTGCGCAGGCGTTTCCTCTTGCCTGCATTGCACTTGCAAGAAGCGAGGTAACAAGCGATTTGCCGACACCGCCTTTGCCGCTTACAACGCCGATAACCTTTTTAACGTTGCTGAAAGGACCGCAGGGTATTCTGAGATCCTGCTTTTCTTTTGATGAGCAATTGCTTGAACATGATGCGCAATTGCCGCTGCATGCTTCACTCATGATTCTGATTCTCCTATTTAATCATATTTATAATTAACTCAATGCCGTAGGATACTGCAAAAATCGCAGGCATATGGGCAATATATATTATCAGGGCATTTCTGCCGAGAAATCCGAAAAATGCGTTTCTTTTGGGGTAACTCCATTTCGGAAAGCCGTTTTTAACCAAATAAGCTCCGAGGAATGCACCCGCAAGAAAAATAAAAATGTTGGGGAATATCGGAAAATAATCCGCAGAAAAGAAGCTGTCGGAATAGATACCGAAGGGCATAAGCCAATTGCTTTCGTAAAGCGATTCGGGAAGCTGAAACACCGCAAGATTGCCGTAGCGGAGAATTCCGTATTCAATCTGACTGAAAAACGGATAAAGCACCGCGCAAAGCAATATTCCGACAAACGGGTTAATCTTTGACATGGGTTTTCTCAAAAGCGCAAAAATGATAATTGCGCATGAAAGAAAATGAAGAATTCCGAAATAAATTTCACATTCAACAAATCCGAGGGCAGGCATGATGAACGCCGTTACTGCGGTAAAGCCGAGGGCAATACCCAGAAGAATCAAGCCTCTTTTTAGATTGTTTTTTGAAAGGGAAGTTGAAACTCCCGAAACAAACATAAAGAGTCCTGCAAAAATCGGCTCAACCGGCATAAAAAAGACAAACAGCTCATAAGCCGCCTTCAGGTCAAAGAATGAATAAAGAAGATAGAAGGCATGATAAAATATCATGCAAAAAACCGCAAAGCCTCTTGCTTCATCCAGAAAATGTATTCTGTTTTCGGCATTACGGGATAATTTCATAAAATCTACCTCACTATCCTATTATTTTAACATAACATATCAAAAATGCAAGCATTTATTGACTTTATATTTGTTTTGTTTTAAAATAATCTATTGAAAAAGCGGCAAATAATTTTTTTGGAGAATTAACCATGATTGAAAGAATCAGAGAATTGCTTTTTAAGCTGTTCAAAAAAGAAAGCTTTATCGGAAAGCTGATTGATAAGCTTTTTACAAGAGAAATCGTGACATATGTTGTTTTCGGTGCGCTCACTACCGTCGTAAATCTTGTCACATTCTATATTACCAAGCAGATTTTTATTTCTGTCGGTTGGGACGGCGTGTGCAACGCACTTTTCGCTTCGGCGGGCAGCGAAAAAATTCTTGAGCTTCTCGGCACGGGCACAGACTATCTTGACGCAACCGTTATTGCATGGGTGGCTGCCGTCATATTTGCTTTTGTGACAAACAAGCTCATTGTTTTCGAGTCAAAAAGCTGGAAGCCTTCCGTTGCAGGCAAGGAATTCGCAGCTTTCATAGGCGCAAGAGTATTCTCTCTTCTCATTGAGCTTCTCTTTATGTTTGTTACGGTCACTCTTCTCTCGTTCAATGAATTCATAGCCAAAATCTTCGTTCAGGTAATCGTTGTTGTTCTCAACTATATTTTCAGTAAACTTATCATATTCAGAAACAAATAAGGAATTAACCGATGATTTATATTTATACGGCGAAAGCCTCCGAACTGAATATAAGCCGTAAGGAAATCATCACCTATCTCGGCTATTACGGCGCAAAATGTGACGAAGCAACCGAAGCAATGATTGATGAATGCCTGAAAGAATTCACCGACTGCGTAAGCTTTAAGGCGTGCTATACCATGCTTCCAGTCAGCATTGATGAGAACATTTCTGCAGGCTGCCTTGAATTCTGTTCCGAATCTTTGAAAAAGAATCTTTGCGGATGCGAAAATGCTTATCTTTTTGCGGCAACGGCGGGCAGCGAAAGTCAGAGACTCATTGCAAAAAATTCGGTTATTTCTCCGTTAAAGGGAATTGTCACCGACTGCATAGGCTCGGCGGCAATCGAAGCCTTCTGCGATAAATTCAATTCTTCGTTTGAAAACTGCGATTGTCTCAGACCGAGATTCAGCCCCGGATACGGCGATTTGCCGATTGAATGCCAGAAAGATATTCTCGGATTTCTTGATGCAAAAAACAAAATCGGGCTTTCACTCAATGACAGTCTTATGATGTCGCCTTCAAAATCCGTGACCGCAATCATCGGAATCGGAAAAGAGAAAAACAAATGCACGGGTCCCGGCTGCATGATATGCAGAGCAAGCAGCTGTCCATACAGATAAGAGGTTTTGAAAATGAATGTTCTTGAAAAAATCAGAAACGGAATAACTTATTTTGACGGCGGCGCAGGAACTCTTCTGCAGTCATGGGGTCTTCAGCCCGGTGAGCTTCCCGAAGCATGGAATCTCACCCATCCCGACAAGATTCAGAAAATGCACCGTCTCTATCTTGAAGCGGGTACACAGATTATAACCTCATGCACCTTTGGCGCAAACCGTCTTAAATTTGATAATCTTGAAGAAATAATAAACGCTGCGATATGCAACGCAAAAGCCGCATGCGAGGGGTTTGATGCCTGTGTTGCGCTTGATGTCGGACCTCTTGGAAAAATGCTTGAGCCTCTCGGCGACTTGCCGTTTGAAGAAGCTGTTTCAATATTCTCCGAGACAATAAAAATCGGCGCAAAAGCGGGCGCAGACCTTGTTCTTATTGAAACAATAAATGACTCGTATGAAGCGAAAGCGGCTTTGCTTGCAGCAAAAGAAAGCTGCGACCTGCCCGTTTTTGTTACCACCGTTTATGACGAAAGACAAAAGCTCATGACCGGCGCAGACCCTGCCGCAACGGTTGCACTTCTCGAGGGTCTCGGAGCAGACGCAATCGGAATGAACTGCTCGCTCGGTCCGAATCAGATGAAAGAAATCGTTCCGATTATTGCTGAATATGCAAGCGTTCCGATTATTGTCAATCCCAACGCAGGTCTGCCGAGAAACGAAAACGGCGAAACGGTTTTTGACATTGATGCGGAGGAGTTCTCTGACATCATGTGCGAAATAGTTGCCGGCGGAGCAACAATAATCGGCGGCTGCTGCGGCACAACCCCCGAGCATATCAGACTTACGGTTGAAAAAACAAAAAATCTTCCGTTCAGACTGCCCGAAAAGAAAAACAAAACCCTCGTTTCATCATATACTCATGCTGTTGAAATCGGCAATGCGCCCGTAATAATCGGCGAAAGAATCAACCCCACGGGCAAAAAACGATTCAAAGAAGCACTGCGTCAGAAAGATATAAACTATATTCTCAATGAGGCGCTTGCACAAAACAAAAAGGGTGTTTCGGTGCTTGATGTCAACGTGGGTCTGCCTGAAATCAACGAGCCCGAAATGATGGAAAGAGTTATCCGCTCAATTCAGAGCGTTATTGATTTGCCTCTTCAGATTGACACCGTTAACATTGAGGCAATGGAAAAAGCAATGAGAATCTATAACGGCAAGGCTCTTATCAATTCTGTAAACGGCAAAGAAGAGAGCATGAACGCCGTTTTTCCGCTGATAAAAAAATACGGCGGAGTTGCCATTGCGGTTACTCTTGACGAAAACGGAATTCCTGACACCGCAGAGGGCAGAATTGCAATTGCAGAAAAAATAATTGCCCGTGCCGCTGAATACGGCATCGGACAAAATGACATTATCGTTGACCCGCTTGCAATGGCGGTTTCAAGCGATTCGGACAGCGCAAATGTGACCCTCGAGGCGGTCAGAAAGCTCAGCGAAAAAGGAATCAAAACCTCTCTCGGCGTTTCGAATATTTCTTTCGGTCTGCCCAACAGAGCGGATGTCAATGCGGTGTTCTATACAATGGCAATGCAGTGCGGCCTCAACTGTGCAATCATCAATCCCTTCTCGGAAGAAATGATGAAGGCATGGCACTCATTTATGGCTCTCAGAGGCTATGACGAAAACTGCACCGACTATATTGAATTTGCTTCTTCACTCTCCCCTGCTGAGGAAAAAGCGCAGAATGCCCCTACAGAAATCACTCTTGAGCAAGCAGTTATCAAAGGCTTGAAAGAGCAGGCAGGAAGCCTTGCGCACGAGCTTTTAAAAACCGTCATACCCATTGATATTATTGACAATATGATTATCCCCGCTCTCAACACTGTGGGCAAGGGCTTTGAAGAGAAAAAAGTTTATCTTCCTCAGCTTCTCATGAGTGCGGAAGCGGCAAAGCAGGCTTTCGAAGCAGTCAAATCGGCAATCCCCGCAGGCGAATCAAAAAAGGGTAAAATCATCATTGCAACCGTCAAGGGTGACATTCACGACATCGGCAAAAACATCGTTAAAGTTCTTCTCGAAAACTACGGCTATGATGTTATTGACCTTGGAAAAGATGTTGCACCCGAAGCGATAGTTGAAACGGTAAAAAAAGACGGAGTAAAGCTTGTCGGACTCAGCGCGCTGATGACAACAACAGTTCCCGCAATGGAGGAAACCATAAAGCTTCTGCGTTCCGAAGCACCAGACTGCCTTGTTATGGTCGGCGGTGCGGTCATGACGGATGAATATGCAAAAATGATTGGCGCAGACAGCTTCTCAGCCGATGCAATGGGCGCCGTCAGATATGCGGAAAAATGCTTTAATAAATAAAGAACAAAACGGTCGTTTCAATTCAGAAACGACCGTTTTTATTGCTTATTTTATGATTTCTGCTGCCCAGATGAATTCAAAATTTTCGCCTTTGCCGAGACGCTGAATCTCTCTCTTCTTTGAAATATCGTCCTTGACCTCTCTGCCGTCATTGATGCCGTACCACGGTTCAATGCAGACATAGGGTGCGCCGGGCTTTGCCCAGATTCCGAGCACGGGGCATTTGCCGAAAGTGAATTCGATTTCATTTTCGCCCTTGATGCGGAGCTTTTCGGATTTGATATCTGAAAGAATAAGAGCATCCTTCTTGAAAATATCCTCGGTTATTTCAATTTCTCTGCTGTTCTCAATAACGGGGAATCTCTCCGGAATGAGGAGGTTTTCGCTGTCAATTCTCTCTGTTTCAAGAGTCTCGGGCAGCTCAAACTCAATAACATCGCCGATATTGCAGTTGAATCCGGGATGCGCACCGATTGAGAAATACATTTCGCCGTCGGTTTTGTTGATAACCGTCATGGTGTTTATCAGCTTTTTGCCGCAAAGTTCAAAGGCAACAAGCAGTTCAAATTCAAACGGATATCCTTTAAGTGTGTTTTCATCGCTTTCAAGGCTGAAAACAGCTTTTGCACCTGAGCATTCTTTTACATTGAAAGGAAGCTTTCTTGCAATGCCGTGCTTAGGCATCGTGTATTCCTTGCCGTTATAAAAATATTTATCGTTGATAAGCTGACCGATAATCGGGAAGAGAACCGGTGCCTGACCGTACCATATTTCTGTTTTGCCGTACCAGATATATTCCTTTCCGTTCTCCTTGGAAACAAGCGAATGAAGCTGAGCACCCATATCGTCGATTTCACAGGTCAGAAATTCATTTTCAATTCTATAAAACATAAATCATCACCCTTTCTTTTCTAACAATACCACAAAACACAGCTTTTGTCTATCAATTATTTTATAATTCTTTACACTTGACAAAGAGACTTCATTGCAATAAAATATTAAAGTATATTTTTATAATACCTTAAATATTCAGGAGGATGAATATGGGACTTACTATTGGACAGAAACTCATTAAAAGCCATCTCGTAAGCGGCGAAATGATTCCCGGCACCGAAATCGGCTTGAAGATTGACCAGACCCTCACTCAGGATGCAACAGGCACCATGGCTTATCTTGAGTTTGAAGCAATGGGCGTTGAAAGAGTACGCACCGAGCTTTCGGTTGCATATATTGACCACAATACACTTCAGACGGGATTTGAAAACGCCGATGACCACAGATTCATTCAGAGCGTTGCAAAGAAGAGAGGTCTTCTCTTCTCAAAGCCCGGTAACGGCATCTGCCACCAGCTTCATCTTGAGCGTTTCGGTAAGCCCGGCAAAACTCTTATCGGCTCTGACAGCCACACCCCCACAGGCGGCGGTATCGGTATGCTTGCTATCGGCGCAGGCGGTCTCGACGTTGCTGTTGCAATGGGCGGCGGTACATACTACACAACCATGCCCAAGATGACTCTTGTCCGCCTTTCGGGCAAGCTTTCTCCCTGGGTCGGTGCAAAGGATGTTATCCTTGAAGTGCTCCGCATCATGAGTGTTAAAGGCGGCGTAGGCAAGATTATTGAATACGGCGGTGAGGGCGTCAAGACTCTCTCCGTTCCCGAAAGAGCAACCATCACCAACATGGGCGCTGAGCTCGGCGCAACAACATCCGTATTCCCCTCAGACGAAATAACAAAAGCATTCCTCAAGGCTCAGGACCGCGAAGAAGACTGGACAGAGCTTAAGAGCGACGAGGATGCAGTTTACGATGAAATCATCGATATCGACCTTTCAAAGCTTGCTCCCATGGCAGCAATGCCCCACATGCCCGATAATGTTAAAACAGTTGAAGAAATCGGCAACATTGAAATCAGCCAGGTATGCATCGGCTCATGCACCAACTCTTCTCTTCTTGACCTTCTTAAGGTTGCCGCAATTCTTAAAGGCAAGAAGGTTGCCCCCAATGTAAGCCTTGCAATCTCACCGGGCTCAATGCAGGTTCTCAACATGCTTTCGCTCAACGGCGCTCTTTCGGACATTCTTTCCGCAGGTGCAAGACTTCTTGAATGCTCATGCGGTCCCTGCATCGGTATGGGTCAGTCACCCCAGTCGCAGGGCGTATCGCTCCGCACATTCAACAGAAACTTCGAAGGCCGTTCAGGTACTGCTGACGCAGGCATTTATCTTGTAAGCCCCGAGGTTGCCGCAGCTTCCGCAATCACCGGTTACCTTACAGACCCCAGAACACTCGGCGAGATGCCCGAAATCTCAATGCCCGAGCGTTTCATTATCAATGACAATATGATTGAAAAGCCCGCTTCGGTTGAAGATGCTGATTCGGTTGAAATCAAATACGGTCCCAACATCAAGCCCTTCCCCACAAGCGTTGAGCTTCCCGAAAGCATTGAAGCACCTGCAATCCTCAAGGTTGGCGATAACATCACAACCGACCACATCATGCCCGCAGGCGCAAAGATTCTCCCCTACCGCTCAAACATTCCCTACCTTTCAAACTTCTGCTTCAGACAGTGTGACGAGAAGTTCGCAGAGCGCTGCAAGACTGCGGGTAAGGGCTTCATCATCGGCGGCGCAAACTACGGTCAGGGCTCATCAAGAGAGCATGCCGCACTTGTTCCCCTCTATCTCGGAATCAAAGCAGTTATCGCAAAGTCATTCGCAAGAATCCACTGCGCAAACCTTATCAATGCAGGCATCATGCCCTTCACTTTTGCAAATGCAGATGACTACGATAAGATTGCAACAGATGATATGCTTGCTCTTGAAGGAATCCGTGACTGCATCGAAAACAGCAAGAAAGTTGTTCTCAAGAACATTACCAAGGGCGAAGAATACGAGCTCTGCTATGACTATTCAGACAGACAGACCGCAATGATTCTCGCAGGCGGATTGCTCAACTACACCAAAAACACAGGTAAATAAGGAGAAATAAACATGACTGAAGTACAGATTAAAGCTGCTGTTGAAAAGTTTGAAGCTCTCATCAGAGAGCAGGACGCAAGAAGCGACGCTATCAAGCAGCAGGGTGATTTCGTTGATTATTCAACACTCGACAAGCTTACAATCGGCGTTTGCGGCGGCGACGGCATCGGCCCCATCATCACAAATGAGGCTGCAAGAGTTCTTGCTTTTCTCCTCAAGGATGATGTTGACGCAGGCAAGATTGAATTCAAGACCATTGATGGTCTTACAATCGAAAACCGTGTTGCCGTTAACAAGGCTATCCCCGACGATGTTCTTGAAGAGCTTAAGAAGTGCCCCGTTATCCTCAAGGGACCCACAACAACTCCTCAGGCAGGCGATCCTTGGCCCAATATTGAGAGCGCTAACGTTGCAATGAGAAAGGCTCTTGATCTTTTTGCAAACCTTCGTCCCGTCAAAGTACCCGAAGAAGGCATTGACTGGACATTCTTCAGAGAGAACACCGAAGGCGCATACGCAGTAGGCTCAAAGGGTATTCATGTTACAGATGACCTTGCAATGGACTTTGTTGTTACCACAACCGAGGGCACAAAGAGAATTGCAAAGCTTGCATATGACTATGCAAGAAGAAACAAGAAGGAAAGAGTTTCAATAATTCAGAAGGCTAACGTCATCAAGACAACCGACGGTAAATTCCTCAACCTCTGCAAAGAGGTTGCAAAGGATTATCCCGAAATCACAACCGACGAATGGTATATTGATATCACAACCGCAAAGCTCATTGACAAGAAGAGAAGAACAGACTTCAAGGTTTTCGTTCTCCCCAACCTCTACGGCGATATCATCACTGACGAGGCTGCTGAATTTCAGGGCGGCGTAGGCACTGCAGGCAGCGCAAACATCGGCAAGAAATATGCTATGTTTGAAGCAATCCACGGTTCAGCTCCCAGAATGATGAGAGAAGGCAGAGGACAGTATGCAGATCCCTGCTCAATGCTCCGCGCAGCGGTTATGCTTCTTTCACACATCGGCAAGCAGGATGAGGCAGACAAGCTTGAAAGAGCTCTCGACATCTGCATGTACGAAGAGAAAAAGCTCCATATCACAGGCAGAGCAGACGGCGCAACCTGCGAAGAGTTCGGCAACTATGTTATGGAAACCCTTACAAAGCTTAACTAAAAGGTAAAAACAGCAATCCCCGATATTTGCTTAACACAAATATCGGGGAATTTTTCATTCTATAGGTATCAGGTATTTTTCTTCTACAACTCCGGTAAACTCCTCCGTAACAACCCAAACCATTCCGTCAAAGTAAGAGTCCGACACATAAACTTCCTCTCCGTTTTGAATTGTTCCGACAGTCTGCATTCCTTTTGAAAAATGCTCTGTATTTTTAACTTCCAAAGGCTCTCCGTCGGTTGAAACCTTATAGTTATATTCTATGTTGTCCGCCAAAACATTGCGTCTGTCTACGCTTTTCATATAAAGCTTTCCGTTTTCGTCAGAAGCAACAGTCATTGTATAATTGACCATCACACCGTTTGCATCGGTATTGAGCATTTTAAAGCTGCTGTTCTGTATCTCTTCAAAAGTATCTGAGCTTTCAAGAAAATTTTCAGAAGCAGATAACGCCTTAACAACATACATTCCGTCTGATAATTTAATATCATATATATATGCAGCGGGAGAAATAAATCCGGTTGTTTCTGACATAAAGCAAGCAATCAGACCGCTCTCCGGCAAATATGTATATCTGTAAGTTCTGAGACCGAATCCGTCCGTTATGCGTTCATCGCTGATTTTGATATCATTATATTTATTGAAATCCTCTTCTTCAAACTGCCTTGCCTGAGGTCCGAATCGGTCTGAAAGATACCGGTTGATAGAATCCATATCGGTTATCACCCAGTCATCTGTAATTCTATACGGGTTCTTTTTCAGCTCTTCCAGAGCGGCATTCCATTGGGGTGTATCCGTATCATAACGCTCAAAAAACCAGTCATTCCTTGAGTTTTTCATGCACAGCAGCGCATCATTGATAACTTCATCGGGCGTACCGTTCCAATTGTAATAATCATCATATCCGTATTCCATAGGAACAAGGCGGGAAATTGCCATGAGTTCTTCTTCGGAAAAGTTCTTTTCAAAATCAGTTTTCTCAATAGTGAAGCGATATTTGCCGCCGCTGAAAACCACGGTTTGGGTTTCTGCATTTTCTTCAACTGTTGTCAACTGAGTCTGAGCGGCAGTTGTTTCCGCAGTCGTTTTTTCAGTTGTTCCTGCAGTTTTATCAGGTTGTTCACAGTTGCCGCACGCAGAGAGAGTTGAAATTAAAATACATATCAGCGCAAAAAAGAATAATAACCTTTTCATAATTTTCCTCCGTATGCTCAGATTTTTATTCTATTTTAATTATATGGAATAATAAGTCAGAAATCAAGTTACAAAACATTACAAAAGCTTACACTTATTATTTTAAAAGCCCCGAAGAACACTCTTCGGGGCTTGATTCATAAATTATTCTTCTGTTGTTGCCTCTGCTGAGGGGGCGGTGAATTCGGTTGTACCGTTCATCATTTCGGCAAATTCTTCGCCGCTCATCTTTTCGTCAATAAACAGCTTCTTTGCAACTGCGTGAAGCTTGTCGATATGCTCTGAAAGAAGCTTTTCCGTTCTGTCATAAGCATTCTTGACGATGCTTTCAATCTCTTCGTCAACCTTTGAAGCAACAGCTTCCGAATAGTTGCGTACCTGATTGTAGCTCTTGCCGAGGAAAACCTCCTGATTGTCGCCGCTGAGAGCGATGGGTCCGATACGGTCGCTCATGCCGTATTTCGTTACCATATTTCTTGCAATCTCGGTTGCTCTTTCTATATCGTTTGAAGCACCGGTTGAGATATCTCCGAGAACAAGGGCTTCCGCAACTCTGCCGCCGAGAAGGCTGACAAGTCTGTCAAGCATTCCGTTCTTGGTTGTGTAGCTCTTATCCTCTGTGGGTCTGTGGAGCGTATAGCCACCCGCCATGCCTCTGGGGATAATCGAAATCTGATGCACCGGATCTTCGTTATCAAGATAGAAGCTTACAACGGCATGACCCGCCTCGTGATAAGCGGTAAGCTTTTTATCCTTCTCGCTCATCTTATGGGACTTCTTCTCTGAGCCTACCTGAACCTTGAGCGCCGCCTCGTCAATTTCTTCCATGGTGATAGCCTTTTTGCCCGTTCTTGCAGCAAGAAGAGCAGCTTCATTAAGAAGATTTTCAAGGTCTGCGCCCGTGAAGCCTACGGTTGCATGTGCAATACTGTTAAGGTCAACATCAGGACCGATGGGCTTACCCTTTGCATGAACCTTAAGAATTTCAACTCTGCCCTTGACATCGGGATAATTAACCGTTACCTGACGGTCAAAACGGCCTGGTCTGAGAAGAGCGGGGTCAAGGATATCGGGGCGGTTGGTAGCCGCAATAACGATAACACCTTCATTTGCGCCGAAGCCGTCCATTTCAACAAGCAGCTGATTGAGAGTCTGCTCTCTTTCATCGTGTCCGCCGCCCATGCCTGCGCCTCTGTGACGGCCTACTGCGTCAATTTCATCAATGAATATGATTGATGGTGAATTTTTCTTTGCCTGATCGAAAAGGTCACGCACTCTCGATGCACCGACACCAACATACATTTCAACAAAATCGGAGCCTGAAATTGAGAAGAAGGGAACATCCGCTTCACCTGCAACTGCTCTTGCAAGAAGAGTTTTACCCGTTCCCGGAGGGCCTACAAGAAGAACGCCCTTGGGGATTCTTGCACCGAGCATGTCAAACTTTGCGGGAGATTTGAGGAATTCAACGATTTCCGCAAGCTCTTCCTTCTCTTCGTCCGCACCCGCAACATCAGCAAATGTTGCTTTTCTCTTTTCGTCCTTGGCATGCTTGACTCTCGCCTTTCCGAAGCTCATTGTGCGGTTATTCTCATTGCTCATGCTCTGATTCATTCTTTTGAACATGAAGAAGGTTATGCCGAGCATTGCAACAAGCAGGAGAAGAGTGGGCGCAATCTGATAAATCCACTGACCCGTTGAGCCCGTAACATACTTTGCCTTGATTAAGTCATCGGGATTCTCTCTGTTATGCTTGATAACTCCCGTATGAACATCTTCAATGAAAAGAGATACATTGGGAACGGTGTATGATTTTGCGGTTTCCTCACCTTCAAGCTTATAAACAAGTGCGCCGCTGCTCAGATTGAGCTGATACTCATCAACCTTGCCCTCATCAAAAAGGGAAACAATCTGATAATATTCAAGCTTTTCTCTCTTCTGAGTGCTTGCATAGTAGCTGACACCCGCAATAATCATTACGGGAATCAGAATATAAGGCAAAAGCGTCAGAAGCTTTTTCTTCATATCAGGTTTTTTGGAATTGTTTTTCTTAGTGTTCAATTGGAATAATCACTCCTTAGGTTATCTTTCCCAAATATGTTTGATTTATTGATAGACTTCTTCCTTTAATACGCCTACATAAGGAAGATTTCTGTATTTTTCGTCATAATCGAGTCCGTAGCCGACAACAAACTCATCGGGAACTTCTGCACCCGAATAATCGGCATAAAGGTCAACAACTCTTCTCTCAGGCTTATCGAGGAGAGTGCATATTTTAATGCTGGCAGGATTTCTCTTTTCGAGAATAGAAATAATATAATTGAGAGTTCTGCCCGAATCAAGAATATCTTCAACAATAAGAACATCCTTGCCCTCAAGGTTTATATCAAGGTCTTTGATAATCTTAACAACACCCGAAGAGGTTGTTCCGCTGGCATAGCTTGAAACACACATAAAATCTATTTCGCAGGGAACTGTTATTGCTCTCATAAGGTCTGCCATAAAAACAACCGAGCCTTTGAGAACGCTGACAAGAAGAAGATTCTTGTCTTTATAATCCTCGCTTATTCTTCTGCCGAGGTCTTTAACGATTCCTTTGAGCGTTTCTTCGCTGTAATAAACATCTTTGATATCCTTAAGCATAATAAATTTTCCTTTCACAACCCGTTATCTTTCAATGCTCACGCAAAGCATTCTTTCGGTTTCTTTTGTAACTGCCGCTCTTGCATCAACACCGATATTTTCCGCAAGAAGCAGTCCGTTTTCATCTGCAAGAATTATTACTTCGTTTCTTTTTTCGGGCGGAATCGAAAGCTCGTTGAAGAGTTTTTTCAGCGTTTTGGTGCATCCTCGTGATATGAGGGTTATTTTATCCCCCGCTTCACGACTTCTGAGCACCATTCTACTCGATATTTTATCATAATCCAGTCTGTAATCCGTAGACTGATTTAAAACCTTTTGTGAACTGTTTGTTTCCAAAACGTCGGCTTTCACAGTTGCGCCGCCGAAATATGTTTCACCCAAATCAAAAACGGCACTTTCAAAAGCTTTGCTTTTTCCTTTCGGGAAATCAAGAATCCCCTTTCTTACTCTTACGGTTAAAGCTCCGTTGATAACGCAGCTTCCGCCGTTTGCAAGCAATTCGCAGATTCTTTTTACAGCCTCGAATTCGGGGGTTATTCCCGTCTCCTTTTCGGTGATTTGAACAACCGCTCTTTTTCTCAGTGAAATATGCGCTTCATTAAGCGTTGCGGCATGAAATCCATTTTCGCATTTCGCTTTTTCGACAAGCTCGGCAGCAAGAGAGGAAAGATATTTTTCATCCTCCGAAACGGATTCAATACACCTTTCGGCGCTTTTTTCAAAAGAAGAATTTATCTCTTTCAGCTCGGTTATGACATTATGCCTTATACGGTTTCTCGCATAATGAACATCGCTGTTGGTTGCATCCTCAGCAAACGGAATGCCGTTGGCAACGCAAAAAGCAATAATTTCTTCCTTGCCGCAATCAATGAGCGGTCGGATAATGTTCTCTCTCTTTGCGGGAATTGAGCAGAGACCTCTGAGCGTTGCGCCTCTCGCAAAGTTGAAAAGAAATGTTTCGGCTCTGTCATTGAGATTATGTGCGGTTGCAACAGTCACATTTTCTCCGAGCGACTCAAAGAATTCGTATCTTATTTTTCTTCCGCATTCCTCAAAGCCGAGCCCGAGCTCTTTTGCCTTTTTTGCAACATCAATCTTCAGAATCTTAAGCGGCACGCCGAGCTTTTCGCATTCCGAAGCAGTCAGCGCTTCGTCAGCATCGGCGCTCTCACCTCTCAGACAATGATTGACATGAGCGGCAATAAGTCCAAAGCCGAATTCAGCCTTGATTTCATTGAGAATATGAAGCATCGCCATTGAGTCGCTTCCGCCCGAAACCGCCGCAACGACGGTTGAGCCGCTCTCAATCATATTATGTTTTCTGATTGAAGCAATAACTTTATCAGTCATCGTGTACCCTTTCCAAAGGAACAAACAAAGTATGTTCGCCGTCAAAAGCGAACTCAACCGTACCCGTTTCGCCGTGTCTGTTCTTTGCAACGATAACTTCAGCCTTATTGACATCAACCTGCTCTTCGGGAACGGGCTCGCCGTCCTCCTTCTCGCCCTTATAATAATCGGGACGGTAAAGCATCATAACAATATCTGCGTCCTGCTCAATTGAACCTGATTCACGAAGGTCTGAAAGCTGGGGTCTGTGAGACTTTCCTCTGCCTTCAGTGCCTCTGGAAAGCTGAGCGCAGCAGACGATGGGAATATTGAGGTCCTTTGCCATCATCTTAAGGTTTCGAGTGATTTCGCTGACTTCCTGAACACGGTTTTCGGTTCTTGTGCTGCCCTTGATAAGTCCGAGATAGTCAATAATAACGCATTCAACGCCGCCGAGACGCCTTGTCTTTGCCTTCATTTCGGGAACGGTGATGCTTGAAGTATCATCAAAATAAAGCTCGCAGTCATTGAGAGCGCAGGTTGCCTTGCCGAGTCTTATCCACTCGTCATTGCTGATCTGTCCGTTTCTCATCTTCTTGCTGGAAACTCTCGCTTCGGTTCCGAGAACTCTCATCGCAAGCTGTTCTTTAGTCATTTCAAGAGAGAAGAAAAGCACCTTGCGCTTACCGATTGCGGCAACATTTCTTGCGAGGTTAAGCGCAAAGCTTGTTTTACCCATAGCAGGTCTTGCGCCGATAAGGACAAGGTCGGAACGGTTAAGACCCGTCAGAATCTTGTCAAGATCGGAAAATCCGGTTGTAAAGCCCTTATACTGCTCCTTGTCTTCACCCGTTATCTTCTTGAGCGTATCATAAACGTTATTGACAATTATATCCTTGAGCTTTGAGGGGGCATTTGTTGTTTTGCCCTGACGGATATTGTATATCTTCTGCTCCGCATTATCAAGCAGTGCATCCGCAGTTTCCTCACCCGAAACGGCATCTTCAATCGTCTCGCTCGAAATCGAAATAAGCGTTCTTATATAATGCTTTTCACGGACGATTCTTGCGTACATTTCGATATTGCTCGTTGAAGGAACCATCTGAGCAAGCTCAAAAAGGTAGTTCCTGCCCGCCGCATTATCGTAAACACCCTGCTGAACAAGCATATCAAGCACTACGAGAGGGTCAATTTTTGCTCCCGTGCTGTCAATGGTAAGCATTGCGGCGAAGATTGCAGAATGCTGAGGAAGATAGAAGCTTTCGGGATTTATGTATACCGCCGCCTGAGGAAGGCACGCAGGGTCAACAAGAATACTGCCTAAAACCGCCTGCTCCGCCTCAAGGCTGAAGGGCATATTTATATTTTCAAGTGAAAGCAAGCCGTTATCTGCCATTATTATTCTCCTACCATAACATAGAGCGAGGCTGAAATACCGTTATAGAGCTTAACCTCAACGGGATAAGTGCCGAAGGTTTTGATATCTTCAACAACAACCTTGCGCTTGTCGATTTCAAGTCCAAAATGCTTTGAAATTGCCGCAGCAACATCCTTTGAAGTTACCGAGCCGAAAAGCTTGCCGTTTGCGCCCGCTTTTGCGGTCATCTTTACGGTGTTGCCCTGAAGCTTTGCAGCATTTGCCTTTGCGGCTGCAATTTCGGTATCGATTCTGTGCTTCTCTGATGCTTCTCTGTTTTTAAGCTCACTCATCGCCTGAGAGTTTGCTTCAACTGCAAGCTTTCTGGGGAAAAGGAAGTTTCTTGCATATCCGTCTGAGGTGTTTACAAGCTCGCCCTTTTTGCCGAGTCCTTTAACATCCTGTGTCAATACTACTTTCATAATTCTGTATCTCCTTATGTAACACTGTTACTTATTTTGCATTGTTTCTGAAAAAATCTTCTATCGTTTTATAGAGAGCCGATTGGGCATCGGGTATGTCATAGCCTTTAAGCTGACATGCAGCCATTGTCTGATGACCGCCGCCGCCGAGAGACTCCATGATTATCTGAACATTGACTTCGCCCATGCTCCGAGCGGAAATATTGACTGCTCCCGCATTCTCAAAAAGCACAAACGACGCCTTGATATCGCTGACATTCAGCAGCTCGTCCGCCGCCTGCGCGGCAATAATCCTGATATCCTGAGAATCAAAATCAACCGTTGAAACCGCACAGTTCATAAAGCTTTCTGCCGATGCGATAACCTTGTTGCGCATTTTATTTATATCCATTGAATTTGCAAAAAGCTTCTTGACGCTTACCGTATCCGCACCCTTATCCTTAAGATAAGCCGCCGCTTCGAAAGTTCTTACACCCGCACGGATAACGAAGTTCTTCGTGTCAAGCATAATTCCTGCAAGAAGCGCTTCTGCAACGGGTTTTGTCACTTCGATATCGGGATTTATATATTGCAGGATTTCAGCCACCATTTCGCTTGCCGATGAAGCTCCGGGGTCATGATGGAAGATAACCGCATTCTCAATGTTTGAAACCGCTCTTCTGTGGTGGTCGATGATAACTCTTGTTTCAGCCTTTTCATAGAGCTTCGGGAATTCTACAAACGATTCAATATGAGTATCAACAACGATAAGCAGGCTCTTTTTTCCGAGAAGCTCAGATGCTTTGTCTTTGCCGATAATAACATCGCCCATCCCCTCTCTTGAGAGCATATCAACAAGAGACGAGGCAAGGGTTTTGTTGCGGTCAGTCACAATGAATGCGGGAATGCCGAAGCTTTGTGCTGCGCAGACAATGCCCGTTGCGGCACCGACTGCATCAAGGTCTGTATATGCATGACCCATAACCAGAACATTGCTGCTGCCTTTGATAAGCTCTGCAAGAGCTGAAGCAACAATGCGGCTTTTGACCTTGGTTCGCTTCTCTGCGCTTTTTGATACGCCGCCGATGAAATCATAGCTCTCCTTATTTTTGATTGCGACCTGATCGCCGCCTCTTCCGAGAGCCATTTCAAGAGCGTTTCTTGCGTTCTTTTCGCACTGTTTTATGTTATCTCCCGCAGAAACGCCGATTGAAAGGGTAACGCCGGTTTTCTTGCCTTTATATTCATAGCCTCTGACAGTTTCGAGAATCGAAAATCTGTCCTCAACCATACGGCTGAAATTCTTCTGCTCAGTCACCATAAGATAACGGTCATCGCCGACACGCTTGATAAAGCTGTTATAGCTTTCAGACCAGTTATCAAGCGCCGCTTCAATCTGACTTTTGATTTCGGTTCTTTCACTGTCCCTGAAATCGGTTCTCGAATCGTCAAGATTATCCATTTCAATCATAACCGCATAGGGTCTTGATTCAAAATAGGCAATCTCGGTTTTCTTGAGTCTTGTGTTTTCAAGATAATAAAGTATACAGAGATCGTCGCCGTTATATCTGTAAGGGAAAGAATAAACAGAATAATATCTGTCGTTTACAAGAACACTTGTTTCCTCCTCGTGAATGAGCGTGTCAATATCAACACCGTTTGTAAATTCGCTGATATCGGTTGAATTGCTGATTTCTCCGTTCGTTATCTCATTGAGGAATCTCTCACTTCCCCATACGATAATTCCGTTCTTGCCGCATACCGCAACGGGAAGCGGGAACGAAGAGAGAACCTTTGTGTCAGTATAATCAAATTTCTTTGAAAGACGGAGAAGGAATTTTTTATATCTGTTTTTGGCAGTAAGAGCACGAAGAAGCGCAAAACCGAACACAGCAATAAGACCGCAGCACTCCGCAAGAGCGAGCTTCGGTTCAATAAATGCCGTTATAACTATGAATATTGCCGCAACGGCAGCCGCAATGCCTGTCAGCACAATATCATGCCAAAAACCTTTCAGTTTCATTTAAACCTCCATTATTATCGGAAGAATCATCGGGCTTCTCTTTGTCTGTTCATAAACAAAATGAGAAACCGCATCACGAACCTTTCCTTTGATTGCGTTGATATCGGAGATGTTGCTGTAATAGCAGCTTTCGAGCGATTTTTCCGCAACCTTGCGGGCTTTGTCAATAAGCTCTTCAGCTTCCTTGACATAAACAAATCCTCTTGAAACAACTTCGGGACCTGCAATCAGCTGACCCGTTTCGTAATCGAGAGAAGCAGTGACAACAATTATGCCGTCCTGACCGAGATGCTTTCTGTCTCTGAGCACAACGCTGCCGACATCGCCGACTCCGTAGCCGTCAACAAAAATCTTGCCTGCGGGAACGGGCGCTGCACTCTTGATTGATTTATTTGTAATTTCAGCAACATAGCCGTTATCTGCGATGAAGATATTCTTTGTGTCTATACCCATGCTTTCGGCAAGCTGAGCATGCTTGTGAAGATGCTTCTGCTCACCGTGAACGGGAATGAAATATCTGGGCTTTACAAGACCCATTATAAGCTTGAGCTCTTCCTGACAAGCGTGACCCGAAACGTGAACATCGTACATCTTCTCATAGATAACATGAGCACCAAGCTTGAGAAGCTCGTTGACAACATTGCCTACGGTCTTTTCGTTTCCGGGAATGGGCGTTGCCGAGATTATAACATAATCGTTGGGGCAGATTTCAACCTTGCGGTGGTCTGAAAACGCCATTCTTGAAAGAGCGGACATGGGTTCACCCTGACTGCCCGTTGTTATGATAACCATTTTATCGGCAGGGTATTTGTTTATAAGATCGGCATTGATAAGCACATTTTCGGGAATATTGAGATAACCGAGCTGAGCACTGATGTTGACAACATTCTCAAGGCTTCTGCCCATAATGGCAACCTTTCTGCCGACACTGTTTGCAACATTGATAATCTGCTGGACTCTGTGGATATTGGAAGCGAAGGTTGCAACGATAATTCTGTTTTTATCCGCTTTTCTGAAAAGCACATCAAACGATTCGCCGACCTTGCGTTCGCTTTCGGTATAGCCCGGTCTTTCCGCATTGGTTGAGTCTGAAAGAAGGCAGAGAACGCCCTGATTTCCGAGCTCGGCAAATCTTGAAAGGTCAATCATTCCGCCGTCAATGGGAGTGCTGTCAATTTTGAAGTCGCCCGTCTGGATAACTGTTCCCGTTTCGCAGGTGATTGCAAGAGCAATTGCATCGGGAATAGAATGGTTGACATGAATCATTTCAACCGAGAAGCCGCCGAGTTTAATGACATCTCCCGGAGCAACCTCATGAAGCTTTGCAGAGCTGAGAAGTCCGTGTTCCTTGAG
This sequence comes from Acutalibacteraceae bacterium, assembly GCA_045538815.1. Classification (GTDB taxonomy): domain Bacteria; phylum Bacillota; class Clostridia; order Oscillospirales; family Acutalibacteraceae; genus CAG-177. The sequence goes on from JAZQEE010000067.1 coordinate 93,462, forward strand.
CTTGCCCTGAATAAGACCGATTGTAAGCTTCGTTCCGTAAACAGGAATATTGACTGTTTTGAGAAGGTAAGCAAGACCGCCTATGTGGTCCTCATGACCGTGAGTAATAACAATACCCTTTATTTTATCGGCATTTTTCTCAACATAAGAAAAATCGGGAATAACAAGGTCAACACCCGGCATATCCGAATCGGGGAAAGCGAGACCGCAATCAACAAGGAACATATCGTCCTTATATTCATAAAGCGTCATATTCTTGCCGACCTCGTTGAGTCCGCCGAGGAAAGCGATTCTGATCGGAGTTTCATTTTCCGATTTCTTATATTTCTTAGCAGAGCCGTTTCTGGGCTTGGAATAGCCTTTCTTCTTCTGCTGAGCCTGCTGGTCAAACTGCTTGCGGCTCTTCTTTGCAGAACGCTGCTGTGTTTTCTGTGTGTTCTGTGATTTATCTTTTTCGTTATTTTTTTTCTGCATAAATTCTCCTTTTCATAAAAATCTGTATATCTTCACGCAAATCAATTCCTATGTTAGCGGCGGCAGGAACAATCCTGCGCCGAGAGTACACTATTACTCTATTATAATATAATATCTTTTTACCTTGTCATTGTCAAGGTTTGCTTTATATTTTATTTTTAATATATTATGAATTATATCCTTGAGTTCAGCTTTTCTGTTGCAAGATTAAATATCTCCGTTATATCGGCACAGAGTTCGTCAGCGGCCTCCATTGTGTCGGCTTCCGCAAGGATTCTGACCGATTCCCCACTTCTTTCGGGTACAATAAGGAGCTTTCCTGAGCTTCGTATAAGTCTTATGCCCTCAAGACTGTTTCTCAAGTCTATTTCCTCTTCTCCTACGAGTTCCGCAAGACTTGCGGGCGAAAAGCCGATTGAAACGGTTTTTCTTGCAATATATTTCTCGGGAAGCTCTTTCATAAGCTCATCAAATTCGCATTCCCGCTCTTTCATAACAGACAAAAGCTTGACGGTCAGGAACAGTGCATCTCTTACAAAAATCTGCTTTGCCGCAAGCCTTCTTGCAGGCGAATCCGAGTTGTCTGCGGGAGTGCTGAGATATCTGAAAACCCGCCTTGAATGAAGCTGCGCAAGCTCATCAAGAAACATCGGAGCATCATAAGGCACTGCAATGTCTCTTCCGTTTTTCATTTCATTTAGGCAGCAGACGGCAAGCAGTTTTTCATAAGAAACATTCTCGCCGTTAACCGAAGCCGTAAGCTTTGTTCCCGAATTATCAATTCTGAAAACAAGATTTCTGCTTTCGGAGGCTCCGAGTCTTTCGAGAATGTTTTTCATAAGAAAATCTATGCTTTCATTTTCGCTTTCAACCGAAGCCGAAACGCCCGCAAGCCCGTAAGGCGCACGCTTAACAAGCTCCTGCTTATAAAGCTGCCTCACGCTTGCCATATCGGAAATTTCCTTCATTTCGCTCTCCTCGGTTTCGTGGAATTCGCACTTTGCCATTCCCGATTCGATGCTTCTCTCAAAATGTCGGGGAATCGAAAGTCCGCCTTCTCCGCAAATCTTTATTTCCCTGCCGTTTTTGCCCGAAACATACAAGCCCGCACTCAGCCCGCAGATGTTGATAAGAAAATTAAGCTGAGCCTCAAAGCATTCGCCGAAGCTCCATACATTACTGCCCGCACCGATAAGACCCGACATTATTGCCATCTGCATAGCCATAGCGCTCTTACTGCCGTCAAATCCGATGCCCGCCTTTTTACCGTTTCTCGTGCTTCCGACCGCAGCGCCGAGACGCACGCAGGTTTCGGCATTCAGTTTGGTGCCTCCGCTTTCGTTCATTCCGTTCCTGCTCAGGTATTCCGCTTTTATGCTGCCGTATTTTATATTCGAATTAACCGTTGACCCGCCGCCGATAATCTTGCCCGGCCAGACAAGCACATTCGGCTTCACCTGAGCACCCGCACCGATAACGCTGCCTGAGCCTGCAACGCTGCTTTCAAACATTGAAGCACCCGTTTTCAGTGCTGAGCCGGAGCAGACTAGCGCACCCGTTACGGAAGCGTTTGCGCCTATCCAGCAATTTTCAAGCACGGTAGAATATCTTATTTTTACATTCCGCTCAATGCTGCAGTTATCGTCAATAACGGCATAGGGACCAATTACCGCCCCTTCCGCAATCTCAACATCCGCTCCGATATATACGGGAGGAATAATTGAAAAATCCCCTGCGGGCATTGCATCCTTGACATAAACTCCGTCTGCAAGCATTCCCGTCAGCATTTTCATTTTGCCGTCAAAAACATCTCTCTGGCACTTCATATATGCGTCAATATTGCCCACATCGCACCAATAATCCGCAGTATGATAGCAATAAATTGGCATATCTCTTTCAAGCATCAGCGGAAAGAGGTCCTTTGCAAAATCATAGCTTCTGCCCTTGGGTATAAGCTCAAGGCACTCGGGATTGACGATGTAAACGCCGCTGTTGGCAAGGTTGCTGACCGCCTGAGTCCACGAGGGCTTTTCAACGAAGCCCGTGACTCTGTTTTCCTTGTCCACCTTGACAATTCCGTATTCTCTCGGGTCGGAAGCCTCGCTTGCAACGATGGTTATTTTTGCGCCCGAAGCCTTATGAAATGTCATTATTTTTGACAAATCAAAATTGCACATCGCATCGCCGCTGATAACAAAAAAAGGCTCCTTGAAATCAGCCGCCGCACGCCTGACACAGCCTGCCGTACCCAGAGGCTCATCTTCTCTTACCATATTCAGCTTTATTCCCGCATAATCGGAATACTCTTTTTCGATTGCATCGGGAAGATAGCCGAGAGTTACCGCCGCCTCGCTGACACCGTGAGCACGGAGCAAATCAAGAATATAGCCGATTATCGGCTTTCCCATAACTCTGACCATGGGTTTCGGTACCGTGCATGTAAGGGGTCTGAGTCTGCTTCCCTCGCCTCCGGCCATAACAACTGCTTTCATCAAACCATTCCTTTCGGATTTTCTGAATAAATAATTGGTTATTTGCTAGTATTATTGTCAAATAATTTAAAAAATAACCAAAATTATGTTGTTAAATCTGAAAACAGATGATATAATTTATTCATATTTCTGTAATGGAGTTTTTTATGACTGAACTGAAGAAAGTTGATATTTTTACCGACGGCGCATGCTCGGGAAATCCGGGACCCGGAGGCTGGGGCGCAATTCTGCGCTACGGAGCTCATGAGCTTGAGCTCAGCGGCGGCGAAAAGGAAACAACGAATAACCGCATGGAGCTCACTGCGGTTATTGAAGCGCTGAAAAAGCTCAAAGAAAAATGCGATATAACAATATACACCGACTCAAAATATGTTGCAGATGCTTTTTTGCAGGGCTGGATATGGGGATGGCTGAAAAACGGCTGGAGAAAGGCGGATAAAAAGCCCGTTCTCAATCCCGAGCTCTGGAAAGAACTCTGGTCTCTTATAAACCGGCACGAATATAAAATCGTTTGGGTAAAGGGTCACGCAGGACACCCCGAAAACGAACGCTGTGACAAGCTTGCAACGGCAAAAGCGGCTGAATACGCCGAATAAACATAAGGAGAAAACACAATGAAAAAAGTATTAAGTCTCATTCTTGTTTTTGTTCTCGTTTTTTCTGTTTCCGCAACAACACTTGCTGCATCCGAAAAATGCAACTGCGGCAAAACGCCCGTTGTCTATATCCAAGGATTCGGGGAAGCACTTTTACTTGACGCTGACAGCGAGGATGCCGTTTCAGTGTTTCCTCCCTCGGGAAATGCGATAATGAAGGGAATCCCCGATATTCTCAAGGCGCTTGCGGTTGCTGTTATCGCAAATGACGATAAAGGCTTTGCCGACAATGCAATGTCCGCAGTCGAAAAAATGCTCGGCGATATGGCATGCGATGAAAAGGGTAATTCGGTTTATAATGTTTCGTTCGAGCCTGACGAAATGGACGGCGCTGAGCAGCACATATACGGAAATCCGTTTTCAGACCCCGACGGCAGCTATCATTTCATCTATGACTGGCGCCTCGACCCGATTTTCAACGCAAAAGAACTTGATAAATTCATCGAAGCCGTAAAAGAACTGACAGGTCACGATGAAGTTTCTCTTATGGCGCACAGTCAGGGTAACACGATTGTTGCGGCATATCTTGAGCTGTTCGGTTCAGACGGAATCGAAAAAATCGCTTTTCTCTCCCCTGCTTTCAAGGGTCTTTCTCTTCTCGGTTCGCTTTACGCAAATAAAGCTTCAATCAGAGATAAGGGCGATGAGTTTGCGGATTTAATCAGAGGCGCAATGGGCACCGACCCCGCAGGTGACCTGCTTGCGGCAATCGTTTCGTCTCTTGACGATATCGGAATTGCGGGCGGTCTTCTTGACTGGGCGCAGACACTTCTTGACAAGCAGCTTGAAAGAATACTTCAGGAATGTCTCGTTGATCTTTTCGGAACAATGCCCGGCACATGGACTTTCGTTCCCGATGAATATTATGAGGATGCAAAAGCAACAATGTTCTGCGGCAACGAAAAATATGATGAGCTTGTTGAAAAGCTCGACTATTATCATTACAATGTTCAGAACGAAGTTGAAAACATAATTCAGGACGCAATGGACAACGGCGTTGAAGTCATAATCTCGCTCGGCTACGGAATTTCAACAATCCCTGTTCCTGCAGGCGCAGCAGAGCAGGCAGATATGCTCATTGATGTTGAATATATGAGCATCGGCGCAACATGCGCTTCGCCTTTCGGAACAACCTTCAGCGAAGATTATAAGCAGGCTGAATACTGCAGCGGTCATAACCATGTTTCACCCGACCTTACGGTTGACGCATCAACCTGCGCATTCCCCGAAATCACATGGTTTGTCAGAGACCAGACACACAGCGAATTCAGCGACGGCTACGGCGAATTCCTCAACTGGGCGATGCTCTATGACGGTCAGCCTACCGTCCACACTGACGAAAAATATCCGCAGTTTATGGTACGCACGGAGGATGGCACTTTAGAGCCCGTTAACGGCCCAGTTCCCGTTGACACAAGAAGCAATATCCGCATAATTTTCGCATCGCTTTTTGAAATGATTGCAAATTCGGTTAACAAATAACAACGGCGCAGCTTCGGCTGTGCCGTTGTTATTTGTTAACAATATTGTATTGAATACAATAACAACTTATTATATAATCTGAGTGAAAAGCCTTTGTCGCTGATATGCACAGTTTTTTGCAATGCTTTTTGTGCAAAAATACGATTTTTTAAAAAACATAAAGAATTTTTCGTGATATTTTACACTTTTCGTCATTTATACATGAGGGGTGTTTTACCCTCAGAAAGGATGGCGAAAATGAAGAAAGTTTATTCTAAAAGCAGTTTTCCTTGATTTCATCAAATTAAACAAGTATTTTATTTGATGAAAGGTGATTTAAACATGAAAACTGTCAAAAAGATTCTTATTATTACCCTCGCAGTTATTCTCACTTTGGCAACAACGCTCAATGTTTTTGCCGTTGATTCATCGGAAATACCAGCCGAATCCGAGATTATTATTTCCGAAAGCACAAAGCAACCGCAAGAGCAGATTATCCTCGAAGAAACGACCGTACCCGACACAACGGAAACCGCAACTCCCGATATCAGCGAAAAAATATACGGTATCAACCTTAACCCCGACAAAATATTTATGCTGCCAAATGACACATTTCAGCTCGAAGTCGGATTTTTAACTTCTCCCCCCGAGCCTACGCTTCGCACTGAATTTATCGAAGAAGAGGCAACCGAGGTTTTAGTGACTGAAGCACAGACTGACGAAGAATTAACCGAAGCTTCGGAAACAACAACCGAAATTCAAGAGGAAACAACCAAAGCCGAGGAAGAAACAACCGTAATCGCAGAGGAAAGCACAACTTATCCCGAAGAAATTACCGAAACAACCATTGCGGAAAGTGAAACCGAAACCGAGACTGCAACCGAACACACCACCGTTGCAGAAACGGAAGAACACACGGAAATTTCAGAAGTTGTTACTGATACACAAACAGAAGCATATGCAGAGAATATATCGGGAATAATCTCTGATTCGGAATTAACCTTGGAGCCGATTACCGAAGAGGAAAATGAGACTTTGGATTTGATTTGGAGCAGCAGCGACGAAGCAGTTGCAGCTATCGGTCTTAATGGTTTGATTTATTCCCGTGAGTTAGGAACGGCAACTGTGACTGCTTCAACCCCTGACGGTGTTTTCAGTGCTTCCTGTGAGGTTAATGTTGTTGAAGAAATACCCGAAGAAAACGAAAATTCCGTGATGTCCCTTGATGCTGACTATCGGGTCGCATTGTCACCCAATACAAGCTGGAGCGCAAAGCCCGGACACTGGGCGGTTAAGGTTTCAACCGAATTCACTCTGAATTTTGATGTTTATAAATGTGACCCCAGCGGAAACTACGAAGGTGATGAAGGTGACATCAGTTCTCTTGTTAACTGGCAAAGCAGCGACACAAGCGTTGCAACGGTTGACATTTACGGCAGGGTAACCGGACTGAATGAAGGCTCAACAACAATTACGGTTTCAGCCAAAAACGGAGATAACATTTTGGTTTACAATCCGATTCATGTTACGGTTTACACCTCGTATTCATCAACCAGATCGGGCATATCAAAGTCTTGGGTTAATCAATACAAAAGCACCGTAATTGACTGTCACAGTGATCGACTTGCAGGTATGGTTTCACCCGGAACATCACTAAATTTATACGGCACATCGGGCGGTTACATCTTGGGAAGTGTTCAGGGTCAAACAGTACAATATTTCCTTTGGGCAAGCAATATTTATGACCAGACAAACGGAACGGTCACAATCTGCAAAAGCGGAGCAACTTCGGATACCCGAAGACATTGGGATATGTATACAACTCAAACCGTAAGTCTTGCACTGACAAACGGTGCTTCCGCAGCTTGGACAACCAGCGATTCAAGCATAGCGAAGGTCAGCGGTTACACTACCTACACGGGCAAAACGGTAACCATTAACCCCGTTGCCGAGGGCACGGCATACATAACCGCAAACAGCGGCGGAAAGATTGATATTATACATGTTACTGTAATTACGCGTTGTACAGATAAAAACAATAATCCGATAAATGAAATGGGCGTAACAATAAGCTGGTGCGGAAAATACAAATGCAGCCACACAAATTGTACTATAATTGACCGAAAGGAAGGCGACACAGAGCCTAACAAGCTTGTCAGAATTTACGGTAAAAGCGGAGGATTCTATTACGCCAACGTTATAGGCGAAAACACATACATATATATGTGGAAAGAAAATGTCAAGATGCAATCATGGTACCGACAGTGTGAGCTTGAAAACGCTGAGAATTCATCAGATAAAATATACAGTCCGCAGGGATTTGCTGTTGATTCAAATTATTGTTATTCATTTGAAGTTAGTGGAACAGCATATGCAGAAGAATCCCACAGATTATATCGATACAATATTAACACAGGCGATTTAACAGAAATGAGCAACAATAATGTAAAAAATCTATGGCATGCCAATGATGCTGCTATAGTAGAATTTACGGAAAACGGAGTAAGTGTACCGTATCTGTTTGTTGCTGCTTATTCGAAGTCTAAACCAAATTATATTGTTAAACTCGCTTTTGATTCATCCGCGGGTTACAAAGAAGTTGCTCGGTATCCTTTTTCTAATAATGATTTTCAATTTGTAGGACTTACAAAAATTTCTGGTGGCAAAACAGAACCTGCAGTATTTTTATTAAAAAACGCAAATCAATTCTATACCGTTACGATATCTAACAGTTTAGCAAACGGTGAAAAATTAACTCCGGTGTTAAAATTTTCTATCGATTTTGTTAGCGGCTATGCATCGCAAGGAACTCACTATGATTATAATACTGACACACTTTATATCGCATTTTCCTCTGGCAGCAACTTAAATGAAAATCTTATCCACTCATATACAGGTATACGCAATGCAAGCGGTACACTTTCCTCAATCGGTACATGGGAAATTTCGAAAGGTATAAACACTAAAATAACTTTCGAGGTTGAAGGTATAGGTTTTAGTTCCGATTCAACAGACAGCCCATTATGGTTTTTAACTTATGAAAAAGACGAAACCAACATCCAAAACGGTGGTATATATACAGATTCAGAAGCTACAAAAACAACATTGGAGGTAAACTGAATGAAAAAGATAATTTGCATTTTTATTTCTCTGATTATCATATGCATGAGTGCGTGCGTTAACTCGACAAATGTTGATGAAACTACAACATTAACTGAGCAAAACTCAACAACAAACACTGTTATCCAAGCAACGGCGACACCTGAAACAGAATACACAACAGTAGTAATCAAAACCAGTCCTGAAGACCCCTACTCCTATTTAATCAAAGAAAGATACGATCGGATTATTGAAGATTATAAAAGACCCATACAGACGCTGAGCAATCTTTATTACGCACTTTATGACATAGACGGTAACGGAATAGAAGAGTTATTGTTAGGCGAAGAATATGTTATCGGCGGCATTCAAAATGTTGAACCCGGTGAACCATACGAAGAAGGTGTCACATTTTTTCACATCTATACCATACAAGACGGTGTAGCAGTAGAGCAAGATCTTCGCCTTTGGTGGTGTGGAGAAACCCTTTTGGAACGCTCAATCTTATCCAACGGACTCGTCAGGGCTTCAGGGAGAATAGAGAATCCCAGTTATTGTTATTTCAAGTTTGTTGACGGTAAACTTGAATATCAAGAATCACTAAGCACAGAAGGCGGAAAATATGCTTATGTATATGACGATAACGGAAATGAAGTAGAAAAAGAGATTACAAAAACGGAATTTGACCGTTTGCGTGAAGAAATTGAAAACGGTGCGCAACCCGTTGAAATCAACTGGAAGCGTATTGATGAATACGGAAAATAATCATTAAAGAACAAAAGGCTACATTTTAACACATCAGGTGTTAAGATGCAGCCTTTTTGTTGCTTTTGTGTGAGGATTTTTTGCATACATTGTCCGTTTATCGCATAGATTTTACAGAAGCAAAATGATAAACGGAGGATTAAAAATGGCAAGTAACAATATTTACGGCGATATTGCGGCAAGAACGGGCGGCGATATTTATATCGGCGTTGTGGGCCCCGTACGCACGGGAAAATCAACATTTATTAAGCAGTTTATGCAGTCAACGGTGCTCCCCAACATTGAAAATACTGCCCGAAGAGAGAGGGCAACAGACGAGCTTCCTCAATCCTCGGCAGGCAGAACGATTATGACGGCTGAGCCGAAATTCATTCCCGAAGAGGCGGTTGAAATCTCGCTTCCCTCGCAGCTTAAAATGAAAATCAGGATGATTGACTGCGTCGGATATATCGTTCCCTCGGCAATCGGCTACATTGAGGACGAGAATCCGAGAATGGTCAAAACGCCTTGGTTTGACGAGGAAATTCCTTTTAATATGGCGGCTGAAATCGGCACAAGAAAGGTTATAACCGAGCATTCGACAATCGGACTTGTTGTTACAACCGACGGCTCAATCGGCGAAATTCCCAGAGACGAATACGCTCAGGCAGAAGAAAGAGTAATAAATGAACTTAAAGCTCTTAACAAGCCTTTTGTTGTTCTTTTGAACTGTAAGAATCCCGAATCATCTCAGGCTAAATCACTTGCCGATGAGCTTTCGGAAAAACACGGAGTTTCGGTTATTCCCGTCAACTGTCTTGAACTCGGTCAGAACGAAATTTCGGATATTCTTGCAAAAGTTCTTTTCGAGTTTCCGATTAAGGAAATCAAGGTTGACATGCCAGGCTGGATAACCTCGCTTGATAAAACTCACTGGCTTCGCAGCAGCGTTTTCGGCGAAATCAGCTCGCTTGCATCCCATCTTAAAAAGGTCAGCGATGTTGAGGGATTCAGCAAAAAAATCGCTGACTGCGAGCATATAAACAGCTCTCATCTTGAAAAAGTTGACCTCTCGTCAGGCTCAGCTAAGATTTCCGTTACCCTTCATCCGGGGCTTTTCTTCAGAATTCTTGAGGAAGAAACGGGAATTGAGGTTGAAAACGAGCAGGCACTCATGAGAAAAATGAAAGAGCTTTCTGCAGCAAGCAGCAGCTTTAAACGCATTCAGAACGCTCTTGACGAGGTTGAGGCTACGGGCTACGGAATCGTTCTGCCCGACATAAACGACCTGACTCTCGAAGAGCCCGAAATCATGAAGCAGGGCGGCAGATACGGAGTGCGGCTCAGAGCAAGCGCCCCCTCCCTTCACATTATGAGAGCCGATATTCAGACCGAGGTTGCGCCGATAGTCGGCTCGGAATCGCAGTCGGAAGAGCTGATAAAATATCTTCTCAAAGAGTTCGAAGAGAATCCGTCAATGATATGGGAATCAAATATTTTCGGCACTTCTCTTCACGAGCTTGTGAACGAAGGGCTTCACAACAAGCTTTACAGAATGCCCGGTGACGCAAGACTCAAACTGCAGGAAACCCTTGAAAGAATCATCAACGAGGGCTGCAGCGGGCTTATCTGCATTATCCTTTAAAAATAGCGTGCTGTCGGTGTGACAGCACGCTTTTAATTTATATCTTTTTAATTGATACATTCAGTATTCCGTTAACAAGTGCGGCTTCAACAAAATATGAATCCTCGCTTGATGCGGTATAATATCCCGTTGCGGAAGAAGCATTAACACCAAATCCTGCCTTTTCAAGCGCATTTACATATTTTTTGAATTCTCTTTCACTGCTTTCAACGGAAAACGAATATTTGAGGCTTTCATCATAAATGCCCTCGGGTTCGTTTTTGAACCTGAATTCGGGAAGCCTGTCCTTGAAATGATTATAAATCTTTGTTGACTGCTCTGTTGTTATTGCTGCCGTTGTGTTTTTGATATCAGGTTTTTTGCTGTCATTTTTGATGTTACAGCCAAAAAGACTGAAGGTGCAGGCAACAATGAGCAATACTGCAATAATTTTTTTCATTTTATGCTCCCCCTTAATATAAAATTCGCTTGAATTCTTCGGCAAACTGCTTGCTGTCAACTCTGGAAAGCATATGTCCGTCGGTACCCATATTGAAAACAACGCCTACCTCTTTTCCTATCTGAAAATAGCGGTGGAAGAATTCGGGGTCACCGAGAACCGCGGGAACATTGAGTTCCCACGCAATTTCGTGATTGTTCGCTTTTTCCATTATGTCACCGATTTCGTTATCGGTAAATGAACGTGTTACTTCGTGAGGGTCATCAAAAGCATGAATATACCCCGCCATAAACGGATGGGCAAAGCAGTCTGCTCTTCCGCTTTCAATAACGCAATCCATAATTCCGAGCATATGCTCCGCATAAGCTCTCGGAGTTATTACTACGGGATGCTCCCAATAGTCCTGATGATAATGATTGGTTGTGTAAAGCCTGAAATCGAGAGAGTTGTCGCACTCGATGTCATCGGCAAATTTTTCGATTCCGTAAGCGGAAAGCTCAGCGCCGATAAGCACCTTCACGGATGTTTCAATCCCCTCAAGCTCTTTCATTATTTCAAGTCTCTGCGATGCAACCGCATTTTTCTTATGAGGATAGTTATGGTCTGTCAGCGCAATCATCTCAAGACCGCATTCTTCCGCTTTTTTAACTATATCCGCCGCAATCATTTCAGGCTTTGCGCAACGTGAAAAGCGGGTGTGCAGATGAAGATTATGCCTTGCAAGCTCATCTATATCATAGGTTTTTTCGTGAAAAAACATTTTAAAGCTCCAATCCGAAAAGTGTGTTTGCATTCTTTCTCGTCAGCTCAAGAATGCTTTCAGCCGTTGTATTTCTGACCTCGGCAAGCTTTTCTGCGGTAAACGGAATGAATGACGAATCGCATCTCTTGCCTCTGTGAGGCACAGGTGTCATATAGGGACAATCTGTTTCAATAAGCAGTCTGTCGTCGGGCACGATTGCCGCAACTTCGAGCGGTTTTCTTGCATTTTTGAATGTTACCGCACCGCCGAGACCTATATACATTCCGAGTTTTACAACCTCTTTCGCCATTTCAGCCGAGCCCGAGAAGCAATGGACAACACCCTTGGGCTTGTACCGATTAAGGAGAGTCATCGTGTCTTCGTGCGCCTCTCTGTCATGAACGATAACGGGCAAATCAAGCTCTTTTGCAAGAACAAGCTGCTGCTCAAAAACCTGCATCTGAATGTCTCGGGGCGAAAAATCATAATGATAATCAAGACCGATTTCGCCCACCGCAACACATTTTTCTTCCATACAGAGCTTTTTCAGCACGGGCAGATATCCCTGCTTGCAGCCCTCAGCCTCATGGGGATGAATACCGCATGCGGCATAGACAAAGCTGAATTCGTCTGAAAGCTCAAGTGTTGCGAGAGACGAAGCGATATCAGTTCCGCAGTTTATAATGCCGCAAACGCCCTGTTGCGGCAGGGCGTTCAGAAGCTCTTTTCGGTCATCGGCAAACTGTTCGCTGTCATAATGTGCGTGACTGTCAAAGATATTATTCATAGTTTTATCTTACCTTGCTTCCTGCAGGGATTCCGTCAACAAATATAACCTTGACATCATTTTCACCTGCATCAGCCGCAAGAATCATTCCGCAGCTTTCAACGCCGCAGAGAACTGCGGGCTTGAGGTTTGAAACAAGGATAATGCTCTTTCCGATGAGTTCCTCGGGTTTATACCAGAGAGCGATGCCCGAAGCAACGGTTCTCGGCTCGCCTGTTCCGTCATCGAGAGTAAGCTTGAGAAGCTTTTTAGCCTTCTTTACGGGTTCGCATGCAACAATTTTTGCAACACGCAGATCAACCTTTGCAAAATCGTCTATTCCGATTTTTGCAACACCCTGAATTTCTTCTTTAAGGGGATTTACGGGCTCTGCCGCCGCCTTTGCAGCCTCAAGTTCTGCAATCTCTTTTTCAAGATCGATTCTGGGGAAGATGATATCTCCCTTAACAACCGTATATGTCTCTTCCTTGCCGAAAACACCGCTTTCTTCCCACTCAAAGCCTTCGCTTACGCCGAGCTGAGCTCTGATTTTCGAAGCGGTTTCAGGCATGAAGGGAGCAATAAGAACAGAAATGATTCTGATGCTTTCGCAAAGATTATACATAACCTGTGCAAGTCTTGCCTTGCTGCTCTCATCCTTTGCGAGTGCCCAAGGAGCGGTTTCGTCAATATATTTGTTTGTTCTTGAAACGAACTTCCAGATATTTGTGAGCGCAACGGAAAAATTAAGCTTATCAAGCTCTGCCTCAGCATCGGTTTTGGTTGCTTTTGCAAGAGCAATAAGGTCAGCGTCAAAATCGCCTTCTTCTTTTTCAGCGGGAATTGTTCCGCCGAAATATTTCTGCACCATTGCAACTGTTCTTGAAACAAGGTTTCCGAGGTCATTTGCAAGGTCGGAATTGATTCTGTTGATAAGGTTTTCATTAGAGAAAATACCGTCTGAACCGAAAGCAATTTCACGAAGAAGATAATAACGGAGCGCGTCAACGCCGTATCTTTCAGCAAGGATAACGGGGTCAACAACATTGCCCTTTGACTTGCTCATCTTGCCGCCTTCAAGAAGCACCCAGCCGTGGCCGTAAACCTTTTCGGGAAGGGGCTCATCGAGCGACATGAGGAATGCAGGCCAATAAATGGTGTGGAAACGGATAATGTCCTTACCGATGAGGTGAACATCGGCGGGCCAGAATTTCTTATAAAGTGTGTCATCCTCCGAGCCGAAGCCGAGAGCGGTGATATAGTTGGTGAGAGCATCAAGCCATACATAAATAACATGATCTTCATTTACGGGAACGGGAATGCCCCACTTGAAGGATGAACGGGAAACGCACAAATCCTGAAGACCGGGCTTGATGAAGTTATTCACCATTTCGTTCTGACGGCTCTGAGGCTCGATGAATCCGGGATGATCCTCATAATATTTCAAAAGCTTGTCAGCATATGCGGAAAGCTTGAAGAAATAAGCCTCTTCACGCTCTTTGGTTACGGGTCTGCCGCAGTCGGGGCACTTGCCGTCAACAGCCTGAGTCTCTGTCCAGAATGACTCGCAGGGCTTGCAATAAAGTCCTTCATAGTGACCTTTATAAATGTCACCCTTTTCGTACATCTTGCTGAATATTTTCTGAACTGCCTTTTCGTGATATTCGTCTGTTGTTCTGATAAACTTGTCGTTGCTGATATTCATAAGCTTCCAGAGATCCTTGATGCCTGCAACGATTTTGTCAACATATTCCTTGGGCGTTACGCCTGCTTCCTTAGCCTTGTCTTCAATCTTCTGACCGTGTTCATCGGTGCCGGTAAGGAAGAAGGTATCATAGCCCTGAAATCTCTTGTAACGAGCCATTGTGTCGGCTGCTACGGTTGAATAAGTATGGCCGATATGAAGCTTATCCGAGGGATAATAAATCGGCGTTGTAATATAGTATGTCTTTTTATCCATCCTGAGTTTTAACCTCCGATTTTTTATTTGAGAAGTGCTGCTGCAGCCTCATCGAGGAAGATAACTGCATCCTCATGCTGCTGAAGAATTGATGCGGGAAGCTGAGGAGTTACGGGGCCTTCAATCATGCCCTTTACTGCCTCTGCCTTTGAAGCACCTGTTGCAATAAGAACAATTTTCTTTGCCTTCATGATTGAACCGATGCCCATTGTCATTGCGTAGCGGGGCATGGGAATATCGTCAAAATAAATTGAGTTTGCATCAATTGTGCTCTGGGTAAGAGCAATTCTGAAGCTTTCGCCTGTAAACTCATCGGCAGGTTCATTGAAAGCGATGTGACCGTTTCTGCCTATACCGAGAAGCTGAACATCAATACCGCCCTTTGCGGCAATTGCAGCGGCATATCTTGCACTTTCAGCCTCGGGGTCGGAAGTGTTGCCGTCAAGGAAGTTTACATTTTCGGGATTGATGTCTGTCTTTGAAAAAAGATTCTCAAACATGAAAGTGTAATAGCTGTTTTTATGCTCCTTGGGAAGGTCGCAGTATTCGTCAAGGTTGAAGGTTGTTACATCCTTGAAGGAAACATTGCCTGCCTCGTATTCGCTGATCATGTAGTTATAAGTCGGTACGGGTGTTGCGCCTGTTGCGAGGCCGAGAACGCAATCGGGCTTTGATTTTACTGTTTCGCAGAAAAGCTGACCTGCAGCCTTCGCAATTTCCTGTTCGTTCTTGAAAATTCTGATATCCATAATTATAGTCTCCTTTATATAGGTTTATTTATTCAATAACAATTTCTCTGTGTGCTTCTGATGAGTCATAAATTGCCTGCATAATTTTTGAGGTCTGAACCGCATAATCTATATTCTGCTGATTCTTATCACCTGTCTTTATGCATCTGATGAAATCGTCGATTTCACTTCTGTACATTGGTGTTTCTCTCGTCGAAACCTGTGTTTCGGTAAGCATTCCGTTCTTAACAGACCAGATTTTAAAATCCGAGCAATACTGAAGTCTTATGCCCGCTTTGTCGCCCATAAAATCAATGAACATCTCATCATGACCGACATTTTGTGCCCATGCGCCGTTGAAGGTGATAACAGGACCCGAAGTTCTTACGATGCCCGTTACGGAATCGTCAACATCGTATGTACCGTTTTCATCCTTTGTTTCGGAAGCCCACATACCTGTGTACACATAGTTCTTTATGTCTTTACCAAGCTTGCAGAAAGCTTCGCCCGAAGCGGTAAGAGGCTTGGGATCGCCGCAGCAATACATGATAAGATCAAGGAAATGAACACCCCAGTCGATAAGCACACCGCCGCCCGACTTTGCTTTTGTTGTGAAATCTCCGCCTATGCCCGGAATTGAACGGTGCTTTCTGAAAGAAGCATAAACATGGTGAACATCGCCGAGCTCGCCTTGGTCAATAAGCTCCTTGACTTTCATAACATAAGTATTGAAACGGTTGCATACACCGATATTGAGAACCTTGCCCGTCTCCTTTGCAACCTTCTGCATTTCAAGAGCCTCGGAAAGAATTCTCGCCGCAGGCTTTTCGCACATAACGTGCTTGCCCGCTCTGAGAAAATCTATTGAAATAATTGAGTGAAAGTCGTTATGCGTGCATACCGAAACAGCGTCAAGTTCCGGGTCATTGAGAAAGTCGTGATAGTCAACAACCGCTGTTCCGCAGCCGTACTTTTCAACTGCCTTTTCAGCTCTTTCGAGGATTATATCGCAGAAATATTTGATTTCCACCTCTTCATTTTCCATATATGCGGGAATGTGTGAAGCATTTGCAATATTTCCGCAGCCGATAACGGCAACCTTTATTTTAGACATAATTAACGCCTCCGTAATATCATATTTCTACCATTATATAATATACCACAAAAAATAAAATGTAAAGTTAATTTGCAAAAAAACTTGTCAAATGAGCAATTGTTTGTTATCATATAACCGCACAAAAATATTAAGGAGTGTTTTGTTATGGGAAGATTTCCTATCGGCGTTATCATTGACAGTTTCCGCACCGATATTCCTACCGCAGTCAAAAAAGCTGCCATGGTCGGCGCACAGGGTATTCAGGTTTATGCAACAAGGGGAGAAATGTCTCCTGAAAATATGAATGCAGCAAAAATTTCGGAATTCAAGAAGCTTGTTGCCGACAACGGTCTTGTTATCTCCGCTCTTTGCGGTGACCTCGGCGGAGGCGGATTCTGCTTTGCTGACAGAAACCCCGAAAAGATTGAAAAATCAAAGAGAATCATCGACCTTGCAAAAGAGCTCGACACAAATGTTGTTACAACCCACATCGGCGTTGTTCCCACAGACAAGAGCGTTGACAGATACAAGGTTATGCAGGAGGCTTGCTTTGAGCTTTCAAGATATGCTGACTCAATCGGCGCACATTTTGCAATCGAAACAGGTCCCGAAACCTCCGCTGTTCTCAAGGAATTCCTTGATTCACTCGGCTCAACAGGTGTCGGCGTTAACCTTGACCCCGCAAACCTCGTTATGGTAACGGGCGACGATCCCGCAAAGGCAGTTTATAATCTTCAGAAATATATCGTTCATACCCACGCAAAGGACGGCAAGCAGATTTTCTTCAAGGACCCCGAAATTGTTTACGGCCTCAAGAAGGATGTTATCATCACCGAAGATTCATTCATTGAAGTCCCTCTCGGCGAAGGCAGCGTCAACTGGACAGAATATCTTGCCGCACTTGAAGATATCGGCTATAAGGGCTTCCTGACAATTGAAAGAGAAGTCGGCGATGACCCCGCAAAGGATATCGGCAAGGCAGTTGAATTCCTTAAAAGCCACGGTTGCTGAGGTAAATAGATATGAAAATAGGTGTCAGCAGCTACAGCTTTCAGCAGCTCATTTCAGCGGGCAGCGAAACTCAGCTGAGCATAATGAAAATCGCCAAAGAGATGGGCTTTGACGGCATTGAATTCATTGACCTCTCCCCTCCCGACGGCGTAAGTGAGCTTGAATATGCAAAGATGATAAAGGAAGAAAGCGAAAAGCTTTCACTTCCCGTAATAATCTACACAATCGGCGCAAACCTGCTCAGCGAAAATGGGCTTGATGCCGAGGTTGAGCGTGTGTGCAGAAAAATTGATGTTGCAGAGGCTCTCGGTGCAAAAAAGCTGCGCCACGATGCGGCATGGTCAATGCCCGACGATATCAAGGCATATAAAGGATTTGACGACATTCTTCCGATTCTTGCGGAAGGCTGCCGCAGAATAACGGAATACGCTGCTTCAAAAGGCATAGAGACGATGATTGAAAACCACGGCTTTTTCTGTCAGGAAAGCGAGAGGGTTGAAAGAATTGTCACCAACACCTCAAGCCCGAATTTCGGTGTACTCTGCGATATCGGCAACTTCTGCTGCGCAGACGAAAACAGCTGTTACGCAGTCGGCAGACTTATGCCCTATATAAAGCATGTTCACGCCAAGGATTTCCACATCAAAAGCGGAAGTGACTTAAATCCCGGCGACGGATTTTTCAAGTCAAGAGGCGGAAATTACCTCAGAGGCTCAATCATAGGTCACGGCGATATTCCCGTTTATCAGTGCCTTTCGATCCTTAAGGATAAAGGCTATGACGGCTGGGTAAGCGTTGAATTTGAAGGCATGGAAAACTGCCTTAAAGGAATTGAAACCGGCTTCAAAAATCTTAAAAGAATGATAGATTCACTGTAAAGTTTAAAACCGCTGAGGGTTGACCTCAGCGGTTTTTGTTATGTATTTATTGACTTCAGTTCTTCTTTTGCCTGCTCTGTCATTTCTTCACGGCGCTTCTTAAGCTCTGTTTCAATCATCTTTTTCTGTTCATCGTCATCCTTGACAAAAACAATTGCCGCAAGATAAAGAACAGCACCGACAACCGGTCCGAGAATGAACATCGGCCACTGCCACTTCATGAAAACAGCGTTCTGCGCAGTCATTGCAATGTTCTGATTATATCCCACAAGAGTAAGGAGCTTTCCATTGATGAAGAGCGAAATTGCTTCACCGACCTTGGTTGCAAAATTCTGCATTGAGAAGGTAATTCCCTCGGTTCTCTTGCCGGTTGTGTATTCAACATAGTCAATCGAGTCGCTCATCAGAGAACGGTGGGCAATATTAACCATATTTGCAGGGATACTCTGAAGACCCATAATAAGCATAACGATAAGAATTCTCCATATGCTCTTATAGCCGACAAAATATGAAATAATTCTGAAAACTATTGACGATATCTGAGCGAGAAGAAGCACTTTTTTCATGCCGCCGACGGCGTTTACGATTTTTGTTGCCGCAAGCATTGCAAATGTTCCGGGAATGCCCGAAACTGCGCCGTAAACCACCTGCGCAGTGCCTCCGCCGATTTCAATTCCGCCGACTTTATAGAACACCTGACTCTCAAAGAAATAAGCCCAGGGCACCGAAAGCTTAACGCATTCGAGAATTCTTGCAAGCGAAATGAAAAGAAGAGTTTTGTTATGACGCAGAACAAAAATCGCTTCAAGAAGGCTTTCGTTCTCTTTCTTCTCTTCCTTTACGGATTCATTCATTTTCGTTGCCGCAAGAGTGATTATCTGACCGCCGACACTGAGAATCAGCGAGCCGACGAAGAAAACTGTTTTATCCGAAACTCCGAAGGTATTCACCGCAATATCCTTTGCCATAGGGAATATTCCGGCAATTGTGCAGCCTGCGGTAACGCCCAGAGCGGTCCACTGCGCAACTCTTGCCCTCTCCTCGGAACTCGGCGAGCTGAGCGCAAGCATTCCCCAGAGAGCAACATCCTGCATTGAATAAAATACATCCCAAATCAAATAACAGATAAGAATATACACAACAGGCATATTCCCCGAAAGCCCGAAATCGGTGAACATCAGGAGGCTGAGAATGCCGATTATTCCCGGAAGAAATCTCAGATAGGGTCTGAGTTTTTCGCCGTTTTTAAATCTGTGTCTGTCAATCAGAGCGCCGATAAGCGGGTCATTGACAGAATCCCACAGACGGCTGATGCTTGTAATATATCCGACAGCATCCGCACTTATTTTTAGGATATTGTTGCAAAAATAAAAAAGCCAGCCGTTGATAAACTGATAATGCATATTCTGACCGGCAATACCCGCTGCATAGGCGAACAAATCTCCGTTAGGAACTCTGCCGTCATAAGCAACAGTTTTAGTTTCCGATGCCGTTTTCATACAAATCCTCCTCGCTGTTTTTTTATATTGTAACATACAGTAATTATAAAATCAATTTGGAAACTACATTTTATTTAAAATCCGACATAGTTTTTCACATTTATTCAAAAACGCAAGATTTTGTAAAATGATTGTAAACTAACATCAATATTTAGACAAATATTAAGAATTTATTTATTGATTTTTTTAATCATATATGGTAAAATGCGTACTGTTTGATTTGTAATATTAGAAAAATATATAATAAGAGAGAAAGATAAAACGGAGGTACAAGACTTTGACAAACAAAAAGAAGTTTTATGATGTCAGAGAGCTTAGAGACTTAAGGGACTTAATCTATCAGAGCGAAAAGCTTTATGCGGACAGACCTGCTTTTGAAGTAAAAAACAGCAAAGGCGAGCATTACGAAATCACTTACAAGCAGTATAGCAACGAAATCAAGGCTCTGGGCACTGCCCTTGTCGATATGGGTCTTTCGGGTGAAAAGATTGCAGTCGGCGGCGACAACAGCTACGAATGGTGTCTTTCTTACATGGCAACCGTAACGGGTGTCGGCGTTATCGTTCCCGTTGACAAAGAGCTTCTTTTCGATGATATCAACAATATTCTCAATGTTTCCGATGTAAAGCTTTTCTTCTGCGATAAGAAGCTCGCGAAAAAGCTTGAAGAAAGAAAAGACGAGATCAAAAAGGATCTTACTATAGTTATGATGCACACTGAAAAAGAAGAAGGCGTGCTCAACATCACAGACCTTGTCGCAAAGGGCAAGGAGCTTCTTGAAGGCGGTGACAGACGCTTCCTTGACGCTGAAATCGACCCCGATGCAATGTGCTCACTTCTTTTCACTTCGGGCACAACAGGAATGTCAAAGGGCGTTATGCTCTGCCACAGAAACTTCTGCTACGAAGTTATGGCAGCAATGAGCATTATTAAAATCAGCCCCGAAGATTGCGGCATTTCAATGCTTCCTCTTCACCACACATACGAAAGCACAATCATTCTTTTCTTTGCTCCCTACTGCGGCGCAAAGGTTACTTTCTGCGACGGCTTCAGATATGTTCTCAAGAACATGAAGGAATTCAATCCCTCAGTATTCGTTGCTGTTCCCCTGCTTCTTGAAACAGTTCACAGACGCCTTATGAAGAAAGTTGCCGAAAGGCCTCACGGTCTCACTCTTTTCAAGGTCGGCAGCGTGCTTGTCAAGGCTGCATCAAAGGTCGGTATTGACCTCAAGAAGGTATTCTTCAAGGAAATCATTGACACCTTCGGCGGCAACATGAGACTCATCATCTGCGGCGCAGCACCCATCAATCCTCAGATTCTCAAGGATTTCGAGGCATTCGGCATTCAGATTATTTTTGGCTACGGTCTTACTGAATGCGCTCCCCTCGCAATTCTCAATCACGATAAACTTCATCTTGCTGAATCGGTCGGTGAAGTTATTCCCGGAAGCGAAGCAAAAATCATCAATCCCGATGAAAACGGCGTCGGCGAAATCTGCGTCAAGGGCGATATGGTTATGCTCGGCTACTACAATAACCCCGAAGAAACCGCTAAGGTTATTGACAAAGACGGTTTTCTTCATACCGGCGACCTCGGCTATATGGACAAAAAAGGCAGATTCTATATCTCAGGCAGAAGCAAGAATGTTATTGTTACAAACAACGGCAAAAACATTTTCCCCGAAGAGCTTGAATATCATCTCGGCACTAATCCCCTCGTTGAAGAAAGCCTTGTTCTTGAAGACACAAACAAGAAGGGCGAGCCCATCGTTGCCGCAAGAATCTTCCCCAACTTTGAAGAAATCAAAGAGCAGTACGGCAAGGCTGAGGACGAAATCAGCGATAAAGAGCTTAAGGATATCATGGAAAATGTTGTTGACGGCGTTAATGAAAAGCTTCCTTCATACAAGAAGATTGTCAGCTTCAAAATCAGACGCACCGCTTTTGAGAAAACAACAACATCAAAGATCCAGAGATTCAAGACTTCCAATAAGAAATAAAAAATTAACGGTAGAGTTTAAAAACAAACTCTACCGTATTTTTTATTCTTTTTCCATCGACACAGTCTCTTTTTCATAAAGAGGCTGATATTTATCCTGATAATAGTTTTCGTGGCTCTGCTCATAGCTGCCGTCAGGCTTAACCGTAATCACGGTACAGCCTCTCTGATACCCTCTCTTGCTGACTCCCACATATGCAAGATAGTCAACGCTGTAGTTATATGTAAGGTCTATGCCCTTATAATTCATAACAATATTGTTATCATGGTCATGGCCGCAGAAGAAGCCCTGTGTGCTGCCAAGCTCGAGAGCCTTTTCGAAAAGATTATCCTCATGCATTCCGCAATAGATATAGGGATCTTTTTCATAAACAACGCCCGAAATATGCTTGACGCTTTCATCTCCTGCCATCAGAGCATTATAAGCATCTCTGTATTCAACAAGAGGAATATGCAGGAAAACAAGCGATTTAACATCGGGGTTATTTTCTTTAGCTTCAAGGATTGTCTTTTCATACCAGTCAACCTGATTCTGGTGAACATTATCATATTTCCAGAAAATTCCGAATATGTCGCCGTCTGTGTATGAATGAGAGTCAATGAAAATAAGCTCCTGAGTTATCTTTCCCTGAGTGTCCTTAACATGAATGTTATGATTGCCTACACCGTCAACATCTTCGGGACCCGCTGAGAAAAGACAGTATTCAAGGCTTTCATCGGAATAGAATCCGCCCACTTTTTCTCTTGAATAGTAGCTGTAGGATTCTGTGTCATGATTACCGAAAACCAAAGTCCATGGAACTTCAAGCTGCTCCATAAGAGCGATAATCAGCTTTGAAGAAAGCTTGTTATTGAATGTACCTGACTGAAACGGAACAGGATAAACCAGATCGCCCGTAATAACAACAAGATCAGGCTTTTCGGCAGTTACCATAGCCGCAACTGCATTGAACGCCATTCTGTCCTTACTGAAAGACATCCAGCCGCCGCCGATATGAATGTCAGTCAGATCAAGTATTCTCAGCTCTCTGTCGGTTGTGAAGGTATAAACGCCGCTTTCATCCTTTTCGGGCTTTACGGCTTCTTCATTGACAACGGGCGGATACTCGCTTATTCTTTTAAGATTCGCATTATAAAGAGCGGTGTTGACAATTGCCGTAACTCCTGCTGCAACCGCAATAACTACGGAAATAATGAGCGCAGCTTTTTTTGCTCTTCCTTTTTTCTTCATAGCTCAACCTCTTTCTGTCATTATGAATTAACAATAACACAAAAATCCGACAACTGTCAACAAAAATATGTTGAAAAAGCAATTATATTATGGTATTATATTTTAGTTATAATTAAAAGTAAGGAAGTGGCTAAATGATAATCGGCGAATCAGCGGAAAACTATCTTGAAACCATACTTATTCTGAATAAAAAGAAGGGCTCCGTGCGCTCAGTTGACATTGCAACCGAACTCGGTTTTTCAAAACCCAGTGTATGCGTTGCGATGAGAAATCTGCGTGAGCACGGCTACATCACAACCGACGGCGACGGTCTTATAAGGCTTACCGAAAGCGGCAGTGAAATTGCCGAAAGAGTTTTCAGCAGACACGAAACAATAACTAAGTGGCTTATGATGATTGGCGTAAGCAGCGACCAGGCGGCAATTGATGCGTGCAGACTCGAGCATGTCATCAGTCAGGAAAGCTTTGACTGTCTGTGCGAATACATGAAAAACAGAGGATAATCATCTCTGTTGTTGATTTTTAATAAATATTTATATGCGCCGCTTTAATTTAGCGTAGTAAATCGCTAATTGACTAATACGATGAAGTGTGCTATACTGTGTACACGATAAAAATACAGGAGTCTATTATGAACGAATTTCTTGCTTCCCTTTCAAAAGAGGACAGCCTCACATATGAGCTTTCAATGCTTTATAAGCAATGGGGCTATAAGGAATACCGCATGGCAAAGTTTGAGGAATACAGCTTTTACAGCGACAACAGAGATTTCCTTTCAAGCAAAGGTATTCTTGCATTTAACAACTCGGACGGACGCCTCATGGCACTCAAGCCTGATATTACACTCTCAATTGTTAAAAATGCGAAGCTTTCGGGCTCACTGACAAAACTTTATTATAACGAAAGCGTTTTCAGAATGACCGACAGCTCGATGGATTATAAAGAAATCAAGCAGACGGGCGTTGAAATTCTCGGTAAGATAGATAATTATCTTATTTCCGAAGTGCTCATGCTTGCGGCAAAGAGTCTTAAAACGATTGACAAGGACTTTGTGCTTTCGATTTCGCATATGGCATTCATCCCCTCTCTTCTTGCAGAGCTGAAAATCGGCGAAAATGCAAAGAAGGATATCATTGAATGCGTAAAAAGCAAAAATGCTCATGACCTTCGCTCAATCTGCGGAAAATGCGGAGTCGAAGAAGAAAAAACCGAGCTTCTTTCAAAGCTTGCAGGCATTAACGGCAAAATCGGCGATGTTCTTCCCGAGCTTGCAAATCTCGCATTCAATGAAGAGATGAAAAACGCCTGCGCAGAGCTTGAATTCTTCTGCGCCTCACTCAGAAAGAGCGAGCTTTATGATAAGCTTTTCATTGACCTTTCAGTTGTTAACAATGTTGAATATTATAACGGCATAATCTTCCAGGGCTATGTTGAAAAGTCACCCGTTGCCGTGCTTTCGGGCGGAAGATACGATAAACTCGCAGGCAAGCTTCGTGAAAACACTCAGGCGGTCGGCTTTGCGGTTTATCTTGACAATCTCAATCTTCATTACAGAAAAAAGCGCGAATTTGACAGCGACATTCTCATTCTTTTTGATTCTGACGAGCAGAGCGTTTCTCTTCTTTCTCTCGTTGAAAGCTTCGTTGACAAGGGCTTCTCTGTCAGGGTTGAGCATTCCGTTCCCGAAGGATATAAGGCAAAAACGGTTTATGCTTTTGAAAACGGCGCATTAAGGGAGGTTTCGGTATGCTGAATATAGCTTTGCCCAAAGGCAGACTCGGCGATAAGGTCTATGAGCTTTTTGCCTCAATAGGCTACGATTGCAGCGAAATTTACAGCGACAACAGAAAGCTTGTTTTTGAGAATGCCGAAAACGGAGTGCGCTATCTTCTTGTCAAGCCCTCCGATGTTGCAATTTACATTGCTCACGGCGCGGCGGATATCGGCGTTGTCGGCAAGGACATTCTCGAAGAAGAAAAATTCGATATATATGAGCTTCTTGATTTAGGTCTGGGCAAGTGCAATATGTGCGTTGCCGCACCCAATGATTATGTTGAAGACTTTGACCGACCCCTGCGTGTTGCAACAAAGTTTGTCAACATTGCAAAGGATTATTATATTTCAATCAACCGTGAAATCGAAATAATCAAGCTCAACGGCTCAATTGAAATTGCCCCCATCCTCGGTCTTTCCGATGTTATCGTTGATATCGTTGAATCAGGCAAAACCCTGCAGGAAAACAACCTCAGAGTTTATGAAAAAATCATGCCCATCAGCGCAAGACTCATTGCAAACAAATCATCATATAAGTTCAAGGGCAATGATATTGACACCCTTATGGAAAAGCTCAAAAAGGAGTTAGCAAAATGATTAAGATTATTAACATAGAAAACGCCGGAAAAGCGGATATACTCACCCGTGACATAAAGCTTGAAAGCGGCGTTGAAGCAATTGTTGCCGACATTATCAGGAATGTCAAAGAAAACGGCGACAAGGCGCTTAAAGAATACAGCCTTAAATTTGACAAAGCAGAAATCAATAATCTCCGTGTCACTCAGGAAGAGATTGATTCGGCTTATGAAAATGAAGATAAGGCACTCATCGAAACTCTTGAGCTTGCAAAGAAAAACATATGGAATTTCCACGAAAAGCAGCTTCGCGGAGGCTTTGAAATAAAGGGTGAAGACGGCACTGTTTCCGGTCAGAAAGTAACACCGATTGAAAAGGTCGGCATTTATGTTCCCGGAGGCACTGCAAGCTACCCTTCCACCGTTCTTATGAACGCAATTCCCGCTAAAATTGCAGGAGTAAGCGAAATAATAATGGTTACTCCCCCCGATAAAGACGGCAACATTCCCTCAGCAATTCTCTGCGCCGCAAAGATTGCGGGAGTTGACACTATCATCAAAACCGGCGGTGCTCAGGCGGTTGCCGCTCTTGCATACGGCACCGAAAGCGTGCCCAAGGCAGACAAGGTTGTCGGCCCCGGCAATGTTTTTGTTGCAACCGCAAAAAGAATGCTCTACGGTCTTGTTGATATCGATATGATTGCAGGTCCGAGCGAAATACTTGTTCTTGCAGACGGCACATGCAACCCCGTTTATGTTGCCGCTGACCTTCTTTCTCAGGCTGAGCACGATAAGCTCGCAAGTGCAGTTCTTGTTACTGACAGCGAGGAGCTTGCATATGCGGTAAGTGCTGAGCTTGAAAGACAGATTCCCCTGCTTCCCAGAGAAGAAATCGCAAGAGCTTCCATTGACACAAACGGAAAAATAATCATTGCAAACAATCTCGAGCAGGGCATTGAAATTGCAAATGAAATTGCTCCCGAGCATCTTGAAGTCTGCGTTGATAACCCCTTTGAGCTTCTTGATAAAATAAAGAATGCAGGCTCAATCTTCCTCGGTAAAAACACTCCCGAGGCTCTCGGCGATTATCTTGCAGGCACCAACCACACCCTTCCCACATCGGGCACGGCAAGATTCAGCTCTCCTCTTTCGGTTGACGATTTCGTCAAAAAGTCGCAGTATATTTATTACACCGAAGAGGCTCTGGGCAAGGTCAAGGACAACATTGTTCTTTTTGCAAACCGTGAAGGCTTACAGGCTCACGGCAAGAGCGCCGCAATCAGATTTGAGAAATAAGGTGAACCCATGAGCAGATTTCTTTCAAAAAACTACGAAAACCTTGTCCCCTATGTTCCCGGTGAACAGGTTAATGTCAAGGTTATAAAACTCAATACAAACGAATCTCCTTTTCCGCCGTCACCCAAGGTAAAAGAGGTGCTGAGCGAAGAGGTTATTGATAAGCTCAATCTTTATTCCGACCCCGAATTAAAAGAACTTTGCAGCGCTATTGCAAAGCAGTTCAATGTGACACCCGACATGGTGTTCTGCGGCAACGGCTCAGATGATGTTCTCGCATTCGCAATTATGGGCTTCTGCGGCAGAGGCGGAAAGCTTTGCTGCCCCGAAATATCCTACGGCTTTTATCCCGTTTACGCCGACATTTTCGGAGTTGAGCTTGTGCAGATTCCTTTGAAGGACGATTTTTCAATTGACGCAAATGACTACATAGCCAAGGGCAAGAATATCGTTATTGCAAACCCCAATGCGCCAACAGGTCTTACCCTCAGCTTTGAAGAGGTTGAAAAAATTGTTGCTTCAAATCCCGATAATGTTGTTATCATGGACGAAGCATACATGGCATTCTGCGGTGAGAGCTGCATGGAGCTTGTTAATAAATATAACAATCTTCTCGTTACACGCACATTCTCAAAAAGCCATTCGCTTGCAGGCCTTAGAGTCGGATTCGGCATAGGTTCAAAGGAACTTATCGAGGACCTGAACAAGCTTAAATTCTCATTCAATCCTTATAACATCAACACTCTTTCCGTCAAAGCGGCAGCGGCAGCAATCGCTGATAACGAATACTATGACGGTAAGATTGCGCAGATTGTTGAAACCAGAGAAAAGGTTACGGCTCAGCTTCGTGAGCTCGGTTTCACCTGCACAAACTCAAAATCGAATTTCATTTTTGCAAGCAGCGACAGAATGCCCGCTTCGGAAATTGCAGCAAAGCTTCGCGAAAAAGGAATTCTTATCCGTTATTTCAACAAACCGAAAATTGATAATTATCTTCGCATAACCGTCGGTTCAGCCGAAGATATGCAGACACTCGTTGAAACAATCAAAGAAATACTGGAGGCAACAAAATGAGAGAGGCTGCCATCAAAAGAAAAACAAACGAAACCGATATAGACCTCTGGCTTGACCTTGACGGAACGGGCAAAAGCGAAATCGACACGGGCTGCGGTTTTCTTGATCATATGCTTGAGCTTTTTGCACGCCACGGCAGAATGGATTTAAAGGTTAAATGCATAGGTGACACCCATGTTGACTATCATCACACTGTTGAGGATGTCGGCATTGTTCTCGGTCAGGCTTTTGCAAAGGCGGTCGGCGAAAAAAGAGGAATTTCACGCTACGGAAGCATTGTTCTTCCCATGGATGAAACCCTTATTCTTGCAAGCGTTGACATCAGCGGCAGAGCATATCTCAACTATGATGTTGCCATTCCCACCCCCGCGGTAGGCGGAATGGATACAGAACTGATTGAAGAATTCTTCATTTCTTTTGTCCGCAACAGTGATGTTACTCTTCACATCAAACAGTTTTACGGCAAAAACAGCCACCACATAATCGAGGGCATTTTCAAGGCGGTTTCAAGAGCACTCTGCAAGGCTGTTTTTGAAGATAAAACTCTCGGCGGTGAAATTCCCTCAACGAAAGGACTTCTGTAATGATTGCAATAATCGACTACGGCTGCGGCAATCTTTTTTCTCTTTCTTCATCACTTAAAAGCCTCGGAATAGAATGCAAAATAACAAGCGATAAGGACGAAATCACCGCAGCGGATAAAATTATTCTTCCCGGAGTCGGCGCATTCGGCGATGCAGCAAAGAAGCTGCGTGACTGCGGAATGGCTGAGCTTATAAAAGAGCTTGCCGCTCAGGGCAAGCCTATTCTCGGAATATGCCTCGGAATGCAGCTTCTCTTTGAGAAAAGCTTTGAATACGGCTCTCATATCGGTCTCGGTCTCATCAAAGGCTATGTAGGACCTCTTGAAGGTCAGATTCCCTCAGATTTAAAAATCCCCCATATGGGCTGGAATAAGCTGAATTTAGCAAAAGCTGACCCGATTTTCAAATATATTGAGCCGGGCGACTATATGTATTTTGTTCACTCATTCTACGCAAGAAACTGCGTTGAAAACACCCTTGCTTTTGCCGAATACGGCGTTGCAGTGCCTGCAATAGTCAGAAGCGGAAGCGTTTACGGAATGCAGTTCCACCCGGAAAAGAGCGGTGCAAAGGGCCTTGCTCTTCTCAAAGCATTCTCAGAGTTATAAGGAGAATTTATATATGCAGATATTTCCCGCAACGGACATTCTCGGCGGCAAGGTTGTAAGACTTACAAAAGGCGATTACGCCAATGTAAAAGTTTATGCCGATTCACCCGCCGAAATGGCAAAGGAATTTATGAAAGCAGGCGCAACAAACCTGCATATGGTTGACCTCGACGGCGCAAAGGACGGCGCACCCGTTAATTTTGACGCTATCAGGGAGGCGGCAAAAATAAAAGACCTCTTCATTGAGGTCGGCGGCGGAATCCGTGACATGAAGCGAATTGAGGATTATCTCTCGCTCGGAGTAAAAAGAGTTATCCTCGGCACGGCGGCAGTAAGAAACTACCCGTTTGTTGAAGAAGCTGTCAAAAAATACGGCAGCGCAATCGCAGTCGGCGTTGACGCAAAAAACGGACTCGTTGCAGTCAACGGCTGGCTTGAAACAACAACGGTAAATTCGGTTGAATTCTGCAAGAAGCTTCGTGACACAGGCGTTTCAACCGTTATTTATACCGACATTTCAAAGGATGGCATGCTTTCGGGCACTAACCTTGAAATATACAAAGAATTAAGCGAAATCAAGGGGCTTGATATCGTTGCTTCGGGCGGCATAACCTTCATTGACGAAATCAGAACCCTTTCGGAGATGGGCATTTACGGCGCAATCGTCGGCAAAGCCGTTTACGAAGGAAAGCTTGATCTCGCCGAGGTGCTCAGAGCGGCAGGAGGTGCAAAATGATAACAAAAAGAATTATCCCCTGCCTTGATGTCAGAAACGGCAGAGTTGTCAAGGGCGTTAACTTTGAGGGTATTCAGGATGTTGCGTCCCCCGTTGAGCTTGCTCATTTTTATAATGACAGCGGTGCTGATGAGCTTGTTTTTTATGACATAACTGCTTCTTTTGAGGGCAGAGCGCTTTTCACCGACGCACTCACTCAGGTTGCAAGCGAAATATTCATTCCGCTTACTGTCGGCGGCGGCATAAACACTCTTGAGGATTTTGACAGAGTTCTCAAATGCGGTGCAGACAAGGTTTCGGTAAATTCGGGCGCAATAAAAGACCCCTCCATTATCGAAAAAGCCGCAAAGAAATACGGCGACCAGTGCGTTGTTCTTTCAATGGACATCAAAAGAGTTGATGGCTCTTTCCATATTTTCAGCAAGGGCGGCAGAATTGACACAGGCATTGATGCTCTTGAATGGGCAAGAATGGGCGAAAATAACGGTGCGGGTGAGCTCGTAGTCAACAGCATTGACACAGACGGAGTTAAGCAGGGCTTTGACCTTGAAATGCTTCAGAAAATCAGTGACATTGTTTCAATTCCCGTTATAGCAAGCGGCGGCGCAGGAAAAAAAGAGGATTTCCTTGAGCTTTTCCGTGCAGGCTGCGCAGACGCAGGTCTTGCGGCTTCGATTTTCCACTTCAAGGAAGTCAATATCATGGACTTGAAGCATTATCTTAATGATAACAACATAGAGATGAGGATTTAAAAATGGTTGAACTTAAATATAACAAAGACGGTCTTATTCCTGCAATAGTTCAGGATTTTTACACTAAAAAAGTTCTTATGCTTGCATATATGAACGCCGAAAGCCTTGAAATAACAATGAAGGAAGGCAAAACCTGCTTCTTCAGCCGCAGCAGACAGCAGCTCTGGAGAAAAGGCGAAACCTCAGGCAACACTCAGCAGGTTGTTACAATCCGTACAGACTGCGACAAAGACACCCTTCTCATTGAGGTTATCAAGGCAGGCCCCGCATGCCACACGGGAAGCGAAAGCTGCTTCTTTGAAGACATCGTGACAAGCAACGAAGAAGGCTTCTCCTATGAAGGTCTTTATGAGATGCTTGTAGGCAGAAAGGTCAACAAAAAGGAAGGCTCATACACAACCTATCTTTTTGAAAAGGGAATTGACAAAATTCTCAAGAAGGTCGGCGAGGAATGCACCGAGGTTATCATCGGCGCAAAGGGCGGCGACAAGGCTGAAACTGTTTATGAAATTGCCGATCTGATTTATCACATCACGGTTATGATGATTGAAATGGGCATCAGCATTGACGAAGTTACGGCTGAACTCGCAAAGAGACACATTGTTGACCATAAAGTCAAGCAGGAAAAAATGCAGTAATTATAATTAACGGTGTAAAGTCATCTGACTTTACACCGTTTTTTTATCTGTTTGCGCTGCTGTTGATTGCGAAATTAAGAATATCGGCAGCGTTTTTCTGCAGTTCGCCGAGAGTTATGCCGTCAGGGTCGCCGAGAGTTTTAAGGAGAGTGCCGTCGGGCTTTTTCTTGTTAAGTCTGCCGCCGCCGGGCATAAGCACATTGACACCCGCTCTGACTCTGTACGCCTGATTGCAGAGATTCGGGAATTCAGGTGATTTTGAGGAACGCATCCACCAGTCGGTCATTACACAGCCCTTATAACCCCATTCTTTTCTGAGAATCCTCTCGCAAAGCTCATAATGATAATGACCCCATACGCCGTTAATCTTATTATAAGATGTCATTATATTCTGCGGCTTGGCCTTCTTAACGCAGATTTCAAAGCCTTTGAGATAGATTTCTCTGAGAGCTCTTTCTGAAACTCTTGAATCGTTATGGGTTCTGTTTGTTTCCTGATTGTTGCATGCAAAATGCTTCGGGCAAGCCGAGACTCCGGTTTTCTGCAAGCCTTCAACTATTGCCGCCGCAATGAGACCCGTAACAACGGGGTCTTCGGAGAAATATTCAAAGTTTCTGCCGCAAAGCGGATTTCTGTGAATATTCATCCCGGGCGCAAGAAGAACATGTGAGCCATGGTCCTTCATTTCAAGACCGACCTGATTATAAAGAGCCATGACAAGCTCGGTATTCCATGTGCAGGCAAGCGCCGTTCCTATTGGAAGAAGCGATGAACGCTGCTTGAGGCGGATACCCGAGGGTCCGTCGGTTGTTGTGACTGCGGGAACACCCTTGTCTCTGAGTGACTTGAGAACGCCGCCGAAAACACCCGCATTACCTGCCGCGCCGAGAGGGCTGCCCATTATGTAGTCTCCCCTGCTGATTGCTTCAAGCTCATCAGCCGAAAGCTGAGCAACAAACTGCTGCATGGTTATTCTGCCTTCTTTGACATCCTTGAGAAGATAGAATCTGCCGTCCGGCTTGGTTGCTTCGGGGAGTGAATCAAGAATAATCTTCTTTAAATCATATTTTGCAGTCGGAACGGGAACATAGGTTTTTCTGCCGTTTTCGTCTGCTTTGAGACGGTTAAAGCTCTCTTTTGGCGCTGCAGTCTGGGCATATCTTTCAACTATTTCGCTCTTTGCCTGCTCATATTCACAGCAAAGCTTTGCCGAGCGTACATCCGAGCCGATATAGACTTTATAAAGTCCTTTTTCGAGAACATATGCATAGTTATTTTCATCGTCGTATGACGCCATTTTCTTAATGGGCAGTTCGAAGAGAATCTTATCACTCTCACCGGGCTGAATAAGCTTTGTTTTTCCGAACGCGAGAAGTGAACGGGAGGCTTTTCCGAGCTTTCCGCACGGAGCTTCAAAATAAGCCTGAACAACCTCCTTGCCCGACACCTTGCCCGTATTCTTAACATTCACATAAGTGAAAATGCTTTCATTCACAAATGCACATTTTTCAACGGTTATTTCAAAATCGGTATAGCTCAGACCAAAACCGAAGGGATAAAGCACTCTGTTTTTCTCAAAGGTTTCAAAGTATCTGTAGCCGACATATATATCCTCTGTGTAGCAGTTGAAATCCTTGTTGCCGAAATCCTTACTTGAAGGATAATCCTCATAGTTTCTTGCAATTGTGTCGGTAAGCTTACCGCAGGGCGAAAGCTTTCCCGAAAGAACATCCGCAACGGCATTTCCGCTTTCCATACCGCTCTGCCATACATAAAGAATTGATGAAATCCTGCTGCCGTAGGAATCAAGCTTAGACATATCCATTATGCTGCCGCAGTTAAGAAGAACAACAACCTCTTTGAATTCTGCGGTTACGCTGTCAAGCATCATTACCTCTTCGTCAGTAAGATAATAGCTGCCCTTTTCAAGCTTGTTTTCTCTGTCCTCGCCTGCTGCTCTGCCGATAATGACAATTGCGGTGTCCGAATTTCTTGCTGCGTCTCTTGCAACATCACGGCTCACGGGCATTTCATCATAGCACATCGGCCAATGACCCCAGAAACCGTCATCAACGGGATTCTCCCTGCACCATTTTTCATAAATCTCGGCAAGGTCACGGTTAACATTTATTCCCGCATCCTTAAGCCCCTGCATAAAGCCGATTTTATAAGGCGCATTGACATCGCCGCCTGAGCCGTAGCCGACATAAAACCAGTCATTCTGCACTCTGCCGAAAACGGAAACAGTTTTATCCTCAGTTATGGGCAAAACATTGTTTTCGTTTTTAAGCATAACAATGCTTTCGGCACCGACCGCTCTGCAAAGAGCTTTCATTTCTTCGGGCGGCTGATAACCGTCATTGTCATACGCAGAGGTATCCTGCGATGTTGAAGCAATGACCTTGTTGACAACCTTACCGATAACATTGAACGCTTTCTTTTTTAAACTTTTCATATTATCACATCCGCAATTTAATACATAAAATATACCATATTATATGAAATTCGTCAATAAACAGAAAAACGGCGGGAGCAAGCCCCCGCCCTACCTTATCGGTATTGTTATCTTTATAATAATTATACCAGCAAAGTAACAGTGAATGTACTTCCCTCGTTGGGTGCGCTTTTAACTGAAATATCGCCGCCGCAGAGCTCAACAATTCTTTTGCATATCGGAAGCCCGAGACCGAGCCCTGCACCCGAATGAGCTGTTTCTCCCTGATAATACTGGTCAAAAACACGGCTCATCGTTTCTTCATTCATTCCGATTCCCGTATCGCTGATTTCAACAATGATTTTTTTATCATCTTTTTTCAGCCTGACCTCAATTTCACCGTTTTCGGGAGTATACTTAATCGCATTTCCGATGAGGTTAAGCCACAGACGGCTCATCATATCGGAGTTACCCTTATATATAACGGAATCGAGTTCGCTTGATATCTCAATATTTTTCTTGGTCCATTCCTGCATCAGAATGATTATGCACATTCTTATCTGTTCATCAAGCTCATATTCCGTTTTATCGGTAACAATCTGCTGGTTATTAAGCTTTGAAAGCATAATAGTGCTGTTTGCCATGTCGGCAAGCCTCGTTGCTTCTGCATTGATTATTTTCAGATAACTGTTTCTTTCTTCTTCGCTCAGGTCATCTCTTTCAAGCAACAACAGTGAAAAGCCGCTGATTGACGAAATCGGAGTTTTGAATTCATGAGAATAATTATTTATGAAATCGTTTTTCAGCTTTGTTACATTTGAAAGCTCTTCTGCTGTTTTGTTGAAGCTTTCATAAGTATGAGCAAAAAGTCCGCCCTTGTTTACATCAAGCCTTGTTTCAAACTTTCCTTCTCCGATATCCTCAATGCCCTGAGTGAGTCCGGTCACGCTGCGATAAATAAGCCTTGAGAGATTGATATTAAGCGGAATAAGGATGATACACATGGGAATTATCGTGCCCAGAGAACTTGAAAAAATATTGTTTTCGATATTTGGCCATATTTTTTCGAGTATCGGAGCAATGGCAACAGTTATTTTGTAAATAACCGTTCCCGCGTGCGAATCAGGGTCCGACATAACCTCTCTGCCGAATTCGACAAGAAGATAAGTCAATATAGAAGCAACAACAATAACCAGTGTATGGAACACAAAGAGGGTTGTTATTCTTCTCTGCGTTGTTGCAAATTTCATCCGTTTTTTCATTCTCTGACCGCCGCCTTATAGCCCACACCTTTGATTGTTATAATCTCAAAATCCTTGCAGGTGCGAAGCTTGTTGCGGATTCTGCTTATATGGGTTTTGACTGTATCCTCGCCGCTTTCGGAATTGATACCCCATATTTCGTCAAGAAGCTGATTCTTCGTAAAAATAATATTCGGATAGGAAAGAAGCTTGAAGAGCATTTCAAACTCTTTTTTGGGAAACTGGACATTTTCATTGCCCCAGACAACGGTATAGGACGAAGAGTCAATCACAGTTTCACCGATTACTATTTTCTTTTCTGCCGCAATTTTTGACCTTCTGAGCAGAGCGTTTATTCTCCACAGAAGCTCCTCATAGTTTACGGGCTTTGTCATATAATCGTCAACGCCTGACGAAAATGCCGCTTTTTTATCGCTGAATTCCTGCTTAGCAGTCAGAAAAACAACGGGGATTTCGTTTCCGTCGCTCCGGATTTTTTTTATAAGCTCATAGCCGTCCATAACGGGCATCATGATATCTGCAACAACAAGGTCAACATGCTTGTTTTCAAGACATGCGAGAGCCTTTTCGCCGTTTTCGGCGCATATTACTTCATAATAAGGCTTCAGGTAAGCCCTTGTCAGAATTCTTGAATTGTTATCGTCTTCAACGACAAGAACAACTGCCATTTTTCCACCTCATTTAAGCGAAGAGAGCGTTTTAATAAGATTATCATAGAACAAACGGGTCTGCAGTTTATCGGCAAAAAGACCGATTGCCGTTCCGTGGTCGCCCTTCTGAACGGGCATAACATTCCAGATACCTCTCTTTATGTTTTCCGAGTCGAACTCAGCATGCGGATTGTTTTCGGGATATAAGGCAGAGGTTACATTGACGAGGCCGTCATTCGGAAGCCAGCTTTCATCAAAAGACTCTCCCGTTTCCTCATCCGTATATTCACCGAATCTTATAAGCGCATTGCCCGTCATTGACATAAGGAAAAAGTCTGAATTCTTTGTTTTGTATTTTCCCTTTACCTTCTCGGTTGAATCAAAGGCATAAGAAAAATAATATACATTTTCGCTTATTTTCACGAGATCGTTTATTTCCTTTGCACCCTTGGGGCTTATCGCATACTCTATGCTGTCATTTGTTTCATAGAAATTCCTGAACATTTTTGAAAGCTTCGGTGCATTCCTTTCGCCGGGAACATCGGTAATTCCAAAATGCTCAAGATGAAAATCAACAAGCTTTCCGTTAATAAGTGACCTTCCGAAAAAGCCTGCCCATGCAGTAACACCGCTTTTGAACATGGGCTTAAGATGCTTTTTGACAACATAATTATAAGCCGTACTTCCGTTATGAGGAGTGCAGAGAGTCGTGCAGCTTTTTACCCACGATTCCTTGCCGCCCGCAAAAAGCTCCGAAGCATCATCGCAGGCTTCATATTCATCGGGGGCACCGTTTGTAAGAAGGTGTGTAAGCAGCTTGACGCAGACTCCGCCGTAGCTGTGACCTATGAGATGAAATCTGATATTCTGCCCCTCTTTGCCGAAATCCTTGACAAGGGGTTCTGTGTATTCTCTTCCGTAACGGTTGTGGTTATACTTACGGCTGTGAAGTACACCGTAGTCTATTCTCTTGCCGATAATCTGAGCATAAAGCTCGCAAGCCTGATCCCATGCGCTTGAAATCGGTCCGACTGAGGCGGCATAGCATTCATAGCCACTGTCAGTCAGATATTTCATCAGATCTCCTGTTGTCGCGCCCCAATAGGGTGCATGACTGTTTATGCCTTCTCCGCAGCCCCATCCGAACATTCCGTGAACAAAAATATAAACTTCTCGCTCGGCGACATCTTCGCAGACAACTGCGCCGCCTGAATTTTTGTTTAAGCTTTCAACCAAAGCTTTTCACCTCCGCTGCTTTTTATCATCCTGATAGCTTTATTATAATCCTTAAAGTAAAATATCGGTAAACAACAATTAAATTACATAATCAACAGCAACGCTCGCTTCCCTGACTGCGTGCATATGTGTTTTGACAACAGAGCAATGATAAGGGTCATTCTGATAATCCTCAAGCGCCTTTTCGTCATCAAGCAGCACCTCAAGAATTATATCGTAGGACCTTTCGGAGTGAAGGAAGTCAACGCCTACTTCTATTCCGCGAAGCTGAGGAACATTTCCCTGCATTGAGAGAAGAACCTCCTTCGCCTTAAGGCAGTTTTCTTCGCTGTTATCCTTCAGCTTGAAACAAACAATATGCTTTATCATAATAAGTCTCCTTTTTATTTATATAATTATTTTACCATAAAATCAAAATATTTTCAATAAAAAATCCCCGCACCTTACGGTACGGGGAAAAAGATTACTGATTGTCCTTACCCTTGATGATATCGTTAATCATAATGTAGAACTGATCGTCTTCAAAACCGTCATTTGACTTTACGGGCTCTTTAGCTGCGGGAGCTGCTGCAGGAGCTGCAGGTGCTGCTGCGGGAGCGGGAGTGCCAAAATGAGGAATTGAGGGTGCTGCGGGAGCAGCGGGTGCAACGGGAGCTGCCTTGGGAGCAACGGGTGCTGCGGGAGCTGCTGCAGGAGCTGCTGCCTTGGGTGCTGAATAGAAGGGGTTAACATTAACCTTTTCGGGCTCTTTTGCAATTGAATCGAAGCCGGTTGCGATAACGGTGATAACCATTTCGTCATCGAGATCGGGATCAAATGCGATACCCCATGTGATGTTTGCATCCTCGTGAGCCTTTGAGGTGATGATTTCTGCTGCATTCTCAACATCTTCAAGGTCAACATCGTCGGAAGCGGTAATGCTGATGATAACACCCTTTGCGCCTGCGATTGAGGTTTCAAGAAGCGGGCTGGAAACTGCTGCGTTTGCAGAGCATTCTGCCTTGTCCTTGCCCTTTGCACGACCAACACCCATATGAGCATAGCCTGCATCCTTCATTACGCTGGTAACATCAGCGAAGTCGAGGTTGATGAAGCCGGGAATCTTGATAAGCTCTGAAATGCTCTTAACACCCTGAAGAAGAACTTCGTCTGCCTCTGCAAATGCTTCAGCAATAGTCTTCTTTCTCTCATCGAGCGCACGGAGTCTGTCGTTGGGAATAACAATAAGGCTGTCAACATGCTCAGCAAGCTTTGAAATACCGTCCTGAGCCTGAAGCATTCTTCTGCGGCCTTCAAACTTGAAGGGCTTTGTTACAACGCCGATGGTGAGGCAGCCCATATCCTTGGCTACCTGTGCGATAACGGGAGCTGCACCTGTTCCTGTGCCGCCGCCCATACCTGCGGTGATGAATACCATATCTGTGCCCTTAAGAGCATCAGCAATTGCATCTCTGCTTTCTTCTGCGGACTTAGCGCCAACCTCAGGCTTGCCGCCTGCGCCCTGGCCGTGAGTTGACTTTTCGCCAATCTGAATCTTATGGGTTGCCTTTGAGTGCACAAGAACCTGCTTGTCGGTGTTAACAGCGATAAACTCTGCACCGAGAACGCCTGAGGTTATCATGCGGTTAACAGCGTTTCCGCCGCCGCCGCCGACACCGATTACTTTTATCTGCACTGCACTTTCAAAATCGTTATCAATTTCAAATGCCATTGTGATAAACCCCCTATATATTATAAAAGTATAGATTTAAACAGAATTATGTTACCACATAATTTTTAAAAAAACAAGAAGAAAATGAAAAAATCTCATTAAATTGCAAGTTTTTTTACAATTTAAATGAGATTTTTGCTTGTTTTATTGTTTCACGACAAATTCTTCCTGATTTTTCCGAAATAAAATTATAATTTACTCTTCATTTTCGCTTGTTTCTTCCTCTTCGCCGCTTTCTTCAGAGGTCTCCTCTTCGGGTTTTTCTTCAACATTTTCTTCGCTTTCATCCTCTTCTTCCGTCTGCTCGTCAACCCCGAGATGCTCTGCAAGCTCAGGGATATCTCTTATATCTGCAGGGCAGAAATAAGCGGTTTCCGATATGGTGAAATCCATTATTCCCGTTTTGGAGTTATCAATCATATTTTCCTCTTCTATTGCTCTGATGAAGAAATCCGACTTTGACGAAATATTCTGAGAATCTCCGAGTTCAATCAGAATTCGGTCCTGATATATAATGTATATATCAAATAAAGAAGAAATATTGATTGCAGTTATTCCTTCAAACTCCTTTTCGGCAACGGATGATGAAATTGCAGAAAGAACATTGAACGCCTTATCCTCAACGGGAGGAGCTTTTTTATCTTCTTCATTCTGCGCAACAAATGCGATTGTTTCTCCGACATCATATTTTACGGGAATCTGTCCCCTGACGGGAACGACTCCCTCGGGAACGATGCCTGAAACGCTCAGCACTTTGAATTCATCATTGGTTATTGCATAAGTGCCGCTCGAAACCTCAACGGCATATGCCATGCCCGATTCCTCAAAACGGATAACAAGACCCGTAGGAAGCTTCTTGGTAATTTCAACATTTTTAAGGAACGGAAGAGTTCTTTCAACCGTTTTTTCCGCCTTATCGAGGTCAATAAAAATCAGACTTTTATTCAGAGCTATTCCGCTTGCGTCAATAATCTTCTGCTGATCATACACAGTGCTTTCGCTCTCAACAGAAAAGCTTTTTACTCTGAAAACAAAAAGCGAAGTTATTCCGCCGACAACTGTGCCGATTATAAGAATGAAGCCGATAACAACAATTGCAAGCCTCATTTTTCTTTTATTCTGAGCACGCTTTCTTCTTGCCGCCTTTTCTTCGGGAGTTAATTCAACCTGATATTTTTCTCTTTCCATTTTTTGTCCACCTTCAGGAGAACGAATAAATCCGAACCGTCATTTTCACGGGCAGATTTCCGTTCATCTTATATTCTTTTTATATCCGCCCCGAGAAGGGCGAGGTCATTTTCGAGAGACTCGCAGCCTCTGTCAATATGATGAATCTGCCCGATGACAGTTGTCCCTTCCGCACCGAGCGCCGCAACCGCAAGAGCACATCCCCCTCTGAGGTCGCTCGCAGCCACACCTGCAGCATGAAGTCTTCCGACTCCCTCGATAACTGCAACGCAGTTATTCTCAACTCTTATATCCGCACCCATTTTTATAAGCTCGGGAACATGCCTGAATCTGTTCTCAAAAATGTTTTCATTTATGATACTTGTTCCCCTTGCTTTTGTCAGCATTGCCATAACAACCGCCTGAGAATCCGTCGGAAAACCGGGATAAGGCATTGTGCGGATATAACGCACTCTTCCGGGTCTTGACGGGGCTTCAAGAATAAGCTCATCACCATTGAAATCAAGCTTACAGCCTGAAATATCAAAAGCATGGATTACGGGCACGAGATGCTCCCTGTTGATATTTTTAATTGCTATTTTACCGCCCGCACTTACTGCCGCCGCCATATAGGTTGAAGCAACAATGCGGTCGGGGATTACCGTGTGTTCGACATTTTTTGCAGTGCTTCTGCCCTCAATTCTGATTACGCTCTGCCCTGCTCCGCTGATTTTCGCTCCGCATTTTACGAGGAAATCCGCAAGGTCCTTGATTTCAGGCTCTCTTGCAGCATTATTGATAACCGTTTCACCGCTTGCGCCAAGCGAAGCAAGCATAATATTCTCGGTTGCACCGACACTCGGAAATGCAAGGCTGATACTGCAGCCTTTTATTCCGTCGTTTGCCGCACAGTCGAGAATACCGCCCTTTTCGGTTATTTCAACGTTCATACTCCGAAGTGAGGAAAGATGAAGGTCAATAGGTCTCAGACCGATTTCACAGCCTCCGGGAGGCGTCACCTTCGCCATACCGAATCTTGCAAGCAATGCACCGAGAAAAACAATTGAAGAGCGCATTTCACGCATCAGCGGCTCGGAAATATCGCACCTTGAAGCGTTTGTTGAATCAACGGTAACCGTATTTCCTTCGCATCTGACCTTGCATCCGATATGTTCGAGAATCTTTATTGCCGCCGAAACATCCGACAGCATCGGGCAATTATGTATAACACTTACGCCGTTCATTGCAACGGTTGCCGCAAGAATGGGAAGCGAGCTGTTTTTTGAGCCCTGAAGCTTAACGCTGCCGTCAAGGGCATTGCCGCCGTTTATTATTATATTTTTCATACCAACGCTCCTTGAAATTATAACGCTATTAGCATATTATTCCGAGGACGCGTTTATTGTGAATTTATTTTACTATCTCACAGAGAGTTTCATATATTCTCTGAGTAGCATCAAGCATTGCCATGTTTTTTGCATTCTTGCCGACTGTTTCAAGTCTGCTCTTATCCGAAATAAGATAATTAACCTTTTCGGTGAGGCTGTCGGGAGTAAGATCCTTTTCTTCAAGGATTTCCGCCGCTCCGTTGTTGACAAGAGCCATTGCGTTATGATACTGATGGTTTTCGGTAACATAAGGCGACGGAATGAGGATTGAAGGCTTACCGAGAGCCTGAAGCTCGCTGAGTGTGCTTGCGCCCGAGCGGCTGATTACAAGGTCAGCAGCAGGCAGACACTTGGGGATATCAATATATTCAACTATTCTGATGTTGGGGTTGTTTCTTGCATCAACACCCTGCTCGGTGAGCTTCTCAATGAAAGCTTCTGCGCCGCCCTTACCTGTTGCATGGAGGAACACGCAGTCATTATCCTTATGCTTATTGACGATAAGACCGAGAACGGCATCATTGACGGGCTTTGCGCCGAGACTGCCGCCCATTGAAAGAATGAGTGGCTTATCGCTGACGCCGAGCTCCGCTCTCGCAAAATCCCTGTCACCCTTAAGAAGATCGCCTCTGATAGGCAATCCCGTGATAACGCAGGGATTCTTAGGCTTCATATACTGCTCAGCCTGAGGCACGGTAAGCATAACTCTGTCAACGCTTCCCGCAAGAGCCTTGTTTGTTACTCCGGGGAAAGCGTTCTGCTCGTGAACGGCAGTTGGAATACCCATTTTAGCAGCCATTCTGAGAACGGGTCCGCTTACATATCCGCCGAAGCCGATTACAAGGTCAGGCTTGAAATCCTTGATGATTTTCTTTGCCTGCGAAGACGATTTGAGAAGCTTTGAGAGAGTTCCGAGATTATGCTTTATTGCTTCGGGAGAAAAGCTTCTCCGGAAGCCGCTGATTTCGATTGTTCTGAGTTCATAGCCCGCTTCGGGAACGAGCCTTGCTTCCATTTTGTCTGCAGTACCTGCAAAGATGATTTCTGCGTCCGGATGTTTTTCTTTAATATAGCCTGCAGTTCCGAGAGCGGGATTGATATGACCGCCCGTTCCGCCTGCAGCAATTAAAATTCTTTTATTGCAAAGCATAACTGCCCTTCTTTCTGCTTTCTCTTGCCACGGCAAGGATTATTCCCATTTCAAAAAGCTGCAACAGCAGCGCTGTTCCGCCTGAGCTGAAGAACGGAAGGCTGATACCCGTATTCGGTATCGTTGAGGTTACAACGCCGAAATTCAGCAGCGCCTGCAAGCCGACCTTGAATGTCAGACCCATTGCAACCATTGCGCCGAACTTGCTTTTCGCCTGACAGGCAATATACATTCCCATGCCGACAAGCAGAACAAACGCAAGCATGATTATTATTGCTCTGAAGAAGCCGAGCTCTTCACAGATAATTGCAAAAATAAAGTCATTCTGAGGCTCAGGAAGATACATATGCTTCTGTTTTGACTGACCGAAGCCGAGTCCGAAAAGTCCGCCCGAACCGATTGCGTAGAGCGACTGCAATGACTGCCACGCCTCTCCTCTTCGTTCTTCACCCGTAAAATTATAGTTTGTGAGAAGCTTTACCCATATTTCGATTCGGCTCTGTCCGTAGGAATCAAGATCGCCGCTTTCAACAAGGTGAACACCGTAAAACCAAAGAGCAACAACTCCGATAACCGCCATAACA
This sequence comes from Acutalibacteraceae bacterium, assembly GCA_045538815.1. Classification (GTDB taxonomy): domain Bacteria; phylum Bacillota; class Clostridia; order Oscillospirales; family Acutalibacteraceae; genus CAG-177. The sequence continues at coordinate 136,002 of JAZQEE010000067.1, forward strand.
ACGCCCGCAACAAACCATCTCGCTTTTATTCCGCCGAAGAAAAGCATTGCAGCTCCGATTGCGCAGATGATAACCAGACCCGAGTTATGGCTTTCAAAATAAATCAAGAAAAGAACAATCAGGATGGGAACCGCATTCGGAAAAATTGCCATCGCACTTTTCTGAATATACTTTTGATATTTTTCCATTATAGCCGCCATATAGACTATGAGCGAAAGCTTTGCGATCTCCGAGGGCTGAATTGATACACCAAGAATCTTGACCCAGCGTTTGATATGTTCTTTTCCGTCCTTGATGTCGGGATTTATCAGAACATATACAAGAAGAATCAGCGAAACAACGAACAGAACACCAGCCAGCTTTCTGTAGACATCCACTCTAACATGAGATGCAATCCACATCACGATCAGACCCAGAACCGCAACAACAAGCTGTTCAACAAAGACCTGATAACCGCCGAGCTTTTTTTCATTTCCCGCATATTCGGCATAGGATTCAACATAGCTTGCCGAGAAAAGCATTACCAGTCCGAAGGCAAGCAGTGCAACAACCGACAGAAGAAATGTCAGATTTGTCTGTCCTCTGAAAAATATGGGTTCAGGCTTTGCACAGCCCTTTTTCCTTAAAAGATAGTATGAAAATCTGTCACCTATCAGATGACCGAGATAAGAAAAGCTTTTTCCTATTGCAATAATTTCGTTTTTCAGCGTTGTCATTGAGACAACCCATAACCTTTTTATCAGAAGCCACAATCGTTTCAGCGGATTGAGCCTTACCGCTTCCGACATACAATCTCCCCTCTCTGTCCTGATTTTATCAGACCGGATATCCTCCGTAATACATCAGCGCAAAAGCGGCAATTCCGCCCGCAATGTTTACAGCAGTAAAGACTGAAACGATTTTCTTTTCGCTCCAGCCGCAGATTTCAAAATGATGGTGAATGGGCGCCATTTTAAAAATTCTTTTGCCGCCCGTAACTCTGTAATAAACAATCTGCAAAACATCCGAAGCACCTTCAATGACATAGACAATGCCGCAGATGAGCAGAATCAGCGGGCAGTTGAGCGCATAAGCTATCGCAACAACCATACCGCCGAGAAACATTGAGCCTGTATCGCCCATAAAAACCTTGGCGGGATTCTTATTCCAGAACAAGAATCCGATACATGCTCCGAAAAGTGCGCTTGAAAGCACCGAGAAGCCGAAAAAGCCTTTTAAAACAGCTATTGCGCCGAGCGAAACAGCAGTTGTTGCCGTAACGCTTGCGCACAGACCGTCAACTCCGTCGGTAAAATTAACGGCATTTATCGCCGCATAAATAATGATTATTCCGAAAATCCAGAAGAAAAATCCGATTTCGATAACGCCGATAAACGGAATAAACATATAGGGCTGACCCTGCATTGACATATAAATGCTCGTCAGATATGAAAGAATAACCGCAAGCTGAGCAAAGGTTTTCTGCTTTATCGTGAGCCCCAAATTCTGATGCTTTACAACCTTGATATAGTCATCAACAAAGCCGATAAGCCCGAAGGCAAGAGCCATAAAAATTCCGCTTATGAGCTTTGTATACATTTCAGACTTGACAAGATTTCCCTCGCCGACAATATCGCCGCCCATTATTTTATCCGTAACAACAGTCAGGATAACCGAGGCGCAAAGACCGATAACAAACATTATTCCGCCCATCGTCGGTGTTCCCTGCTTGCTCATATGCCATTTCGGACCGATATCAAGAATAGTCTGTCCGAATTTCAGCTTTCTGAGCCACGGAATCATAACGAATCCGAGGATAGCGGTTACGGCAAGAGCAGAGGCACCTGCCAGAATATGAGCGGTTATAACATTCATCAAAAGCAGCCCTTTCAGTTATTGTCTAATTTCTCATATACCGAAAAAATAACTTCCTCTAATTTCATTCCTCTGCTCGCCTTGAAAAGCACGGCGTCATCAGCTTCAAGCATTGAAGAAAGCTCTGATGAAAGCTCTTTTTTATCGCTGAAGCTCTTAACGGTTTTGACTCCGTTTTCGGTTGCGCCTCTTGCAGTTTCAAGGGAACGCTCTCCGTAAGTAAACAAAACATCTATTCCGTTTTCGGCTGCTCTGACACCGACTCCGTAATGAGCCTCACGGCTTACCGAGCCAAGCTCAAGCATATCGCCGATAACGGCAATTTTTCTTTTTGCATTCATTCCGCCGAGAACAGCCATTGCCGCAGCCTGCGAATCGGGGCTTGCGTTATAGCAGTCCTCAATGAAGGTGATTGAGCATTTTTTGTTTATTCTCTGTCTCATGCCTGCAGGCACATAGCCTTTGAGCGCCTCAAACGCCGCTTCGGGCTCAATATCAAGAAGCTGACCTGCCGCAACCGCACAGAGTGCATTATAAACATTATGGCGTCCGGGGAAGGGAAGCTTTACCTGAGCTTTCCCGTCTCCGGAATCAATATTCATTGAAATTTCATTCTCTTTTGCGGCAACATCGGACGCCTTGACAGCCGCTTCGCCGTTTTCAATTCCGTAATAAATAACAGGATGCGCACCCGGTCTTACGGTAACAAGCATATCGTCATCGCCGTTAAGGATAACGGGCGCATCGTTTTTCATTCCTTCCAGGATTTCGAGCTTTGCCCTGAGAATTCCCTCTCTTGAGCCGAGCATTTCAATATGCGAAACACCGATATTGGTTATGATTGCGATATCAGGCTTTACCGCCTTTGTCATTCTTGAAATCTCACCAAACCCGCTCATTCCCATTTCGATAACAGCGGCTTCATGGGTTTTCTCAAGCCTGAAAAGTGTCAGCGGAACGCCTATTTCATTATTAAGATTACCCTCGTTTTTAAGAGTATTGTATTTTGAAGAAACTACGGCATGCACCATTTCCTTGGTTGTTGTTTTGCCGACGCTTCCCGTAATACCGATAACTTTTATATTGAAGAGGCTTCGGTAATAACTCGCAAGGTCAAGAAGCGCAAGCCTTGTGTTTTCAACAAGAATCTGCCTCTCTCCGAGTCCGCAGTCTCTTTCGCAAAGAACAGCCTGCGCACCGTTTTCGATTGCTTTTGCCGCAAAATCGTGACCATCGAAATTTTCACCTTTGATTGCTATAAAAAGACAACCGTCTTCAATTTTTCTCGTGTCGGTGCATATACAGCTGAAGCTGCCCGCAAGCTCCGTCACCGAGCCGACAGCCGCAGCGGCTTCTTTAAATGTCATAGGCTTCATTTTCAGCCCTCCGCATTTTCGGAAAGTATTTCGGCAACAACCTTGCGTTCATCAAAGTCAATCTTGCCGCTTGCGAGAATCTGATAGGTTTCCTGACCCTTTCCCGCAAGGATGATGATATCCCCTGCCTGTGCAACGGAAAGCGCCTTCTTTATGGCATTCTTTCTGTCTGCTTCAACAATTATCTTGCCCGAATGCTTGCTGATTCCCTCGAGAATATCTTTGATAATGTCTTCGGGGTCTTCACTTCTGGGGTTATCCGAGGTAACAATAGCGATATCCGAAAGTCTTGAGGCTATTTTACCCATAAGAGGTCTCTTTGTTCTGTCTCTGTCGCCGCCGCAGCCGAAAAGTGTTATTACTCTGCCCTGAGCAATTTCCCTCACGCACGAAATAACATTTTCGAGTCCGTCGGGAGTGTGTGCATAGTCAATAAGCACCGTATAGGGCTTATCAACGGGAATAACCTCCATTCTGCCGGGAACACCTGTGCAGAGAGCAAGCTTTTCGATAACCTCTCTGAAATCGAATCCGAGTTCAATAAGGCAGACAGCCGCACCCATTGAATTATAAACCGAGAATTTGCCCGGAACGGCAAATCTGACTCTGCCGATATCGCCTGTTCTGACAAGCTCATACTTAACACCTGCTTCGGTGTTTCTTATATTCTTTGCAGAATAATCGCAGCTGTCATTTTCAACTGAGAATGTGATATTTCTGCAATCGGTACCCGAAAGCATATATTCCGCAGCTTCGTCATCGATATTGATAACCGCAAGGTCGGAATTCTCAAAAAGCATATGCTTTGCGGCCTGATAATTCTCAAAATTGCCGTGATAATCAAGGTGATCCTGCGTAAGATTTGTGAAGATAGCGGCAGCAAAACGCACACCCTCAACTCTTCTCTGGTCAAGCGCCTGGGAAGAAACCTCCATAACGCAGTAATCGCAGCCTGCTTCAACCATCTGAGCAAAGAGCGAGAAAAGCTCATAGCAATCGGGTGTTGTGAGAGATGCGGGATATTCTTTGTCGCCGACTATATTCTTCACAGTGCCCAGCAGACCGCTCTTGTAGCCGAGAGAATCAAGAACCGATTTGAGAATAAAGCAGGAGGTTGTTTTTCCGTTTGTTCCCGTAACACCGATTATTTTAAGCTTTCTCTCGGGATGGCCGAATAATGCGGAGCACAGAAGAGCATAGGCCGCTCTTGTGTTTTTGACAAGAATCTGATTGTCAAGCCCCATATCCTTCTGAACAACAACCGCAGCCGCGCCTTTTTCAAGAGCCTCGGCAGCCTTGGTGTGACCGTCAAAATGCATGCCCGCAATGCAGACAAAAATGCAGTTTTCTCTTACAGCACGGGAATCATCAGTTATAAAATCAACTTCCGCTTCTGCAAGATTTCCGATATATTCAAGCTCTTTGGTAAGCTCTGTAAGCTTCATCTTTTATCCTCCTGTTAACATAAATGAAAATACTATTCCGCCAAATCGTCAAGTCCGACTGTTGATTCAAAATAGACGGTAACCGTTGAGCCGTAATCGACCTCGGTTCCGCTTTCAACGCTCTGACTGTAAGAAACTATCTCTCCCTCATTCAAAGCATTGCCTGAAATTCTTATATTTAATCCTGATGCAATCGCATATTTATTAGCCTGCGAAAGCGTCAGTCCCGTAAGGTCGGGGACGGTTGTTTTGAGCTGCTGAGCGTTCTGCTCGGTATAAAGAACAATAACGCCGTCTTTTGGAATTGTCTGATTATAAGCGGGCACCTGACTGATAACGGTGTCTCCCTCGCCTGCAACCCTGACAGAGAAGCCTGCTGATTTAAGAGAATTCTTTGCTTCTTCAACCGAAAGATTGACAAGGTTGGGTGTATTGGTATCAAGGAACTCTATTTCGTCATCCGAATACTGTCTTTCAACACCCATATATTCAAGCGTTTTTTCAACAACCTGCGCCGCTACGGGAGTGCATATCTGACCGCCGTTGATTCTTGTTCCCTGAGGCTCATCAACCATAATGAGAACGGCGATTTCGGGGTCATCAGCGGGTGCGAAGCAAGCAAACGAGGCAATGTAAATACCCGATTTGTTGTATTTCTGCGAGGTTCCCGTCTTGCCTGCCACTCTGTAGCCTGCGACATATGCATTTTTACCCGTTCCTCTTGTAACAACGGCTTCCATCATTTCCGAAACCGCAGCTGCAGTCTGCTCTGAAATGACCTGACGCCTTACTGTAGGCTGTGTTTCCGAAACTACATTTCCCTTGGCATCAAGCTGCTTTGCAACGATATACGGAGTCATAAGATATCCGCCGTTTGCAATTGCGCTTACCGCCGTTATCATCTGAATGGGTGTAACCTGAAGCGACTGACCGAAAGCGCAGCTTGAAAGCTCAACTATGCCGAGCTTTTCTTCGGTATAATAGTTGCTTCCCGCCTTGGGAACGGATTCTGCAGGAAGGTCTATTCCCGTTTTCTCGGTAAAGCCGAAAGCTTCAAAATACTCATAAAATTTTTCGCTGCCGAGCTTCTGACCGATGTTGATAAAGAACGGGTTACAGGAATTCATAAGACCCTCCGTAAGGTCCTGCGTTCCGTGGCCGCCCCTCTTATGGCAATTCATGGTTTCACTTGCAACCTTTGCATATCCGTTGCAGGTAAACGTTGTTTCCGGCGAAACAACATTCTCTTCAAGAGCCGCGGCAAGAGTTATCGTTTTGAAAACCGAACCGGGATAATAGATATAGCCTACAATGGGATTTCTCCACATCTGATAAAGCATGTTGTTTCTTATGCTTGTTCTTCGTGCCGTTGCCTGAGCCTCAGGATCATCAGGATACTTTTTGAGAATATCCGCCTTCTGGTATTCATCAAGTGCCTGAGTATCGGGATTTTCACCCTCTGTTGCAATATATTCATAATCCTCTTCTTCAAGATGCTGAGGATTATTAAGGTCATAATTATCTATGCATGCAAGGGCTTTGATTGCGCCCGTATCAACATCCATAACGATTCCGTAAGCTCCGACGCCGCCGCTTTCTTCGTGAGCCTGCTTCAGAGTATCCTCAAGATATCTCTGGATAACCTCATCAACGGTCAGTACAAGGCTTGTGCCCATCTGAGCATCATAAACTGTCTCGAATTCATCCTCCATAACCTTGCTGTTGCCGTTCTGAGCGGTTATGATTCTTCCGGGGATGCCGGAAAGCTCATCGTTATAAAAGCTTTCAAGGCCTTCCCTTCCGTCGCCGTCGGCATTGGTAAAGCCGATTACATGAGAAGCGAGATTTGAATAGGGATAATATCTTTTTACATCGGGGTCAATTCCGATTACGGTGCTGTATTTAATAGTTTTGTCAACCTTCTGAGGGTTTCCTTTTGAATCGGTCTCATATACGGAATATCTGTACGGTTCGTTGAAAAGCGCCGCTACGGTTTCTTTTTCCGTATATTCAACACGGCGTTTTACAACCATGTATTTATATCCGCTTTTGTTTGCCTTTTCGAGAATATCTTCATATTCAACGCCCGTTATTTCGGAAAGCTTCCGGCAGACATCCTTTTTGAAGTTTTCATTGACCTCGTCGCTTCTGTCATCATTATGCATCTCATAAGGATTAAGGTAAATCTTCCATACAGAAGCGCTCTTTGCTAGTACTGTACCGTTTGCGTCATAGATAATTCCTCTTTCAGCATCTATAACGGTATCGTAAAGCTGATTTTTCTCAGCCTGCTCTTTATAAAAATCGCTGTCAATTATCTGAATTCTTCCGAGATTCACCGCCACAACTCCGATAAGAAGCGTTAATGCGGCAAAAGCGGCCTTTGCCCTCATATTGAATCTTGCTCTGGGAGATTTTTTCTCTGTTTCTTTTTTCTTTTTACGGTAAAAATCAATTATATTTGCCAAAGCAAAATCAATCCTTTCATTAAAATAAAACTGCCGCCTCAAAGCAGACAAAACATCATCGGATATATTCCGTGAAAGCTTAAAAATCCGCAAATTTGAGACAGCCCTGAGAGTTGAAACGTTTTAAATTATATGCCCGTCAATGCCCCGCCTATGCTAATTAAAGCAGACAAAAAACCATGTTAATTGTCTGCTTTAATTTCAGCATCTACAGCGTCGCCGCCGGAAACTATTACTCTGTCGCCATCCCTGTCCTCAAAGTAATGAATCTGGTAACGCTGTATTTTTTGCATTCCTAAAACGTTAACTGCATACTCTTCAACCTTTTCGCGTGACATCAAGGCATTCAGAGCCATATTAAGTCTGATATTTTCGCTTTTTGCTTCGTTGAGCGCAATTTCCTTTTCCGCAGCCTGAGCTTTAAGGTCATAGACCGTAAGTCTTGCCGCAAGGACACCCGCAAAGAGGGAGAACATAACAAGAATAACTGCAAGAACCTTGATTGCCTGCTTTGTTTCCGCCACAGATTCCGCCTTCGCTCTCGCAAGCGCCTGCGCATCGGGCTTGGCAACGGTTTTCTTCACCTTTTCAGGCTCGGAAGGCTTCACAGCAGGCGCTGCGGATGAAAGCACATCTGCACCGAAAAGATTAAGGTCATAGGCTTCGCTTCTGTTGTATTCCGTCATTTTTCTTCCTCCTTTCTCACACTAAGCATCCGCTTATATGTAATAATGTTTTTATTCTTTATAATTTCTCCGCCGTGCGAAGTCTCGAACTTCTGCAGCGGGGATTTTCTTCAATTTCCGCCTTGCTCGGTGTAACAGCCTTAAGCACCTTTGCGTCAGGCTTGTTGCCGCATACGCAGACGGGAAAATTCTTGGGGCAGGTACAGCCCTTGGCCAGAGGCGCAAACGCCTGCTTAACCGTTCTGTCTTCAAGCGAATGGAAAGTTATTATACTCACCCTGCCTCCGGGTCTGAGGCAGTCAAACATATCGCTCACTGCGTTTGCAAGCCCCGTTATTTCTGAGTTTACAAAAATTCTCAGAGCCTGAAACGTCTTTCTCGCAGGATGTCCGTCACGCTTGGCGGCGGCGGGCATTGCGGATTTTATGATATCCGAGAGCTCAAATGTTGTTTCAATCGGTTTTATTTCCCTCGCCCTGACAATTGCCTTGGATATTGAGGGCGCAAACTTTTCTTCTCCGTATTCGAAGATTATTTTTTGCAGTTCACTCTGTGACAGCGTGTTGACCGCCTGCGCCGCAGTCATACCCGAAAGCGACATTCTCATATCAAGCGGTGCATCATGGTGAAACGAAAAGCCTCTTGAAGGCTCATCAAGCTGATGTGAACTGACTCCGAGATCAGCAAGCACTCCATCCACCTTATCAATGCCGAGCGAAGCCAGAATGTTTTTTATATTGAAAAAATTATCGTGAACAACCGTTACACAGCCGAACTTTGAAAGTCTTTCTTTCAGAACCTCGATTGCTTCGGGGTCTCTGTCAATCGAAATCAGTCTGCCGTTTTTAAGGCGGCTTGCAATTGCGCTTGAATGACCTCCGCCGCCCGATGTGCAGTCAACATAGATTCCGTCGGGCTTTATCTGAAGAGAATCAATCGTTTCGTTAAACAAAACAGGGATATGATGAAATTCTCCGTTCATCTTTATTCCTCCCCATCCTCTTCTTCTAAGTCATAAAGACTTATCTCACTGAAATCGAAAGGATTTGCGGTGTTATATTCATCCCAGTTTTCCTTGTTCCAGAGCTCAAGTCTGTTTCCCATGCCGATAACAAAAACGTCTTCGTCAAGCTGAGCGAACTCCTTGAAATCATCCTTGAGGGATATTCTTCCCGATTTATCAACAACCGCAAGGTCGATGCGGCTTGCAAGCTGTCTTTGCGCTACCGCCTGCTGCCTTCCCTTGCATTTGCGGATAAGAGATTTGCTGAAACGGTCATATTCCTTTTCGGAATAGATGAAAAGGCAGGGGTCTTCGTGAATCGATTTCACAATCACAACGGGACTGCCCAATTCCACTCTGAACTGAGGCGGTATTGACATTCTGTTGACCTGATCGAATTTTCTCATTTCCGAGCTTTTGAAGTTTGACAAAATCCCCGCCTCCTTTCATTCGTTTTGAATCGCGGTTTTACTTCCCACTAATCCCCTTTTCTTCCCTTGGGATGCTTAGATTATAATATATAAATCCCAAGAATACAAGCCTTTTTTTAATTTTTTTGAAATTTTTTAAGAAATTATTTTTCGTCTTGCGGTCATAGCCTTCAAAAGACACAATATGTAGAAAAAACAGCCTCCGAACGCTGTCCGGAAACTGTTTTTCATGTTTTATGCAGTTAAAATCAGCATATCTTCGGGGCTGATATCGGGCTGAAGCGCACAATTTATTGCAAGAGCGGTAAGCTTTGCCGCCCGCTCAATCATCAGATCCACCTCTCTGGGCGTCACCATCATCATTTTTGCATCGTCTTCAATTTCATTGATACCTGAATAATCCGAAACAAGTGTTGCCGCATCAACCACCGTAGGAACTCCGATTGCAATTACGGGAACTCCGAGTGTTTTTTCGCTTATTTCTTTTCTGGAATTGCCGACACCTGAGCCGGGCACAATCCCCGTGTTGCACATCTGAACCGTGTTCCCGAGTCTTGCAACGCTTCTTGCCGCAAGCGCATCAACCGTTACAACAGCATCAGGTTTCAGCATTTCAACCGCACCTTTTATAAGCTCGCTTGCCTCCGCTCCCGTTTCGCCCATAACCCCGGTTGAAAACGCACTTACGCACCTCAGACCGCTCAACCCCGTTGCGCTCAGAAGCTCGCCCGTAATATGTCTTGTTGCAAATATCATTGATGCGCACTTGGGGCCGAGCGCATCGGGAGTTATTCTTATATTTCCGAGACCCGCAACAAGGACGCTCCCCTTTTCGGGAATCATCATTTTCATCTCATCGCAAAGAGCGCCGAAGCTGTCATCAATAAACTGCGCATGCTTCGCAAACGGAGTCACCTCAACCGTCACATATCTGCCTATCGGTTTATCGACCGCCCTCGCACCTTTTTCGTTTTTAACCTCTATTCTCGTAACCTTTGCTTTTTTCGCCTCAAAGCGCTCAATCTCTATTCCGTCAATGTTTTTTTCTCCCAGAAATTCGCATCTTTCGAGCGCCAAATCAGTTCTGAAATTCATATTTTAATTTACCTCTTGATTTTTTTGAAGATATTTAGTAATATATTTGCGATGCTTGGAAATATTTTTTAAAAAATTCCTTGCAATTGATAAAAAAATGTGTTATGATAATCACCTGTATGAAGAAGGAGGTGCCATTATGCCCAATATTAAATCAGCTAAGAAGAGAGTTCTTGTTAACAAGACCAGAGCTGCAAGAAACAAGTCACGCAACACAGCTCTTAAGACAGCTATCAAAAAGGCTCACGTTGCTGCTGAAGCAAACGCTCCCGAGACTGCTGCTCTCGTAAATGAAGCTATCAAGAAGGTTGACCAGGCTGCAGCTAAGGGTCTTCTCCACAAGAACAACGCTGCCCGCAAAAAGTCGGCTCTTGCAAAACTTGCAAAATAATTAAAGAGATAACCGTGGTTGTAAAATTTTTATGACCACGGTTGTTTAATTATTGACATTCTCTCTCAAGTAAGTTATAATTTAGTAGTAAATTTAAAAACGGAGGTTTTTCAAATGGATTGCTTAAAGAAAGTTCTTAAAATCGTCGGCATCATCGTTGCAATTGCAGGCGTTGCTGCAGGCGTTTATTTTGCAGTTAAAAAGTTCCTTGAGAAGAAAAACAGCACCGCAGACTGCGAAGAAAACTATGTTTCCTGCTCCTGCTGCGAAGCTGAAGCATAATTTGAAATTTTCCGAATTCCCGTTTCACTGCGAAACGGGAATTTTTTTATTGCAGCCTGATTCCCGAGTGCGTAGCTCAGGAGGTTCTTATTGCGAGCAAAGCGAGCAACAAGGTTCCCGAGTGCGTAGCACGAGGGGTTCTTATTTTTCTTTCGGCTTCGAGATAAACGACGCTATCAATCCGCACATAATTGCAACCGTAACACCGCCTGCGCCCGCAGTGAACGCTCCGGTGACAATTCCTCTTGCCCCCTGCTCGGCAATCGCCTTTTCAACGCCTTTTGCCAATGTAAAGCCGAAACCTGATAAAGGAACCGTTGCTCCCGCCCCTGCCCATTCAACAAAAGGCTCATAAACACCGATTGCAGTCAGGAACACGCCGAGAGATACAAACATAACAAGAATTCTTCCCGGCGTAAGCTTGGTTAAATCCATCAGAATCTGTCCGATAAGGCAAATTACTCCGCCCGCAAAGAACGCTTTGAGCAAATCAATAAAAATATCCATATTTCGCCCGCTCACCCCTTTTTTGATTTTATTATCAACAAAAAAATAAATTATATTCTGCATTTGTTAAAAATAACTATTGACAAAACGCCCGAATAACAATAATATTTATATTGTGGTTTCCGGGGGGAAACAATCAATAAATTAAAAGGAGAAAAATCATGGTATTTGAAAAACTCAAAAAAATCATCAGCGAGCAGCTTGAAGTTGATCAGAGCATCATCACAGAAAGCGCTGCAATCACAGGAGAGCTCGGTGCAGACAGCCTTGATCTCATCGACCTTGCAATGTCAATTGAAGACGAGTTTGATATTGAGCTTTCAGACGAAGCACTTGAAAAAATCAAGACAGTCGGCGATCTTGTTGAATATATCGAAGACAGAGCCTGATTTAAATAACATATTCAGACGCAGCACATCAGTGCTGCGTTTTGTTTTTGACACTCCGCATTTTATATGATATAATTATTTCAGGTGATAAAAATGATTATTAAAAATACTCTTATCTGCAATAAAGATTTTGAATTTGAAAAAGCAGATATCGAAATCGAAAACGGAATAATAAAAAAAATCGGCATTCTTGACGGTGACGGTGAAGATTTTTCAGGCTGCACCGTGCTTCCCGGTTTTATTGATATTCACATTCACGGCTGCAACATGGCTGACGCTACGGACGGCAATCCCGATTCAGCCGCAAGAATGAGCCGCACTCTTGCGACCCACGGAATAACTTCATTCTGTCCGTCAACAATGACAATTCCCGTTGAGGAAATCAGAAACAGCTTCAGATATGTTGCGGAAACAATGGGCAAGGAAGAGGGCGCATATATTCACGGCATAAACATGGAGGGACCCTTCATCTCCCCTGCCAAGAAAGGCGCTCAGGCGGAAGAAAACATCATCGAGCCCGATTTTGAGCTTTTTGAGGAACTTAACGCAATCTGCCCCATCAAGCTGGTTGACATTGCTCCTGAAATGAACGGCGCAGAAGAATTCATAAAAAAGGCAAAGGAAATCTGTACGGTTTCCGCCGCTCACACCACCGCCGATTATGAATGCCTTAGCAAAGCAATCGGTCACGGCATATCTCACGCAACACATCTTTACAACGCAATGAACGGACTCACCTCCCGTGAGGCGGGTGCGGTAGGCGCAGTGCTCGACAGTGACCGTGTGACCGCAGAGCTTATCTGCGACGGAATTCATATCTGCGAGCCCACGCTCAGAATAACATTCAGAGCCCTCGGCGAAAACAGAACGGTTGTTATCAGCGACTCCATGATGGCTGCAGACCTTGAGGACGGCGAATACACTCTCGGCGGTCAGCGTGTTATAAACAAAAACGGAGCCGCCCGCCTTGCAGACGGCACGCTCGCAGGAAGCATCACAAATCTTTTTGATGAATTTCAGAATCTTCTCAGATTCGGTATTCCCGTCAAGCAAGCGATAAAATCCGTTACAATCAACCCCGCAAGAGTAATCGGCGCAGATAAAACTACGGGAAGCATCTGCGAAGGCAAAAGCGCCGACCTCCTCGTTTTGTCCGAGGATCTGAAAACAATCAGAGCGGTTTATGTAAAAGGCAGAAAAGTGATATAAACAAGACAGACCGAATGCAGAATTTGCATTCGGTCTTTTGTTATATTATATAATTTAATATTATAGTTATATATTTATATTATAAATGAAAGGTTTCTTGCAATATATATATTTAATATACTGTATAATATAAAATATATACATGAATATATTCAGTAAAGTAATACAGCTTTACAGATGAGGTGTGTAAAGTTGTAAAACTTTCAAATGTGGAAAACCCCGTGGAAAATGTGGAAAACTTCGGTTTTTATTTCGTTTTAAGAAATATTTCAGTAAAGTTTTCCACTTTACAAGTGTTTTTATTTCTTAATCAGCATTATTTTATGCAGTATATACTGTATGTGCGTGTGGATAACTTTTGCAAGTTTAATCGAATTATCTTTCAGAATTTAATCGGACAATAAAAAAACAGGTTCGGATTACAGACATATTCCAAACCTGTTTTTTGCTCTTTAATTACATATAAACCCCGTTTTTTCTCTGCGAAATCTCAACTGTTCCGTCCTCCTTGATTCGTGTAACGGTTACGCCGTGGTTCCAGTTCTTTTCGGGAATATCCGTACGCACTGTTCCGTAGTTATAAAGATTATAGCAAAGCTCCTGATTATAAACGAGATAAATTCCTTTATAAAGTACACACCAGTCATTGACATGGTCATGTCCGCTGAAGACCGCCTGAGTGCTTCCCTTTTCAAGAAAAGCATCAAATAAACCGCTGTTATAGGGTGAGCTTCCTACGCTCTCGAGCATCTCGCCATAAAGAATTTCGCATTCGCCCGTGGGAACAAAAACGCCGTTTTCATCCGCTTTGAAAGCATACTCATATTCCTTGATGGGGATATGCATATATGCCATTGATTTGAAATCGCCGTATTTTGCTCTGAGCGTGTCAATTTCAGATTTATAATAATCAATCTGTTCTTTCTTTATAAAGTCATATCCCTGAGTATCCTTGGGAAGTCCGTACTGCGCAGTATATTCTTCCCTGATATCTCTGCCTGAGTCAAACATAAACAGCGCCTGACGAAGCTTGCCGTTTTTACCGTGGATTCTGACTGAATAGTTACCGTAGCCGTAAAGCTCATCGGGACCGTGCTTTGCAAGGCAATGAGGATAATCGGAAAAGCTCTTCATCATCAGATATTTATAAAAGCCTTTTTCCTCGCGCACCTCGTGATTACCGAAAACAATAGTCCAGTAAATTCCGATTTCTTCCATCATCTGAGCAAACTGAATTGCATCAATCTGCTGGAATTTTGAAAGAATGATATCACCTGTCAGTACAACAAGGTCAGGCTTTACATCGGTAATATGCTTAACAAAATAATTGATTGTTTTAAAGTTAAGGTCATGGTTTGTGTCGATATGAAAATCCGTGCTTGAAACAATAACAAAATCATCATCGGTTATGTTGCCGTTTTCATCGACCTTCGCAATATCGGTTGAATACTCATCTTCTGAGAGCACCTTAACCTTGCTGCCGACCCACTGCGGGTTTGCCTTTGAACAGAAAAGAGCTTTGGGATATTTGCCCTTTGAAAGCTTGAAAACTGATTTTTCTGCCGCAAGCCACATTTTTATCAGACTCTGTCTGAAGAATGCCCATAAATTATACATACCGTATCATCTCCATTCCCGATTATTATATTTCCTGCGCCTTTTAAAGTCAACAGATAACCGAAATTTTCCATTCATCAAATGCTTTTACGAAGCATAAAATTTTAGTGATCCGAATAAAGTTTTTAAAAAACTTTTCTGAATTTTCAAAAATATTGCAGAATATTGTCAGAACATTTTTACAATTTGTTGTGCATTGTATATTGACAGCATACTATATGTTGTGTTATAATCAATCTGAACTAACAACCGAAAAAATGTTCGAAAAATATCGAACATTTGTCTTGACAAACGAATGTTCACCTGCTATAATAAAGACATAGAACAAATGTTTTTAACACAAACCACCCGCCAAGGAGGATTTAAATATGTCAAACATCGATATTATCAGAACAACTTTTGAATTCGCTGCAGCAGTTGCAGTAGTTTTATGCTTCGTCTTTGAAAAGAGACTCATCAGATTTGAAAATAACATTGCAAAGCTTTTCAAGGCTATAATCAGAAATTATAAGGCAAGCAAGCAGCAGAATGCAGCATTTGCTTATGCCAGCGCAAATGTACAGTCAAGAGCCCCCATCGACATTGAGGACTATGAAGAAGATTATTCTTCATTTACAGTTATCAGTGGCGGCAAAAGCTCAGAAAGAGTTGCTTAATCCGAACCAACGCGAGTCTTTTAACTTAAAGTGCAAGTTTTATCTATATACCCCAAAAAGCAGACATCGGAAATCAAACCGATGTCTGCTTTTTGTTTATTTCATATTCTTTTCGTTAAGCAATCTGTGCTTTTCATCCCAGAGAGCCTGGGAAAGGTCAACATAATAATTATGCGGATTCTCAAATCGGGTAACCTCATCCCAGAGAGTGTCAACCTGCGCCGCACAGTATTCCTTTATAGCCTTGATATCTTTCTTTTCAAAGACACATTCGCCCTTGGCAAAAACAGGCTCAAGAAGCTCACGCGCGGTAAAATCGGTAACAACCTTGCGTTTCCATGTGTATGCAGGGTCAAAAAGCTCATAAGGCTGAGTTTCATCAAGGGTCTCTTTTGAAAGAGTCATGAGGTCTGCAATCGCCTTGCCCGTTTCCTTGTCATAGAGTCTGTAAACTCTTTTATTGCAGGGCGTTGTAATCTTCTGAACATTTTCGCTAAGCTTGATTTTGGGAATAACCTCGCCGTCCTTTTCAACGGCAACAAGCTTATAAACACCGCCGAGAACGGGGCTTGAAGAAGAAGTGATAAGTCTTTCGCCGACACCGTAAGAATCAACCTTTGCGCCCTGACGGTGCATATCACGGATAATGTATTCATCAAGTGAGTTTGAAGCAACAATAGAGCAATCGGGATAGCCTGCTTCATCAAGCATTTTGCGTGCTTTTCTCGAAAGATAAGCTATGTCACCGCTGTCAATTCTTATTCCCTTGGGTCTCTTTCCGAGCGGCTTGAGGACCTCATCAAAGGTCTTTATTGCGTTCGGAACGCCTGATTTGAGAACATTGAAGGTATCAACAAGTAAAGTGCAGCTGTCGGGATATTCTTTTGCATAAGCTTTAAAAGCCTCAATTTCGCTGTCAAAAAGCTGAACCCAGCTGTGCGCCATTGTGCCGAGTGCAGGCACTCCGAAAAGCTCGTCTGAAATTGTGCATGCAGTTCCGGCGCAGCCACCGATATATGCCGCTCTTGCGCCGTAAATTGCGCCGTCAAAGCCCTGCGCTCTTCTTGAGCCGAATTCCATTACCGCCCTGCCCTCTGCAGCGCGTGAAATTCTGTTTGCTTTTGTTGCGATAAGGCTCTGATGATTGATGCAGAGAAGCACCATTGTTTCAATAAACTGAGCCTGAATAACGGGACCTTTAACCTTGACTATCGGCTCTCCGGGGAATACGGGAGTGCCCTCGGGAACTGCCCATATGTCACATTCAAATTTGAAATTTGCAAGATAATCAAGGAATTCTTCGCCGAATCCCTTACCCCTGAGAAATTCAATATCTTCCGCTGTAAAATGAAGATTATTTATATATTCAACAAGCTGCTCGAGACCAGCCGCAATAACAAAGCCGCCGCCGTCAGGTACTTTTCTGAAAAACATATCAAAATAAGCTATAGTATCTTTAAATCCGTTTTTGAAATACCCGTTTGCCATGGTTATTTCATAAAAGTCAGTCAGCATCGTGAGGTTTCTTGATGACTTAATGTTATTCAAAGCATTCACCCTCTATTATAAATTATTTTTATTATGCGGCATTTCAAAAAATAATACAATATGCAATTCAACCAAAAAATGGTTGTTTCATCAATATAAAATAAACAAATATAAATGCATATTTCTGCAAATTTCATTTTTAGAAACATTCAAGGAAACTTATCAGAAAAGAATTTTGAATAATCTGTTAAAGCGTCAAAAAATACTTGCAATTTTATATATATTATGCTAAAATACGGGTTGTAAAGACGCAAATAAAGTCATTTCTTGGATAGCGATTCAGGAATTTATACAATCTGTATAAATTTAAGTGTATTTGCAAAACAGATATTTCAGGAGGTTCACTTATGAGAATCAGAAAACAGGCGCTCGGTGACAGAAACATTGTCGGTGCTAAGGTCGAAGCAAGACGCAAGGAAATCAACATGAAGCAGAAGGATCTTCTTACCCAGCTTCAGATCAAGGGAATTGATCTTAATGCATCAGGTCTTTCGAAGCTTGAAGGTCAGCTTCGCTTTGTTACGGATTTTGAGCTCAAGGCTCTTGCTGAGGTGCTCGGAATGACCGTTAACGAACTTCTTGATGTTGAATAATCAAGACCACTACTTACCTCTTATATACAACTCCTCAAAACGAAGCCGTGTCCGAAAGGACACGGCTTCACCCTTTTATAGTTTTATTATCGCGTTTTGCGGCATCTTCTGAACCGAAAAGATTTCAGCTTCAACCGATTTTATATCAGGTTCAAAAGGCTCGTCAATAATCACGGTTTTAACGAAAAGGCCCTCCCTTTTCGGTTCTCTGTCGCTTTTCATTATGAACGCCATGGAAGAATTCTTTGATGCTCTCGGTTTTTCAAGAATATCTTTGAGATAAACCCTGAGCGAAGTTTCCTTTTTGCACTCATATTCAACCGAAATATAGTATTTACCTGCAGGACATGCTTTTGAAAATTCTTTTTCAAAATTCTCTTTCATTTCGGCTATTTTTTCAGGAGGCAGCATCGCCTTCATTCTGTCGCTGTCAAATGTTTTGCTCATTTCCGCTCTCATGTCAACAAGCGATACCGAATCGAAATAAACCGTTTCTCCGTCGGTAAGCTTCACCTCAAAAGGCTCTGCGCCTGTTTTCAGAGTAAGCGGAATCTCTGTCAGGCTGCTTTTTATTTCGGGAAAAACTTCAAGGCTGAGATTATTCAAATCAAAATCGGGAATGGATTCATACTCCTGCATAAGAGCATATTTCATAATATAAAGATAATCAAAGCTGACCCATTCCATCTCTTCTGCCTTCCAGCCGTTTTTTATAAACTCCAAAAACAGCGCTGCACTCTCGCTCACAGACTGATGAGACGGCGAAAAACCTTCGCCCGAACCGATTGAATATTCGGTTTCGCCCGAAAAAAGCTTTCTGAGAGACATATAATGCTTGGCGGTGTTAATATCTATGCGCTCTTCCTCACGGACGGAAAGAGTTTTCGTCTCATCCAAACCGAAGTTTTCAAGAAGCCTCATTTTCTCTGCTTCCTGCTTTTCCCTGAGGGACTCATCATAAGCAATAATAATTGCAGAAACAGTCTTTTCCTTTCTGACGAAGCCCATAAAATTATATTTTACATCTTCAAATTCAAAGTCTTTTCCGACAATCTTTATTTCGTCAATGCTTTCAATTGCCTGCCTGAGCTGCTGAATATTCATCATTTGATTATTCCTTCTTCAACCGCAATATGCGCACAAACCTTAAGAAGCTGCGCAATTTCAGGTGATACACCCTCGGGGCAGAACGGATTTTCTCTTATATCTTCGCCAAAAATCAGCTCATAAAAGCATGCGCCTGCGAGAAAGCAGCCGCGCTCGTTTCCGTGCATTCCGTCACGGGTAAGCTTATCGCCGATGACGGTCTGTCTTGCTGTCTGCCACGCTCTGCCGCTCGGAATAATCAGATCAATATCAGCTTCAAGAGATGCCTCTGCATAAGCCTCGGTCAATGCAGCATACATCTTATCCTGACTGTAACCGTAAGCCTTGAAAGCGGTGCTGTCAAAGCCGTTTTCATAAGCCCATGTCTGATGAAGCATTATTTTTGCTTTGGGCTGAACGAGGCGGCAGTATTCTGCAAGCTCCGAAAGATAAGGAGAATAGCTTTCTTTTATTCCGCTGAGCGGGCTGCACTGCTGAAGAGTGATAACATCCCATTCTTCATCTTCAACCGCTTCGTGAAGCGCAACGCCGTCCGGTCTGCTCATTTCTGTTTCAAAAGGAAGATAAACTTCATAGAAATAATCCTCTTTTTCGTCCTTCCAGTTCTGCCAGTGCTTCTCAAGCGAGCAGCCGCCGATATGAAGATTGCATAAAAGCAGCTCTTTTCCCGCCGCCTTTGCCATAGCGGAAAGATAAGTATGAGCATCAGTCGAAAAACTGTTACCTATTGATAAAACGTTCATTGTCTGCCTCCGTGGATTATTTTTGAGAGCATGCTTTTATCCGCCTCGCTGTTGCACCTTTCCATGACAACAAAATAGATTGTCACAAGGAAGAGATACGGAAACGGAACGAAGATTCCGGGATTTACGAATGACATCATTTCAAGCCCGATATATGATGCAAAAAGCATGATATTAAAAAATGTAAAATTCTTCGCAAGAGTTTTTATTCTGAGGAAAAGCAGATATCCGTAAGCCGCAACACCAAATACGCCGAAGCTTCCGATAACCTGAATCGGCGAGCAATGATACCAGCAAAGAGTGAACTCTGCGTTGTTATGCACATCGCTGTTGCCCATATACCCTACGCCTCTGCCAAAGAACGGATTTGCCTTGAAATCGCCTATACCTCTGGGAATAAGCTCAAGTCTGATTGCGTTTTCCGAAGGGCTCAGAAGCCTCTGGATTGTGTAGCTTATCATATCAAACAGAAGCTGTCGCATAATGAATGCACCCGCAAGGCAAAGAAGAGCGATTGCGATAATCGCAGGTCTGTGGCGTTTGTCGAGAATTGCCATGACCGCCATGCAGATAATAAGCTCTATCAGACCGAAAATCATTCCGCCCCTTGAGCCTGTGAGAAGAATTGCAACATAGGAAAGCATTCCGACAAAGAACCAGCCGAATTTTTTTGCCGAAAGATAGAAGGCAAACGGCATTGCAAGCATGAGCATTGTTGAGCCGTTATTCCGCCACTGAAACGGAAGAATGTCAAATCCGCCGCTAAGCTCCCCTGCCCTGCTTATATATTCTTCTGCAAGGCAGATGCTGAGCATCAGGATTGCGCTTGACATCATCTTTGCGAATCTGTCGCTGAAATCATACTCATATTTCTTTTCGAGCGCTCCGCCCATATAGGAATAAACAAAAAGCATCCCGAAGCCGAGCATTACAATATAAAAAATTGAGGTTGACGAAAAATATTCTTTTGCAGTGATTATCCCCAATCCTCCGAGCGTTACCGCAAGCGAGGTTGCAACAATGCCGTAAAAGCAGCTTCCCTTTCTGAATCTGAATTTATACAGAACAAAATGCATGAGTATCATGACTCCCGCAGGAATCGCAAGATACCAATACTGCACAAAATCATCAAAGGAATGCTTGCATCTTATAGCGAAGCAGAATGTTATGATAACCCCCTGAAGCGGCGGCAGCCAGTCATCGCTGAGCATCATTGAGAATCCGATAATATTCGCCATAAGCAATGTTCCGAGAATCTCGTTGTTTGTCAGAACAACAAGACTGCCGATTAAGAAAAGAAAAACGGTATACCAATCGGAAATCAAAAATCTTCTGATTTTCTCCATAATTTACCTCATCTTTTAATAAGTATATATGTTAAATATATAATAACCGTTTAATAAAGTCAATGAAGGTTACAAGATTGTAATAAAAAACAAAAGACTGCCTCATGAATAAGAGCATTCTTTTCATGGGCAGTCTTTTTTCAATAATTATTTATACGCTTTCTCTGTATTTCTTTCTCGCATATCTGAAAACAACATATGCAATGCAGATAAAGGCGAAAATACCGATATAGAGAGCATATCTGCGTGCTTCAGGGGTCATTTCCTCGCCGTCATCAACAGAAGCGCTGTCTGAGCCCGCTCCTCCAAAGAAGAAAGCACGGTTGCCGTCACCCTCGGGGATATGGTTTTTGACATCATCCCAGAGTGTGCTCATAAGAGCAAGGGTATCTGCAGAAAGATTAAGGAAAAGCTGAGTTTTGAATTTTCCTGTTTCGGGATAAAGAATTTCATCCTGATAGAAGGAATAATCAGGGTTATTGAAGACCTCTGTGTGGGGGCTTGCATAGCAGATATATTCCGCATTCGCAAGAGCTACATCGGGCTCGAGCAAAAAGTTGATATAAAGCTCTGCGGCAAGCTTATTCTGTGAGCCTTTGAGAATACATGCGGCATCAAAGAAATAGTTAACTCCTTCCTTTGGGAAAACAAGCTTCAGGTCAGGGTTATTCTCCTGCATTGTAAGGAAGTCGCCCGCATAGTAAGGTGCAAGCGCAGCCTCGCCCGTTTCCATTTTGAGGAAAACCTCATCGTTAACATAAACGGGAGAAACGCTCTTCTGCTCCTTGAGAAGCTCGGAAGCAACCTTCCACGCAACCTCGGATTCCATGTTATAATCCATGCCGAGAACGCTCTGTGCAATTGCAAAAGCGTCTCTGGGGTTATTGAACATGAGAATGCTGTTGGCGTATTCCTTATTCCAGAGTGCGGTCCAGCTGTCGGGTGCTTCAGAAACCATTGTTTCATTATAAATAAGACCGACCATGCCGACCGTATAGGGCACAGAATATTCATTGGTGGGGTCATAGCCGAGGTTTTTATATTGCTCGGCAATATACTTATAATTGGGAATGTTGCTGAAATCGATTTTCTGCAGCATATCCTCTTTTATCATTCTTTCAATCATATAGTCCGAGGGAATAACGATATCATAGGAAACACCGCCGCTTTTGAGCTTTGAATACATAACCTCGTTGTTATCGTAAGTATCATAAACAACTTCAATTCCGTATTTTTCTTCAAAAGCCTTGTTGACATGGAGAGAACCGTCTGTTCCGTCAGAAATATATTCGCCCCAGTTATAAACATAAAGCTTTGTGCCTCTGAGGGCATCAATTTCGCTCTGCTCTGCGGCAAAAACTACCGCACAGGGCATAAGAGCAATAAGAAGAGCAAAAATTGCCGAAACAACTTTTTTCACTTCATACACTCCTTTCAGAGAAAATTAGTCAATTCTTTTTCTTGTTTTTCTCCTCGCTCTTCATCTGAGCAAAATTCTGGAGAAGAAGCAGCACAAGAATGCTCACAAAAATAATAGCCGAAAGAGCATACATGTCGGGCTTTACTCTTTTCTTTGTCATTGAGAAAATGGCAATGGGAAGAGTCTGGAAGCCCGGTCCGCTTGTGAAATAACTGATAATAAAATCGTCAAGTGAAAGCGTGAACGCCATAATCATGCCCGAAATGATACCCGGCATAATTGAAGGAATAACAACCTTGAAAAATGCCGTTACGGGCTTGCAGCCAAGATCCTGAGCAGCTTCTGCAAGGTTTCTGTCGGTCTGTCTGAGCTTGGGAAGCACATTGAGTATTACATACGGCAGACTGAATGTGACATGCGCAATAAGCAGAGTTCCGAAGCCGAGCACTGCATCAACATTGACAAGCTTTCCGACAAATACAAACAGAAGCATCATGGAAATACCCGTTACGATTTCGGGGTTCATCATCGGAATATTGGTAACCGCCATTACGCTTGAGCGGGCAATGCCTTTTTTGTACTTATCAATTCCGACTGCGGCAGCAGTGCCGAGCACGGTTGCGATTGCCGACGAGCTGACCGCAAGAATGATTGTGTTTGAAAATGCTCTGAGCGTTGCTTCATCTTCAAAAAGTCTTTTGTACCACTGAAGAGAGAAGCCTGAAAAAACGCTTGTGCTGGTTGTTGAGTTGAACGAAAAAAGAATCAGCACGATAATGGGCGCATAGAGAAAAAGGAAAACGAGAGCGGTATAAATCTTTGAAGCTGCTTTCATATAACCATTCCCTCCTCATCGCCCGTAAAGCGGTTCATAACCGCCATACAAATCAGAATGAGAACCATCAGCACGAGAGAAAGAGATGCGCCGAGGTTATAATTATATGACTGCTGGAACTGTCTTTCAATGACATCGCCGATAAGGTCGAATGAGCCGCCGCCAAGCTTCTGCGAAATATAGAAGGTACTGACGGAAGGTACAAAAACCATTGTTATACCCGAAACAACGCCGGGCATGCTCATCGGAATAATGCAGCGTCTGATAACGGTCAGTCTGTTGCCGCCGAGATCCTGCGCCGCCTCAACCATTGAATAGTCAAGCTTTGCCATAACCGAATAAATCGGCATTATCATATAAGGCAGGAAGTTATAAACCATGCCGAGGATAACCGCACCTGAGGTGTTTATCATATGTACGGGGTCAATTCCGATTTTTGCGAGGAAGGAGTTGATAATACCGGTATCCTGCAAAAGCGCCATCCATGAATAAGTTCTGATAAGAAAGCTCATCCACATCGGCAGCATGACAAGCATAATCAGTGTTCGCTGAACTTTGTCTGTTTTCTGCGAAATGATGTAAGCAAGCGGAAACGCAATAACAAGGCAAATCATCGTTGCAACAATTCCGAACCAGATGGAGCGCAGAAAGGTCGGAGCGTATTTGCTCAGTGCCGTTATATTATCAAAAGTAAACGCACCTGAAGCGTCGGTAAATGAATAATAAACAACGAAAATGAGCGGCGCAACGATAAAAAGAATTGACCAGACAACATAAGGTGAGGAAATCAGCTTTGTTTTAAGCGATGAACGGTTATTCATTCCTCATCCTCCTCTTCGGGGTCGGAAAGCTCATCAAATTCTTCGCTGAATGAGCTGTAGTCACCGTAAATACCCGAATATTCGGACTTCTTCATGATATGAATTGCGTCAGGCTCGATGAAAAGACCGATTTTGCTGCCCTCTGCCTGATAATCCGTTGTCTGAATCATCCATTTGAAGCCGCCGATATCAACGATAATCTCAAAATGAACACCCTTGAATGTTACGGAAGTGACGGTGCCGCAAAGCATTCCTTTTTCAGGTGCAACAACATCAACATCCTCGGGACGGACTACAACATCAATCGCCTCATTCTTTGCAAAGCCCTTATCAAGGCATTCAAAACGGTGACCCGAGAATTCAACAAGGCAGTCATCGAGCATTACGCCGTCAAGAATATTACTCTCACCGATGAAATCGGCAACAAACGCATTTTTGGGCTCGTTATAGATATCAAGAGGAGTTCCTATCTGCTGAATAACGCCGCCGTCCATAACAACAACCGTGTCAGACATTGAGAGGGCTTCCTCCTGGTCATGAGTAACGTAGATAAAGGTTATGCCGAGTCTCTGCTGAATATTTTTAAGCTCAATCTGCATATCCTTGCGAAGCTTCAGGTCAAGAGCGCCGAGGGGCTCATCAAGAAGCAAAACTCTGGGCTTTACCGCAAGCGCTCTTGCAATTGCAACTCGCTGCTGCTGACCGCCCGAGAGAGAATTTATGTTACGCTTATTAAAGCCCTTGAGGTTAACAAGAGCAAGCATTTCTTCAACGGTTTCCTTAATCTGCTTTTCGGGAACTTTCTTTATGCGCAGACCGAAGGCAACGTTTTCATAAACATTAAGATGGGGAAAGAGAGCGTATCGCTGAAAAATTGTGTTAACCTGTCTTTTATGAGGCGGCAGGGAATTGATTTTTTTGCCCTCAAAAATAACCTCACCTTCGTCGGGTTCAATAAAACCGGCAATAATTCTGAGCGTTGTTGTCTTACCGCAGCCCGAAGGACCGAGAAATGTTATGAACTCCTTATCACGAATGTAGAGGTTGAGATTTTTTAACACCTGATTATCCCCGAAGGTAACGGAGATATTTTTCAAATCGATAATAACATTTTCTTTCAATTATGCAACCCCTCTCTGCCTTTATCGGCAAACCCGATATTATCGGCTTATATTTAATAAAATATTGTTTGTATATGATAAGATAAAATATAGTGCAAAAACCCGCAAATGTCAACAATTTTTTTGGAAAATCCGTGAAAAACTCGTTTCCGTTCGGAAGATTTTAGAAATTTACTCTGTTTTGCTCATAAATACTCTGTTTTGCTCCGTTTTCCTCAATTTTTATGTTTCAGAAATTTTTTGATATTTTTAAACCGGCAAGCGGTTTTTCTGCTGTTATTGTTGACAATTTTTTCTATAAGGTCTAATATATAATTACCGAAACAATTAAAATAAAGGAGGATGCTCATTATGTTTGCATTAAGTTTGTTTTCGGGAATTCTCGCATTTTTCTTTTCAATAACATCGTTCTTCACCGTAACAACAGGCGGTCACCGCGATGAGTTTTCGGTTGATTATAACGAAGCTTCGGGTCTCGTCTGGGAATGCGACATTCAGAATGATGACATCGCTTTTGTATATAATGAAAGCTCAAAAGGAAACACCCAGAAATTCACCTTTGAAGCAACGGGAGAAGGCAGAACTTACGCTGTTCTGACCGCTGAAAACGGCGAAACAAAAGAGGTTATCCTCGACTGCTACGAGGAGATTAACCCCTATAACGGCAAGCATGCATATTATGTTGTTTATATTTCATATTCTTCCGATGAATTCATCAACTATGAAGAGAACATAACATTGACCCCCGAAACACCCGTTGAGGGCGCATACTGGGACTACACAACAAACTTCATGGAGCTCAAGAGTGACCCCGAAACCGTAAAAGGCGTCTGCGAATTCGACGTTATCAATTCCTACGGCGAAGATATGAAGTGCGACACGCTTTTCATCTATTACGCAGAAGACGGCACTCCCCTTGAAATGTATTTTCAGGTTTTCACTCTTACAACTGACGGCGAAATCGTTTATGCACCCGAAGAAAGCATTGCAATCATCGACCTTCCCAGCGACACATCAAAATATGTCGGATGGATATTCTCGGGCGATGAAGGCTTCACGGGAGACGGCGTTGTAAGAATCTGCGGAAGCTATATCCACTCCGACACATACGGCAACTTCTATATTCCCGAATATATCGAAGAAGATGTCAGAGATGTTGTTCTTCAGCTGCTTGACCGTCTTCTCGGCAAGGTTCCCGTTGAAGGCTATGACAGCATTGTTATTGAAGCAATCGGCGAAGGCACAACGGAATTCAAACTTTCAAAGGTTGATATGTGTCCTTTCATCAAGACTGCGGAAGGCTATGAAATAGTTGTTGACCGCTGCGAAGTGGTCGAAACGGTTACTGTTGTTGTTACGGTTGATGCAGACCTTAACATAAGCTACGAAATCAAGTAAAATAAGTCGTAAAATAAAAATTTTATAAAATAATAACCCCGATGCAAAGTGGCAATACTTTTATTGCCATCAAATGTATCGGGGTGATTTTTTGCAGTTTAATAAGGTTGAGATATGCGGAGTCAACACCGCAAAGCTCAAAGTGCTCAAGGAAAGCGAAAAAATGGAGCTGCTCAGAAAAGCAAGAAGCGGCGATAAAAAAGCCCGTGATGAGCTTGTAATGGGCAATCTGAGGCTTGTTCTGAGCGTTATTCAGCGGTTTTCAAACAGGGGCGAAAACCCTGATGATCTTTTTCAGGTGGGCTGCATCGGGCTGATAAAAGCGATCGACAATTTTGATATGAGCCTTGATGTCAGATTCAGCACTTACGCCTGCCCGATGATTATCGGCGAAGTCCGAAGACATCTGAGAGACAACAATCCCGTCAGGGTCAGCCGCTCTGTCAGAGACACGGCGTATCACGCAATGCAGGTAAGGGAAAGGCTTATAAACGAGCTTGAAAGAGACCCGACTCCCGAGGAGATTGCAAAAGAATTGGGCATAAACCGTGAAGATGTTGTGCTTGCGCTTGATGCGATTGTTGATCCGGTTTCGCTCAACGAGCCCGTTTATTCAGACGGCGGCGACACTATTTATGTTATGGACCAGATAGGCGACACCGAGAGCGAGGAAAGCTGGCTTGACGAAATTCTGCTCAAGCAGGCAATAAAGAATCTCAATTCAAGAGAAAAGAAAATCCTTTATCTGCGCTTTATGAGGGGTAAAACACAGATGGAGGTTGCGAATGAAATCGGAATTTCGCAGGCGCAGGTTTCAAGGCTTGAAAAAGGTGCAATAAAAAGGATAAAGGATAACAACAAAGCGTAAAAGGAAATGTAAAAAAGCGCAGAGCGCATAAAACAATATATAACAAGGGTTCTGCAAGATGTTAATTCCTGCAGAACCCTTAATTTACACAGAAGTTAAAAAAGAAGAAAAAAGAATGTTTTATGCTACGAACAAGCTTCGCCACTCGACGTACTTTTATACGCCTTCAGGCAAGCACAACAAGGCTAAAGCCTTGTTATTGCTCAGTTTGTCCGTTCTGCATCTTTTTTCCTATCCCCTTTAAATTTATCTTTCAACTACATATGTTGCATATGAGAGAAGCTCTCCTCTGAGAAATTCAATGCCCGTGAATACTATGCAGTCATCATAAACCGTAACAAGCATACCTTCCGAATTTCTCATATAATGCTCGTTGCTGTCATTAAGATTTGCCTTGGTCGATCTCGGCGAGGAAACGCTCGAAACATGAACCATCGTTGCATATTCGGCGCCGTAGTTTGCTATATTGAGATTGGGATTGATCTCCTGCATGTCATATTTCCAATGTGAATGACCGTTGAAGAAAACAACATTCTTATATTCCTTCATAAGAGCCTCAAAGCGAACCTCGTCGGGGCAGCCCTCGGTAAACGGGAGGTCATAGGTGCGTCCGACATTATTTATGAGATTACCTTCGCCCGTTTCAGGCTTCTCACCCTCAACGGGATTGTTGAGGAAGGTGTGAAAGAAGAGAAAAACGGTTTTATCACTGTATTTTTCAAGCTGAGTCTCAAGCCAGTCAAGCTGAGCATCGGTAAGAATACGGCTTTCCGGTCTGTTGTAATCCCACTGATACTGTGAAAGGAAGATAAAAGCATCTCCTCCGCACTCTTCGGGAATATAAACAAAATCCATTCCGTTTGCCGCAACATCGGCAACACCGTCCGCCTTTTTTTCGCCGTAAACACCCGCATTTATAAGCTCCTGCCAGTTTTCAAGAGTAAAGTATTCACTTACATCATGGTTACCCGTGCATGTATAAACGGGGAAATCATATCCGGAAGTGATTTTATTGAATTTTTCAAAAGCATCCCTTTCGCCGTCAGCGGAAAGGTCACCAGACATGCCTACCATTTCAACATCAAGAGCCTCAAAGAAATTGAGTGCGTTGGGGAAGGTCAGCATTGCATCGTCACCCGTGAGCGAGCCGCTGTAGCGGTTGAAATGAAGGTCGCTGAGCGCACCGAAATTATAGAGCTCATCGCCGAAGTCAGCCTGCTTCTCTTCGGGGATTTCATATGTACCCATAAGAATGCTGTTTTTATATGCGAGAACAGTTTCTGCGCCCTCAGGAATGGCAGTGAATTCAAGTATTTCCTTGCTGCCTTCGCCGCCTGAAACCTTGATTTCGGCAAATTCACTGTAATAAGCAGTGTAATTATCAACATCAATTGAAAGCTTCTGAAGCTCATCTGTTCCCCAGTAAAGCTCATATTTGCCGTTCATATCCGAGGCAACGGTAACGGTGCCTGCCGCTGAGCCTGCAATCTCATTGGCAAAAAGATAATCAATTTCAGCCTTGTCCGAAAATCCCGGAATAGGAATTACAAAGCTGTTGAAGAAAACGATTGTGGGCATGAGCATGGTTAAAATTCTGATTACAAATGCGGTCATTTTTACATCTCCTTATTTCATCATTGCAACTGACATTGCAAAGAGTATCTGTGCGGGATAATATGTTGAAAGCTCTATTGTTACCCAGAAATTCTTGCGCTTTACGGGAGTAAAATAGAGAAGCGAAAGGCAGGTATCACTGATAACAAAGAGTATTGAACCGACAAGTGCCATAACATATGCGGTCTGTGCGCCCTGCTGCACGATGAGGAACACTGCGTTTGCAACTTTATAAATGAGAGCAGCAAAATAGACCGACATTATTATTCTCAGCGCAGAATTAACCTTCATTTTAAGCACTTTAATAAGAATAAATGCAGCTACTCCGCCTGCAATTCCTATCAAAAGAGTTATTATATTGAATCCGCATTCAAACAGAAGGGCGACAATAAAAAATATATGTCCGAAAAGGAAATACATTGTTCCCAGCGGAATCAGCTTGCCTCTGAAGGTCGGCGCAATTTCTTTAATTCCGAGAAGCACATCTCCGAAAAATCCGAAGAAAAGCGCAAAGCAGACCAGACAGAAATAATAGACATTTTCGGGATTGAACAGATAACCGACGATTGCAACTGAAATGAATCCGAAGCTCGACATGAATTTGCAGAGCATTCCTTCAAATGACTTGCCTTTTCTTCTGAAAAGAACGCAGCCGATTGCAAAAGCAACAGTCAGCACCGATAAAAAATAACACAGCGGAGACATTGCCAACCCTCCTTCAGTTTTCAACAATTGCCCATTTTCCGCAGTGAACGAAGCCTGACTTTTTATAGAATTCAAGCAGACCGTCATTTCTGCAGAAAAGATAAACCTTTTTATCCGCTTCTCTGCCCGCAAGAGACTTCACAAGCATTGAAGCATATCCGTTTCCCCTCGCCTCATTTCTCGTTGCAACCGCACCGAGCAAAACACTTTTTTCGCCCTTGAACAGAGCAAATGCACACGCATCAAGTGTTTCATTCTCAACCGCTGCAAGCTCTGCGGTTTTTCGGTTGAGCCTTGCGCAGACATCGGAGAGGAAAGCGGAATAATCGCCAAGCTCAAATCCGCATGAGCAGAGCAAATTATAAAGACTTTTTTTATCATAATCATGAAGTATTCTTTCATCGGAAAAGTCTTTTTCGCCCTCGTATATTACGGTATATGAGCTTTTTGAAGCGGTCAGGCCGAGGGGCTCAAGAAAAGCCGCATCGAGCGTTAAGCTCGAATATCCGACCGCCTTTATAAAATATGAGAGTTCTTCAAAACCGGCTTTTTCCGTGCAGCAGAGAGTCATGTTGCCGTCAACACGGCTTATTGCCGCAACGGGCTCACCATCAATTCTCTGCACCCAGAACAGCGCAAAATCATATCCTGCGCCGTAGGTTCCGAAAAGAGCGGTTATTCTTGCCGCGTAAGCATCTGCGGGAAGAAAACCGAGTTCATTATAATCACTGCAGAGACTTACCATTGCGCAAATTCCTCTGCAAGCGATCTGATAAGACGCAGACTGTTTTCTGCATCGCTGTATTTTATAACACAACTCGGCGAATGAAGATATCTGCAGGGCACGGATACCGTCAGAGTTCTGACGCCTCCCCTGCTCTTATGGATAACTCCCGCATCATTGCCGCCTGCAACAAGAGTTTTTGTCTGACAAGGAATTCCGTCTCTTGCGGCGATTTCGAATGCTTTATCGAAAAGCTCACGGTTATAAACGGTGCTTCTGTCCATAAACGAAACTGTGGGACCGTTGCCGCAGATGCAGACTCTTTTTTCGTCCTTGACACCCGAAATATCCGCAGCAGTTGTTGTTTCAACAACTAT
The DNA here is from genome assembly GCA_045538815.1 of Acutalibacteraceae bacterium. Taxonomy (GTDB): domain Bacteria; phylum Bacillota; class Clostridia; order Oscillospirales; family Acutalibacteraceae; genus CAG-177. The sequence continues at coordinate 166,631 of JAZQEE010000067.1, forward strand.
TGCGTAATCGGGAGCAATTGTGAACGCCGAAGCCTGCGCGCCTCTTGTTCCGATTTCTTCCTGAGTGCTGAAAGAAAACCAGCAGTCATATTCGGGCACGCTTCTTATCATTTCAATAAGAATTGCGCAGCCTGCACGGTCATCGAGAGCCTTTGCCTTTATGAATCCGTTGCCGAATTCAACATCATCTGAGCAAAACCACGCCGCATCGCCAAGACGGACATATTCTTCCGCTTCCTCACGGCTTTTTGCACCGATATCAATATACAAATCGTCAGTCTTCGGAATGTTTGCTTCTTCATCTTTTTCAAGAAGATGAATTGGCTTTATGCCGAGCGCACCGACAACGCCTTTATCACCGACACGGACTGTTCTTCCGATGATAACCTTGGTATTTATTCCGCCGACCTTGGCGAATTTCAGATATCCTTCGGAGGTTATTCCCGTTATTATCAGACCGACTTCATCCATATGAGCGTCAAGCATAACCTTGTTTTTGGCGGGCTTTCTGCCCTTTTTGAAAACAATCAGGTTGCCGAGCGGGTCGGTATGATATTCATCGGCATAATCTTTGATTTTATCAATTATATACTCACGCACCGAATCTTCTCTGCCCGAAATACCCGAGAGGGCGCAGAGTTCCTTTATCATTTCAAGCATTTGCCCCGCCCCTTTCGGTTATATATTCAGCCATAAGTCTTGCGGTGCTTTCGATATCCGCCAGATCGCAGATTTCGCAGGCGGTATGCATATTACGCAGGGGCACTGAAAGAAGCGCAGTTTTAACACCTCTGCCCGAAACCTGAATTTCGTCGCAATTTGTGCCTGTTTTTCCGCCCATAACCTCATGCTGATAAGGTATATCATTTTTCTTTGCAAGCTCGGCAAGTCTGTTGCTCATTGCGTAGTCAAGCGACGGTGCATAGCCTATCATCGTTCCGCCGCCGAGAGCAGCATATTTTTCGCCGCTTACGCCGGGTGCCGAAGCAAAGCTTACATCAACGGCAATCGCCTCATCGGGTGCCGCTGCAAAAGCGCCTGCCTGCGCACCGCTTCCGCCCGTTTCTTCCTGAACGGAGAACATAACGCTGATTCTGCAGTTGAGTTTTTTATCTCTGACAAGCTCAAGGCATCTGAGAATTGCGGCAACGCCTGCTCTGTCATCAATCGAGGGCGAGCATACTCTTGAGCCGAGGAGCGCAGAATATTTTCCGTTAAAGGTTATTCTGTCTCCGGGCGCAACAAGCTTTTCCGCTTCTTCCCTGCTCATTCCGATATCAACCGAAATCTCATCAAATCCGTCCGCTTTGTTTGCAGAATCGGGTGAGCTCAGATGAGGCGGAGTTGAGGTTATGACTCCGAAAATATCCTTTTTGCCGTGAACGGTAACCTCAGCAGCCGCAAGCACTCTTCTGTCCGCTCCGCCGCACTTGGCAACCTTCAGAAATCCGTCGGAATCAACGGCGGTAACAACAAGACCTATCTGGTCAAGATGAGCATCAAGCAGAATGTGAACGCCGTCGCCGTCGGTTGTTCCCGTAACGCTGCCGAGAGCGTCAATCTTAACGGGCATATATTTCCCGAGCATTTCCGCCGCAATGTATGCGGCACGGTTTTCGGCACCCGAAACTCCTTTTGATTTGCAAAGAGCTTCAAGAACAGCCGAAACCTCACTGTAGTTATTCATAAAAATTATCCTCTCAGATTACACGGATTCCGCCTTCGGGACGGATATTGAGAACATAGCAGGATTTTTCGCCGAACACTGCGCAGATTCTGCTCTTGAATTCATCAAGCACAGCTGCAGGAACAAAAGCCTGAATTGTTCCTGCGAATCCGCCGCCGTGAACCCTCCATGCACCCTTGCCCTTGAGAATATCCTGACACATTGCAAGTGCAAGGCTTACGGGCTGTGATGAGGGAGCTTTGCAGGTGTAAACATTCTGATTATACATATATGATGAGAAGCCGCTTTCGATAATGAGTGACTTGAATTCTTCAAAATCTCCCTTTGCAAGAGCCGCAGCCTGCTTGTCAACTCTGTCATTTTCATTGAAGAAATGAAGCGCACGAAGAACTGCTCTGTCGCCCGCCGCGTCACGGATAACAGAGATATTCTTTTCGAATTCCTCTCTGTCAACATCACGCAGAACAGATTCGCCGAGCTTTGAAGCCGCTGTTTCCATTTCGCCTCTTACCGCAGCATATTCGTCGGTAAGGTCAGCATGGTTTCCGCCTGTGTCAACAATGCAGAGAGCATGGTTGCAAGCCGCAAAATCAAAATCAACCTTATTGATAACGGGTACAGAAGGATCCTTGAAATCAATCTGAACAAAACCGCCGACGGAGCAAGCCATCTGGTCCATAAGACCGCAGGGTTTTCCGAAATATTCATTTTCCGCAAACTGGGCAATCTGTGCAATTTCAACTGCACTGACCTTGCCGTCATTGTAAAGATGGTTGAGCATTGTTCCGAGAAGAACTTCAAACGCTGCAGACGAAGAAAGACCCGAGCCTGAAAGAACATTTGAAGCTGTTGCGGCATCAAAACCGCCGATTTTATAGCCTCTGTTCTTAAAGCCTGCGCATACGCCTCTTACGAGAGAAGCTGAACGGCCTCTTTCGTTGGGCATAACTCCGAGGTCACTCAGATCGGCAACATCCATTTTGTAGCCCTCTGACTTTACTCTGACAATATTTTCATCATTGACAGCCGCAACCGCAACTGCATCAAGGTTTACGCTTGCCGCAAGCACCTTGCCGTGGTTATGGTCGGTATGGTTACCGCCGACCTCCGTTCTGCCGGGTGCGCTGAAAACGCATACCTCTCTGCCTGAGCCGTAAAACTCTTCGAAGCTCTCTGCAATTCTTATATATCTTGCTTTCTGAGCCTCAACCTCTTCCGCTTTATAAATTCTTGAAAGTGCGGCATCGTATTCGTTTGTGCCGAGCTTTGCCTTAAGTTCGCTTGATAAAATCATATTAAATACTTCCTTTCTTCTGAAGCTTTTTCTTTTTTTGTTCCTTGGCGTATGCAACTATTCTTTCAACCGCATTCCACACACCGTTGACCGAAAGCATCGAGATTCCCGTGAAGAATGACATGAGCATTATCGGAACAAGGAATCCCGCCGAAAGCGGGTCAAAGAGGTTTCTGCCGACAAAGGTAAATGAAATGAGCCTCGGCATGAAGCCGATTATAGAAAGCAGTATGAACCGCCAATAGCCGAAATTGAATGAGCCGTAAATTCCCGATATGCTGTTAATCGGTATTCCCGGAACAAGTCTCAGTGCAATAAGCAGCGCAGGGTTTCCCGTTCCGTCCTGCAGCATGAGGGTCCGCAGTTTTTCATTTTTGCTTATCATTTTCCATGCATTCCCCGCACCGAAGCGTTTTCCGAAAAAGTATCTTATCGTCAGCAGAATCCCGAAGCCTATGACATTGACGGGAACTGAAAGATACATCGGAAGAACGATACCTGTCAGGAAACAGACCGTTGAGGTCGCATATATCGGAAAAAAGCTTTTGACGGCAAACAGAAGCAGCACGGCACTGATAAACAGCCAGCTCTGTTCAATCGCTGCTATTCTCTCTTCAAGGTCAACAAGCTGTTTTCTGATTGCGGAATACCACCGCCACAGCTCCTCATATTGGAGCGAAACCAGCAAAACTGCAATGGCAAGTGACAAAGCAATCAATATAAGTCCGCCGAAAAGCAGAATCTTTTTTTGTTTTTGCTTTTTCTTCAAATAATTCACCGCTGTTCAGTAAATTTTTCTAACACTTTATTTTATATTATATTTTAGACAAGGTCAATAATATTTCATTATATTTTTATATTTTATTTTGTTGAATTTATGATATAATTATTATAATCACAACTATTCGGAGGATTAAATAATGAGAATCTGCGTTCTTGACGGATACACAACAAATCCGGGCGACCTCTCATGGGACTGGCTTTCGGCGCACGGCGAATACACGGTTTATGACCGCACTCCTGCAGAACTGATTGAAGAAAGAACAAAAGACTGCGAAATAATAATCACAAACAAAACACCTCTGCGCAAAGAGCTTCTGCAAAAGCTTGATAAAGTCAGATATATCGGACTGCTCAGCACGGGCTTCAACATAGTTGACTGGGATTACTGCAAGGAAAAAGGAATTCCCGTATGCAACGTTCCGACCTACAGCACTTCGGCGGTTGCGCAGCTGACTTTTGCACTTATTCTCGAACACACAAACGCTGTTGCAATCCACAGCTCTTCCGTTCATTCGGGAGAATGGAGCAGCTGCAAGGACTTCTGCTACCGGAAAACTCCGCTTTATGAGCTTGAAGGCAAAACTCTCGGAATCATCGGCTTCGGAAAAATCGGAAAAGCCGTTGCAAAAATCGCTTCGGCATTCGGAATGAAAATACTTGTTTCAACCAACCATCCCGCGCCGTTTGAGGGCGTTCAATTCTGCGATAAAGACGAGCTTCTTGCAAAGAGTGATTTTGTTTCTCTCCACTGCCCGCTTACACCCGTAACCGAGGGAATGGTGAATGCGGAATTCCTATCAAAAATGAAGAAAACTGCCGTTATCATCAACACCTCAAGAGGTCAGGTGATTAACGAAAATGACCTTGCATACGCGCTGAAAAACGGCGTTATTGCGGGAGCGGGGCTTGATGTTCTTTCGGTTGAGCCTGCCAAATCAGACAATCCCCTTCTCGGGCTTTCAAACTGTTATATAACGCCGCACATCGCATGGGCGGGCTATGAAACAAGAGAAAGACTTATGTCTGTTGTCCGCGAAAATCTTGAAGCATTCATGAACGGAAATCCTCAGAATGTTGTTTTCTGAAAAGCAAAAAAGCAGTCCCGTTTGGGCGACATTTCGCCCTTGGGACTGCTCTTTATTTTACATAAGCACTTTTGACAAAAAGTCTTTGAGTCTGGGATTCTTCGGATTTGCGAAGAATTCTTCGGGTGAGTTTTCTTCCATGATTACGCCTTCATCCATAAACACAACTCGCGAACCTACTTCCTTTGCGAAGCCCATTTCATGAGTAACAACAACCATTGTCATGCCGGACTGGGCAAGCTCTTTCATAAGCTCAAGAACCTCGCCGACCATTTCGGGGTCAAGTGCGGAAGTCGGCTCGTCAAAAAGAATTACATCAGGGTTCATTGCGAGAGAACGGATTATCGCAACTCTCTGCTTCTGACCGCCCGAAAGCGTTGAAGGATAAGCGTTTGCCTTGTCTTCAAGACCGATTCTCGAAAGAAGCTTGAGTGCATTTTCCTCAGCTTCCTTTTTGATTTCAACTAAGCTCTGAACGGGCTGCTTTTTCTTTGAGAAAAGGTTTTTGATAAGGGCTTTTCTTCTGTCTGCTTTAGCGCAAAGAACGGGAGAAAGCATTATATTCTCAATAACGGTTTTATTATTGAAAAGATTGAAATGCTGAAAAACCATTCCGATGCGTCTGCGATGAATGTTGATATCAACTTTAGGGTCGGCAATATCAACTCCGTTAAAAATTATATTACCTGCGGTAGGGTCCTCCATACAGTTAAGGCAACGGAGAAAGGTGGATTTTCCTGAGCCTGAAGGACCGATAACAACAACAACATCACCCTTGTTGATAGTGATATCAATACCCTTGAGAACTTCATTTTTACCAAAGCTCTTTTTGAGATCAATTACGTCTATCACTCTTCTTCAAGCTCCTTTCCATAAATTTGATAAGAACGGTAATCAGACAAACAATGATGATATAAATAACTGCCATTGCAAGATAAGGCACCATAAATTCATAGCTGTTTGAACCGATATAGTTGAAAGCAACATAGAGGTCTGCCGCACCGATAAATGAAACAATTGATGTTTCCTTTATAAGGACGATGAACTCATTGCCGAGGGTTGGAAGTATGTTTTTGACTGCCTGCGGAATGACAATTTTCATCATCGTTGTTGAAAAGCTCAGACCGACAGAGCGTCCGCCTTCCATCTGTCCGTAGTCAACGGACTGGATGCCGCTTCGCATGATTTCGGATATATAAGCACCGCTGTTAAGACCGAAAACCGCAATCGCAACACTGACCGAAGGAAGGTTGATTCCCATCAGAGGAAGAGCAACATAGTAGAACAAAAGCAGCTGAACCACCATCGGAGTTCCTCTGAAAAATCCTACATAAAAAGTACAGATTGAATTGAGAACTCTGGGAAGAACTTTATATTTCGGTATAACTCTGACCGTCGCAATAAGCGTACCGATAACGATACCGATAACAAGACCCAGAATTGCAATTTTCAAGGTGTTTTCGAGACCTTCGATTACTTTTACATAGCCTTTGTAATCAATAAGTATCTCAAGAAATTTATCAAGTTTTGCTTCAAAATTCATAGCAATTATCCCTTTTGACAGAGTAACCTCACCCTTGAGGTGAGGTTACTGTTTCATTTTTAGTTTATTACTTCAAAGTCAAAAAAATCACTGAACAGCATTGATGGCTTCTGTAATGCATGCTGCGGGAGCGGAGTCGATGATAACATAGTTTACACCGCCGTTGATAAGATCCTGCACTGCAAGCGAGCCGTTCTTATAGCCAACACATGTTGCTGCATAGCCTGTGAAGCCCCAGTCTGCATCGCCTTCAACATAGAACTGACCTGTTGTTCCGTTCTGAACGCCGATTTTTACTGATGCATCATATGTATTGAGGATAGCTTCAACGGAAGCTGCATCTGTACATGCGTCAAAAGCTGTTTCGTCACCCTTAACGATGAGCTTCTGTGATGCTTCGTAATATGAATCTGTAAAGTTTACATATTCTTCTCTGTCGGGCTTGATGGTAAGACCTGCCATTGCGATGTCGCACTTCTGCTGACCGACTGAAAGGCAGACAGAATCAAAGTCCATATTGCTGATAACGAGCTCCTTGCCAAGCTTTTCAGCAAGAAGAGCCGCAATCTCCATATCAATGCCGTAATAGTCTTCGCCTACTGTGTACTCGAAGGGTTCGAAAGCTGCGTTTGTTGCAACAACAAGCTGATCCTTGGTTGTGTCAAGAGCAGCTGACTTAACGGGAGTGGGTGTGCCGTCGCCGAAATACTTGTTGCAGATTTCGTCGAAAGTGCCGTCAGCCTTGATTTCAGCAATGAAAGAATTTACCTGAGCGAGAAGCTCGGGCTGTGTTTTGTCAACGCCGAAAGCATATTCTTCCTGTGTAAGGTCAATGTCGATAACCTTAACTGCTGCTGTTTTTTCAGTGTTTTCGTTGCCGCCGCAAGCGCAGAAAGCTGTTAATGCAAGAGCAGCGACCATAACAATTGCAAGAATTTTAACTATTTTCTTCATTTGGAATATCCTCCTGTATCAATTGATGAATTTATTATAACATTATATTTGGAAAAATCAAGATTAAAATGTATTTTTATAACAAAAAGAAAATATACTGTCATAAAAAATCGGATATTTATTCATCTTTTACGAATAAATCAAGCGCATTTGCAAAATCCGTATAATAATTGGCTTCAAACTCCATTCTCTCTTCCGTTACGGGATGAACAAAAGTGCATTTTCTGCAATGCAGAAGCTGATGACCGATTTCGGGCATGAAATCGCCGTACATATTATCGCCCGCAAGCGGATGACCGATAAATGCCATATGCACTCTTATCTGATGCGTTCTGCCCGTTTCAAGGTTAAGTCTGACAAGCGTTGCGCCGTCAAATTTCCGTTCAACCGTCCAATGAGTCAGCGCAGCTTCAACACCAAGCTCATACGAACACGCACGAAGGGTTTTCATCGGGTCGGGGCGGTAAATCGGAACATCAACATCGCCTCTGCCGTTAAGCTCACCCTTGACAAGAGCAACATATTCCTTGGTTATTCCGCCCGAAAGCTTTGCTGCGGAAAGCTTGTTCAGAGCGCAGATAACAACGCCCGAAGTGCCTTTATCGAGCCTGCCGACTGCTCTGAAAGCGGCATATTTTCCGTTTTCGGTAAGATAAGCCGCAACGGCATTCGCAAGAGTATCGCCCTGATGATTATGGGTCGGATGCATTGCCATAAACGGAGATTTGTTGATAACGAGGATATCGTCGTCCTCATAAAGAATATCAAGCTCCGCCTTCTGAAGCGGAATGAGCGGCTCATCATCCGGAATGCAGATTGTTATTATATCCCCGCATTTCACTCTGTCAATCGTTCTGACATATTCACCGTTGCGCAGCATTCCGTCTTTTGCAAATTTTATGGTGCGCATAAGCCTGTACGAAACTCCGCAATGACCCCTCAGAAAATGAATCGCTTTTCTGCCGTCATATTCTTCGGTTACTGTATAATCAATTTTTCTCGGCATACATGCACCTCCTTTGCCCGCTAATTATATCAAATGTTATTTTTTTATACAAGCAAATATTGAAAAAAATCAAAACATATGATAATCTTTATTTAACGGAGGATCAGAATTATGAAAAGAATTACGGCTTTATTGCTTGCATTATCATTACTGTTTCTTTGCGCATGCTCAGGAAATGACGGCACCGGCGAAGAAACAACAATCTCAGACACCGGAACAACAGTTTCCGTGGAAACAACGGCACCCGCTGAAACAACAAAAGCCCCGCCCGAATATGTAACCGAATGGGGCAGCGACCTTCTTCCCGCAGGCTTCCCCACTCCGCCCGCAAACACTTACGATGTAACGGTTATGGATATTCCCGCTACGAAAGAATTTTCGGGTGCGTGCCACGATATAACAAGAATTATTTTCTCCTGCCCCGAAAACGAATTCTATAATTTCTCCAATGAACTTACGGGAATGGGATTCTTCGGAGGAATGAAAAACATCACAAACGGAACTTTTTATTCCAACGGATTTTCAGGAGGCTGGAAGAATGATGAATATATTATCGTTATTGTCCTAACTGATTATGAAGACAACGGCGATCTTAAAATCTGCCTTGACATCAGCGAAAATGTTTCAGCTTTTCCGGAAGCACTCAAGGAGCACTTCCCCGAATTTGCTTTTCCCGCACGCACGGGCGGCACATATTACGGCTATAATTCTGCAGACAGCGAAGTAACAAATGAATTCAACGGAAAATTCGAGCATATATACTGGCAATGGCATTTCACCTCCGACAATGCCTTCATGGGCGTTTCGATGGACGATTTCAACAAATATATTGATGCGCTTGAGGTCGCGGGATTCAGCGGCGAAATGGAAAGCAACACGGTTGACAACTGCAGTATTATCAACGCCGACATCGTTAAAGATGACGTTGCGGTTATCATGACATTCAATCAGTCTATGAAAAAACTGGATGTCATCTTCACCAACGATACCGCTTCCTACATTGAAGAAGAGACTAATCAATAAAACTATAGACAAACAACGGGCTGCCTTATTGAAAAGGCAGCCCGTATTTATTTTCATCGGTTTTCAAGAACAAGAGTTGTAATGCTTTTTGCGGGAAGATTTTTGTTTTTAACAAACCCGCCTGAATAAACCTCAGCGCAGTTGTTTTCTGCATCGGTGCGGTAAACCGTTTCGCTCTTATAGCTTCCGCAAAGATTAACGGGAGCCTCATTTTCAGCGTTATTGACAAGCACAATAACCGTCTGATTTCCGTCGGTAAAAGCAACCGAAGCAATGCTGCTCTTCCATTCAAGGCTGTCCATAACCTCAATGCGGGTCATGCCCGGTTTTATGAACGAAGAAAACTGCTTGTATGCATAGTAACGGTTGTAATTTACAAGCTCACCGTTGATTCTGTCCATAACACCGTCACCGTTGACGGCAGTCCAGCTCTGCCACGAAACCGCATTCATCAGAGACAGATCCTGAACAATAATATTTGCCATGTAAAGTCCGCTGTCAATCGTTGTTGAATCAATATGAAGAGGAAGCTCGCACCATTCGCTCATTTCAAGCTTTTTATCGGGATACTGCTCTGCAAATTTCGCTCCGACGCCCTCTTTCACGGGAATGTTATTATCAATCCAGTAGCTGTGTCCGCTGTAGGTATCGCAGAATTCATTGAGAATTCCGCTTGCAAAGAACTTATCTATATATTCATAATATTCGGGAGAAAGCTGACCGCTTTCGGGTCCGCTGAGCTTATAGGGCGAATTGCGTTTTTTCATTTCAACCGCAAACATTTCGAGCACCTCAACAGTTTCGTCCGCCGTGTAGTGGCAGCCCTCCTGTCCTACCCAGCCGCCGCCCCATTTCCACTGAGGCTCATTGATGGGCGAGATTGCGGTTACGGGATAACCCTGCGCAACAAACCAATCGGCAATTGTGAGAACATAATCAACAAAAGCCGCATAATTTTCTTTCGGAAGGTTTGAAACATATTCTTCAAATCCACCCGAAGCGTGACCGCTCTTTGTCATTGAAAAATGGGGACTGTTGCAGAAAAGAATAACTTCCTTTGCACCGTATTCAACCGCAAAATCAAGCATTCTTCTTGCGTTTGCGTCACGGGTAAAATCATATTCATATTCCCCCGTTTCTGCGTTGAGAACATAGAAGCTTTCGGTTCTTCTATTGACATCGCCGATGCGGCATTCGGGGTTATCATGCTCACCGCCGCCGATATTATAGCGGTAAATATCAAGACCGAGTCCCGTTTCGTCATCATAAAGCCTTCTTGCTATTTCCTTTGCGGTTGCCTCGTCATCAATCGTCTGAGACCACCAGCATGAGCTTGTTCCGAAGCCCTCAAACTGCTGATATGTCATATATTTATTCACCCCGATTGTCTGTTTTTTTTCTGAAGTAAATGATGTAAATAAAAAAGTCTGAAGCCACGCCAAAATAATACAAATAATTTTCATACCGTTCCCCTTTCATTTTAATAAATTTTATCATGAACAACTGTCAGTGTCAATTATTTGTTGAGGAGTGTTGACAAATCGGAATATGTGTGATACAATACATTTAACAATTAAGTTAAATGTTAAATGAGTGAGGTGATTTTTTTGAGCTTACAGAATACTTTGCGTGCTCTTGCAGACTCTACAAGAAGAGAAATTCTAAATATGCTCAAGGAAAAAACGATGTCGGCAGGCGAAATATCCGAAAGCTTTGACATGAGCTTTGCCGCAGTTTCAAGGCATCTTTCCGTTCTGAAGGAAGCGGATTTGATTCGGGATGAACGGGACGGAAAATTCATTTTTTACACTATAAACACCTCCGTGCTTGAGGAAATAATGCTCTGGCTTACGGAGCTGAAAGGAGAAGCTTCCGATGATTAAAAAGAATCTTAAAACACTTATTCTGACATCCGTAATAATCCTTCTGCCGATTTTGGCAGGGCTTTTACTGTGGAATAAGCTTCCCGATGAAATAGCAACTCATTTCAACACGCAAGGAATTGCAGACGGCTTCAGTTCAAAGGCTTTCAGCGTTTTCGGTCTCCCACTCTTTCTTCTTGCCGTTCACTGGGTCTGCACCGTCATCACTTCAACGGACCCCAAAAAACAGAATATCAGCGGCAAACCGCTGAAGCTTGTGTTCTGGATTTGTCCGTTAATCTCTGTTCTTGTAAGCGGAATAATCTACGCTTCCGCCCTTGAAATTGAGCTGAATATCATTATGATTATGTCGGCATTTTTCGGAATTCTGTTCATTATAATCGGAAATTACATGCCCAAATGCAAGCCGAATTATTCAATCGGAATAAAGATTCCCTGGACATTAAACAGCGAGGATAACTGGATTTATACTCACCGCCTCGCAGGCAAGCTGTGGGTCATCGGCGGAGTAATAATACTTCTTACATCTTTTTTAAATCAATACTGGATTTTCCTTGCGATAACTGTTATAATGGTGATAATTCCGATAATATGTTCTTATCTTTATCACAGAAAGCACACGGCATAAGCAAAGGAGTTTTTTAAAATGATATTTGACAAAATCGAAAATCTCAGACTTTATTCGGGTATGAGCGAAGCCTTTGAGCTGATTGCAAAATTCGTTGAAGAAAATGACATGAAATCTCTCCCCTGCGAGGGCTTCGAGGTCGGAAAAGGCATCAGGGTCGGCATTTCCGAATATGAGCCCGGAAGCGGCGGAAAGTTTGAGGCACACCGCAATTTTCACGATTTGCAGTATGCAATAACAGGCGGCGAAACCATCGAGGTTATCCCCACATCATGCGGCAGAGACTCAGGCGGATATCAGCCTGACATTGAGTTTTTCGCTGAGCAGACCTGCGAAAGCACAAGCGTTGCGCTTGAAGAAGGCACCTTCGTTTTCCTCGCACCCGGCGATGCTCACAAGCCTTGCGTTAAGCTCAACAGCGACAAGATTAAAAAAGCCGTTTTCAAAATCCCCGTTGATATGTAACTTCAGGCTTCATTTTCTGCTGTACATACAGTAGAAAATGAAGCTTTCTTCATAATACGGCAGAACGAACATAAGCGGCAAAAGAAGAATCCCGCTCATAAACCACGGCAGAAAGCTGAATTTGAAACGGAATATTTTTATAAGACTGCCCTGCGTTGAGGCAACGCTCATTTTTATTGCATTTGCAAGGGAAACGGCTTCGTTACCCGCAAAAAAATAGATGGCTTTTGAATATTTCTGAACCGTTACGCCGAAGAAAACAAGGCTGAAAAATAAAAGCACTGCCGTTCCGATTACATTCACGGCAAGCGAAGCTGCGCTCACCGCAGAATACCTGACCCTCAGATAAACCGATGCTGCAAGAATTGCGGGCAAAAAAAGGAACAAAACCAGATGAATAAGCTTGAGAAAAACCAAAATCAACTCAAGCAGACCGCCCGAAAGCCTTCTTTTTATTTTCTGTTTTCCTTTTGCGGAAACATTCAGAAGCCCTGCTGACATAGTATATTTCAGAATGCTTATCGCAAAAAGCAGAACAATAAGTGTCAGCGGCAAAGAAATTCTCAAAAATTCGGAAGCATAAATGATAACAAGCTGATTGAGGAAAACCGCAGAAAGCGTTATCAGAAGCATAAAAATTACCGTTGCGGCGGGGTCAGTGTAATTCCCCGTAAGCGCTGCCCTTGCGGAAAGCTTTGCATAGCTGCTCATCAAATCACCCGAAAAATAAAAATAACCGTGAAAATTCACGGTTATTTTTTGCTTTTTTACGTTTTATATTCTTTTATTTGCCGAAAAAGCCTCTGATTTTATCGCCGACACCGAAAACTGTGTTGAATACGGGAAGAGCATACTTTTCGAAATAATCATAATATGCCGTACCCTCTTCGTATTCGGGTGCCTTTTCGCCCTCGGCAAAGTTACCCATGGCAATAACTCTCAGGTTGGGCTTGTCATTCTCAAGGAACTGAGGATATGCGGGATTTGACCAGACATTGACGGGTTCTTCCGAATAAACGAACCAGTTATACATTTCACTGATGCCGTCATGGCAATTCGAATGAAGCATGCCCTTGATAAACCATGTGTTTTCGGGAAGCACGCAGGTTGAAGCGTCGATTCTGTTATCGGGTGAAAGATGGTTATGTCCGCAATTTGCCTTGCACACATAATCATCGCCGAGGCTACCGTTATACTCTGCAACAGTTGCACCGACTGAAGCATATTTTGTGTCAACGGTGTTATCGCTGTCATCTGCATAGGACTCAATAAACGGAGTTGCCTGAATGTCATAGCCTGCAACAATCATAACTCTCATGCCCGAATCAACTGCGCCCTCAAGAATTTCCTTTGCTCTGCACTGAACATTATAATGGTAATAGTCAGCCTTTGCAATAAGACCCGCCTGTGTTTCGGGGTCAAGGTTGATTGCCTTTGCCTCTTCATAAACCTCATCGGGAACAAATGCCCACAGACCGAGAATTGTTCCGAAAACGGGAGTCAGAAGCTCATCAAAGATTCTGTCCTGAAGCTTATCAAGAAGCTTGTCTGCAAAAGCATAAAGGAGGTCAATCGTTCCGCTGTAATAGAGTCCGTTGAAGAGAAAATAGAGAAGAGTTCCGCTGAAATCATAGGGAGGAATGCCGTCCATGCCGAAGTCAAGAAGCGCTCTGGGTTCAAGCACAAGCTTACGGCAGAGAAGGTCACCCGCCATCGAAGTTCCGAGAATGGGGCAGCACTGGAAAATGCAGGCTTCAACATCGTCATAGCCGTATTCGCAGAAATAAGCCATCGCAGTAACGCCGCCCATTGACGACGCTCTGAAATTAACCTTATCATGACCTGTGAGCTTCTTTACATGCTGAATGAAGTCATGAAGCTGACCCGCAATTTCAATGGGGTCAAGACGCCAGTCATAATGGAAATAATAATCCCTGTCAACACCGTGTGCGGGGTCAGTGGGAAGGTCGATTTTAACAGTTACATTCTCAGCTGAATTGCCGTTTCCGTCAAGCGCCATAGCGCCCATTGCATCGCCTACGGATTTAATGAGAGCATCGCCGAGTCTGTCATATCCGCCGGGCAAAGCCAGCGTAGCAAGTGAAGGAAGAACCTTTGCAACAATCCCGAGAATTGTTTTGGTATCGGGTCTGAAAAGAGTTCTCTCATTTTCTGTGTCTGCATTTTCATAGATATCGGTGTTGCCGAGAGGACCGACATAAATGGTGGGCAGAACACCGCAGTCGCATTCATCCGAAGCGAAAGCGGGAACACATATGCCCAGAAGCATTGTTACCGACAAAAGCAAAGCAATTATTTTTTTCATAAAATCACCCTTTCGTTTGATAAGGAATATTGTACCACATATTCTTTATTCATACAATAGTTATTTTTATTTAATATTTCATTGCAAAACCATACATATATATGTTACAATATCTTTTATGAAATTTGCTTCGGAGGAATTTTATGGATACAATGACCGAAAACAAACAATCGGGAATAACGCTGAACAAAAAAACGATTGTTTTAATCTGCCTGCTTCTCGCCGCAATCATGGCTTTTGCAGGTGTTCTGACTCAGGTTATGCCCCGCGGTGTTTATGACCTTGACGAAAACGGAAGCATAATCAACGGCACCTATCACGAAATAGACGAAAAGATGCCGATATGGAAAATCTTCCTTGCGCCGATCCTGATTTTCACTTCGGAAACCTCGCTGACGGGTCTTGCGATAATTCTCTTTATCGTTATCATCGGCGGAACATTCCTCATTCTCGATAAATGCAGCGTTCTAAAATACATAATGGCGCTCATTATCAGCAAATTCGGAAACAAAAAATATCTGCTTCTCAATGCAATGATATTTGTCTGCATGCTTTTAAGCTCAACGGCGGGTATTCTTGAAGAATCCGTGACACTTGTTCCGATAGCAGTTGCAATTTCGCTCGCACTCGGATGGGACTCATTTGTCGGTCTCGGAATAAGCCTTATTTCAATCGCTTTCGGCTTCACGGCGGCAACATTCAATCCTTTTAATGTTGTAACCGTTCAAAAAATGGCGGGTATTCCGATTTTCTCAGGTCTCGGCTACAGAATAATAGTTTTTGCGGTTGTTTATCTCGTTCTTGCAGGATTTTTGACCGTATACGCAAAAATAATTGAGAAAAATCCCAAAAAATCGCTCTGCTACGAAACCGATATTGCGCTGAGAGAGAAATATAAGCTTGATGACAGTCTTTCGATTCTCTCCGACCCACAAATCAAAAAAGCTTCAAAAGCATTTCTCTTCTGCCTCCTCGGCGTTCTCGCCGGAATAGTTATCGACTTCATTCTCGGAACAGAAGGAATGATTTCCCTTCCTGCAATGGCGGTTCTCTTTGCGCTGGGCGGAGTTCTTGCAGGATATTTTTCGGGACTCAGAGGCAAGAATCTTCTCAGAAGCTTCGGTGAGGGAATAAAAACCGTTGCACCTATTATTCCTCTGATAATGATTATCCTTTCAATAACATATATCCTCGATCAGGGAAATATCATTCCCACCATCCTCAATTTTGTTTATAATATCATCAAGGATCTGAGCCCCTACACGGCAATCCTGATGCTCTTTGTTTTCATTGTAATCCTCGAATTCTTCATCGGCAGCGGAACAGCAAAAGCGTTTCTTGTTATGCCTCTTGTTCTTCCCCTTGCCGAAATGGTCGGCGTTTCAAGTCAGAGCGTAACCCTTGCATTCTGCCTTGGCGACGGCTTCACAAACCTCCTCTATCCCACAAGCGGAATAATGATTATCGCAATCGGTCTTGTAAATGTTACCTACGGCAAATGGCTGAAATTTTCATGGAAGCTTTTCGCCTTCGAGGGAATCGTTTCGGTTGCGCTGATGCTTACCGCAATTGCAATCAATTATACATAAGGTGAAAGAAATGAAACTTAAATTTAACAAAGACGGGAAATTTAAAATTCTTCTTTTCGGTGATATTCACGAGCATTATGATTACGCAACAAATCCGAGATTCAAGGATATGCACAAGCTGATGAATGCGGCGCTTGACGAGTACAAGCCCGATTTGTGCGTTCTTCTGGGCGATAACTGCAACTCTGATAAAATTGCAGACGCTCCGGATGAATTCAGAGAAATGATGCGCAATGTTGTTGAGCCGATAACGAGAAGAAACATTCCCGTTGCTGCAGTTCTCGGAAATCACGAGCACGATCACGGTCACGAAGATGAAGTTGTTCAGATTTATTCTGAGCTCGGCGTTATCGCAAGAAACGATGCACCGGCAGGAACTACGGGTAACGCTAACTTCAAGGAACTGATTTATTCATCCGACGGCGAAGCTCCCCTCTTCTGCCTCTGGTTCATTGATTCAAACAACTGTTATGAGGACAGAAGCCTTTCTCACTACGACTATGTTCACACAGACCAGATTGAATGGTTTGAGGAAGAAAGCAAAAAGCTCCGCACCCTCAACGGAGGAAAGCCGATGCCCTCATTCGTTTTCCAGCATACTCCCGTTCCCGAGGAATATGAGCTTCTCAGAAAAGCGAAATTCTGGGAGCTTCCGTGGGCATTCAGGGGCTACGGCTCGCACAGCGACACATTCTATGTTCTTAAAAAGGGCTGCGAAGGCTATCACGGAGAAGGTCCTTGCTCACCCGATATCAACAACGGTCAGTTTGCAAGCTGGAAAAAGGTCGGCGGAGTGCTCGGTGCATTCTTCGGTCACGATCATCTTAACGATTTCAGCGGCTATGTTGACGGAATCTTTCTTGCTCAGCATAAGACAGCAGGCTTCAGAGCATACACCGACGGCTGCCGCAGCTGCGTAAGATGCGTCACTCTCGACGAAAAAGATTTATCAAAATTCACTCATGAGCTCAGACATTTCAAGCAATTCGGTCTTAAATGCGAAAGTCTCGGTCCGATTTTCAGAAATATTTCGGACAGACAGAGCCTCATTCTTCACATTCTCGGATATGCTGCCGCAGCAATCGGCGGAGTTGCCGCTGCGGGCTTAATCATAGCTAAGCTTATTGAATATTTCGGAGGTTAATATTATGGCAAAAAAAGAAAAACTTGGTAAAACACTTCTTCTCAACGTCATTCTTTTCGGTTTCATCGGTCAGGTAGCATGGGCGGTTGAAAACAATTTCTTCAATCTCTACCTTTTCAATGTTGTCGGCGGCGACTCAATTGATATTTCAAACATGGTTGCAGCAAGCTCGGTTGTTGCCGTTCTCGCAACGCTTCTCATGGGAAGCCTGAGCGACAAGATAAACAAAAGAAAAGTTTTCCTCTGCACGGGATATATTCTCTGGGGCTTTACCGTTATGGCGTTTGCCTTCATCAACAGAGAAAATGTTGCAAGCATTCTCAACACAACACCCGTTGCCGCAACAGCTGCAACAGTTTCACTTGTCATCATCATGGACTGCATTATGACCTTTATGGGTTCAACCAGCAACGATGCCGCTTTCAATGCATGGATAACAGACATCACCTCTCCCTCAAACAGAGCAAAGGTTGAAGCTCTTCTTGCAATCCTCCCCGTTCTTGCGCTGGTTGTTGTTACAGTTTCTTTCGGCGCTCTTTCCTCAAAATTCGGATATCCCGCATGCTTCATCGGTCTCGGTCTGATTGTTACCGTTTGCGGTGTCATCGGAATTTTCTCAGTCAAAGATTCTCTTTCAGGCGTCAAGTCAACAAACAGCTTCTGGGAATGCCTCACCTACGGCTTCCGTCCTTCGGTTATCAAGGAAAATAAAGGTCTCTATGTTTCACTTGCATGCACCTGTATTTTCTCAGTAGCCTCCCAGATATTCTTCCCGTATCTTTTCATTTATGTTGACCATTATATTGATATGAGCACCTTAAAGCTTACCGTTCCCACAATCATTCTTGCGGTTCTTGTTATCGGCATTTCAGTAACCGTGCTCGTCGGTTCAATCATTCTCAGCGACAAGAAAGGTAAAATCCCCTTCCTTTTCCCCGCTGCTTTCTTCTTTGTCCTCGGTCTTGTTCTTGTTTATTTTGCAGACAACAACATAATCTGGTTTGCACTTTCAGCTGTTATTGCAATGGTCGGCTACGGACTTCTTACAATTCTCATTAACGCCGCAGTGCGCGATTTCACTCCTGAGGATAAAGCAGGTCAGCTTCAGGGCGTCAGAATGATATTCAACGTTATGATTCCCATGCTTATCGGTCCGAGAATCGCCGCTGAAATAACTGAAACCTTCTCAACTCAGCATTACATTGACGGTTACGGCGAAGCAACCCTCATTCCCGCACCTCACATCTATCTCGGTGCGGCAATCGTCGGCGCGCTTATCATAATTCCCCTTTTCTTTCTTATCAAGGAATTCAAAAAGCAACAGGCAAACGCAAAATAATAATTTTATAAAGAAGGCAAAAACATGAATATTATCATTGTCGGTCTGGGCAAGCTCGGTATTACCCTTACAAAACAGCTTGTCTCAGAGGGTCACGATGTTACCGTTGTTGATACCCGCAGCGAAAAGGTTACAACTGTTGTTGACACCTATGATGTTATGGGTATCTGCGGACACGGTGCAACAAAAGAAGTTCTTGAAGAAGCGGGCACGGCAAGAGCAAAGCTGATCATCGCCGCTACAGCTTCGGATGAGCTCAATATACTCACCTGCCTCATCGCAAACAGAATGGGCGTTGAGAGCACCATTGCAAGAGTCCGCAATCCTGACTATTACGCTCAGACGCAGTTTCTCAGAAGTGAACTCGGAATAAGCATGATAGTCAATCCCGAATTTGAAACTGCAAATGAAATTTCAAGAATAATCCGATTCCCCTCGGCGGCGAATCTTGATTCTTTCTCAAGAGGAAAGGTCGAAATCGCAAGAATCCGCATTCATTCGGATAACCCTCTCTGCGATATTCCTCTCCATGAAATCAGAAAGAAAACAAAAGCAAAGGTTCTTGTCTGCGCCGTTCAGCGAAATGAAGAAGTCTATATCCCTTCGGGTGATTTCGTACTTAAATGCGACGATATAATCAGCATCACGGGTACCCGCTCAGAGCTTTCTGCCTTCATGAAGCAGACGGGTGTTTATAAACATAAGATAAAGAACGTCATGATTGTCGGCGGCGGCAGAATAGGCTACTATCTCGGAAAGCTTCTCTCCGACACGGGCAGAAGCATCAAAATCATCGAATCCGATATGAACCGCTGCTATAATCTGACAGATATGCTGCCTGACTGCACGGTTATTCACGGCGACGGCACCGATCAGGATATACTTGACGAACAGCATCTTGAAAAGCAGGATGCACTTGTTGCCCTGACGGGCATTGACGAGGAAAATATCATCGTTTCGATGTATGCCGAATCAAAGGGAGTCAAAAAGGTTATAACAAAGGTTAACCGTCATTCATATTCGATTCTTAACGAAATCGGACTTGAAACGGTTGTTTCGCCTCAGATTGTTGCGGGTAATCTTGTTACACGATATGTCCGTGCGCTCGATAACTCCGCAGGCAACTCGCAGATCAAAACGCTTCACAAGCTTTGCGAAGGCAAGGTTGAAGCCGCAGAATTCATTGTTCCCGAGGGTGCCGGCTACGAAAACATCCCCTTCAGAGATCTGAAGATTCTTCCCAACATTCTTATCGGCTGCATTAACAGAAACGGAAAAATCATTTTCCCCGACGGTAATGAGGTTATGAAAGCAAACGACAGCATTATTGTTGTTACTGCAGGAAGAATCATCGAAGACCTTCACGATATTTTTGTCTGAGCATGAGGTAATTGGAGGTCTTACTATGAATTATAAAATGGTTTCGTTCAGCATCGGAAGAATCCTGCTTGTTGAAGCCGTTCTTCTGATATTCCCCGCTATCGGAGCGATTTTTTACGGCGATGACACTCTCCTCTCCTTTGCATTGACAATTGCTCTTCTCTCAATTGTCGGACTGCTTGCAGTCAGAAAAAAGCCTAAGAATCAGACAATTTATGCGAAGGATGGCTATGTTATCGTTGCGATGACATGGATTCTGATGTCTCTATTCGGCGCACTTCCGTTCTTTCTGAGCGGACACATCCCCCACTTTATTGACGCTTTTTTTGAAACGGTTTCAGGCTTCACAACCACGGGTTCAACCATTATCCGCAATATTGAGGCGCTTCCGAAAAGCCTTCTTTTCTGGAGAAGCTTCACTCACTGGATAGGCGGTATGGGTATTCTTGTTTTCGTTATTGCAATTATGCCGAAAACAGAAAGCTCGTCAATGCATGTCATGAGAGCTGAGGTGCCGGGTCCGACGGTAGGAAAGCTTGTTTCTAAGCTGCGTGCATCCGCAAGAATTCTTTACGGAATTTACTGTGTGCTGACCGCTGTTCAGATAATCCTCCTCATTGCAGGCGGAATGCCCGTATTCGACAGCATAGTCACCAGCTTCTCAACTGCAGGCACGGGCGGTTATGCAATACTCAACAACAGCATTGAGGGCTATAACAGCCTTTACGCCGAAATGGTCATTGCAGTCTTCATGCTGATTTTCGGTGTAAACTTCAACCTTTATTATATGATTCTCATAAAGCAAGGAAAACAGGCTCTCAAGAGCGAAGAGCTTCGCTGGTATGTCGGAATTATTGTCTCTTCCGTTCTGGTTATTGCAATCAGCCTTATTGCAACGAAATATTCCGTCGGCGACGCTTTCCGTCACGCATTCTTTCAGGTTTCCTCAATCATTACAACAACAGGCTTTTCTTCGGTCAACTTTGACACATGGCCGATGCTTCCCAAGATGGTACTCGTTATGCTTATGATTATCGGTGCCTGCGCAGGCTCAACAGGCGGCGGTATCAAGGTTTCGCGCCTTGCAATTCTCGTCAAGAGCGGACTTCGTGACATAAAAAAAGCTCTCAATCCCAGAAGCGTTGAGACCGTAAAAATGGATAAGCATACGGTTGAAGAGTCCGTTGTTAAAGGCGTTTCGGTTTTCTTCGGCACTTATATTCTGGTTGCGGCTGTTTCAATGCTGCTCATTTCGCTTGACGGCAGGGATTTCACAACCACGGCAACTGCCGTTTTAGCTTGTCTGGGTAACATCGGCCCCGGTCTTGAGGCTGTCGGTCCCGCATGCAACTTTGCCGATTTCTCTGTTTTCAGCAAGATAATTCTGTCATTTGATATGCTTGCAGGCAGACTCGAGCTCATCCCCATGCTCATGCTCTTCTCGCCGTATGCATGGTCGAGAAAATACTCATAAAAGCACAAAAACCGCTGATTTGCTCAGCGGTTTTGTTATTTTATCTTTGTTATTCTGTTTCCCTTAACCAAAAACGCATTCCGTGCAAGGTCGATTATCGGTTGATCATTAAGAGAATCCGTATAAAAACTATCTATCACTGCGTCCGGATATCTTGCTCTGAAGGCTTTAACCTTGTTTTCACGGAAACAGAAGTTCATGATTCTGAATTTATCTCTGTCAGTTTCGGTTGCAACAATATTCCTGATATTCATTCTTCTGCCCATTTCTTCAAGAACAATATCAAAGCCCGCAGACAGAATAACATCGTCTTCTTTTCTGATATCCGAATAAAACGGCTTTATTTTCACTATGTTTTTATCCCAGAATTTTTTGATATCGCCCTCTAAATCCTCAACCGAGCGGCAGTAGTTTTCAACAATCGCCGCATATTTCCCAAGCGCATCATCAATTGATATCCTCTGCGCTTTATAATCAATCAGAGCTTTCGCAACGCTCGGCACATAAGCCAGAAGCTTCGGGTCTCTCTTCAGATAATAAACGAAAAAATCAATTGCGGATTCTCCTCTGTAGATTGTGTTGTCAAAATCATAAACATTCATTTCTTTCACCCTTTACCATTATTATACTGATTTATTCTTGCCAGTCAATGCTTGAATTTTGATTTCAGCGGTGCTATAATGACTTGAATTTCAAGACACGGAGAAATAATAATGAAAAAGAAAATTTCCGACAGCGGCTTTTACAAAGCCTTTTTCACAATGACACTGACTATGGCTCTGCAAAACCTCATTGTTTTCGGCGTCAACCTCGCTGATTCGGTAATGATGGGTGCTTACAGCGAAACGGCACTCAGCGGCGTAGGCATCTGCAATAACATTCAGTTTTTCCTCAACATGGCAGCCTCGGGTATTGCATCAGGAATGACCGTTATTGCATCGCAATACTGGGGCAAAAACGAGAAAAAACCTATTCTCAGAGTTTCTGCGGTTGCAATGTGGATTGGCATAATATTCACCGTGCTTATATTTGCCTTTGCGGCAATCGCACCCGACCCGCTTATAAGACTTTTTACGGATAAAGAAGCGGTCATTGCGCAGGCAGTTGAGTATCTCGATGTTATCAAGCATACATACTTATTATTTACGGTATCAACCATTCTTCTGGCAATTCTCCGCAGCGTTGAGACCGTCAGAATCGGTTTCTATGTTTCTCTTTCTTCATTCGCAATAAACATTCTTCTTAATTATATGCTCATTTACGGAAAATTCGGCGCACCCGAAATGGGTATCAGAGGCGCAGCGCTTGCAACTCTCGCTTCGAGAGCGATTGAGCTTGCGGTTGTTGTTATATACATTTTATTTATTGATAAGAAGCTGAAAATGCGAATCAGCGACCTCTTCAGCGCTGACAAAGAGATGTTCAGGGATTATCTGAAAACGGGTCTTCCTCTTATGATGAGCAGCGTTTCATGGGGCATAGCAATGAGCATTCAAGGCGCAATCATCGGAAGACTCATCGAAAGCGCAATTGCCGCAAACAGCATTGCAACAACGCTTTTTCAGGTTGCAACGGTTATCTGCTATGCGTCAAGCAATGTTGCCTGTGTGCTTATCGGCAAAACAATCGGCGAAAACAAACCTATGGAAATCATTAAACGCAGAAGCATAAACCTGCAGCTGATTTTCCTTGCAATCGGAGTTATTTCAAGCGCAATCCTTCTTCTCTCGAAAAATCTGATTATTGATTTCTACAATGCAACGCCTCAGACGGTTGACATTACGAATCAGTTTATCTGGGTGCTTTGCGTTACTGTTATCGGCACTGCTTACGAAGCACCCTGCCTTTGCGGCATCGTCTCGGGCGGCGGCGAAACATCGTTTGTTCTGAAAAACGACATAATATTCATGTGGCTTATAGTTCTTCCTCTGAGTATGCTCAGCGCCTTCGTTTTCAGATTCCCCGTTGTTGTTACTTTCGCTTGTCTTAAGGCGGATCAGGTTCTCAAATGCGCCGTTGCGGTTGTCAAGGTCAACAGATTCAACTGGGTAAAGACAGTTACAAGAACATAAAAACAAAAGGGCGGCTTGCGGATAAATCGCAAGTCGCCTTTGAATTATGCTTTCTTTTTGCCTGTTACTTTTGTACCCGTTACTTTTGGCGGCATAACCGCTTTTTTGCGGTTAGGATTGCGCTCAATAAGAGGTGCAACGCCGTCATTAACGCACGCAGCAGTTATGCAGACTCTCTCAATCGTCGGGTCTGAGGGTGCTTCATACATAATCGGCATAAGCACGCTTTCAACAATTGAACGCAAGCCTCTTGCGCCCGTTTTCTTTTCAAGCGTTTTTTCTGCAATCGCTTCAAGCGCGCCTTCGTCAAACTCAAGCTCAACATCGTCAATTGCAAAAAGCTCATGATACTGCTTTGTAAGCGCATTTTTCGGCTCGGAAAGAATCTTGACAAGCGAATCCTTGTCAAGCTCGCTGAGGCTTGTTACAACGGGCATTCTGCCCACAAGCTCAGGAATAATTCCGAATTTTACAAGATCCTGCTGGATAACCTTTGAATAAAGATTTTCCTTTGCAAGCTCACTCTTGCTCTTGACGGGTGCTTCAAAGCCGAGCACCGAACCGCCGATTCTCTTTTCAACAATCTGCTCTATGCCGTCAAATGCACCGCCGCAAATAAAGAGGATATTTGATGTGTCAATCTGAATAAACTCCTGCTGGGGATGCTTTCTGCCGCCCTGAGGGGGAACATTCGCAACGGTTCCTTCAATAATCTTAAGAAGTGCCTGCTGAACGCCTTCGCCGCTGACATCTCTTGTTATTGAGGGATTTTCGCTCTTTCTTGCAATCTTGTCGATTTCATCAACATAGATAATGCCTCTCTCGGCACGCTCAATATCGAAATCGGCAGCTTGAATGATGCGAAGAAGAATGTTTTCAACATCTTCGCCGACATAGCCTGCTTCGGTAAGCGTTGTTGCGTCAGCAATTGCAAAAGGAACATCAAGAATTCTTGCAAGAGTCTGGGCAAGCATAGTCTTGCCGACACCCGTAGGTCCGAGCATGAGAATGTTGCTCTTCTGGATTTCAACGTCGCCCTCGGTTCTTGCGCCGACTCTTTTATAATGATTATAAACTGCAACGCTGAGAGTTATTTTTGCGCTTTCCTGCCCGATAACATATTCATCAAGCATTTCCTTGATTTCCTTGGGCTTGGGAAGCAAATCGGCATCAAAGTCCCTGCGTCTTACAGAAGGCTCTGACTCTATAATCGAACTGCACAGCTCAATGCATTCACTGCATATATATACATTGGGACCCGCAATGAGTTTTTCAACCTGATCCTGAGTTTTTTTGCAGAACGAGCATGAAACCGACGGTTTCTCTCGTCTATCGTCATCTCTGGGCATTTTTTGCCTCCTGTTACTCTTTTATCTGTGAGCAATAACCTTATCAACAAGGCCGTATTCCATTGCCTGCTGAGCGGTGAGGAAATTGTCTCTTTCGGTGTCTCTTGCAATTTCTTCAATGCTTCTGCCTGTATTTTCAGCAAGGATTTTATTGAGCTTTTCTCTTGTTTTGAGAATATGCTCAGCGGCAATCTGAATTTCGGTTGCCTGACCCTTTGCACCACCGAGAGGCTGATGAATCATAACCTCGCTGTTGGGTAGAGCGTATCTCTTGCCCTTTGCGCCCGATGAGAGAAGGAATGCTCCCATCGAAGCAGCCATACCCATACAGATAGTTGAAACATCGCATTTAATATACTGCATTGTGTCATAGATAGCCATGCCTGCGGTTACTGAGCCGCCGGGGCTGTTGATGTAAAGACTGATATCCTTTTCAGCATCCTGACCCTCAAGGTAAAGAAGCTGAGCGATAACGATGCTTGCGGTTGCGTCATTGACTTCATCGGAAAGCATGATGATTCTGTCGTTAAGGAGGCGTGAGAAAATATCATATGAACGCTCTCCACGGTTTGTCTGTTCAACAACATAAGGTACTAATGCCATTTAAATCAAATCCTTTCTCCGCAATAAAAATTACGGAATAAACCGACGAATAAACATCGGTTTATTCCATTGCTCAATTTTAAGTATAGTGTAATTGCCAAAGAATTATTCAGCAGCTTCCTCTTTCTTTGCTGCAGCTTTCTTGGTTGTTGTCTTCTTAGCTGCGGGCTTCTTTGCGGGAGCAGCTTCTTCTTCGCCCTCAGCAGCCTTCTTGGTTGCTGTCTTCTTAGCTGCAGTCTTTTTTGCAGCGGGCTTCTTTGACTTTGCGCTGTCGATTACAAGCTTGATAGCATCCTGCTTTGCGAGTTCAGCTGCAACAGTTGCTTCGGGAACAAGCTCCTTAATCTTTTCAACATCAAGCTGATACATATCAGCCATCTTCTGATACTCTTCGTTGATTGCTTCTTCTGAAGCCTTGAGAGCCTCAAGCTCAATGATCTTTTCAACTGCAAGGTCAATCTTAACCTCTGAAACAGCTCTTTCTCTCATCTGGCTCTCGAAGGTTGCCTTGTCCATACCCATATACATAAGATATGTGTCAAGGTCGATACCCTGCTGAGCAACTCTCTGTGCAAAAGAGTTGATTTCGTCCTGAGCCTTGTTGTCAAACATGCACTCGGGAATTTCGCCCTCAACGTTTTCACAGAGAACATTGATAACTGCATCTTCAAATGCACGCTGAGCGCTGTCGCTCTTTCTCTTGAGAATATCTTCTTCGATACCCTTCTTAAGCTCATCAACTGTTTCGTATTCGCCCATATCCTTTGCGAATTCGTCATCAAGCTCGGGAAGCTCCTTAACCTTGATTTCATGAAGCTTGATCTTGAAAACTGCATCCTTTGAAGCAAGCTCGGGAGCATACTCTGCGGGGAATGTTACGTTAACATCGAACTCTTCGCCTACTGAGTGACCGATAATCTGCTCTTCAAAGCCGGGGATGAATGAACCTGAACCGATTGTGAGGCTGTATTTTTCAGCCTTGCCGCCGTCAAATGCAACGCCGTCAACAAAGCCTTCGAAGTCGATAACTGTAATATCGCCGTCCTTAGCTGCTCTGTCGTCAACATCAACCATTCTTGCGCTTCTGTCAAGCATGTGCTCGATTTCGTGGTCGATTTCTTCCTTGGTAACTGCTGCTTCTGTTTTTTCAGCGGTAAGACCCTTGTATGCCTTAAGGGTGATTTCGGGCTTAACTGTTACGTTGAATGTCATAACAACGCCTTCTTCTTTGCTCATTGTCTTGACATCAACATCTCTGGGCTGGTCAACGGGAATGATGCCTGCCTCGTCATAAGCAGCCTGAACTGCTTCGGGGAAAACGATTTCGAGAGCATCCTCAAAGAAAACTTCCTTGCCGTAAAGCTTCTCAATCATCATGAGAGGAGCCTTGCCCTTACGGAAGCCGGGGATTACGATTGACTTTCTCTGATCGAGATAAGCCTTCTGGATAGCTGCTCTGAAATCTTCTGCTGCAATAGCGATTTCAACTGCATAGGTGTTGGTTTCTGTTTTGTTAGCTGATACTAAACTCATTTGTATTCCTCCATTTGCTATTCTGACTTGTAAATTATAGCAAATAATTTTTTAAATTTCTATATATATTTGTATTTTCTTATATTGTGTGCATTTTCACACAAAAAAGCTCAAACTTTTGTTCATAATGACAAGTTTTCAGGCACATGAGCAGGACAAAAGCCCAGAAAATCGCTTGAAATGAGCGAAAATCTGATTCCGTCGCATTCTCCGTTAAACGCCGTTGCATGTGAATATGAGTGCAGATGGCCATAGTAGCAGCGCTTTATCCCCTCTTCAACAAGCACATTATAAATCTCATCGCATTTCTGCGTCTGGTTTATCGGCGGATAATGAAGGAAAACAACCGGCTCAAGGCCCGTTTCCTTTGCCGCGGCAATGGACATTTTCAGTCTGCCCGCTTCACGAAGAACAACCTTTTTATCCGCATCGCTCTCTGCGTCAAAAAACCAGCCTCTGGTTCCGCACACGGCAATGTTGCCGACCGCATATGCATTATTGAAAAGAATGCTGAGCGAACCAAGCGAATGCTTTTCAAAAAATTCATCGCATTTTTTCTTGGTTGCCCACCAATAATCGTGATTCCCTTTGAGAATTATTTTCTTTCCGGGAAGAGAATTAAGAAATCTGAAATCCTCAAGACCTTCCTCAAGATTCATGCACCAGGATATATCGCCTGCGAGAACGACTGTGTCATCTTCACCGACAAGTCTTTCCCAATTGTTTTTCAGCCGTTTTTCATAATCGGTCCAGCCGCCGAAAATATTCATCGACTTACCGGTTGCAATTGAAAGATGAGGGTCTCCGATTGCAAAAAGAGCCATAGACATATCCTTTCCAAAAATAATTCTGTTCAATCCGTCAATACTATAATCACGGAGGATAATCCGAAAAAAATTAAAGGAGAACAGTCATGAACAAAGAAATCAGCGAAATTACCTGTTTTGCAAAAAACTGCGTTTATCATCAGGGCGAAACCGCCTGCACCGCAAGCGCAATCGAGGTTGGCAATTCTTCCGCATGCAAGAGCGGCGAAACACAGTGCTCAACCTTCAGAATGAACCAGAATTGCGCCGATAACCGCTGCTGCAATTAAATTCCGAGCATATCGAATACAACCTGCTCCATGCTGTCCTTTGAGCAGCAACCTGTGAATCTGACTTCCTTGTCTCTCAGGTTTGCAAGCTGCTCGGGGCAGCTTTTTCCCGTTACGGCTGCAAGGCGCTCAACCATCTCAAACTCATCAAGACCGTCATTTGCGCCGTCAACTGCTTCAAGCACTGCTGCGCTGAATTTGAAGGGGCTTGCGGTTGAAGCGATAACAGCGGGAGTGCTGTCGCCGCTTTCTGCTTTATAGTCATAGTATACCTTAACTGCAACTGCTGTATGAGTATCGCAGAGATATCCTTTTTCGTTGAAGATTTTTGCAATTGTTGCTTTTGTTTCTTCGTCATCGCAGCAGCCTGCGGCAAATACCGACTTGATGCTTTCAAGTGTCTGTGCATCAACCTCATACTTGCCTTCAGCCGAAAGCTTGCTCATCCAGTCGCAGACCTTTTCGCTGCCTGCAACAGAGCAGAGAAGTCTTTCAAGATTGCTTGAAATGAGGATATCCATTGAGGGAGAAATTGTCGTGAAGAACTCACGGTTTCTGTTATAAACACCGGTTGTGAGGAATTCGGTAAGAACGGAGTTGCTGTTTGAAGCGCAGATGAGCTTCTTTAAAGGAAGACCCATTTCCTTTGCATAATAAGCGGCAAGGATATTGCCGAAATTACCCGTAGGAACAACAACATTGATTTCATCGCCTGCTTTGATTTCGCCGTTTGCAAGCAAATCGCAGTAAGCTGAGAAATAATAAACAATCTGAGGAACAAGTCTGCCCCAGTTGATTGAGTTTGCAGATGAAAATGCTTTTCCGTTTTCAGAAAGCTTTTCTGCAATCGCTTTGTCTGTGAAAATCTTCTTTACGCCGCTCTGAGCATCGTCAAAATTGCCTTCAATAGCGCAAACGGAAACGTTCTTGCCTTCCTGAGTACACATCTGAAGCTTCTGCATGGGGCTTACGCCGTCGCTGGGATAGAATACAAGAATTCTTGTGTTGTCAACATCCTTGAAGCCTTCAAGAGCAGCCTTGCCCGTGTCACCTGAAGTTGCAACGAGAATGACAATTTCTGTTCCCTTTGCAGCCTTACCGCTGGCAACGGTGAGAAGGCGGGGAAGAATCTGGAGAGCCATATCCTTGAATGCGCAGGTGGGACCCTTGAAAAGCTCAAGAATATGAACACCTTCCTCTATTTTTGCGAGAGGAGCAACCTTTTCATCCGAAAAACCTGTTTCATATGCGCCCCTTACGCAACCGTCAAGCTCCTCAGCAGTGAAATCGGTAAGGAACAAAGAAAGAATTGACTTTGCTCTTCCGATATAATCGAGAGAAGCGAGTTTTTCGATTTCCGGGATTGATACCGCAGGGAGAGTTTCGGGAACGAAAAGTCCGCCCTCTGCGGAAATACCCTTGGTAATAGCCTGAGAAGCGCTTACCTTGATTTCGGGATTTCTTGTGCTTACATAATTCATCAAAATCATCCTTTTGATTAAAAATTCATAATATTATAACATATATTTTCATTTTTGTAAAACCTTTTTAAAGAAATTGAAGGCGTTATCATAAAAAATTTTATCAATCAACCGATTTCCGAGCCCTTTTTGCTGTAAAAACAAATATAAATCTGTCATTTTATCAACGCCTGCAAGCTCAGGATTCATTTCGCAGCCGTCAAAATCCGAGCCTAATGCAATCAGATTTTCGCATCCCATATTGAGAAGATGCTCAATCTGACGCCAGACCGCATCAAAGCCGTCATCTCCCCTGTCTCCGAGATAATACCAACAGAAATTTATTCCGATAAGCGACCCGCATTCGGAAAGAAGCTTTATCTGGTCATCGTCAAGGCTTCTTCTGCACGCAAAAGCTTTTTTCTCACCGTCGGTCATCACTCTCTCAAGCACCGTTTTGCAGTTTGAATGCGAGGCGATAACATTTGCTCCGCTGCTTATCGCATCATAAAAGCCCGCACGGTTAAGATGTGACACATCGGCAACTATTCTCTGCCTCTCCATTTCTCTGAGAACAGATTTACCCATCGGTTTCAGTCCGTTTTCCGAGCCTGACTGAGCACCGAATCCGAGTTCATTCTCTCCATCCCATGTCAAGGTGATAAGCTTTACACCGCAGTTCTTTGCGTGGATAATTCTGTCAGGATTGCTGAAAGCGGAACCGCCTTCGCATGCTAATACCGCAGCACATTTTTTATTGTTCACTGCAAGGGTGATATCATCGAAATCCATGCACAGCTTGACTTTTTGACTGTTTCTGCCTGTTTCTTCACTAAAATTTTTCAATGCGTTTTCAAAATAGATTTCAGCGTTTTTTCCTCTGAACTCATCCTTTATCCAGATTGCAAAAATCTGAGCCCATTCGTCAAGGTAGTCACCTTTACACAAATTCAGATGAAGTGTTTCATCGTTAAGGCCTGTTTTTCTGTCGAAGCATACCCCTGCCGTGTCACAGTGCAAATCAAAAAGCTTCATAGCCACCTCAGAAAGCGTTTTTAATATAGTTTATTCTGTCAAGCGTATCGTTATCATTCAGATAAACCTCGCAGACATCAAATCTTATATCACCTTTGATTTTAGAATAGGTGATAAAGCTCTGTGCCGTAAGTCTGACTCTTTTCTGTTTTCCTCCGTCAACCGCTTCCATTGGGCGAACTTCAGTTGACTTGTTTCTTGCTTTGACTTCAACGAAGCAAATATCTTTCTTCTTTGAAGCGATAAGATCAATTTCGCCGAAGCGGCAGGAATAGTTTGAGCAAATAATTTTATATCCCGCATCACGCAGATATCTTGCGGCATAAACCTCGCCCCATGCACCCGATTTATTCTTGATCATTACTTCTTATCAATAAAGCTTTTAAGGAATGTCATGCGGTGATGCTCTGAAATTCCGTGTTCGGTAAGGCATTCATAATGAAGCTTGGTGCCGTACCCCTTATGCTTTGCAAAACAATACTGAGGCATTTTTTCATCGAGCTCAAGCATATATCTGTCCCTGCTGACTTTGGCAAGAATTGATGCTGCTGCAACGGACGGACTTTTCGCGTCCCCTTTGACAATTGTTTCTCCGTCAATTGATACGGGAGGCATTCTGTTTCCGTCAACAAGCGCATAATCCGCAGGGATATCAAGACCTTCAACAGCATTTTTCATTGCAAGGAAAGTTGCCTGAAGAATGTTGATTTCATCAATCACCTTTTCATCAACGCTTGCGATTGAATAACTTATTGCCTTTTCTTTTATGACATCAAAAAGAGCCTCTCTCTTCTTTTCTGATATCTTCTTTGAATCGTTGAGACCCTCTATTTCGCAATCCTCGGGCAGAATGACCGCCGCCGCAAAAACGGGACCTGCAAGAGGCCCTCTGCCTGCTTCGTCAACTCCGCAGACTGCTTTATATCCTTTTAATGCCGCATTTTTTTCGTATATATAATCCATAATACTTTCTCCTACAAGTAAAGCTGCATCAAATTGACGCAGCTTTTATACTTTTTGAAACAATAATCAATATGGTTTTGAAAGGTATGATTAAAGAAACTGTTTGTCGATAACATCATTCAGTATATCATAAAGATACTGCAAGCTGAAGCCTGATGTTTTGCTGATAACGCCGTGCTTTGAAGCAAGCTCCTCGGTATAATCCGAAAGAGGATAAATTCTGATGTTGGAATAATTATATCCGTAATGGGTGACAACGCCCGAAAACTTAACATTTTCAAGGGTTATTTCACCCGAAGTGTTATTCTTTACAACTTCAAAATTAAGCATGCCGCCGAGCATTCTCGGACCTCTGTTCTGAGCGGAAATGAAATTGCCGAGCGAATAAGCAACAAGAGTTTTTCTGCCGTCATTATTGATTATATATTCAACGGGCTGAATGACATGGGGATGAGTGCCTATTATTACATCTGCGCCCCATGAAGCAAGCTTTTCGGCAAGCGTTCTCTGGGCATCGGTAGGCTCGTGAGTATATTCATTTCCCCAGTGAGCATTGACAACAACAACATCCGCCGTTTCTTTCGCTTTCATTATTCTCTGCTGAAGAATATTTTCATCCGAGGCAAGCATAAGAATAACATCGCTGTCCTGAGGAAGTCTAAGACCGTTTGTTGACTCGGTAAATCCGAGATAAGCAATCTTAACGCCGTTGACCTCGTTCATCGGGATAGCCGCAAAATCCTCGCTGTTGAGATACGCTCCCGTTGTTATTGTATTTTTCTCTTTCCAGAAGTTTATTGCGGAGATAAGACCTTTTTCACCGCAGTCAATCGAATGATTTGTTGCGATATTGAACACATCAAATCCGATGTCAAGCATTTCCTCGCCGACTTCAACGGGCGAATTGAACTGCGGATAGCTTGAAACATTATGCTCGGTTGATATAATTGTTTCCTGATTGAGAATTGCAACATCGGGCTCTTCAATCAGATGAGCAACCTTTTCGTAATCATAGGAAAAATCATAGCCACTGCTTGTCCTTGCCGCCGCCTGCTTATAAACCGTATCATGAATCAGATTGTCGCCAACGGCAACGAAGCTGACCCTTGAAAAAAGCTCCTGCTGAGAGGTTGTTGTTTCGGGGTCTGCGCCGGGTTTTGCGTCGGTACTTATTCCGATGCCGCCATTCCTGCCGAAAAACATAACTGCAAGCGCAATTACATCAACCACCATTATAACAGCGAGGAATATAGCCAATTTCTTTCTCATGTCAACACACCTTTAATCGAGTGTTATTTTCCCGAGCTTTCCGCTTCTGTATTCATCGAGAAGCATTACTGCGGCACGCTCGGTGTCATACTCGCCTTTTCTTAAAAGCATTCCTCTTTTTGCCGCTATCATTTCAAGCAGCACATAAGGCTCTTCTATATCTTCAAAATCGGTTATTTTGTATCTTTCCGTAAGACGGTCGGGATAATTCTTCTGCATAACAAGAAGAAGTCTGACTGCAATCTCCTGCGAATCAAGAATTTCATCCTTGACCGAGCCGATAAACGCAAGCTTGAAGCCGACCTCGGGGTCCTCGAATTTGGGCCAGAGTACACCGGGAGTATCAAGAAGCTCAATTCCCGAGCCGATGGCAA
Source organism: Acutalibacteraceae bacterium (assembly GCA_045538815.1). Lineage (GTDB taxonomy): Bacteria > Bacillota > Clostridia > Oscillospirales > Acutalibacteraceae > CAG-177. The sequence continues at coordinate 199,988 of JAZQEE010000067.1, forward strand.
ACCACTGGTTGCTTCTGGTTACACCGGGCTTATTTGCAACCTTTGCTCTGTTTTTACCCGCCATGCGGTTGATGAATGACGATTTACCCGTATTGGGAATGCCGACTACCATAACACGCAGAGGTTTTCCGACCATGCCTTTTTCGTTATTTGCTTTTATTTTATCCTTGAGCAGCTCTCTGACCGCTCCCTGAAATTTTTCAAGCCCCTTGCCGCTGCGGCAATCAACGGGAAGAGCAACTGCGCCCTTCGCCTCAAGCTCTCTGATTTTTCTTGCAGTTGCGTTGTCATCCGCAAGGTCGCATTTGTTGAGCAGAACTATTCTCGGCTTTGCTCCGACTATTTCATCAAGCTCGGGATTACGGCTGCTTTCGGGGATTCTTGCATCAACGATTTCGCATACCGCATCAACCATGGAAAGACTCTCTTTGATAAGCCTTCTGGTTTTCGCCATATGCCCCGGAAACCATTGAACCGTCATATTCTCATTCATAATCTTTTACACCAAAATCATTTATACTGAAATCAACGGAAGGTGCTATTCTGAAAAGCGCCTTTCCCATAATATACTCTTCTCTTATGAGACCGACTCTGCTGTCACGGCTGTCGGTTGAGTGATTTCTGTTGTCGCCCATAACAAAAACATAGCCCTCGGGAACGGTTACGGGCTCGTCGAAATCCTCTCTGTCCCAGGTAGGTTCATTGATATAAGGCTCGTCAAGCGCAACACCGTCAACATAAACAGTACCCGTTGAGAAATTGATATCAACAGTCTGACCCTCGGTTGCGATGACTCTTTTCACCAGAACATCTTCGATAACCGGTGACTTGTCAGGCTGGCAGGTAACAACGATATCGCCGTATTCAGGTTCAGTGATAAATGCCGAAAGAATGATTCTGTCACCGTTCTGAAGGGTGGGCTTCATCGAACCGCCGACAACTCCGACAGTTCTGAAAACAAACATAAAAGCAATTGCAACCGCAATGATGGAGGTTGCAAGAACCGAAACAAAGTCATAAATGAAATTGCCCGATTTTTTCTTCTCTGCAGCTTCCTGCACTTCTTCGTGCAATTCTTCCTGCGTTCTGATTTCTTCTGACATTCTCTTCACTCCCTCAATAGTCATAAATATTTCTCTCGTCGAAAGGATACAGCCTGAAAATTGCCTTTCCGAGAATATAGTGAACATCTATCATGCCAATCTTACCTGAGCGGCTGTCAAGCGAATCGTTTCTGTTATCTCCCATAACGAAAACCTCGTCTTTTCCGACTGTTACGGGAAACTCAATATCGTATTGCAGATGGGTCTTCTCCGCTATATAAGGCTCATAAATTTCCTCACCGTTAATATAAACCTTTCCCAGAGAAAAATCAATATATACCGTGTCGCCCTCTACACCGATTACTCTTTTTATTATCGGAACATTTCTTTCCCACGGCTGAGTCACAACCACGATATCGCCGCGTTCAAATTCCGTCACAATGCCCGAAACTGCAACCCAGTCTCCGTTATGCAGGGTGTTTTTCATCGAATCTCCGTCAACACCGACAACCCTGAATGCAAGGGCAAATATCAGAAAAACGGCAATAATCGCTCCTTTGAGCGAATCGCAGGCGTCATAGACAAGAGACGGAAACGATGAGGTTTTTTCGGTTTCAAATTCAACCCAGTATTCTTCAATTCTGCGCATTTCCCCTCTCCTTTCCTGATGATTGCCGAAAATATCAATAAGTTGTAATAAAATAATATAAATAACAATAAAGGTGTAACAACCGTAAAATTGTTACACCCTCAAAGTCAATTATCTGATCTCTTCCTTAACCTTAGCTGCCTTACCAACTCTGTCTCTGAGATAGTAGAGCTTGCTTCTGCGTACACGACCGTGTCTTACGACTTCAACCTTAGCAACGTTGGGAGAATGTACGGGGAATACTCTTTCAACGCCTACGCCGTAGGAAAGACGACGAACTGTGAAGGTCTTTGAAACGCCTGAGCCCTTGATAGCGATAATTGTGCCTTCGAAGAGCTGAATTCTTTCTTTGTCACCTTCGCGAATCTTTACGTGAACCTTAACGGTATCACCGATTTCGATTGCGGGAACTTCGGATTTGAGTGAATCCTGTGCAATAAGTTTGAGTGCATCCATTTGTTTTTCCTCCAAATTTTTTCAGATGTTCGTAACTGCCTGCAGAAAGAGGAACACCCGCTTTAATGTTTTTGAGGTGAAGGGGATTGATCTCCACACGGTTTTGAAAGGCACTTTTTCACCAATACTGCGTCATAAAAGCTTGAAATGCGTTAGCATTCCTTCGCTTTTTTTCCTTGTCTTGTCAAAAATTTGCTCTTTCAAAACTGCGAAGCACCGAAAAGGTCGCAGTTTTGGTGCAGCGGAGAGTTTGTTTTCTGCAGTCATACTTATGTATGACAAAGAAAAAAACACTTCGCTGTGACGGAAATTCGACCTTTACGGCGTACCGAGGTCAATTCCCTTCACCTCAGTGCATTAAACCCCGTCTTTGAATTGACGGCACAAATGCGAATAATATATTACCACAGCATTTCAAATAATGCAAGTGTTTTTTTGAAAAATTTTAATTATTTTTCTTTTATTCAAAAAGACTTAAATCTGAGCGCAAAAGCTTTGTTCTTGAAATCGAATTTTTCTCGGGCTCAGCGGCAAATTCGGCAAAAAGAGCGTTCATCAGAAGCTCTGCGTTGAGATTAACGGTGTTGCCTGCTGCAAGGACAGCCTTTGTTTCAACCCTGTTGCCGTTTGCATTGCATTCAAACAAGCGGACCATCTCGCAGAGGTTGACTGTTTTCATTCCCCTCTTGCTTCTTTTTTCGGCATTGAGGACGCCTGATTCCATTATGCTCTGAGCGCCTGCGGCAAAGCCCTCTGCTTCACCCTCGCTGAGAAATTCCGTTACGATTTCATATTCTGCCGCCGCAATTTCATTTGACTTATGATTCGGCTCAAGAACATCAACAATCCTTATTCCGTCGGGCATAACCGAATTGAGTCTGTTTTTGATTTCATCAAAAGACATATCCTGCTCAATGCGGATATCCATAGGCTCTCTTTTGCCCTCCTGACCGAGCGGGAGAGGCATAAGAAATGTCATATATGGATGAGGGTTGAAGCCCTCGGTATACCAAAGCGGAATTTCCGCTCTTCTTACAGCACGGGTCATGCAGCGATTCATGTCAAGATGAGAAATGTAAATCGCCAGTCCGCTTTTCTCAAACCATATTCTGACGGATTTCATTACACTCACCTCCGTTAAGTCTGTTTGCTCCGCAGCCTGCGCACTTTTCGCGGCAGCATGCGGTTGTTTCGCCTGCATGGGCTTTTTTGCTTTCGCTGACAAGGAATTTCTTTGTTACGCCGTAATCCATATGATCCCACGGAAGAATTTCATCATATTCCCTTTTTCTTGCGGTGTAGAAGAACGGGTCTATGCCGACTTCTTCAAAGGCTTCCATCCATTTATTACGGTCGAGATGCTCTTCCCAACCGTCGAACTTACAGCCTTTTTTCCACGCAGTCTCAATGACATCGGCAAGTCGGCGGTCGCCTCTTGCGAACACGCCCTCGAGGAAGCTTGTCCAGGGCACATGGCTGGAAACGTTGACCTTCCTTGTTTTTACGCAGGAAATGAGGAAATTCTGCTTTTCGATAAGCACCTCGGGCTTGTCCTGCGGCTCCCACTGAAACGGTGTGAAAGGCTTCGGAACGAGCGACGCAACGCTTATACTGACATTAACACTCTTGCCCTTGGGCTTATTTTCATTTTTATAATATTCATCAACGACCGCCTGCGCAAGGTCTGCAATTCCTCTGATATCCTCTTCGGTTTCGGTGGGCAGACCGATCATGAAATAAAGCTTGACGGCAGTCCAGCCGCCCGCAAAAGCCTGAGCGGCAGTTGTCAGAACTTCTTCCTCGGTTATATTTTTATTGATAACATCACGCAGTCTCTGTGTGCCTGCTTCGGGTGCAAAGGTAAGTCCGCTTCGTCTTACGGCATTAAGCTGCTCCATAAGCTCTTTCGGGAAATTATCGGCACGGAGCGAGGGCAGAGCAATATTGATTTTCTGCTCAATTGTCCAGGGCAGCATATTTCTGATGAGAGTTTCAAGACCTCTGTAGTCGCTTGTGCTCAGCGAACAAAGTGAAATTTCATCATATCCCGTGTTATCGCAGATTGAGCGGCACTGTGCCTCAACGGCGGCAGGCGATTTTTCTCTCAGCGGACGGTTAATGAAGCCCGCCTGACAGAAACGGCAGCCTCTTATGCAGCCTCTGAAAATTTCAACCGTTGTTCTGTCATGAACAACCTCAAGAAAAGGAACAACAAAATCCGAGGGTGAATACATCGAATCAAGGTCCGCAACATTGCGCTTTTCAACCTTTTCGGGCGCGCCGCAGGTTGCGGTTACCGATTTAACGGTGTTATCTTCGTTATATTCAACCTCATAAAGCGAGGGAACATAAACGCCCTTTATCTGCGCCGCTGCTTCAAGAAACTCTCTCTTTGAAGCGCCTTTCGCCTTATATTCCTTAAGCAAATCGATAAGCTCATTCGTTACCTCTTCACCGTCGCCGGGAAGGGTTATATCAAAAAATTCCGCCATCGGCTCAGCATTGCACACACAGGCACCGCCCGCAATAACAATCGGGGTAAGCGAAGTTCTGTCCTTTGACCTTACGGGCAATCCCGCAAGATCAAGCATGTTGAGAACATTGGTATTGCTGAGCTCATACTGCATTGTGAAACCGATAAGGTCGAACTGCGCAATGCTGTCACCGCTTTCAAGACCGTAAAGCGGAATATTATTCTCACGCATGACCTTTTCCATATCCACATCGGGCGCAAAAACTCTTTCACACCATGAATCCTCTCTTGCATTGACAAGTCCGTAGAGAATCTTCATTCCGAGATGTGACATTCCGATTTCATATGTATCGGGGAAGCAGAAAGCATAGCGGATATCAACCGAATTTTTATCCTTGACTACGCTGTTAAGCTCGCCGCCTGTATATCTGCCGGGTTTTTGCACCTTGGACAGAAATTTTTCAAGTTCTTTCGGATACATTCTTCTTCTCCTATCAAAATAACATATCCTTGTTATAATAACATACTATTCTAAAAAAATCTATAACCCTTTTCATTTTTATTGAGAATACAAACAAAAAGCAGGTAAGCCGTCACAAGCGCAAGAGTCGGGTTGCCCGCTCTGACAAAAAGAAACACGGAAAAAGCCGTCATGGGCAGAATAACCGCAAAGGATACAATCAGAATCAGCTTTTCCGCTTTCTCTTCTTCAAAAAGGAAATCAAGGAGACAGCCGAGAATATTACCGCCGTCAAGCGGCCGACAGGGAATCAGATTGAAAATTCCCATCATAAGGCTTATTGCGGCGGCGGTTTTCATTGAAGGATTATCTGAGGAAAGAATAAAAAATAAGGCGGAAAGAATTATATTTGCCGCAGGTCCGCAGGCATAGACTGCCATTTCCCCCACTCTTCCGAGATTGGCGTTCGGTATCCTTTCAAGCTTTATTCCGTAAAAAGAAAGCTTGACGCAAGCGGGCGCTTCTCCGAGAATCCGAAGGCAGACGATATGCGCCGCCTCGTGAAAAATACAGCAAAAAAGCCCAATCGCGCCGAGTCCGCTTTCATCAAGAATCAACATCAGGGTTACGCACAGCGCAAACGAAACATCAACGCTGAATTTTGTTTCGCCGATATCAAGCTTCATCGGGATAAAGAAGTCTTTCGGGGTCAACCCTTATCCCGTTTATCCTCACTTCAAAATGAAGATGCGGTCCCGTTGACCAGCCCGTTGAGCCTACAAGCCCTATCGTTTCGCCCTGCCTTATAACCGCACCCTCTGCGGCATAGATTTCGCTCATATGGCAATAGTAAGTCTCAAAGCTGTCCGAATGACGCATAAGCACATATTTTCCCCAGACATCGCTTTCCCCCGTTTCAACAACTTCTCCGTAAAACGAAGCCGAAATCGGAGTTCCTTCGGAGGCTGCAAGGTCAATGCCCGTATGAAAACCGTAGTTACCGGAAACAGGATTTGTTCTGTAGCCGAAAGGAGATGTCAGCCTTGCGTTTTTCACGGGCATAACTGCGTCAACACTTACATAATAAGGCGCAAACGAGCTTCCGTTCGCCGCCATATCGCCGCCGCCCGAGCCTTCGGAAAGCATTTCGCCAACAGCAACCGTTTCGCCCGTCTCATCGCTGATAACCTCATATGATGTCACGGGTGTTTCAAGAGACGGAACAAGCTTATTTTCGCTTTTCTGCGTTTCTGTCTCTTCTTCGGGCTGAGCCATGACAAGCTGAGCAGCATCCCTGATATCCTGCACAACATCATCCGCAGACATATCATTCTTCATTATTTTATTGAAATCCGTTTTCATTGATTCAAAAGCAGAAGAGCTGAATTTTGAAGCAGCAAAAACTCCGCCCGCAATCAGCAGACAGAGCACACACTGAAGCAGCACAAGACGAATCAGATAATCTGTTTTATTTTTCGGCGTTTTCTTTACCCTCACGGGCTCATCCTCGGGAAAGCTGAAACGGCTTCTGTATTCGTCACGCTCCGTCCTTGCAGACATCGGCAATCTGTATTCGTTATCCATTCATAATCCTCCGCACGGTTTTTGTAACATTCTATGATTATTAAGCATTTTATATGATAATAAAATTATTTACAGAAAACTAAACTGACGGGTTATGGTTCTGCAGATAAAAATTATTTATAATCCGGGTACAGCAAAACCGGACTATACACCGAAAAACAGACCCTGAAAGAAAAATCCCCCTATTGTAGAATAAAACTACGATAGGGGGATTCGTCATGGCAAAAAGTTATGTGAAAATGGAAGTAATAGCAGAAGAAGTGTTCCAAAGAAACGAAACACACTGAGTAATGAATCGGATACCCATACCGCCGCCGGCAAGAGATGCAATCTCTTTAACGCTCATATAATTACCTAACGGCGGCGTTTTCCAGTAAGTTTTTACATAAGAAAAGCCATCTTTAACTTTATTGAATAAAGTCATATTTTCACTCTCCAGATTGTATTTTATGGAATTATAGCATTTTCAAAAAAATAAATCAATATTCAGATAACTATTCTTCTTTTCGGGGCAGGCTGACAAATGTGTTGCGAATAAATCATTAAGATTACGGCAGCTTTTTGGGCTTGTAACACCCAAAAACTTGTGATATACTTAATATATTATATTAGCATGGAGGGTTTCATTATATGGAAAGCGAAGTTAAAACGGGCATTTTGGCTAAAGCGAAGGACGCAATCCATACTGTTAAAGAATATTGGAATATACCTGCCAAAGGCAATTATATTCCTTATAAAGAAGTTGTTGCAATCAGCGGTGCGGGTTTTGGCGTAAACTGGGCAATGCTTCTTGCAGGTCAAATCGGTCTGAGTGCAGGTAATTTCCTTGTCGGTGCAAGCATCGGACTGCGTCCCATGGATTTGCAGATAATGCTTACCGTTGCCAATCTTATCGGCATTCCTATCGGTATTTTCCGAAGCTGGTATTATGACAACCATCATATTCCCGGCGGAAAATTCTTGCCTTTTATAAAAAGAACAGGTCTTCCCATTGTTTTGATATCAATGATATTTGTATGGCTTCCGTATGAATATTTCAACTATACAACAAACGCGGTTGTTGTCTGGCTGATGTATTTTCTGCTCAGTCAGTTTCTTTGCTTCTACAATGAAAGCTACACCTATTTTCAGCAGATAATATCGCCCAACGCTCAGGAAAGAGCGAATGTAATGAGCATTTCACAGGTTATCTATTCTCTTGCACCGACGATTTCAAATTTGTTCATTCCGATGATTGCAGGCTGGACATGGGGTCTTGACAATATATGGACATACCGTATTATTTTTCCTGTTTTCACAATAATCGGTTTTATTATCAGCACTATTTTCTTCCGTAAGGTAAAAGAAAGACTCATCCTCCCCAAAAAGAAGCTTGAACCCGTCAGAATGCTTGATGCTATCCGTGAGGTTGCAAAGAATAAGTATTACTGGATTATTCATGCGGCGGCATGGGTTGTTTTCCTTGAATCGGGCTACGGCATTATTCTTAACTGGTCGTTTGTTTATGCACACAACGGACAATACGATTCCTATCTCGGTCTTGCAAACACCGTTATCGGCAATGCGGCACTGTGGTCGATGCTTCTTGCGCCGCTTGCAATCAAGGTGATGGGCAAAAGAAATCTTCTCATAACATCAAACACGATTAACATAATCGTTCTCATTATTCTTTATTTTACATACCGCAATCTCATACTGATTTGCGTTCTTTGGTATTTTAACACATTTATAAGCACATTCTGGAATATAGTTCAGCACCAGATAAGTGCCGATATGAGGGACTATCACCAGTGGAAAACGGGTGTCAGAGTTGACGGTCTTTTCGGACCCCTCGGCATGATAGGAACGGTTATCGGATTCTTTACAGGTATGGTATATCCCGCAATTTATGAAAAAATGGGACTTCTTGAGGACTACAGCGTACTTTATGATGACACAATCCGCAATAATCTTTTTGAGGTGCTTATTATATTCTCCGCAGTCGGCGCTTTCCTCAATCTTATTCCGTTCTGCTTCTATGACCTTACCGAAAACAAGCACAAAGCATATGTTGATGTGCTTAAAATCCGAGCCATGTTTGAAAACTATTCTCTCGGTGTTCTTGAAGACGGCGAACTTGAAGAGGCTATGGAGATTATCCGTGAGGCAAATGATAATTTCGGCAAAGAAAAAGTCAAGGCAGATAAAACCGCCTCAAAAGCAGAAAAGAAAGCAATAAAAGAAACCAATCTTGCCATAGAGAGAGCTGCTATTATTATGCAGGATCTCAACAAATTTTCCGGTGAAACGGGTATCGCAAGATTAGCGCAGGCAAGAACCGACTACGCAAACGGAAATCTTTATTTCTATGAAAATGCTCGCGAAGAAATGAGAAATGCCAGAAGTCTGCCGAAATCAACGGAAGCAGAAAAGGAAATCCGTTCCGATGCAATCAAGAATGCAAGAACAAAGAAAGAAGCCGCCTCTCTTATTAAAAAATACGGAATTGATAATATTGTTGCTCCTGATGAATCTGTAAAAGAGGAACTTCAGAACAGAGAAACAAACAGCTTTGCCGAAAGCATAAAGGTAAGAAAAGAGCTCAGAGCATATCTTAAGGCGGTTTCAATCTACGAAAGAGCCGTGAAGCCTTATACCGATGCGAAAAATCTTATCGAACAGGCTGAAAACTATACTCATTACGAAGAAATCGAAGCAAGATATGCGGCAATTTCGGCGGAATAATCAGGGAAAGGAATAAACGATATGGCAATTCTTATTAAGCAAACAGTTTCATTTTTAACATCAATTGCACTTGTTGTTGCAAATTTTTTCGCCATAGCCTCCCTTGCTTTCATTGAAAAGGTTGACGACTTCAGAGTTACAACTTACATCAGGGGCGAATATGTTCAGTCCGAAGACAGTCTTTATCCCGAAGACTTTGATATTGTAACCGATGTCATTCTTTTTGAATGTGCATCATTTAATAATAAGGGTGAGGTTATATGCAATGAGCCCGTTCTTGAAACTGCACTTAACAATATACGAAAAGCAATTGGCGACAGAGATATCAGCATCACTCTCAACTTCCTCGGACCGTGGGGCATAACCGATTCGGACATATGGGAAGAACAGATGGAAGCGCAGAGCAACGAACACAACAAGGCTTTCACAAGCGGTGTTCTTGAAGACAATATCATCGCCGTGCTTGACAAATATGATTTTGACGGAGTTCATTTTGACTATGAATATCCGCTTTCAGACAATGCGTGGAAGTATTATAACGACTTCCTTGTTTCTCTCGATAAGAAGCTCGGCGACTACACTCTCGGCGTTGCCGGAAACTATTGGAACATACATTTTACCCGTGCAGCACTCAGGGCAATAGATACTTTTGAGCTTATGATTTACGATATGGTAGACGGGCAGGGCAGACACGCCACTTATGAGGACACGGTAGCAGCTGTTCAGAGGCTTGGATTTGACGGTATGCCTTTTGAAAAGGTCAACATCGGGCTTCCTTTCTATTCACGCCCCACAGATATGTCAGCCTATTGGTATGGATATAACGGCTGTTATGAAGAAATTGATGAAAACGGCTGGTACCATTGTGACAATACAGACAAGGATTTCTGGTTCAATACTCCCGAGGTTATTGAAAAGAAAACCGAATATGCAATCAATAACGGCTTCGGCGGAGTTATGATATGGCATTATAACTGTGACCTGCCTTCAACTCACGAGGATTCCCTTCTCAGAGCAGTTGACAGTGCGATAAAAAAGTGTAAATAATAAATCTCTTATCGAAAGGGAATGAAAGATAGTGGAATTTAAAACTGTTTTTGGTCCGGGTACAGGCGGACCTTCAGATTATTACAGAATACCCTCGATGATTACAACAAAAAACGGTGTGGTTGTAGCTTGCGCAGATGCCAGATTTTTTACCGGTGCGGACAACCCCAACAGAATTGACAAGGTCGTCAGAAGAAGTATGGATTCAGGTGAAACCTGGGAGGATTATCAGACTGTTGTTGAGGAATACGGCGAAGAAAAAAATCTCTCTTCTGCAGCCATTGACCCTATTCTTACATATTCAAGAGATACCGGACGAATTTTTATGCACTACTGTCACACTCCTGCAGGTGTGGGCATACTTAACTGCAATTCCTGCGTTGGCGAAGATGCCGAAGGCAACAAAATCATCAGCCGCGGATTCAGAAAGTACGTTTTGAAAAACGGTGCGCTCTATACAAAAAGCGGTAAAAAAACTGCATATTCTGTTTCTGAAAACGGCAATGTCAGCAACGGAAGCACGGAATTCGGAAGCATATATACGGGCGGCAAGTTCAAAGAAGCTCATACCTCAACGCTTATGATGTGCTACAGCGACGACGACGGTTTAACCTGGTCAAAGCCCGTTTCCCTCAATTCTCAGATAAAAAAGAAATATATGAGCTTTATCGGTCCCGGACCGGGATGCGGAATCGTTATCAGACACGGAAAATACAGCGGCAGAATTATTGTTCCCATTTATTACGGTGTAAGAAAATTCCCCTTAGGTTTATCCTGCTGTGTAATCTACAGCGACGATAACGGCGAAACCTGGTCAATGGGCGAAACACCGAACAACACAAGGAAAATTCACGGTATCAAGGCAAATCATCACTTTATCATTGAACAAAATATGCTCACGGAATCGCAGGTTATCGAACAGGAAGACGGTACACTGAAATATTTCATGAGAAACCATGACCCCAAACGCTGTGTCGCGGTTGCATACAGTAAAAACGGCGGGGAAAGCTGGGAAAACTTCACCCACGATAAAAATCTCCCTCAGCCTATATGCCAGAGCTCGGTTATTAAAATCGAAAACGCCGGAAAGCCCTATGTGGTTTTCCTGAATGCTGCAGACAAAAAGGCAAGACAGTGCGGAACGGTAAGGCTTTCAGAGGATGACGGTGAAACTTTCACCTACAGCCGTGTGCTGAAAGAAGACTCTTTCGTTTACAGTTCTATGACGCAGCTTCCTGACGGCAATATAGGAGTATTGTTTGAACCTGATTTAGAGTGTCAGAATATCTGGTTTACTAAATTTTCTTTGGATTGGATAAAAAACAAAGAACAGTGATAACAATTAAGTAATACAGACTGAAACGGCACGGTAAAAAGCAAAAAGAACTGCAATCTTACCGAAAGGTTTGGTTGCAGTCTTTTTAAAATAAAGGATTTATTTATATATACTAAAGGAGAAGCGTATGAAGCACACATTGATTTCCAAAGATAAAAAACAATACATTGCAAACCTGCATTGCCACACCACACTCTCTGACGGAAGAAAATCCCCCGAAGAAATCCGCGACGCATATAAAGCACAGGGATACAGTATTGTTGCATTTTCAGACCACGATAATTATTTTGATCACAGCGATTTCTGCACGGATGATTTTATTGCCATAAACTCCTTTGAGGCGGATATCAGCGACAATATTGTAAGCAGCAGTCAGTTTCGCAGATGCTATCATCTTAACGCATTCAACATCAATGGCGACAAAGAGGTTACACTGCCTGCAACACCCGATTACAGAGATATGAAGGCGGTAAACGAATACATACATAAACTCAGGGATTTGGGGTTCATCGTTGCCTATAATCACCCCTACTGGTCAATGCAATGCCTCGACGATTACCGTGACCTTGAAGGCTGCAGTATTGTTGAAATATATAACAATTCTGTTTTTATTGAGGGCGGTGATGACGGTCAGGAGCAGGTTTATGATGAAATGCTCCGCAGCGGGAAACGACTGTTTTGTACTATGGCAGACGATAACCATAATGAATTTCCTTTTGGCGATGTGCGTTGCGACAGTTTTGGGGGTAAAACAGTTTTTCTCCGCGATTCGCTCAGCTACGAATCTGTTATCTCCGCTATGCAGAGCGGGTCATTTTATTGTACCCGTGAACCTGAAATTTTCGAGCTTACTTTGGAAAACGGCAAGGTTCACATTGAATGTTCACAAGCGCAACGCATAGCACTTTCAACTGCAGGCAGACGTTCAAAAGCATTGCACGCCCCTGAGGGTGAATACGTAACTCAAGCAGATTTTCAACTTGAGGATGAGGATACATACTTCCGGATTGAAGTGATAGGACCGTCAGGGAAAAAGGCGAACACTAACGCATATTTTGTTAAAGATTATGAATAATTAAAACGAACACCTCTTGCCGAAAGGCAGGATTACAGTCCTTTTATAACAAATCATTCGTCTGCTAAAGGCAGAAAACATTTATGCAAAGTATTTTATCAGGTAAAGTATCAACATATGTACGGGGTAAAAAGCATAGAAACCGTACTGCATTATTTTGTTTGAGCGACCTTTTCTGCCACCGTAAAGCCAAATGGGTATCAATGAAAAAACGGCAAAGCCCTGAGTCGGTATTTCAAATATTTTACCGAAAATCTCAACCGGGAAAACCTGACCTTCAAAGAACACAATGTTAATCAGCACCATCGCCGCAAGCTGAGCAAGCCACGCAAACGGAAAATTCCTTAAAAGGTAGAACATTACTACCGTAATCATTCCCAAAAAGCCATAATCAACAAAGCCGATAACCGAAGCAACGCAAATCAACAGAAGCCACAGCAAGGATAAGGCGACAGTTTTAACCGTAATATTCTTTCTGACTTTGTCTATAACTGATATTGCAAGCAAGCCTAACAGAAGTGTGAACAATACATTCTGATGATATGGGTTAAACCAGCGGCTGCTGTAAAATAAATTAAAAGGAATTTCCGTAATTACGGCGAAGCCTAAAAGTCGCAAAGCATATTTTTTGAAGTTTGATGTATGAACGAAGCCCTCTGCAATCTGAAAAGCAAAGACAGGGAATGCCATTCTGCCTATGTAGGTCATCCAGTTACCGAAACTCATTGCGGTTGCCCATATGTGATCGCTCAACATAAGTGCAACAGCAATTATTCTTAACATATTTGATGTTAAGCCGCCAAACGGAATTTTTATCAATGGGCTGTTGGTCGGGAGCTTGGTTTTTACATTCTCTTTCATTTACATCACTCCTTTTTTATATTGTATCACAGAATACGAAAGCCGACAACTATTTTTAAAACAAAGCTAATCAGTTTTACACATCTGATTTCGGACTGCACCGAGGGTATTTTTTTGTGTATACTTCAACGAAGAAAGCAACATTATCGAAGTGCGGACACACAATACGGATTTACGAAACAGACTTTTAAAATTCAGTGAACAGTATCCCGACTTTTGTAAACTGACAGATGATGACGAACACGGCGGAATGCTTTATGAAAATCTTAAAGGCAGATTGAGTTTCAGACTCACTGCACTGTATTCTTAAGAACGGAGAATGGAGTTTAGTGAATATGCGAAAAAGCACGGCATAAATCAAAGCATAGAAAACGGGTAAATGCTTTGAGCGAATGTGAGGTTGTTTTCTGCATTTGTGTATGATATAATCATCTTTGCAAATAAGAATTTATCAATCAGAAGTGTTGTTTTAAAGTGAGATTTTTATTATGAAAGAGCCAAAATACTTTTTGAGCAGAGCTCAGGATAATTACCCTGAACTTTTTTACACCGTTCTTACTCCCCATATAACCGAATTTACTGCCACAAGCGGTGACAGCATACTTCTTGACCTTGGCGAACACGCTGTGGGACATTTTTCCTTTGCCTTTGATAAGGTTGATATCTTTGTTGACGCTCCCGTTAGGCTGATCATCAGGTTCGGTGAAGATATGCGGGAAATCAATGATGATTTTTCCCGATATAATGGTACACTTTCAAAAACATGGTTACAGGAAGAAACAATCAATCTAGATTTTCCTCAAAAAACGACCTTACCCCGAAGATACGCTTGCAGATACATAAAAATAACGGTAGAAAAAGCCAACAGACCTATAAAGCTGTTTGATTTTTCTTTCTGCGCTTCAACAAGTGCCGATACTTCCGTTCTGAAACCTGCAAACACAAAGGATACTTTGCTGAATAAAATTGACCTTGTTGCAACCAACACTCTCAAAGAATGTATGCAAACCTTTTTTGAGGACGGACCCAAGCGTGACCGCCGTCTCTGGATTGGCGATTTAAGACTTGAAGCTCTCACAAATTATTACACATTCAACAACCTTGAAATCGTAAAAAGATGCTTATATCTTTTTGCTGCAGGTAAATGCAACAATCTCGGTTTTCTTCCGTCATTTGTTTATGAAACACCTTATTATCATTCGGGTGCAACTCATATTGAGGATTATGCACTTTTGTATGTTGTAAGTGTATGCGATTATTATGAGCATACCGGGGATATAAGCGTTATAAACGACCTTCTTCAAATCTGCAAATTGCAGCTTGAAAGCTTCAGAGAAACGCTCGATGAAAACCTGATTGTCACAAGACAGGACGGTTGGTTTGCTTTTATCGACTGGTGTCCGGGTCTGGAAATTCTGACATCGTTGCAGGGTGTTTATCTCTACGCACTTGACCGCTTTTCAAAATTACTTAAAGCAATCGGTGATGAAGAACACGAAAAATTTTCATCTCATCTTCACGAGGTCCGTTGCGCTTGCAAAAAATACCTTTACAATGAAAATGAAAACGCATTTATTAACGGTTTTGACAACTATCAATTAAGCGTTCATTCTCAGGTATGGATGATATTGGGCGGCGTAATAAGCGGCGCAGATGCAAAAGAACTTTTGCTTTCCTGTCTTGATAATGAAAAAGCCAAACAACCCGTCACTCCATATATGCGCCATTATGTAACAGAAGCTATGTTAAAGCTGGATATGAAAGATGAAGCTGTTCAATATCTGAAAAAGTTCTGGGGCGGAATGCTTGACCACGGTGCAGACACATTCTGGGAGGCATACATTCCTGATGACCCTGATTTTTCACCGTACGAGGACAGAATGATAAACAGTCTCTGCCATGCGTGGAGCTGCACACCATCATTTTTTATCCGAAAATACGGGATGTGATTTATGGTAAGGATTTATAATAAGAAGCAAAGATTTGCATCATAAACAATTTGCTTTAAAACAAAATCTTTTCTTGCGAATCATCAAATCGACAAAAACCCGATTTGTCGGACTGATTATTGAAACAAAAATTTTATTTATCAAACCGTTTCGCTTTCAGCGAAGCGGTTTTCTTATGTCCTAAAGCAGAAAAGAGATGATAATTAACTCTAAATCCCGATCTGAAAACCAAATATCAGCGAACTTCTTGAATTATTACGAAAGAAGTTTTTTGACATGACTTTATAACATTGCTCTCTGCATTAGATTAAGCCATGATGATGAAAACTTCGGTGACAGCGTGTCAATCGAAACGCAACGCACCATTCTGCGTCAATATGCAAAAGACAATATTACAGCAGGAATGTATGCAGACATAACAGGTATAAAAAAACAGTCTCACGCAACATGTGAGCCTGTTTTTTCAGATTTCCGCAATTATCTGCCAATAATCATATGAATAGTATTTTGTCAGCCTTTCATGAGCATCATCGACACTCTTGAAATATTCTTTGGTAAAGCCGTTTTCGGGGTCTGCGTACATTCCCCACGCCGCTGCTTCGCTGACACTCGGAAAATATTTATCCCAAAGAAGCCTGCTTCCCTGATTCTTATTGAAATTAAGATACTGCCAGTCGGATTTGAGCGAATCACGGAGTTTTATATAGTCGTTTTTAAGCTCATCAAGCTCCTTCTGCGGGCACTGACCCGCCGAATAATATTCCGCCCTGACTTTGATGCTTTCGAGCGTTGCAATATATTTTGACATCCGCAGTGCAAGCTGCTCATCGCTGAGTTTTTCAAGCTTTATCATCTGCTCACCATTCATCGCTTTCATCAATCAGAACGGCATGTGCGCATCGGATTCCGTCAACCGCCGCCGAAACAATTCCGCCTGCATACCCAGCACCCTCGCCGCAGGGATAAAGACCCCTGATTTCAGCCTGATACAGTTCATCACGCAGAATTCTGACAGGTGCGGAGGAGCGTGTTTCGGGAGCAGTCAGAACGCCGTCGGGAAGAGCAAAGCCGTTGAGGCTCTTATCCATTTTAACTATCGCCTGAGCCATGATATCCGTAACCTTTGAGGGAAGCACCTTGCGGATATCGCCCGGTGTTACACCTGTTGCGCAGGTCGGCTTTACATAAGAAAGCTTCTTTGAGGGGGTGCCACTGAGAAAATCTCCGATCGTCTGGCAGGGTGCGCTGTAGTCTCCCCCGCCGAGTTCGAATGCGGTTCTCTCAATCTTTCTCTGAAGCTCAATTCCCGCAAGAGGATGATCGCTGCCGAAATGCTCGGGCTCAATGCCCACAAGCAAAGCTGCATTTGAATTTTCTCCGTCACGGGCATATTCGCTCATTCCGTTAACAACAACATGCCCCTCTTCCGAAGCGGCTGCAACAACCGTTCCGCCGGGGCACATGCAGAAAGTGTAAGCGCCTCTGCCGTGCTCGGGATGGCACGCAAGCTTATAGTCAGCCGCACCGAGAGCAGGGTGACCTGCAAATGAGCCGTACTGAGCCTTATCTATCATTTCTCTGGGATGCTCAATTCTGACGCCAACCGAGAAAGGCTTCTGAATAATTTTTATTCCCTTTTTATAGAGCATTTCAACGGTATCCCTCGCCGAATGACCTATGCAGAGAAGAAGCGTATCAGTTTCAATATCTTCGACGCTGCCGTCAGGATTTTGGCATGACACACCCTGAATAACGCCGTTGGCGATAATCAGATCCGTTAATTTACAGCCGAAACGCACCTCGCCGCCGAGAGAAATGATTTCTTCTCTGAACGCTTTGACAACAGCACCGAGTCTGTCCGTTCCGATATGAGGTCTTGAAGAATAACCGATTTCGGGCGGTGCGCCGTGAGCGATAAGCTCTTCAAGCACCTTTGTACAAAGAGAATCCTTTATGCCGGTTGTCAGTTTTCCATCGGAAAAAGTGCCTGCACCGCCTTCGCCGAACTGAACATTGCTTTCGGGATTAAGCTTACGGTTATTCCAGAAGCCGTTGACATCCTTGATTCTTGTATCAACATCCGCTCCGCGTTCAAGCACAAGAGGCTCAAGACCCGCTCTTGCAAGAATGAGCGCGGCAAAAAAGCCTGCAGGTCCGAAGCCCGCAATAACGGGACGCAGAGTGCTCGTTCTTCGGATTTCGGGCATTTCGTATTTATACGGTGTTTCCTCTGCAACCTTAGGATTCTTCGAATGAGCAATAACCGCTTTCTCGTCGCCGTCAAGCTCAACGCAAACGTTATAAACGAAGAAAACATTATCTTTCTTGCGGCTGTCAACCGCTTTTTTTAAGATTGTCAGCGTTTTTATCTTTTCCTCGCTGCAACGCAGGGCTTTTGCCGCCGCACGGCGCAGCGCACCTTCGTCGCTTTCAAGAGGAAGTTTAATTTCGTTAATTCTAATCATTTTATGCCTCGATTTAATTTATTTCAGTTCGCCCGCAAGCAATCCCGATGCCCATGCCCATTGCAGATTAAAGCCTCCGCAATCACCGTCAACATCAATTATTTCGCCTGCAAAATACAAAGCCTTGCATTTTTTTGACTGCATTGTCTCAGGGTCAATTTCATCAACAGAAACGCCGCCGCAGGTGACCTGGGCATTCTGAAAGCCCTTGGTGCCCATCACTTTCAGCGAAAAATCCTTTATTTTTGAAGCAATTGCTTTCAGCTCTCTGTCCCTGAGAGACGATATCGTTTTATCATTCTTGTAAAGGTTACACACTTTACAAATCGCAATTCCGAGCTGTTTCGGCAAGATGCCGTTCAGAAGATAATCCAACCCCGCAAACCCTTTGATATCACGGAGGTTTTTTAAATATCCGAAAAGTTTATTCTCGCTATACGCAGGTAAAAGATCTATATGTGTAAAGGTGTTTTTCTTTACACTATTGATGCTTATTTCCGCTTGTGCCGCAAGCTCCATTGCCGCTATGCCCGAAAGTCCGTTATCGGTAAAAAGGATTTCTCCTCTGCTCTTTTTGAGAATCCTGCCGTTTTCAAGTGTAAGCTCAACATCTCTGACCCTTATGCCTTTGAGTGACCTTGTTATATCGTCAGCTACCGTCAGCGGAACAAGTGCGGGATGAAGAGTCGTTAACGAATGACCGAGCTTTTTTGCGAGCGGATATCCGCTGCCGTCTGAGCCCTGCGGCGGTGACGCCTTGCCGCCTGCAGCAATAATTATTTTATCACTCTGCAGTTCACCGTTAACAATAAATTTTCCGTTTTCTTTTCTGATATCCGAAACGGCAAATTCGCACTTAATATCTATCCCGAGCCGCTCGACCTCAAGTCTCAGCGCATCAAGCACGGATGCTGCGGTGTTGCTTTCGGGATAAACTCTGCCGCAGCCGTCAGCGTAGCAGAGAAGCCCCATTGACTCAAAAAAGCCGATCACCTTCTGAGGGTTATATTTATTCAGTGCATAATCAGCAAAAGCCTTGTTTCTGTAATTATGAGAAAGGGCTTCAAGATTCGTCAGATTGCATTTTCCGTTGCCCGTTGCAAGAATCTTTTTACCTGCTCTCGGAAGCTTTTCGAGAATCACTATACTTTTTTGGGGATAAAGCCGCTTGCAGTTGATTGCCGCCGCAAGACCTGAGGCACAGCCTCCGACTATTATCAGATCATAATTCTTCATAGCGCAGAAATCCTTTTGGACATATTTTTCTATTATAAATATAGCTTTTAAAAAAGTTTTTGTCAATAATATTCACATATTGATATAAATAAAAATCTGTGTTATAATATATTAAATTTTTGAAAGGATGTTTTTGAAATGACTGAAATTACAAAAGATATGAAAATCGGCGAAATCCTCGATGCACACCGTGAGCTTGCCCCCTTCTTCCTTGAAATGGGTATGCATTGCCTCGGCTGCCCCTCAGCAAGAAATGAATCCGTTGCTCAGGCTTGCATGGTTCACGGCGTAAATCCCGACGACCTTATTGCTAAGCTCAACGCAGCTCTTGCAAATGCTTAATCTCGGCGAAAGAATGCTGATGGCGGCGAAGATGGTGCGTCAGTCAAGTGTTGTTGCCGATATCGGCACCGACCACGCATATCTTCCCGCCTATCTTGTTTTAAACGGTATTTCCCCCTCGGCTCTTGCGTGCGATTTGCGCAAGGGTCCGCTTGACAATGCCCGAAAGACAATTGAACACTACGGAATATCCGACAAAATAACACTCCGCCTCTCCGACGGCTTTGATGAGGTCGAGCCCCATGAGGCTCAGGATTTCATCATCTGCGGAATGGGCGGAACGCTTATGGCTGAGCTTGTTTCAAGGGCTTACTGGCTCAAGGACAAAACGAAGAGAATCATCGTTCAGCCTCAGTCACATGCTGAGGATATACGGCAGTTTTTTATTGACAACGGCTTTTCAATCATTTGCGAGGATGCCTGCATTGATACGGGCAAGCTTTATTGTGCAATCGCCGCAGAATACACGGGCGAAAAGGAAGAAAAACACGCTGCATATGCATATACAGGCAAACTTCCCGAATGCAAAAAGCCTGAGGCAAAGCTTTATCTTGAGAAGGTTGCCGACAGACTGAGAATAAAGCTGAAAGCCGAGGAAAAGCACGGCTCATCCGAAAAAGCCGAAAACATAAAAATTATCCTTTCAGAAATGGAGAAAACTATAAATGAAATGTAATCCCGCCGTAAAAAACATATATGATTTCATTGACGGCATCGCTCCGTTCTGCAAGCAATGCGAATGGGATAACAGCGGTCTTATTGTCGGCGACGCTGACAAGACTGTCAGAAAAATCGGTGTTGTTCTCGATATAACGAGCGAAGCAGTTTTAAAAGCAAAAGATCTCGGCGTTGACCTGATTGTCAGCCATCATCCCGTTATTTTCAGAGCGACAAAGAGCTTCCTTGCAGATGACCCCGCATATCTTCTCGCATCAAACGGCATCAGCGCAATCTGCGCCCACACCTCTCTTGACTGCGCAAAGGGCGGCGTCAACGATGTACTCGCAAAGGTTCTCGGTTTTGAAAATGCATATCCGATTTCCGATGAGGGCGAAGCGGCAATTCTGAGAGTTGCGGAAACATCCGCACCGATAAGCGGCGAAGCGCTTGCAAAAAAGGCTGCCGAAAAGCTGAATACGGGCATACGCCTTGCAGACAGCGGAAAACAGATAACAAAAATTGCATTCTGCGGCGGTGCAGGCGGCGATTTCATTAAAGAAGCTGTTGCCGCAGGCTGCGACGCATATATAACGGGCGATGCTTCTCATCATGAATTCCTTGAAGCACTCGGATGCTCACTTACGCTTATTGCGGCAGGTCATTTTGAGACGGAGAATCCCGTTGTGCCCGACCTTGCCGAAAGAATAAAAGGTGAATTCAATGTTGAAGTCATTATTATTCCGCAGGATTCACCCGTAAAATATTTTTAACAGAGGAAAAAACTATGCCCCTTGACGGAATTACCATAAGCCTGCTCAGACAGGAGCTTTCGCAATACATTGTCGGAAGCAGAATAGAAAAAATCCACCAGCCATCCAAAGATGAGCTGGTGTTTCATCTGCGCTCAAGAGAAGGCGCATACCGTCTTCTTGTTTCGGCATCGGCAAGCAGCCCGAGGCTTCATCTGACTGCGAATGCTCCCGAAAACCCCGCCGCCCCCCCTATGCTCTGCATGCTTCTCAGAAAGCATCTTACGGGTGCGGTTATAACCGATATTCGTCAGCTCGGTCTTGACAGAGTTGTCTTTATCGACCTTGCAGGCACTAACGAAATCGGTGACGCCGTAACTTTCACGCTCTGCGTTGAAATCATGGCGAAGCACAGCAATATTATTCTCATAAATTCTGACGGAACGATTGTCGATTCTGTAAAGCGAATAGACTTTACACAGTCATCTGTGAGACAGATTCTGCCATCACTTAAATATGAGCTTCCTCCCCGTCAGAACAAATTGAATCTGACCGAAACCGATGTTGAAACCATCGTTAACGAAATAAGATCAAGAAGAGGAAAGCATCTTTCATCCGCAATTCTCGACACCGCCGAAGGCTTTTCTCCCTTGATAAGCAGGGAAATCGCCTCTGTTGTCTGCGGCTCTGACATTGCTGCAGAGGAACTTAATGATTTGCATGTTGAGAGGCTCACGAAGAAACTGACTCTGATAAAAAGTATGCTGATTGAAGGCAAGGCGTCTCCGACAATGCTTATGCGTGATGGCGTAAAGCCTTACGACTTTACATTTGACGATATCACTCAATACGGGTTTGCCGTTACTTCAAGGCAATTCGAAAGCTTTTCTCAGCTTCTTGACGATTT
This sequence comes from Acutalibacteraceae bacterium, assembly GCA_045538815.1. Taxonomy (GTDB): domain Bacteria; phylum Bacillota; class Clostridia; order Oscillospirales; family Acutalibacteraceae; genus CAG-177. Next base: position 222,004 of record JAZQEE010000067.1, read on the forward strand.
TTATTATGAAAAAGACCGCTTTGAGCGCACCCGTCAGCGCAGTCAGTCGCTGCTCAAGCTCCTCAACAGCTCCTGTGCAAGAGCCGCAAGAAAGCTTCAAAGCAGGCAGGCTGAGCTCGAAGCCTGCGCAGACAAAGATACTCTCAGAATTTATGCAGAGCTGATTCTTGCAAATCAGTACAGACTTGAAAAAGGTTCTCTTTTCTATGATCTTGAGAATTTTTATAACAACAATGAAACGGTAAGAATCAGCGCTGACCCTGCGCTTTCGCCGTCAGCAAATGCTCAGAAATATTTCAAGGAATACCGCAAAGCAAAAACTGCAGAAAAAATGCTCGGCGAGCTCATCGACCAGAGCGAGCAGGAGCTTGCGTATCTTGAAAGCGTTATCGATTCGGTTAACAGAGCAGACGGCTTTACGGAGCTTGCGGAAATCCGCAATGAACTCTATGAGCAGGGATATCTCAAGCGTGCAAAAAACGATAAATCCAAGAAAGTCAAGCCCCTGCCCCCTCTCGAATATGTCTCCGATGACGGCTATACAATTCTTGTCGGCAGAAACAATGTTCAGAATGATTTGCTGACCTTCAAAACCGCCGCAAAGGATGATTCCTGGTTTCATACTCAGAAGATTCCCGGCTCGCATGTTGTTGTTATCGGCAACGGCGATATAATTCCTGAGCTCACCTGCCGTCAGGCGGCCGCTCTTGCCGCATACCACAGCGGAGGCAGAGAATCATCTCAGGTTGCAGTTGACTACACCGAAGTCCGCTCGCTCAAAAAGCCCGTCGGCGCAAAGCCCGGAAAGGTTATTTATCATACCTATAACACAATGTGGGTAACGCCCGACAGAGAGCTTTGCGAAAGACTCAGGAAGAAATAAACATGAAGAAAAAAGATGTGATTTTCAAGTCGCTGCGCGCCGCTTTTCCCGCAACAATACCCATATTGACAGGCTTCGGATTTCTCGGGCTGACCTACGGAATATATATGAATGCATCGGGCTTCAGCTTCATTTATCCTTTGCTGATAAGCATAACCGTTTTTGCAGGCTCGCTTCAGTTTGTGCTGGTCAACCTGCTTGTCGGTGCGTTTGACCCCGTTCAGGCAATAACAGTCACCCTGCTTCTTGGCGCAAGGCATCTTTTCTACGGCATTTCGATGCTCGATAAATACAAAGGAACGGGCAAAAAGAAGCTTTATCTTATTTTTGCGATGTGCGATGAATCGTTTTCAATTAACTGCACAGCAAAAATCCCTGACGGAGTTGACAAAGGGTGGTATATGTTTTTCGTGTCGCTTCTCAACCACTTTTATTGGGTTGCCGCATCTGCCCTCGGCGGTCTTTTCGGCTCACTTCTGAGCATCAGCACCGAAGGGCTTGATTTTGTCATGACGGCAATGTTTGTTGTCATTTTCCTCAATCAGCTTCTCAGCGAAAAGAACCATATCGCATCATTATCGGGGCTCGGTATTTCCCTTGTCTGCCTGCTGATTTTCGGTGCAGATAATTTCATCATTCCCGCAATGCTGCTCATTCTCGCCGCACTTGCCGCTTTCAAAAAGCCTATTGAGAAGGGCGGTGAAGCTTAAATGACGGTCACTCAGCAGATAATTATTATTGCCATTGCCGTGGTCGGAACATTTTTAACAAGGCTTCTGCCTTTCCTTATCTTTCCCGCAGACAAGCCGACCCCAAAATTCATAAAATATCTCGGCAATGTTCTTCCCGCCGCCATTTTCGGGCTTCTTGTTATATACTGCCTGAAAAATGTCAGCATAACCGAAGGAACTCACGGAATCCCCGAAATGATTTCAATTGCCGTTGTTGTTCTTCTCCATCTGTGGAAAAAGCAGACTCTTCTCTCGATTGCCGCAGGAACGGTTTGCTACATGGTACTTGTTCAATTGATTTTTTAAAGAATTAACCGCCCCGAATGCTTTGATTCGGAGCGGCTTTCTTTTTGATTTTACATATCATCGTTATCGGCGGCAACAATTGCATCAGACTCTCTGAAAAGAAGGGAGATGCACCATATACCCGCAAGAGCAATAACAGTGTAGATGATTCTGCTGAGAATCGCTCCCTGTCCGCCGAAGATCCATGCAACGATGTCAAACTGAAACAGACCTATGCTGCCCCAGTTAAGAGCACCGATAATTACAAGGACCAGTGAAATTTTATCAAGCATTCGTTTCAACTCCTTATGGGGTAATTGATTAAATCGGGTTTGCACCTGACTTTTCACAGATAGTATGGGCAAAAACAAATGCTTTATTCAATTTGAAATTTTTTAAAATTTAAAACTTACATCGCTGTCTTTAAGAAGCGGAGCATTCTTGTCTTTTTCGGAAAGAACGGGATTTTCAACTCCCCATTCAACTCCGATTCCGCTGTCATTCCAGCAGATGCTTCTGTCATTTTCGGGCGAATAGAAATCGTCAACCTTATATGAGATTTCAACATTATCGGTAAGAGTCACAAACCCGTGAAGGCAGCCCTTAGGAATAAAAAGCATTTTTTTATTCTCTTCGCTGAGCTTCACCGCAATCCACTTCATAAATGTCGGCGAGCCTTCTCTTATATCAACGGCAACATCAAGAATTTCTCCTTTGATGCAGGAAACAAGCTTCGCCTGCGACCTCGGGTCGGTCTGGCAATGAAGACCTCTGAGCGTTCCTTTCTTTGCGGAAAAAGAGCGGTTATCCTGAACAAAGTCAGCGTTTATGCCCATTTCTTCAAAAGCTTTTTTTGAATAGGTTTCGCAAAACCAGCCTCTTTGGTCGCCAAACACTCTGGGTTCAATTTCAAAAACGCCCTCAAGAGCGGTTTTGTTAATTGTCATAGATTTTTTCTTCCTCTCCGCCCCAACAAGGTCTTTCGCCGGGCTTATTGGTTGAATAAAGAATCTTTCCCTCTGCAACGGCACGCAGATGCTGTCCGTAGGAGGATTTTCCGTATTTTTCAGCCGAGCGGAGAAGTGCCTCGCGGCTTATCCAGTGCATATTGTATGCAATCTCTTCGGGAGCCGAAATCTTGATTCCCTGAAGCTTTTCTACGGTTCTTATGAAGTTTGCGGCATCCATAAGACTGTCAACCGTTCCGGTATCAAGCCAGGCAAAGCCTCTGCCCATAAGCTTGATATCAAGGTCGCCGTTCTGAAGATAAATCTGGTTGATATCGGTTATTTCAAGCTCGCCTCTCTTTGAGGGCTTGAGCGATTTTGCATATTCAACAACACGGTTGTCATAGAAATAAAGACCCGTTACGGCATAGTTGGACTTGGGAACCTCGGGCTTTTCTTCGATTGAAACGGGAACGCCGTTTTCATTGAATTCAACAACGCCGAAGCTCTGAGGATTATCAACATAATAGCCGAAAATTGTTGCTCTGTTTTTATTCTTAGCAGCCTGTCTGAGCATATGCCCGAGACCGTTACCGTAGAAAATATTGTCGCCGAGAATCATCGCAACATCGTCATTACCGATAAACTTTTCGCCGATAATAAACGCCTGAGCGAGACCGTCAGGGCTTTCCTGAACGGCGTATGAGAGGCTGATGCCGAACTGTCTGCCGTTGCCGAGAAGCTCCTGAAATCTGGGGGTATCCGTAGGGGTTGAAATAATAAGTATATCTTTAATGCCCGCAAGCATAAGAGTTGACAATGGATAATAAATCATAGGCTTATCGTAAACAGGAAGAAGCTGCTTACTTGTGACCAGCGTTAAGGGATAAAGTCTTGTTCCCGAGCCGCCTGCCAGAATAATACCTTTCAAAATAAACACTCCATTTCAAAATAATGAATGCTGTTTCATATTTCGTAATTATACCACCGTTTGTTAAAAATGTCAACAAACAAACTGTTTATCCGGCATTTGTTTATGAAATGTGTTGATAATAAAAACATATTTGCAAAAAATTAAAATAACAGTTTACATTTAAAAATAATTATGATATAATTTATTAGAACATTTGTTCATAAGTTTTGGTAAGGAGGCGGAGAGATGGATAGGTTTGTTCTTCATTCAAAATATAAACCGACAGGTGACCAGCCGCAGGCAATCAAAGAACTTGTCGACGGCATCAACGGCGGACTTTCCGAGCAGACTCTTCTGGGCGTTACCGGCTCGGGTAAAACCTTTACGATGGCAAACGTCATTGAGCAGGTTAACCGACCGACGCTTGTGCTTGCCCATAATAAAACTCTCGCCGCTCAGCTTTGCTCGGAATTCAGAGAATTTTTTCCTGACAATGCGGTTGAATATTTCGTTTCATACTATGATTATTATCAGCCCGAAGCATATATTCCGACAACCGATACTTACATCGAAAAAGATTCGGCGGTAAATGACGAAATAGACAAACTGCGTCATTCCGCAACAAGTGCGCTCTCCGAGAGAAGAGATGTTATTATTGTTGCCAGCGTTTCATGCATTTACACCCTCGGCGACCCCATTGATTACCGCAGCATGGTTATCTCGCTGAGAACAGGAATGGAAAAAAGCAGAGACGAACTGATTGAAAAGCTGGTTGAAATACAGTATGAAAGAAATGACATTGACTTCAGCCGAAACAAATTCAGAGTCAGAGGCGATGTTGTTGAAATCTTCCCCGTATATTCAAACGAAAATGCATTCAGAATTGAATTTTTCGGCGATGAAATAGACCGCATAAGCGAAATAAACGCATTGACGGGTCAGGTCAAAAATATTCTCTCTCATGTTGCGATATATCCCGCATCGCATTATGTTATCGCTCCCGATAAAATGGAGAAATCCATAAAGAATATATATGAAGAAATGCTCGAAAGAGTCAAATATTTCGAGGGTGAGGGCAAGCTGCTCGAAGCCCAGAGAATTAAGCAGAGAACGGAATATGACATTGAAATGCTGCGTGAAACGGGCTTTTGCAAGGGCATTGAAAACTATTCGAGAGTCATGTCAGGCAGACCTGAAGGCTCAGCGCCGTTCACTCTTCTCAACTATTTCCCTGATGATTTTCTGCTTTTTGTTGATGAATCCCATGTCACACTGCCTCAGGTCAGAGCGATGTACGGCGGCGACAGAGCAAGAAAAGAAAGCCTCATTGAATTCGGCTTTCGTCTGCCCTCTGCGTTTGATAACCGTCCGCTGACATTCGATGAATTCTACGAAAGAACGGGTCAGAAAATATTTGTCAGCGCAACTCCCGGCGAGCTTGAGAAATCAAAAAGTGCTCATATTGCCGAGCAGGTTATCCGACCCACGGGATTGCTTGACCCCGAAATATCAGTCAGACCCGTCGACGGTCAGATTGATGACCTCGTTTCAGAAATCAATATGCGTACTCAGAAGGGCGAGCGTGTGCTCGTTACAACGCTTACAAAGCGAATGGCGGAGGATCTGACTGATTATCTTGAAAATCTTGACATCAAGGTTCGCTATATGCATCACGATATCGACACCATAGAGCGAATGGAAATAATAAGAGGTCTGCGTCTGGGCGATTTCGATGTTCTTATCGGCATCAACCTTCTGCGTGAGGGTCTTGATATCCCCGAGGTTTCGCTCGTTGCAATTCTCGACGCCGATAAAGAGGGATTCCTGCGCTCAGAAACTTCGCTTATTCAGACAATCGGCAGAGCCGCAAGAAATGCTGAGGGCACGGTTATCATGTACGCCGACAGCGTAACGCCGTCAATGGAAAGAGCGATAACCGAAACAAACCGTCGCCGTGAAAAGCAGATGAAATATAATGAAGAAAACGGCATAACCCCCAGAACAATCGTTAAGGATGTTTATGAAATAATTGAAATATCCGCAAAGAGCGACGATGAAAAATCCATTTCCAAGATGAGCAGAAAGGAAAGAGAAGAGCTCATAGTCAGGCTTACCGCCGAAATGAAGGCGGCGGCAAAGATTCTTGAATTTGAGCATGCCGCTTATCTTCGCGACAGAATTGAAAAACTCAGAAGAGGTAAATAATAAATGGCAATCAAAAACCTTACAGTCAAGGGTGCAAAAGAGCATAATCTCAAAAATGTTGACATAACGATTCCGCGTGACAAGCTTGTTGTTTTTACGGGTCTTTCGGGCTCGGGAAAATCGTCGCTCGCCTTCGACACAATTTATGCCGAGGGTCAGCGCCGCTATGTTGAATCGCTTTCATCATATGCAAGACAGTTTCTCGGACAGATGGAAAAGCCCAATGTTGAAAGCATTGAAGGGCTTTCCCCCGCCATATCCATTGACCAGAAAACAACCTCTAAAAATCCCCGTTCAACAGTTGGAACCGTAACCGAAATATATGACTATCTGCGTTTGCTTTATGCAAGAATAGGCATCCCCCACTGCCCCGTGTGCGGCAGAGAAATTGCAAAGCAGACCGTTGATGACATAACAACCGACCTTCTTTCGCTTGAAGAAGGAACAAAAATTCAGATTATGGCGCCCATCGCAAGAGGCAAAAAGGGTGAATTCGTAAAAGAACTTGAAAGCATCCGCAAGGGCGGTTACGCAAGAGTGCGCATAGACTCGATAACCTACGATTTATCCGAAGAAATTAAGCTCGAAAAGAATATCAAGCATAACATTGAGGTTGTTGTTGACCGCCTCGTTATAAAGGAAAGCATCCGCTCAAGACTCGCCGATTCAATCGAAACGGCAACGGGTCTCACCGAGGGCCTGCTGCTCGTTGACATCATCGGGCAGGAGGAGAAGCTTTATTCTCTCAACTACGCCTGCCCCGAGCACGGAGTTAACATTGAAGAGCTTGAGCCACGCTCATTCTCTTTCAACAATCCTTTCGGCGCATGCCCGAAATGCCTCGGTCTCGGAATTTTCATGCATATCGATCCGAAGCTTATTGTTCCCGATGATTCTCTTTCAATCAACGAGGGTGCAATCTGCGCAAGCGGCTGGAGAAAATCCGACGGCGGAACAATAGCACAGATGTATTTTCAGGGTCTTGCCAATGCCTATGATTTTTCTCTTGACACCCCGTTCAAAAAGCTTTCAAAGCAGGCTAAGGATGTCATTTTCTACGGCACTAAAGGCAAGAAGATAAAGCTTGAGCGCCATAGCGAATACGGCTCGGGCACATACATGACCGATTTTGAAGGCATTATCAATAACCTTGAGAGAAGATATAACGAAACAACAAGCGATTATTCAAGAAACGAAATCGAAACCTACATGTCAACAGACAACTGCCCCGAATGTCACGGCGCAAGGCTCAAAAAAGAATCTCTCGGCGTTACCGTCGGCGGAATCAACATTGACGAATTCACAAAGATGTCAATTGCCGAAGAGCTTGAATTTATTGAAAATCTTCAGCTTTCCGAACGAGACAGAATGATAGCCGAAATGATTATAAAAGAAATCCAGAGCCGTCTTTCGTTTCTTTCGAGCGTCGGTCTCGATTATCTGACACTTGCAAGATCATCCGCCACTCTCTCAGGCGGCGAGGCTCAGAGAATCCGTCTTGCAACCCAGATCGGCTCTTCGCTCATGGGTGTTCTTTATATACTCGACGAGCCGAGCATAGGGCTTCATCAGCGTGACAATGAAAAGCTCCTTGCAACTCTCAAGCATCTGCGTGACCTCGGCAACACTCTCATTGTTGTTGAGCACGATGAGGACACCATGCACGCCGCTGACTACATTGTCGATGTCGGTCCCGGTGCGGGAATTCACGGAGGCGAAATTGTCTGCTGCGGCGATGTCAACGACATAATGAACTGCGAAAAATCCGTAACGGGTCAGTACCTGAGCGGCAAGAAGTTCATTCCTGTTCCCGAAAAGCGCAGGGAAGGCAACGGCAAGTCGCTTATTGTTTACGGTGCAAAAGAAAATAACCTTAAAAATATTGATGTGGAATTCCCCCTCGGCAAGTTCGTGTGCGTAACGGGCGTTTCGGGCTCGGGCAAATCTTCGCTTGTCAATGAAATTCTCAACAAGCACCTCGCTTCGGAGCTCAACAATGCCAAGAAATTCGCAGGCGAGCATGACAGAATTGAAGGCACGGAGCATCTCGACAAGGTTATCAACATCGACCAGTCCCCCATCGGCAGAACACCGCGTTCAAATCCCGCCACCTACACGGGAGTTTTCAACGATATCCGTGAGCTTTTTGCATCAACCGTTGATGCAAAGAAAAAAGGCTATAAGGCAAACAGATTCTCCTTCAATGTCAAGGGCGGACGCTGCGAAGCGTGTCAGGGCGACGGCATTGTAAAGATTGAAATGCACTTCCTTGCCGATATTTATGTTCCCTGCGAGGTCTGCAAGGGCGAGAGATACAACAGAGAAACCCTTGAAGTCCGCTATAAAGGCAAAAACATTCACGATATACTCGAAATGACGGTTGAAGAGGGAATGAATTTCTTTGAAAGCATTCCGAAAATACACCGTAAAATCAAAACTCTCTATGATGTCGGTCTCGGCTATATCAAAATCGGTCAGCCCGCAACAACTCTTTCGGGCGGCGAGGCGCAGAGAGTCAAGCTTGCAACAGAGCTTTCAAGACAGTCTACGGGCAAAACGGTTTATATTCTCGATGAGCCGACAACGGGTCTGCACACCGCCGATGTTCACAGACTGATTGATGTTCTTCAGAAGTTTGTTGATAAGGGCAACACCGTTATTGTTATCGAACACAACCTTGATGTTATTAAGGTTGCAGACCATATCATTGACCTCGGACCCGAGGGCGGCAACGGCGGCGGCAAAATTGTTGCGCAGGGCACCCCCGAAGAGGTTGCAAAATGCAGAAAATCCTATACGGGCAAGTATCTGAAAAAGATTCTGGACAAATAAGCAACACCCGCAAACGGTGATGAATTGCCGTCTGCGGGTGATTTTTTATCTGTATCTTATTGTTACTGTCGGGTCAGGCTCATTTTCGAGCACTTCTTCGGCAAGAAAAATATTTATTTCTGTTTCTTCCGTGCCCTCATACCATGTATTTTTGATTATTTTTCCGTCGCCGAAATACTCTTTCCTGACTGACGGATTACCCTTTTCTTCGCCCTCTTCAAGATTATACATCAGAACTGAGCCGTCATCACAGTATTCATATTCAACAACAAAAAATCCGTCCTTTTCCCTGAAAATTCTGCCCTGAGCATCATATTCATACTCTCGGTTTGCCTTGTCGGAGTCAGCCTTAATCAGTCTGCCGTTTTCATCATAAATGAATTTCGATTCGGCAATGAGAGTTCCGTCTGCGTGAACGGTTGTTTCGCTGATGCACAAGCCTTTTTCATCATACTCATATGATTCCGTCAGCCCGTTTTCATCGGTAATTCTTGTTATTTTTCCATCGGAATTTCTTTCATAGCTGAGACTGAAATTGAAAACAAGCTGATTTGTTTCGCCGTCAAGCTCATAGGTTTCTTCCTTACTGCACCGACCGTTTGCGTCAAACTGAAATCTTTTCTCGGCAATAATGTTTTTATCGCTGTTAAACCGGGTTATACAGATGCAGTTGCCGTTGCTGTCATAAGTATAATTGATAAGCTCGGTATCGGTGTTCGTTCCGGGATTGCTGCAGCTGAGAAGCCTGTCATTTTCATCAAAGGTAAAGCTTGAAACAGTATCCGAAAAAGGAACTTCAACCGAATAAAAATTTTCATCAATCTGCAGAGTTGTTGTTTCAGGTTCAACCGAATCATCTTTATCAACCGAACATCCTGCAAACATGAGCGCAAAAACAAAAAACACAGCCAACACCGATAAGATATATTTTTTCATTCCGTCAACTCCTTTTTTTGATTATATCACTATTTAAAATTTCTGGCAACAAAAAATTCCGCCCTGCATATGCAGAGCGGTTTAATAATATGCCGTTAGGATATTTCGGTAAAAGCACATGGTCTGAATGCATTTTTACTTAAAAGATTATCGTGGTAAACAAGCGTTGTATCTTTAGTAGTTTCAATAATAAAGGTCATATACTCGGGACTGTATGCCGCCGTAATATTCTTGTCAAAATAATAATATTCAACAGTGTAAACCGTCCCTTCTTTATATATGGACTTTATATAGATTTCATCTCCCGTCTGATATTCAATTGTTGAAATCGCAAGAGCGTTATTCTCAAAGTATTCTTCGGTATAATCAACACCAATATCTCCGAGTTCTCTGTAGGATTGATAATCCTTAATAATGAGCGAGCCGATAACAACATTTTTTTCAACAACACTCACAGAACCACCGTTCAGGTCAATATATTCCCTCCCCGCAAAAAGAGCAGGGAACGCATTTGAAAGCATAACAACAACAGACATAATTGCGGATATGATTTTTAACACAATAATTTGCATAGCTATTCCTCCTTTTTAAAAACAATATCACAAAACGAGATAATTGTCAATATCTCATTTTGTGATTTGTATAATATAAACAAGGAGGAAGTTTATGAGATTAAAAGATATCAGAGAAGATAGCGATATTACACAAAAAACTCTTTCCGAGTATCTGAATGTAAAACAAAACACATATTCTCAATATGAAACAGGGCAAAGACAGATACCCGTTGATTTACTGATAAAACTTGCTTTGTATTTTGACACATCAACCGATTACATTTTAGGTTTAACAGACATTGCAGAAAAACATCCTCGAAGTCAAAAATACAAATAAAGAGTTGTCTCTGTATAAGTAAAAAAGACACAGTCAATTGACTGTGTCTTTTGTTTTTACTGCAAATTACTGCTCAACAGCGTAAACGCTTACCTTCTTGCGATCCTTGCCGAGACGCTCGAACTTAACTGTTCCGTCAACAAGAGCGAAGAGAGTATCGTCTGAACCCTTACCAACATTGGTACCGGGATGGATGTGAGTACCTCTCTGTCTTACAAGGATGTTGCCTGCAAGAACGAACTGGCCGTCAGCTCTTTTTGCGCCGAGTCTCTTTGACTCTGAATCACGGCCGTTACGGGTTGAACCCATACCTTTCTTATGAGCGAAAAGCTGAATGTTTATCTTAAGCATTCTTTACACCTCCGTAAATAACTTTAATGTTTTGTGGATATTGCTTTGAAAGCTCAGTCACATGAAGCTCGAAGCCTTTAAGCACTGCATCGCATTGCTCATTGCTTTCGTTGAGAATCAGACTCATTTTTCCGTCGTCTGCTTTTGCTTCGGCATTCGCACGAATCACATCGGTGACTGTGTTTGCAGCCATAAAAGCTGCGGAAGAAACCGCTGCGCAGACAACATCTCTGCCGCTTTCGGCAAAAAATGCGTGACCGCTTATTTCAAAGCCGGTTAGCCGGTTGTTACCGATCAGAAATCTTACCCTGATCATAGGGCAGACACTTATGCGTTGATGGCTGAGATTTCAACCTTGGTGTAAGGCTGTCTGTGACCCATCTTGCGCTTCTCGTTTTTCTTAGGCTTGTAAGTGAAAACGGTGATTTTCTTTGCCTTGCCGTTCTTAACGATCTTTGCGGCAACGCTTGCACCCTCAACATAGGGAGCACCAACGGTGATACCGTTGTCGGTTCCAACAGCGACAACCTTATCAAAGGTGTATTCGCTTGCTTCTTCAGCGCCAAGCTTTTCGATGTAAAGAACATCGCCTGCTTCTACCTTGTACTGCTTGCCGCCTGTTTCAATAATTGCGTACATTCGGAATATCAATCCTTTTCTTTAAGACTCGCTACTTTAGGGCACAGACATGCTGTTTTTGGGCATAGCTATACCCGCCCCGAGTATGCGGCATATGAGATTATAGCACAACCTTCAAGCTTTGTCAAAGGTTTTTTTATGTTTTTTAAAAAAATTATTGCCGGTTGAAATTATTTCCGTCCTGAGGCATCTCGGGTTCCTGAGGAATAACGAGAGCAAGGATAAAATAAATGACAATCGGGCAGCCGAGAACAAAAATTGAAAGCAAAACATAAATTACTCTGAGTACGGTTGCGTCAATATTGAGATATTTGCCGAGTCCGCCGAGAACTCCGCAGAGAACCTTGTTGTCACGGCTTTTGTAAAGCTTTTTTTCCATAATTCATTTCTCCTTTTTATTTATTACTTTATATTATTCTGCAGCTTGCAGGCTGTGAGAGTGTTTCTCATAAGCATTGCAATTGTCATAGGACCGACGCCGCCGGGAACGGGCGTGATGAGAGAAGCTTTCTTTTCAACCTCATCAAAATCAACATCTCCGCAGAGCTTGCCGTTTTCGTCTCTGTCCATACCGACATCGAGAACGATTGCGCCCTCCTTGACCATATCAGCCTTGACAAACTTTGCAATGCCGACCGCTGCAACAAGAATATCAGCCTGCCTTGTGATTTCGGCAAGGTTGACTGTTTTTGAATGGCAGATTGAAACGGTTGCGTTTCTTGCAAGCATGAGCATTGCCATGGGCTTGCCGACGATATCGCTTCTGCCGATGATTACACAATGCTTGCCCGTGGGGTCAATACCTTCATATTCAAGCATTTTAACCATACCCATCGGGGTGCAGGGAACGATTTCACCGCTGCCGATTGAGAGTCTGCCGACATTTTCGGGATGGAAGCAGTCAACATCCTTTTCGGGAAGAATTCTTTCAAGAACTGCATTTTTATCAATCGCCTTGGGAACGGGAAGCTGGCAGAGAATACCGTTAATGCTTTTATCTGCATTGAGTTTATCAATGAGCTCAAGCAATTCCTCTGTTGTTGTCTCTTCCGGAAGAGCGTACTCAACAGAGCGGAAGCCGACTCTTTCGCATGCCGCTTTTTTATTGTTTACATAAATTCTTGAAGCTGGGTCGCTGCCAACGATGATTACAGCAAGGGCGGGCTCAATTCCGTTTGCCTTAAGCTCGGTTACCTGCTGAGCAATCAGGTCGAGATTATATTCTCTTATCTTCTTGCCGTCTATTATCTCAGCCATCGGACTCACTCTCCTTTATTTCTTTTTCGGTTTTTTCTTCAGAAACCGTTTCTTCTTTTTCTTCGGTCACGGCTTCTGCTTTCTTTTCTTCAACAAAATAATCAATGCCTTCGATAGGCTTGGGGTTCTTCGTATATTTGATAAGCAGAACAACAAGAAGCGCCGCACAGACAATAACAAGCGCCGCCGAAAGTGCCTGAGAAACACGGATTGTTGTTCCCGCAATGTAGAGGCTGTCTGTTCTGAGTCCTTCAACAACGGTTCTTTCAAGTCCGTACCAGATTCCGTAGCACAGCGCAATCTGTCCGCTGAATTTTCTCGCCTTTTTGCAGATAAAATAAAGAACGAAAAATCCGAGAATGCACCATATCGATTCATAAAGGAAGGTCGGATGAACAGGAAGATTCGGGTCAACCGAAAATCCTTTTTCTGCATAAAGCGCCTGATTTCTCGTTATGTCCGCAGCAACCTTTTCGCTCCACATGCCCCATGGAAGGTCGGTGTTGACACCGAAAGCCTCCTGATTTGTGTAGTTGCCCCATCTGCCGATACCCTGACCGATGAGGAAGCTCATCGTTGCAATATCAAGCAGATTGAAGAAATTCAGTTTTCTTACTTTGCAGACAACAAACGCAGCGATTATGCCTGCGATAAGTCCGCCGTAAATTGCGAGTCCGCCGTTCCATATCTGTATTATTTCGGACGGATGTGCGCCGTAATAATCCCACTTGGAGAAAACATAATAAAGTCTCGCACCGATTATTGCGGCAAAAGTGCCGTAAATGAGAACATCAACCATTTTATCAAGGCTCATCTTCCATTTATAAGCCATTCTGCCGCCGAAAAGCACGGCAAGCGCAAATCCGAAGGCGATGATTGCACCGTAAAATTTAATTGATATGTCCATGCCGAATATTGAAAATTCGGCGAGCGTGCTCGGCACGCTGAAGCCTCTGTCGAGGCCCGTAAAATAAACAACAGTATAATCTGACATTTCTGCTCCTCCTTATTGAATCGGACTTATAACCGAAAGTGCAGAGGCTTCGTCCTTAAGCACCGAAAGGCGTCTCTGCGCATCGGCAAGAGTTGCTTTCTTGATCGCTTCAAGCTCCGCAAACGGCTTACAGTCATTAAAATAGAGGTTCATAAGAAGATTTGCAGTGTCATCGATATCGTTATAAGACATAACGCTTCTGCCGTAGAACTTTCTTTTTGCTCTTTCAAAAGCGGCGGGGTCAATCCCCTCTTCGTTAAGTCTTCTGAATTCTTCCTTAATGATTTGCGCTGCTTTTTCGGGGTCTGAGCTTGTTCCGCCAATCATAACGGTTGAAAAACCGAAGCCGTTGAAAAGCTGTGAGCCGAAGCTCATATCAACAAGTCCCTCTTCAAGAAGTCTCCTGAAAAGCGGCGAGGATTTTCCCGTCACTGCTTCAAGCATAATATGAGAAGCGAATTCATCGTCAAGGCTGAGAAGAGGCTCTGATATATCCTCCTTGAAACCGAGAAGAAACTGCTTCTGAGCAACCGAAAGCTTCTCTTCGATATAGCTCTGAACGGGTGCGGCGCTTTCCTTTTCAAACTTTCTTTCAACGGCCCTGCCCTTTGTCTTTTTGAGGCATCTGTCAACAATTTCAAAAACTTCATCCGCACTGACACTGCCGACAACGCAAAGCACCATATTGGCGGGATTATAGAAGTTTTCGTAAAGTCTGTAAAGCAAATCCGCATCGATTTTTGCAATTGATTCCTGAGTGCCCGCAATATCAATTCTGACGGGATGTTTCACATAGAGCGCACGAAGCAGATTGAACATCACCTGCCAGTCGGGAACATCCTGATACATTCTGATTTCCTGACCGATAATCCCCTGCTCCTTATCAACCGTCTGCTGAGTGAAATAGGGATTCTGAACAAAATCAAGAAGAATTTCAAGCGACTCACCAATATTTTCCGAGCCCTTGAAAAGATAAGCTGTCTTTTCGAAGCTTGTGTATGCATTTGCGCTTGCTCCCGTTTTTGCGAAGCGTTCAAAAGCGTTCAGATCCTCGCTTTCAAAAAGCTTATGCTCGAGAAAATGAGCAGTTCCCTCGGGAATGGTTACAAATTCGCCGTTTTCATTCTGAACGGCGGTATCGATTGAGCCGTATTTGACTCCGAACACCGCATATGCGGAGGTGTAGCCCTCCTTCTGAAGCACACGGATTTCGAGACCCGAAGAATGTCTGGCGCAAATAACGGATTCGCCGAGCTTTTCGTTAGTATACTTTTTAGTTCTCATCTGAACCCGCCTCCTCTTCGCTCTGAGCAGAGAGCATGAATATTGTGTCAATCGAAAGCTTCTTTGCCGCCTCGCAGACCTGCTCCATCGTTACCTGCTCAATATCCGCAATAATTTCATCGGTTGTGAGAATTTCTTCTTCGAGCACCTGCGTGCCGTACCAGCTGAGAATGCTTTCGGGCGTTGAAAATGTGTATCTTTCTTTAAGAGCACGCTTTGAGGATTCGAGAATTTCAGGATCTGTTTTTCCGTTTCTCAAATCGGAAAGCTGACTGAGAACCTCTGCGGAAACCTTCTTTTCTTTATCTGTATCAATTCCCGCCTCAACAAGAAGCAAGCCCTTATCTTTAATAAACTTTGACCAGCAATAATACGCAAGACTGAGCTTTTCTCTGATATTCATGAAAAGCTTTGAATAAGTTCCCGAGCCGAAAATGTCGTTCATGACAGTCATAACGCCGAGATTTTCTCTTGCAGAATGGATTCCCGCTCTGAAACCGATGACAAGCTTACCCTGATTTACGGGGAACTTCTCTTCATATCTGTTGAAACGGCGGCTCCTTGCAATAAACACGGTTTCGGGCTTGAGCGGATTTCTTTCAATCTTTTCAAAATGCTTTGTGAATGCAGCTGCAAGCGCATCAATGTCAGCGCTGCCGACTGCGGTTATCTGGAAAACTGCGGTTGAAAGAAGATTCTTCCATGCTTCATAAACATCACTCATGGTTACATTTTCAATTTCTTCAACCGTGCCGTATTTGCTTTTGCCGTATGACTCATTTGCACACATATGCTCAATGCACTTATTGAACGCATAGGTGCGTTTATCGTTGAGCTCCTCTTCGATGCGCTGAATAAGAAGTCTCTTTTCGGTTGCAAGCGCATCCTTACCGAAGCTCTTATTCTTGACATTTGGCTTGAAAATCAAATCCGCCAGAAGATTTGCACTCTGCTCCGAAATGCTTTCGGCTGAAAGGGCAAATTTATCGTCAAGGCTGGTTATGCTCAGATGAAGCACCTGCGATTCTCCGAGCTTGAGCACTCCCGCACCGATTGACGCTCCGTAAAGCTCATCAAGCTTTCCGTTGAGAAGCGAAAAATCGGGATATTCCTTGCATGAACGCTTAAGGAGATAAATAAGCAATGAATTCGCCGCAAGGTTTCCGCTCATAGGCAATGCCATTGATACGGAAACACAGCCTGTTTTGAATTGATTTGCAGGAACGGCAACAAGTCTCACACCGTCTGCCAGCATTCTGATTTGGGGCATTGTGTCACTTCCTTAAAGTTTTAATAATATTATAACCGGATTTGATTAAATATCGTTTTCGCAAACCTGTTCGTAGGTTTCTCTTTTCACAACAACTCTTGCTTCGCCGTCTTTTATCATGACAACGGGAAGCTTGGGGATTCTGTTATAATTTGAAGCCATTGAGTAGTTATATGCGCCTGTTGAAAGAACCGCAAGAATATCGCCGGGAACAACGGGCTGAAGAGCGGTGTTTTCCTGAATCAGGTCTCCGCTTTCGCAGCACTTGCCCGCAACCGTTACGGTTTCGCTTCTTTCTTCCGACGCCTTGTTGGCGCAGACTATTTCATAATCCGCACTGTAAAGAGCGTATCTGGGATTATCCGCCATGCCGCCGTCAACGGAAACATAGGTTCTGATGTCGGGAATTTCCTTGACTGCACCGACGGTGTAAAGAGTGAGTCCCGCAGCACCGACTACCGAGCGGCCCGGCTCAATGAGAATAAACGGAGTCCTGAGTCCGAGAGACTGCGCATATGACTTGACAACCGCCGCAACGCTTCTCATATAATCGCCGTAGGGTCTCGGCTTATCGGATTCAAGATATTTTATTCCGAAACCGCCGCCGAGATTGAGCTCTTCAAGTTCAACTCCCGTTTCGTCTTTTACCGACCTGAACAAATCAAGCATAACCTTTGCGGCAAGCTCGAACGGGTCAATGTCAAAAATCTGCGAGCCGATATGACAATGCAGACCTCTGAGACGGATGTTTTTCATTGAAAGCGCCTTTTTGACAGCTTCCATTGCCTCTCCCGTTTCGAGAGCAAACCCGAACTTTGAATCAATCTGACCCGTCTTTATAAAGTCATGGGTATGAGCATCAATGCCGGGCTTTATTCTGAACATTATTCCCGCCTTGACGCCGTTATCTCCTGCAATTCTGTCAAGCGTTTCAAGCTCGGTGATGTTATCAACAACGATTCTGCCGACCCCGTTTTTCACGGCTGTTTCAAGCTCTGCATAAGTCTTGTTATTTCCGTGAAAAACAATTTTTTCTGCGGGGAATCCGACTGAAAGTGCAGTAAAAAGCTCTCCGCCCGACACAGCATCCATTCCGATATTTTCGCTGTTGCAGATTCTGCACATTTCCTTGCAGCAAAACGCCTTGCTCGCATAAACAACAAGACCGTTGCCGCCGTAGTTTTCATTCATTGACTCTCTGAATTCGCAGAGATTCTTTCTTATTTCATTTTCATCAAACGCATAGAGAGGCGTTCCGAATTCCTTTGCAAGCTCAACGGTATCCTTTCCGCCGAGAGTCAGATGTCCTCTTTCGTTTACTGAAACGCAATCCGATACATACATATTTTTTACTCCTGATTAACCGCTGCTTCGATTACAGCCTTGATTTCTTCAACACCCGTGCCTTTTACAGCCGAGAATTCTATTGTCTGAATTCCCGCATATTCTGCAAGCTCGGCTTTAAGCTCTTCCCTGCGCTTTTCCGTCTCTGTTTTGTTAAGCTTATCGCATTTTGTCAGAGCGATAACAAAAGGCAGACCGCTTTCTTTAAGGAAATTAAGCATTACCATATCATCCTGCGACGGTGCATGGCGCATGTCAATAAGCTGAACAACAAGCTTTATGTTTCTGCCGCTCTGAAAATAGCCTTCCATAAGCTCTGCCCAGCGCTTCTTTTCGCTGAATTCACGCTTTGCATAGCCGTAGCCGGGAAGGTCAACGAAATAAACTCCGTCGCCCTTAAAAAAGTTAACGGTTATTGTTTTACCGGGCATTGAGCTGACCCTCGCAAGGCTTTTTCTGTTAAAAACCTTGTTCATCAGCGAGGATTTGCCGACATTTGAGCGACCCGAAAAAACGATCTCGGGAACACCTGACGGCGGAAGCTGCTTTGAAGTTCCGTAAGCAGCGGCAAAATCTATTTTATCAAATCTCATATCTTTTCCTTTTCTTTACTGAGTTATGCTCGGCCTGTTCTTAGCCGCTTTCTCAACATTTTTCAGTGATTTCTCATTCACCGTGTTTTCTTTTTCAAGAGCAATATCCCATACCGCTTCAACCGTCTTTACGGGAACAAAAGTAACCGCTTCCTTGACCTTAGGGTCAACCTCGTCAAGGTCGGAAATGTTATCGTAAGGAATAACAACGGTTTTTATACCCGCTTTATAAGCCGTCATCGACTTCTCCTTGAGTCCGCCAATGGGAAGCACTCTTCCTCTGAGGGTGATTTCGCCCGTCATCGCAACATCTTTTCTGACCTTTCTGTCAGAAAGTGCGGAAACAAGAGCCGTTGCAATTGTGACACCCGCCGAGGGGCCGTCCTTCGGCGTTGCTCCCTCGGGAACATGAACATGAATGTCCTTGTCCTTATAGAAAGTATGGCTTATCGGGAGAACTGACGATTTTGAGCGGATATAGCTGACCGCCGCTTTTGCGCTCTCCTGCATGACATCGCCGAGCGAGCCCGTAAGCTCAAGCTTGCCCGTTCCGTCAAGCACCGCAGCCTCAATTTCAAGCATATCGCCGCCGACCGCAGTCCATGCAAGTCCGTTGACAACGCCAACCTCATTTTCTTTTATTATCGCATCGTTTTTGAACTTTCTTGAGCCGAGAAGCTCTTCAACATTTTCAGGCTTCACGGAAAGCTTTTCCGCATCGCCCTCTGCAATCTTCATTGCCGCCTTGCGGCAGACCGCCGCTATCTTCTGCTCAAGCGCACGCACACCCGCTTCTTTGGTGTAGCCCTCAATGATGAGGCTCAGCGCCTTATCGGTTATGCGAAGCTGTTTTGATGTGAGTCCGTGGCGTTTGATCTGCTTGGGGATAAGATGCTTTTTGGCAATATTGAATTTTTCTTCGGATGTGTAACTGCCGAGCTCGATAATCTCCATTCTGTCGCGAAGCGGCTCAGGAATATCCGAAAGCACATTCGCCGTTGTTATAAACATTACCTTACTCAGGTCAAACGGCAATTCAATATAATGGTCTCTGAATGTTGCATTCTGCTCAGGGTCAAGCACTTCAAGAAGAGCTGAGGTCGGGTCGCCTTTATAATCCGACGAAAGCTTGTCAACCTCATCGAGAAGAACAAGCGGATTGCTTGTCCCCGCCTGCTGCATGGCAGCGATGATTCGTCCCGGCATTGAGCCGATATATGTTTTTCTGTGGCCTCTTATCTCAGCTTCGTCACGGACACCGCCGAGAGAAATGCGGACATAGTTTCTTCCTGTTGCGCTCGCAACCGAGCGTGCAACCGATGTTTTGCCGACACCGGGAGGCCCGACGAGACAGATAATCTGACCTTTGATATCGGGCGCAAGAGTACGCACCGCAAGATACTCAAGAATTCTCTGCTTAACCTTTTCAAGACCGTAATGGTCGGCTTCAAGGATTTTTCTTGATTTCTTTATATCTGTATTTTCTTTTCCGAAAATTCCCCACGGAAGAGAAACGCAGGATTCAATATAATTTCTGCTGACCGCCGCTTCGGGTGAACTCGGCGAATATTTTTCAAGTCTGTCGCATTCCTTGAAAAGCTTTTCTTTAACTTCGTCAGGTGCTTTCAAATAAAAAATCTTCTCTCTGAAGGAATCAATTTCTTCCTCGTGCGAAACACCGCCGCCAAGTTCGGTTGAAATAACCTTCATCTGCTCCCGCAGATAGTATTCACGCTGGTTTTTATCAATCTGCTCCTGAACCTTATCGTTGATTTCTGCTTCGATTGAAAGCAAGTTGCCTTCGCTTGCAAGCAGAACGCACATTTCTTCAAGACGCTTGACGGGATTGAGGATTGAGAGAATCCTCTGTCTGTCCTCATATTCAAGCATAATGTTGCCCGCAATGAAGTCGGCAAGCTCGCCTGCATCCGTTTTCTGCATAACGCCTGTCACGAGATCGGCAGGCATCTGCGGTGCGCAGTCTGCATAATCGGCAAAAATATCCTTGGTATGGCGGACGAGCGCCTTAGCATAATCCTGTTTTTCCGCTCTGACAGTCTGATGCTTTATGGGAAATATCATCGTTTTAAGGAAATTGCCGCTTCCCGATTCAATCCCCTCAACAAGTCTCGCTCTGTAAAGACCTTCAACCGCAACTCTGACATTTCCGCTTTTGCCGGGAAGCTTCAGAACCTGCTTGACGCTTGCAACAACGCCGATTTCGTAAAGGCCATCATATGAGGGGTCATCTTCTGAAATATCCTTCTGGGTAATGAGAAAAATCTCCTGATCCGTGTCCATTGCTTTTTTGAGCGCATTGATTGATTTTTCCCTGCCTACATCAAAATGCAGAAACATGTCGGGAAAAACAACCAGACCGCGCAGAGCAACGGCAGGCATGATTCTTAATTCGTTCTGGGTCATATATTTAAACTCCTTTATTGCTTAGAAAAATACAAATAAATAATATTACACCATTTTAATTATAATATTATATATTATTAAAGCAAATCCGTCAACAGTAATCAATACATAAAAAATTACGGTTTTGAAAAATAAATGTGAACACAAAATACAAAGAGCCGCCGCAATCATCTGCGACAGCTCCCGTAAAACCGAAGTTTATTTATTTCATACCGTTTTCGTAAGCCTCGATCATCTTCTTAGATGTATGACCCGTACGGCAGTTACAGGTTTCAGAGCCCTGAATCGCAGTAATATCAACGATTTCAGCCCTTTGTCTTGCCTTGAGTTTAAGCAGATATTTTTCGGTTGTTTCGCCCGTTACAAGCTTAATTTCGATTTTTGCGTGAGAGTCATCCTCAACGCTCACAAATATCTTATCAACATATTTGTCGATGAAATTCTTTGTGATTAAGCCTTCGGATGCAACCTTCGCTGCACTTACAAGAGAAGATTTAATTTCTTCAATGCTGTCCTTGAAACCTGCATCGGATTCAAGCTGTTTCTTTAAATCTTCAATTTCAGCCTCAACCTTTTCAATCTCCTTTGAGTTGCTTGCATTCAATTTCTTGAATTCAGCTTCGGTATAGGCTTCATCAACATAAAGATCAAGAAGCTTTGCTTTTTTCTTGTAGAGCTTGTCTTTTTGCTCCTCTGCTCTTTCAAGTGCTTTTTCGAGACCGTCGTCCTTCATAATCTCCCAAAGCATCTGTGTGTACTCGTCAATGATTCTTTCAATGTCTTCGGTTGTGTCTTTAAATGTTTCGTAAAGCACCTTTTTAATTTCGCTTTCATAGATCGCAAAAGAATTGCAGTATTCTTTGCCGTTTTTGATTTTGCCGCTGCAAATCCATTTTGAATTCTTGTTGCCGCTTTTGTCCACGCTGTCTTTTCTATAGTAGGGTGAGCCGCAGTTTTTGCATACAATTTTACCGGTCAGAAGATTTGCGTGATTGCAGATGCCCTGACGATTTTTCACATCGTTGCTGCGTTTTTTCAGAATGAAATTAGCCCTTTCCCAAAGTTCTTCGTCAACAATGGCAGGAACGATTTCACCTGTTTCGTCTTTATACATGGTCCATTCCTCTTCGGGAACAAACTCTCTTTTTTCGCTGAACAAGTCAAGATTTTTAACCTTGCCGCCAACATAATAACCCTTGTATTTGGGATTTGCGATTATATTTGCCAATGTACTGTGTGCGATTTTATTGCCGTTTCTGTTGCGATATCCTTTGTCCCAAAAGATATTCTCAATCTGTTTCATGCTGTAATCGCCCGTCGCATAAAGCTCGTAAAGCTCAACAACCATCGGAGCTTCATCAGGATTGACAACGAGACGTTTTTTAAGTTTGTCATAGCCGAAAATTCTGCTGTTGCCAAGAACAACGCCCTTTTCAATAGCCTGTGCGTGACCGAATTTTACTCTTTCGGAAAGAACTCTGAGTTCATTCTGGGCGATTGACGACATAAGGCTTAACACAAATTCCGAGCTTTGGTCAAAGGTGTTGATGTTGTTACTCTCAAAATAAATACCCACTCCACATTCAAGAAGGTCTCTTGTGTAATTAAGACTGTCAACCGTATTACGGGCAAAACGGGATATTTCTTTAGTAATAACGAAATCAAACAGACCGTTTTTGCCATCGGATATCATCTTGTTAAAGCTTACTCTTTTCTTCGTACTTTTACCCGAAATGCCCTCATCGATGTATCCTTCTACATATTTCCATTTCGGGTTCGATTTAATAAGATTTTCATAATATGAAACCTGGTTTTCAAGAGAATTCAACTGTTCATCTTTTTCACTTGAAACACGGGCATAGAATGTAACTCTCATAGGAATATCCTGTATTCTTATGCCCTTAATAAGAAGTTTTTGAACTTCAAAAATATTCAAAGTATCACTCCTAAAAAATATTTGTATGGTTTAATTATAATTGCAATCCTTAACGATTGCGATATGTAAATGTTGGTAATGAGTGTGCAGCATCAGACCGCACACTCAAGCCACCATCAATTTGTGCTTTTACTGTTACTTTTCGAAGCAATTCTGCTCATGAGCTTGGCTCTTTGCTCTGCCTTGATTAACCCTTGCGAATAAAGCGTATCGGTAAAATAGTTAAACCAAAGCTCATTGGAAATTGCCTGTTTAGCGCCATTATTGTTCAACAGAAACCCTCTTTCATCTGAACTTTTATGGCTATTTTTTGCAATCTCTTCGGTTTTAGTCATTGCGAAAGCGGAACCTTTCGGATATATTTGTTTGCGGGTTAAAACATGGCATACAGCCGCTTCACAATTTGTTTTCCTCCTGCGGAAACGGTGATCAAAACGCTGTTCCCTTCGCCGCAGTTTTGGAGTTACGCTCCGATTTTAGCGCACAACCCGACCTCTTGTCGAGGCCGAATTGCGAACTTTTTTGTAAACATTGGAATATTAACCTTTGTATTCCAAATCATAGAGTTTGCTAATAGGTATAAAATATTTTGTACCTATTTTTATAGCGAAGATTTTCTTGTCTCTGATATATCTGTAAACTGCGTGTCTTTCAAAACCGAAGTATTCACAGAATTCTTTCACAGAGAGGAATTCTTTTCCGTCATACATGATCTATACCTCCGTAAGTATTTTTCGAGGATTGATATTCTGAACTCCGAAGAGAGTTATTTTCGTTTTCATTCTTCATTTACAATTAGTAACGGGCGAATCAAATCTTACCCGTATCCTCAGATTGATGAAATCATTTCTGAATTTCATCATATATATCAACATCCAATTTTTAACGGATGCGGATAATAACGTTATTTTTCAGGCTCTGTATATGTAACAACGCCCTTGTTATCTCTCGTAAAACCGGGAGTGTTGTCAATATAGGTCTTGATTGTGTTTTTACTTAATTGCATCAGTTCTTCAAGCTGACTGATTTTTACCGTTCCGTTCATATTGTTCAGAAAGTTATAGAAACGGATTAAATCTTTTGATTTTTCTGAGCAATCGTCTTTTGCTGATGTTGAGGCAGTGTTTGTTTTTGAGCTGTCTTTGTTCTTTTCAACAAAACATGAACTGCCGCTGATATTGATATAAAATGGCGGTTGCTGAGGGAAGTGTCTGAGCTCCATTTCAATACGTTCTCTTTTGTAATCATCTTTTTTTGAAACTGAAGATATGCCGATAAGCGCCGCCATATCTCTGCCCATTAATCCTGAGCCCGAAATTCTGTCAATGATATTTTGATAGGTTTGCCCCTCTTTTTTCGTGTGATGACAAAGAATAACAGAAGTTTTGAGTTTCTTTGAAAGCTCTTCTATCTTTGACAATACAGCATCAACGATTTCTGCCTGGCTCTCACCGCCCGAAAGCAATTTGTATACGGGGTCAACTATAATTGCAGAATACACTTCAGGCGGTATGTTCTTTATAAGTCCGTCAACCAGAGTGTTGATATCTGCACGCTTTTTCAGAGTGATTACTGATACTCTTGAAAGATATTTTTCATCAATGTTGTTCTCTTTCATTATTGCTTTAATGCGTTCATAAGTCATTGCCTGTCCGTTTTCGAACTCAATTATAAGAACATTGCCGCAAGAGCATTTAAATCCGAGCCATTCTCCGCCTGAGATAATTGCTACTGTTAACATGAGTAGTAAAAAAGACTTGCAAGATTTTGACGGCCCGTAAAAAAGCATAGAATGATTTTTGTACAGAATATTTTCTATCAGTATCGGCGGCATCTCTTCTTGCTTTGGCGTGTTCGTGATGCACGAAAGAGTAAAATCGTCTGTTTCAAAGGTAAAATCAGAAACATCTTTTGGTATTGGTTCTTTCATAATATTTCCTTTCTTTAATTTTGAGGTACGAAGCGATCAATTGCGTTGACCGCCTTAAAATCGAGATTTTTTACGATGAGATGACACCCACCGGTTCTGCCTACAACATCCCAATTGGTTACATAATCGCGGTCTTCCGCAAGACCGATCGAGGAGAAAAATGCATGAATCTCTTTATTGTTGTATTCATTAATGAAAATAATGTGGTTTACAACAACATTAGCCTTGTCGTTCTCAATTTCAAGGCGGAGTCTTATAATAGGCTGTGCGGGCTTTGTTGCCGTTTCGGGCAGTATCTCGCGTTTGCAGTTAACAACCTTAAACTTGTAATAGCCTGGTCTGAGTAAGTATAACTTGCCTACGGGTTTGATGATTTGTTCAAAGGCATTCTTACTCGCAATCTCGTTTGGGCATTCAGATTCGATGCGTGGTTGGGGGTCGATGATTGCCAGCCATTCTTGACGGTCTTCTAAATCATCGGTTACTTCAAATGGTATGTTTTGATTATCCATTAAGTTTATCGTTCCTTTCGTTTTATTTTTGAAAGCAAAATTCCTGTTTGCAGTACGGGTTGCAAAACAGTTTGTTTTACACAGCTTTCAAGGAAAGTATGTAAGGTTGAGTTGAATTTTGATGAGTTTTTGCGTTTTGCATCAAAATCACAGTAACATGTGCCAACATTTAACCTGCATTGCAAGACGGTTTGCATTATGCTGACAAAACCGTACACATAACAGTATGTAAGACTCGTTGCAAAAAGCTTGCAAAATGATTCACTGCCTTTTCTGCTTTGAAAATGCTTTCAGAGAAAGTATGTAAGATTGATTGCAAAAATTCTCTCAAACA
This sequence comes from Acutalibacteraceae bacterium, assembly GCA_045538815.1. Classification (GTDB taxonomy): domain Bacteria; phylum Bacillota; class Clostridia; order Oscillospirales; family Acutalibacteraceae; genus CAG-177. Next base: position 247,495 of record JAZQEE010000067.1, read on the forward strand.
ACTGAAAATGCAAAATACTTGCCTGGAATTGCAAAATATATTGCCAAAAGCCTTACAGATAAAGTATGTAAGAATGATATTGCAAAAACCATTAAGCAAGCATTATGCACCCATCAGACAATATCAAGGCAAAACCATGGTGTCAAATTTACCTGTCAATGTCTCTCTCAAGAAGAGAGGACATAATTGACAGTTTAATTTGGACACCGAACGCAAATATTGAAACGGCATTTAAAGCGTGTTTTGTGTTTAACGCTCCAATGCCGTTTTAAGCAGTTCACGACAATCAATGAGCAGTTTCATTACAAACATTGAGCAAAAGTGTTTTACAGCATCACAGACAAGCTGTGAGGCATCTCATTACAAGTTATGGATTTTCTTCAGCTTAAGAGCGTCTGCAGGCAAGCAAAGTACAAACTCAACAAGAGTAATCGGTACATTCGCTGTAACATCAGGCAGCTCATTACACTTGACAGCAAACAAAAGACTAAAAATACAAATACATTTATATTGTTTGCTCCCTTACCTATTGCCTTTACTTTACACTTGCGAATATGCTCGCCACATTAATCGGAATACTGACGTATTGATACTCAGGGCAAGCACTTTGCAAATATAAGCAAACTCCGACTCATAACGAATCGGAGTTCACTCATGAAAAAGAAGGAAATGAAAGGACACAAATCTT
>JAZQEE010000068.1:0-17201 GCA_045538815.1 Acutalibacteraceae bacterium
CTTGTTGCTGGGATTATCGGCATTTTACAAAGAGTGGACAAAAGGGTTGTAAAACCATACTGAGTTTTGAGGGGTACAGAATATGTGGGTGATTTTTCTGATTGCTTTATCGGTCGGTGTGTTTTGGAAAGAAATTTCTAAGGATTATTAAACTCACCGTTGTCGGGTTTTCCGACAACGGTAAATCCGATAACGAAAAAACCGATACCGTTAATCACGATATCGGAAAAGCTGACACTACTAAATACTAATATATAAAATACTAAATAACAAAGTACTTATATAACCAAATACCAACCTACCAATCATAGATGGTCGGATGGAGTTTGTGTTGAGTGTAAGCCTATGTTGGAAAAGCCTATGCAGGAAAATCCAACATTGGGAAAACCTATGTTGGGAAATCGCACACAATTAAATACTTATATATAAATTACTAAATAATTAAGTACTTATCTATCAATCATCAATCAATAAAAAAGACGGATGGTTGAAAAAATAAAAAGGAGAAATAAATGTTTAACATTCCGAAAGATTTACCCGAAAGAATTAAATATCTGCGTGAGCAGAAAGAGATGAGTCAATCCGATCTTGCCAAAAGAATCGGCATTGATTCATCAAGACTAAGCCGTATTGAAAATGGTGAGATCCAGAAAGTCAGCGACGATGTCGTTCTCGCAATTGCACAGATTTTTGAAGTGTCAACCGATTTTCTTCTCGGTGTTACCGATGATCCTGTACCGTCAAATTTTCATATCAATGAGCTCGGATTATCAGTTGATGCCGCAAAGAAAATTTACAGCGGTGAAGTTGATGTTGACATTCTGAACATACTTATCGAAAACAAGGATTTCGGCACGCTCACAAAAATGATTTCAGCATATTTTACCGACACAACCGATGCGGCAATCGCTTCACAAAATCAGATTCTGAAAATGGTCGGTGAAATGCTCGGTGATGCAGTTGACGATAATGTTCTTGCTCAAATTAATCTTGCAAAGATTCAGAATCAGCAAAACGATCTCATCGCAATTCAGCGAGGTTTTACGTCAATTCTCAAAAACATAAAAGAGAAAATGAACACGGGAATGAAAAAATCTCAGAAGATGACCGCAGAGATTTTTGAGCAAATCCGAAACAATCTTTCAAGAGGCAAAGGCGCTCTGCCATACAGAATCATAACAGCAGAAAAAATGGTTGATTCCGTCATCGCCGCAATGGGAAATATCGGCGGTGCAACGCAAGAAATGAAAGACGATTTGCATAAAGCACTTATGCCGTTCTTCTTGCTGGCTGCAAAGAAAAAATAAGCGACGGATTTCTCCGCCGCTTGTTTGCTTATTTTTCAATTTTGTTTTTAATTTCTTCAGCACGTTTTTTTGCTATATCAGCCTCAACATCATAACCTCTGCTGCGGTAGATATCCGCCATTTTCATGCATTCATTATAAGCCTTTTCATATTCTCCCATTTCTTCATACAGACCGACCTTGCAAGCCATTTCATCACAGAAGTATGTTCCGATTTCGCCAGCTCTGTTGTAGTATTCCAGTGCCTCATCATATTTTTTGAGTTCCTTTGCAATGTCACCGCCGTGAATATACATCCGCCAATCATCGGGGAATTTTTTGATTGTATCTCTGAAAAGATTATAGGCATCATCATATTTTTCAGCCCAGATAAGTGCAACAAGAAGATTATCGGTTTCTCTCGGATTATCGGGATTTGATTTTACTTTTTCTCGGAGTTCGGAAATAATTTCATCTTCTTTTTTCAGAAGAAAGAACATCCATATTCTCTGCATGCAGGCGAGCTGATAATTTTCAGGGTCATCGTTCGGGTCATCGCTGACTGCTTTGTCATACCACTCAACTGCAATGTCCCTGCAATAATTCATCATATACATATGAATCCACGCATAGAGCCACTTATCCTCTGTTGACATCTCGCCCTTCTTTATAAGCTTTTCGTATTCGATACGGCAACGCATAAAGTCCTCGGGGTCACGGGATTTCTCATAAACAGAAGCGAGACGCTGTGCGTAGTTATCGTAAGCAACGGTGCTCTTTTTGTAGAAATCATCAACAGTTACTTCATAGAGCCTTGCAAGTTCGGGCAAAGTCAGAACGTCGGGCAAAGTTGTTCCGCATTCCCAACGTGAAACAGTCTGAGAATTAACATTCAGTTTTTCTGCAACTTGTTCCTGAGTCAAGCCTTTTGCAAGACGGAATTTTTTGAGATTGTCGCTGAAAATATTGTTCATCATTTTCACCTTTTTCAATTTTTTCTCGAAGCTTCTGTTGTGATTATATCACGCAAAAATCAATTTGATAAGGTCTTATTTTGTGAACATACTCTCAATTTCTGTGTAGTCGATGCGAGCGTTTTTCTTCCGCTGCGGCGGGGATTTATATATACCGTTTGTTCCTTTTCCGAGCAGTCAGAAAAACAAATTTTTCTGTTCTTCCCTGAACTTGTCTGCCTGCTCTGCGCCGATGAAAAGTCCGCTGTCATGTAAGGTGACAGACATCCTTTTCACCGCCGACGGAACAAAGGTATAACACACTAGACTTTGCGTGCCGCAAAATCGTGTGCCAAATGGAGATTTTCTCCCTTTGGATACCCACTTGTGCCGATTGCTGTGTATATACAAATTGAATTTTTCTGGCAAAAAGGTACCCACAAAAGTTCAACCGCACACACAAAAATTTTGCAAAAACAAATTCGCAAAATTCAATCGTCACCTTCATTTTTCGCAAGCACAAAATCCCCCTGTTCACAAATTTTTTTGCAACAATATTCCCTTGCTCAAAATGAAAAAAGTCCGAAAAATTTCTCACACATTCGGAGAATTTCTTCGGACTTTTATTATGCGAAGAGTTTTTCTAAACGACACGGAATGTCAGCATTTCATCAATGTCAACATTTTCAATTTCGCATTCGACACCGCCACGCAAAAACGCTTTTAAACGGAAAAACTCCATACAACCGTTAACATAATCTACCAGCATTTTTGAGCGTCGCTTGTAGCCGTATTCTTTTAATAATGTTCTGAGCTTTATTCTCACATAATCCTTTGAACCGTCAACAACAATTCGGATTCTCATGTTTTTAAAAAACAAATCCAAGCCTGAAAAATCACTTGTGTAGTTGTCTTTTTCTAAGTTGCTTCCCAAATCAAACATGTCTTTTTGTATTGAAGGGAATTCAGCATCAATTGTTGTTTTATTGTAGAAATAATGTGTCCAATAGTATGTATCAAGAATAAGTTTTCGAAAATTATTTCTGTACTGCGGAGCAAGATAATCATTATCTTTTTCCCAAACAGCTTCAAGAAACTTCGCGATTTCTTTTTCGGTGAGTTCTCTGGCACTAACCAAAATTGCAAGGTCGAGTGCAGAATAATATAATTCATCCATTACTTGTCACCCTTTGTTCCGTTGCACTGGCGGCAAAGAATCTGTAAGTTTTCAGGTACACTCTTTCCGCCATTATTCATAGGTGTGATATGGTCAACCTGGAACCACACTTTTGATTTATCTGCCATACCGCAAATAGCACAGCAGTATTCACCGTTTTCATTTTTTGATTTTTCGAATGCCTGATCACGAAGTTCTTTTTCAAGTTCAGGTTTATATTTTCCGATTTCACTGAGAGGCAAATCTTCCAATGCTCTGGTACCGAATTTCACGTCAGGACCCGCATCTTCATAAATACCGGGATGAGAAATCTTCATGCACTCAACATCAAGTTGACGAAGAAAATACAACTTGCGACCGAAGAACAAACGGAGCATATTATCATCGTTTGATTCCCAGATAGAATCTATGTATTCCGCCTTTTTACGCTCGCCCATATCTTCATCCCAAATGTGCTGAGCAATTTTTGAAACATCAAGCTTGTTTCTGTCCACATCTTCAAAAGTGTAGAACTGAGGAGCCGATTCATATTGAGCGTAATACTTCAAAATGTTGATTACATCTTTTCTCTCGTAAGCAGGAATCATTTCTCCGCAGAAGAAAGAATCTCTGCAGGTCTTTTCCATTTTTTCAAGAGTTGCATCGTCAAGATATTCTTCTGTTGCGTTGAATGTTTCAAATAATGAAGGAAGAGCTTCCATCAAATTTTGGTAAGCCTCAGCTGTACTGTCATAAACCATTACCTGATGCGATAAATCCATACCGTCTTTTTCAAGGTAAGTAAAAGCATACATTCCCAACGGAATTCTCTGAATGAACGGAACTTTTTCGATTGCTGAAGTATCAATGCTGTCATCAAGAATCGAAGCGAATTCTTCAATTTTTGATATTGCAATAACACGCAAATCTCTCTTGAGTCGGTCTGCCGTGTTGTCAACAAATTCATTACTACCGCCGAAAATGCTTTCGGGATTTACCCATGCAATATGTTCGTTCCAATGGTCGATAAACGAAACAATATATGCTTCAGCCGTACCGCCTGCTTTTGTTCCTCGGAGAGCACGACCAATCATCTGAGTCATTAAGATTGTCGAAACTGTAGGTCGAGCAAGGAATATGGTTTTTGTTTTCGGAAGGTCACTGCCTTCTGTAAGAATATTTACATTGATGATAACTTGCAAACGACCATCACGGTAGTCCGCAATTTTTTGCTCATTTTCTTGACTGCTGATAGTTACACCTGTAACAGAATCTTTGATTGAAGAAACAATATAATCAGCTTTGATTCCGGCTTTTTTGAACAATGCTGTAAGCTGGATAGCGTGCATCACATTAACTGCAAAAACAATAGTCTGTCCATATTTATCTTGGTTTTTGCGATAACGCTCTACAATAAGTTTATTACGTTCCGCACTTTCCGCCATTTGTTCTGCGATATCATCAGGGATTGCGTCAAAATTCTGTATGCTCTTCCAAGCATCAACACCAAGAGATTCTCCGAATTTTTCTTCGGTATAACAGCTTTCAAATGTAGGATTAGAAAGAATTTGTCTGTTAATAAGTTCTTTTAGTCCTATTTGATATGCAATGCCGATATCATTATGAACAACCTGACCGTCCTTGATTCCGTCGGTATATATTTTTGCAAGAAGACCTTGCTCGGATTCGGACGTGCGGAACGGTGTAGCTGTAAGTCCGATAAGCTTAACGCAAGGTACTTTTGATTTTACATATTCAATTACCTTGCGATATGTTTTTGCTGTTGAATGATGCGCCTCATCAACAATCAGATAAATCTCATCTTCGCCTGCAAGCCAACTGTCAAGACGGTTAAGATTTCTGCCGATACTGTCTTTGCTGACAATAAGCAAATTATCTTTTGGCTTTATGTCACTTGTTCTGTCGTGGTTTGATGAGCCCGAAACAATACGGAATGCGAAAGATGAAATGTGAGGAACAACTTCTGCATAGGCATATTTCTGAAAAGATTCGGCAGCTTGTTCCAAGAGCATCTGTCTGTGTGCAATCCAAAGTATTTTCTTGCCCTTGTCGATTGCGTTTTTCAAAAGCCACAATGAAGCTGTATATGTTTTTCCGCCACCGGTAGGAAGCACAACAAGTGTGCTGTAAGATTTAGATTTGTTCATCAGGTCAAGGTGTTCCATAGCCTTTCTCTGATGTTCATAAGGTGTTCTTGTATTTGAACCTTTACCGGGACAGATTTCGCCAAAAGATTTTACCGAAATTTGTTCGTTAAGCATTTTAACATAACCGCCTTTCAGCTTTGTTTTCTACATTATATCACAGATTACTGTCCCCAAAAACTCCCTTTGACAAGTTTTTTGATAAATTTTCATATTTTTGTCAAAGTCCTTTTTATGGTACACATCAAATATTACAATTAAATCATCAATTAAAATATCTCCTCATTTACCACTCTCTTTCACTTAAATGAAGCCGCAGGAACCGACACTACCTGCGGCTTCATTCCTTCCGTAACGATTTTGTTTTATTATGATTGTTGCATTATTTGTTGAAAAAAATAAAACTATATGATAATATATATTTAATTATATTTTAAAGTGGGTAAATATTTTATAAAAGCTGAAAGGGAGGAATTACTTTATGGTTACGCTTGAAGAATTATCTTCGTGGATAAAAGAAAACACTTCATTAAGCGACAGTTCAATTTATAAGTATTCCCGAGCAGTTAACACAATTTCAAAAGAAATGCTTGCAAAAGGTATTATTCCTGTCAGCTTGTTTGAGTTATCATCACTTCAACTTGATTTATATATTCCGATTATTTTTGATAATCCCGATTTCAAAGAAAAGAACCACACAGGAAACAACATGTACAGCAACGCACTCAAACAGTTCCGTATGTTTAGGACTGCAAATCCCGATGTAGTAACAAAACAACATGAAATCGAAAATGCAATTCCCAATTATGCAAATCTTAATGAAACAGAACGAACTGCAATTATAAAATCCAGAGTCGGACAAGGTTTGTTTCGAAAAAAGTTAATTGAAAAATATAACGGTGCCTGTATTATAACAGGCGTTTCGACGAAAAAACTTCTCATAGCAAGTCACATTAAACCCTGGGCTGCAAGCAACAACGATGAGCGCTTGAGTGAAGAAAACGGACTGCTGTTAACTCCGACATATGACAAATTATTTGACTACGGTTTGATTACATTTTCAAATCTCGGCAACATAATAATTTCTCCGCAGCTTTCACCGGAAGAAATTTCAAGATTGAAAATCTCTTCTGACATCGAATATGATTTGAAAGTTTCGGCAACGATGCGAGAGCATTTAGATTATCACAGAGATAAAATTTTTGTAAGGTCAAGATAAATTATTTATAAGGAGAAATCCGCCTTGGACAGACATACTCCCGAACAACGCCGCAAGAATATGCAGGCTATAAAAAACAAAGATTCCAAAATCGAAATAGCACTTCGAAAGGAACTGTGGGCAAGAGGCTTACGGTATCGTAAGAATGCAAAAAATGTTTTCGGCAAACCCGATATTGTATTTATCGGTAAAAAGGTTGCCGTGTTCTGCGACAGCGAATTTTGGCATGGCTATAACTGGGAAGAAAGAAAAGCGGATTTTAAATCCAATCAGGATTTCTGGATTCCGAAAATAGAACGCAATATTCAGAGAGATAAAGAAGTTACCGAAAAGCTTGAATCTGACGGTTGGACCGTTCTGCGCTTTTGGGGTAAAGAGATAAAGAAAAATCCCGGCAAATGTGCCGACAGAATAGAAAAGGCGGTCAAAGGAAATATGCCTAACTATAAATCCATAGATTTGTTTGCCGGTATTGGTGGTATCCGTTTGGGATTCGACAGAGCTTTCGGCAAAAATATCGAAACCGTTTTTGTCAGCGAATGGGACGAAAACGCAAAGAAAACATATTCTGCAAACTTTAATGATGATTTTGAAATCGCCGGAGATATTACCGTATTTGACGAAAAAGATGTTCCCGAATTCGATATCTGCCTCGCAGGTTTCCCTTGTCAGGCATTCAGTATGGCAGGTCAGAGAAAAGGCTTTGAAGATAATTACAAGGGGCTTTGCAGAGGTAACTTGTTCCTTGATGTTGCAAGAATTTGTGAATACCACAAGCCGAAAGTTATTTTCTGCGAAAATGTAAAAGGTCTTGTTATACATGACAAGGGGCGTACATTCAAAATCATATGTGATACTTTCAGACAGCTCGGTTACACCGTTCATCATCAGATTCTCAACAGTAAAGATTTCGGTGTGCCTCAGAACAGAGAAAGAATTTATATTGTCGCATTCAGAGATGATATAGATTCAACTTGGTTCAGATTCCCGCAACCCACAAATCCCGATACCGTTCTCAAAGATATTATGGAAGAAAACCCCGTTCCGGCAAAATATTATTTGAGTGAAACATATCTTCAGACACTTAAAAACCATAAAGCTCGTCATGCTGCAAAAGGCAACGGTTTCGGTTATGAGGTCAGAGGTTGGGAAGATATTGCTGGTGCAATTGTGTGTGGCGGTATGGGCAGAGAGAGAAATCTTGTAATCGACAACAGACAGACCGATCTTACACCTACAACACATATTAAGGGCGAAATCAACAAAGATGGTATCAGAAAAATGACACCGAGAGAGTGGGCAAGACTTCAAGGCTTCCCCGATGATTTTGTTCTTCCTCTTGCCGATACACATCTTTACAATCAGTTCGGCAACAGCGTAACCGTTAATGTTATTGAAGCCATAGCTAAAAAAATAAAAGAGGTGTTGGACAATGATAACGGGAAATAAAGGCGAATGGAGCGAAGCATATGTGCTTCTTCGTTTGCTTGCTCAAGGCAGAATTTATGCCGCAAATGAAAATCTCGAGCAAATCGATGATATGTATTTCCCTATTCTGAAAATACTTCGTGAAGAAATAAAAAATAATAAATACGAATATTCGGTTGATTCGCAGGACAGAAAAATTGACATTTATTTCAACAACAATCTTGTAAAGTCCTATCCTCAGAATCAGTTTTGCAAAGAAGCCGATTATCTGTACGATAAGATTACCGAAGGCGGCAACCGCGCTTTTGCAATAGAGCAGAGCGAAGATTTTCTTAAAGAAATCGGTTGCGGCAGACTTGCTGCACCTTCAAGCGACAAAACGGATATCACAATGCAGATTCACGATATTCAGACAGGATATTCTCCCGTTTGCGGTTTCAGCATCAAATCCGAAATAGGCAACGCACCAACGCTTATTAACGCAACGGGTGCAACAAACTTTATTTATGAGGTTGAAGGTCTTTCGGCTGAGCAAATTGATTCAATTAATGCGATTGATACGAGAACAAAAATTAAAGATCGTATGGATCGAATTTTCGGTGAAGCAACATCGGTTAAGTTTGTCAGAGTAAACAGCGATACTTTTGCAAACAACCTTATGCTTATTGACAGCCGTTTACACGAAATCGTCGCTGAGTCACTTATTGTTCATTACAGAGACGGTTTTGGCAAATGCCGTGAAGTTGTCAATGCTCTTGAAGAAACAAATCCGCTCGGATTCCCCGCAAACGGATTCTATGAATATAAGTTTAAAGAATTGCTTTGCTGTGCAGCTCTCGGCATGACTCCTGCAACGGTTTGGGATGGTCACGATGAAGCGAACGGCGGATATATTGTTGTAACTTCTGCAGGCAACGTACTTGCTTATCATATTTACAACAGGGATTTCTTCAAAGAATATTTGATGAACAACACAAAGTATGAAAGAGGTTCAACAACCAGACACGGCTTTGCTTCACTCTACAAAGAAAACGGCAAAACATATCTTAAACTTAATTTACAAATAAGATTTATATGAAAATCGGAAGTTTATTCGCAGGCATCGGCGGTATTGATTTGGGATTTATTCAGGCAGGATTTGAAGTCGCTTGGGCAAACGAAATTGACTCGGACGCCTGTAAAACATACAGTCACAATTTCCCGAACACAAAACTTATTGAGGGAGATATAAGGAATCTCAATGCGAAAACACTTGAAAAAGTTGATGTACTGACAGCAGGTTTCCCGTGCCAATCTTTCTCCGTTTGCGGCAATCAAAAAGGTTTCAAGGATGCAAGGGGAAATCTGTTCTTTGAAATAATGAGAATCGCAGACGAACTGCAACCACCAATTATTTTTTTAGAGAATGTTGCAAATCTTACGGAACACGATAACGGTAAAACCTTCAATGTTATTCACAACGAGCTTGCAAGCAGAGATTATTTCATAAGATATCTTATTGCAGATGCTTGCGATTACGGAATTCCGCAGCACAGAACAAGGACTTATATCATTGCGTTCAAATCAAAAGAAGCTTGCGATAAATTCAAGTTTCCCGAAAAGTGTATGCTTAAAAAACACATTTTCGATATAATCGACAGAACTCAAAAAGCAGACGATAAGTATTACCTTGATGTGGATTCTGAAGAATATAAAAAACTCGATGCCGCAATTAAGGACAATGAGCAAATTTACCGCTTCTCCGATTATGGTATTCAGGCAAGCAAAAACGGAATATCATTCACCCTCAAAGCCAACATGGGCACCTGGAAAAATCGTGTCCCATATATACGAGATGATTTCGGTGTCCGAACTATTACCCAGTATGAATGCCTTGCATTGCAAGGATTCCCGAAGAACTACCGGTTTTCCCAAACACCAAAAGCAAGTACATATAAACAATGCGGTAACAGCGTAGTGGTACCGGTGATAAAAAGAATCGCAGAAAACATGATGAAGGTAATTGGTGACAAAAATGAATAAAACAGAAAAAGAGTATCAAGAGTTTATAACAAGACTAATAGATAAAGCCAATGAGGTGCAAAAAGATTTTGAAAAATTATCACCTGAGAACAAAGAACGCATAATGAGTGATGCAAGATATTTGGCTCTTATGAAATTAGGTGAGATTACAAAATGATAAAAGAACTCATTCACGATCCGATTTTGCTTGCGAGGAAATCGGAGGTCGCAACAAAAGAAGATTTGCAGATTGCACAGGATTTGCTGGACACGCTGGTTGCCCATAAGGACGGTTGTGTAGGTATGGCGGCGAATATGATCGGTGTGCACAAACGAATTATCGCTTTTGATAATGACGGTACATATATGGTTATGTTTAATCCCGAAATAACAAAAAAATCGGGGCCCTACGATACAGAAGAAGGCTGTCTTTCTCTGCTAGGCGGTCCCCGAAAATGTAAGCGTTATCAGACTATAAAAGTACAGTGGCAAACGGCTGAATTTCAAACCCGCGTAAAAACATTCACGGGATTTCCTGCACAGATAATCCAGCATGAAGTTGACCATTGTAACGGCATATTGATATAATAATACATCAAGGAAACGATTTGTATGATAGAGTATTCAGAAAAAGAAAAGAAATTAAAACGATATACCTTTATAGATTTGTTTTGTGGTATTGGTGGATTTCATTCAGCACTTTCATCTTTAGGAGGAAGATGTGTTTTTGCATCGGACATAGATAAATTTGCCAAAGCGGTATATGAGGATAATTATGGGTTAAGACCTCATGATGATATAACGAAAATAGCAGTCGAAGATATTCCTCAACATGATATAATTTGTGCAGGATTTCCTTGTCAACCGTTTAGCATATCAGGAAATCAAAAAGGCTTTGATGATCCGAGAGGCAGGTTGTTTTTTAATGTCGTTGAAATTGCAAAGCATCATAAACCTAAAGTTGTTTTTTTGGAAAATGTAAAGAATTTTGAAAAACATAATGAAGGTAAAACATTAGAACGAGCAAAAAAAGAATTGAAAAAAATAGGATATAATGTGTATTCGAAAGTTTTGTGTGCTTCTGATTATGGTATACCTCAAGCAAGGAAGAGAATATATATAATTGCGTTTCGAGAGGATATTGATTCAAGTAAGTTCTCTTTTCCAACCCCTTTTGGTGAATTCAAGGTGTTGCAGGATATCTTAATTGACGATGCATCTAATACTATTAAAGGCTCATATATTATTGAAAGAGAACACGAACTTATGGATAATTTGCCTAACCAACGTTCTAACGAGCTTGTTCGTATTGGGAAAATCGGATTAGGTCGACAAGGAGAAAGAATATATTCTGTTTTAGGTGCATCAACAACCTTGTCTTCACAAGGCGGAGGTCTTGGTGGCAAAACAGGAATGTATCTGATTAATGGTAAAATTAGAAAGTTATATCCTCGAGAATGTGCAAGGTTAATGGGTTTTCCAGATACTTTCAAGTTAGCTTTAACTCAAGAGCAAAATTACAAACTGTTTGGTAATAGCGTCGTTGTGGAAGTAATTCAACTGATAGCGATGGAAATTTCAAAATTTTTACCATAACAGAACAATCTATAAATCATATTTATAATTTGCATTTAATAAAAGTAAGGGGTATCTGCATGGGAAAATTTAAAATGTCAATCGACTTTAATGTTTTGAATCATTTAGGAATTAATTTGTATTCTAATATACCAGCAGTCTTGTCAGAAGCTGTTGCGAATTCATATGATGCAGATTCAACGGAAGTTAAAATTGATATAAAGAGTGACCACGTGATTATTGAAGATAATGGTACGGGTATGACGGAAACGGACATCAATGACAGATATCTGCTTGTTGGATATCAAAAACGAAGCAAAGAAAACCCTTTAGGCGTTACTCCTGTTTACAAACGTAGATATATGGGAAGAAAAGGTATAGGTAAGCTTTCTTTGATGTCGATAGCTAATATTATCGAAGTTTATACAAGTAAAAATGGAGAAAACTCTGCATTCAGAATAAAAGTGAGTGACATAGCTAAATTAATAAAAGAAGGAAGTCAGACACCATATGAGCCCGAAGAATTAGAGCCTGATTTAACAATTAAGAACGGCACAAAAATCATATTGAAAGAAATAAGAAATAACCGCACCCTTACACATCCTGAAAAAATAAAAACAGAGTTAGCTAGACGTTTTGTGGTTTTTAACAATTCTTTCCAAATAAAGATTAATGGTGAAGAAATTACATTTGCTGACAGAAAATATTTCGACAAAGTAATTAAAATCTTTAAGTATGGCGAACCTGAAATTGGCATCGATCCACAAATATCTTTTTTTGATGATAATCTCAAGGTTGAAGACCGAGAAAATATTATTGAAATTGATGGCCAAAAGCATAAAGTTGTTGGATGGATTGGATATGTTCAGAAAAGCGATGAACTTAAAGAGGGATCATTGAGTCTTAACAAGATATCTATATTAACAAACGGCAAATTAGGTCAAGAGGATATTTTACAAGAACTCCACAATACCAGTATGTTTACCAATTATATAATTGGCGAAATAGAAGCTAATTTTCTTGATGGAGAAAACGACTTGTCTACATCTAATCGAGAAGGTTTCCAAAAAGATAATTCTGAATATGAAGCGTTGTTTTCTTTTTTAAGTAATGAGATCAAACATGTTGGTTCTGATTGGAACAAGCATAAAGAAAATCAAGGAGTAGAAGCTGCGGTAGAAGTTGAACCCAAAATCAAGACATGGTACGATTCTTTAGTCGGAGATGAAAAAGATCACGCTAAAAAATTATTAGGAAAAGTAAACACTTTAATTACCGATGAAGCACAAAGAAAAGATTTCACTAAATATGGAATACTTGCATTTGAAAAAATGAGATTGAGAAAAAGTTTAAGCTCTATCGATCAATTTGATGATACAACTATGACGGCTTTGCCTGTAATATTCCAAGGGGTTAATGATTTAGAAGAAAGTATGTATTACCAAATTGTCAAGCAAAGAATGGAAATAATCGACAAATTTGAAGGTATAACAGAGCAACATCAAAAAGAAAAAGTCTTTCAAGAGTATTTGTATAAAAATTTATGGTTATTGGATCCTTCTTGGGAACGACCTACTAGCACCGAAGCAATGGAAATATCTCTTAAAAGATTGTTTGATGAAGAGGTCGGTTTATCAGAAGATGAGAAAATTGCCAGATTAGATATAAGATTTAAAAATTTTGCAGGAAAAACAGTTGTTGTTGAATTGAAAAAATATGATAGAGTGGTTAATCTTGGAGAAATAGTAGATCAAATAGGGAAATATAAACGTGGCATTGAAAAAATTCTTCGCAAGCAAACCCCCGAAGCATCTCCATATTACGAAATAATTGTCCTATTGGGTCAACCTATTAGAGATTACGATACCGCACAAGGTCAAGAAACGGTAAAAAAGACTCTAGAACAGTTTAACGCTAGAGTCGTTTATTACGACGGTTTAATTTCAGATGCGAGAAACGCATATTCTGCATATTTTTCACAAAAGGATAAGCTTAATCCCATATTAGATATTTTTAATGAAATAGATGAGTAGTAAATCAAATCCACAATTATTATTGATCTAATCGAGGGTTAATGTATCTTTCCCTATTTTTTTAGCTAACTCTTTATTTTGCCATGCTCCGCCGAAGGGGCGAGTGACATAGGTTACGACGATATCGGATTTATTGAGCATCCATTTGTTGCGGTAGTTGATGGCGAAACGGCGGGGAACAGTTTCTATTCTTTCGGGAAGGATTGAGTGTTCGTCGGGTTCGGCATTCTTGTTCGGCATATAGGCAAGAACAACGTAATATTTTATTGGATAAGTCTTTGACAAATCCTCAAGTTGGCGGCGTACCATAGCATCGAAATTGCCGTGATTGCCGACGTAAAACGCAGTTGCATTTTTATTTTCAATCAAGTCTATCAGAGTCAGTCGCAAGGCTGGCTCTATTTCTTTTGGGGTATCTCTGTGACCGAAGAAGGTACAAGTCATATAATCACCATCTCTTGTAAATATAGTATACTTAAATCAAGTATACTAACAACATTGTACCACAGAATAATCTTAAAATATACTTAAATTAAGATTTTGGCGGTGAGTATATTGAGAAATAAAAACAATAAACATCTTGGCATTGAGGTTTCTCCTGATTTGCACGGTAAACTGCACTATATTGCAAAATATGAAGGTCGCTCCGCAAACGGTCAGATACTTTACCTTATTCGTCAATGCATAAAAGAATTTGAAGCCGAAAATGGCGAGATTAAATTAGAGCAGGAAGAAAACAAGTAATCTATTATCAAGTTTTAAAGCCGTCCGACAATCGGGCGGCTTTTTGATTAAAATCTTAATTTGGTTTGTACAAAAGTGTATGCGTAACCTACTTGGGTTGGATGTAATGATTTGATGTTTGGAAGCGTTGATATATAAGGGCGCTTTTGCGGATTTTTTGAATCTGAATATAAGATGACCTTGATGGCGAAAAATGGGTGTTATGCATTACACGACTTTAAAAATTACACATAAAGGAACTCGGCAAAAGCGATTTCTTCGGCCTGAGCTTTGCATGTGTTCATCAGACCGACCCATTTCATTTGGTCGCTTTCTTTTAATTCTTCGGTCACTCCTGTGGATTCAGCGAGCTGTGGAATAAGAATATCAAGACGATTTTGGATTGCTTCGTTGACTTCGGCACAATGCTCCTGAAGTTGTTCATGGAGTATCAAACGGTTATAGAGAGCAGGTCTGTGGTCACGTAGATAATCACGGCGCATTCTGCCATATTTACCGATAGGTGGTGACGGCTTGATTGTCAGATTTGGAATGTAATAATCTCCGACTTTGGTATAAGTAAGCTTGTTTTCCATAAAATCAATCCTTTCGTTATATTATTTTTGATTGCAAGATAATATTATAATGTAATTACGGATTTGTCGAGGATGTAGAATATAATAAAAAATGACCCCTGACCGAAATCAGGGATCTGAAAATTATCCTTTTGGAGGAAACGGATCGTTTCCGTAAGAGTCTTTAGCTCGGATTTGACCATTAGTGCGATGAATTACAAGCTCGGATTGTTGATTTTGTGCAATCGCACGTCCAACATCAATCGCTTGTTTTTGGGTATTGGTTCTTACGGTCGCTCTGCTATTGCCAGCACCTTTTACCTGCCAACCTCCGTTTGGATGTGGGGTGATGTGTTGATTCTTAGCCATATTATTACCTCGCTTTCTCGTGAAAAATTCCGTTCTTACTACACGTAATAACTATAACAGAATCACCAGTAGAAGTAAGCTTTTTAAGTTTATTGCAAAAATCAGTCAAATTCAGCAATGAATCAACTTTATAAGTAGATTCTGTAATCTTTTCAGCCTTTACAGTATCAAAATAGTTATAAAGCTTTTCGTAACTATTCCCATCCTTAATATCATACGTTACATATCTTTTCATTTTCAGTCCTCCCTTAACCACGATGAGCTTTTTCGCAACAGTAGTAGCAACCGTCAGCGCTTTTCCAACCCAAACGCTTCGCATAAGCAACTGCAGCTACAGCATCAGAATGCCATCCGAGTGACACTTGATTCTTTAAGAGAGGTAAATGTCCGCAAGAAGTTGTGTGAACTTCATTACGCCCGTTACTGTCGGGGTTTCTATTAATGATATAATAAGCCATAAATCAGCCTTCTTTCTGCACTATGTGCCGTAAATTTTAATATATAAAAAACGGAACAAAAGAGTAAGTTGGCTGAATATTTCACTTCCTTTTTAACTATAATATCACAAGAAACATTGACAAAAGTCTCACAAAATGATATTATATTCGTTGTCTTGGAGACGATAATATCATCTTATTGTTTCCTCAAAGTCTTGTTGAGATTAGGGCCTCAACAAGGCTTTTTCTTTTGTTCTGTTTGAAATGGTGGTTTTTATTCCGAAAATGAATCCAAAATGTCAAACAACGTTTCCTCGTTGTTTTCTTTTTTAGCTTCTTCTTCTTCTTCTCGGATATTGATAAACGCCTCAAGACGTTTTGCCATTTTTATGGTGATCTGATGTGCAACCTTCAAATCTTCAAGTTCGCCGTGATCTGCAGTAGCTAACATCATTTTCATCGAAAACATAAAGCGATTTCGTGCTTCTGCGAAAGAAATACTTTCTAACATTTGCTTGAATTCATCAGCTTTATTTCGCTTCGTTTCAGAAGAAACTTCGATTTCTTTTGCTTTTTCAGCGTTTTTTACCAGCATCTCCCTACGCTCATTGTCTATCTCAGGTATTTCATAGAAACATTCTGGACCGATACCATAAAATAATGAGAGCTTTTCAAGTTTTGTGTTGGATGCCCTTAACGCACCTGTTTCCCATTGAGAAACGGTTGAACGGTTTACCCCGGCAACCTTTGCGATTTCATCTTGGGTGGCACCATAAATTTCTCGTATTCTTTTCATATTATTAAATCTTTGCATAGCGACACCTCCAGTTGCTTAATAGTTTATCACAAAACGCAACGTTTGTCAACGTTAGCCAACCAAAGTTTACAAAAAGTTTACAAACACAAAAACTCCGTTTACCGATTGCTCGATAAACGGAGTTCATTATTTAGATATAGACATCGACGGTTAAGTCTTCCCATTGATACGGGCGGAGATATTTACCCGTCGATTTTCTGTGTTTCAGAGCGTCACCGTAGCCGATGTCAACTCGTAAAAACAGGTCAGTCCTATTAACCTTTGATAGCTGCCTGAGCTGCTGCGAGGCGAGCGATGGGAACACGGAAGGGTGAGCATGATACATAGTTGAGGCCGATCTTGTGGCAGAACTCTACTGATGAGGGATCGCCGCCGTGCTCGCCGCAGATACCGTAGTGGAGGTTCTTGCCGCTTGCCTTGCCCTTTGCTACTGCCATTTCCATAAGAGCGCCAACGCCGTTCTGG
>JAZQEE010000069.1:0-4261 GCA_045538815.1 Acutalibacteraceae bacterium
CACATTCTGTATTGCGGTGATTCCCTCGTCTGCGCCACTTCTTTTCCGTCAACATAAAATGTTATTCCTTCGGGTCTCCAGTCCATAGCATAGGTGTGAAATTCATTAACATAGTCGCTTGGGTCGCCATCCAATTCGACCCTGCTTGCCCATTCGTTAAGATTGGGATCATTCCAAGCATGAACTTTAGGTTCAAACACTCCCGGGGATTTAAAAAAGGTTTCCAAGACATCTATTTCGGCATTCTGAGCAGAACCTGTTCCGTCAGAAGCTGCATCATCCTGTGTGCCTATAAGCCACCATGAAGCGTATCCGCCACCACCGGTATCAGGCATTTTCATACGTATTTCAAAATAGCCATACTGTGTTGCGTATCCTTCATAAGGCTCAACCTGGTTCTGTTGAGCACCGCCGGGATGAAGATTGTTCTTTTCCCAAGTTTGAATACCGTTAGCTATCCATAGAAGATTATCAGGGTCTACAGAGCCGGGCTGACCGCCGAAATAATCAGGCGAATCTTTTGTGATATACAAATTCAGATAACCGTTCTCGACTTTATACCTTGCAGAGGAGC
This sequence comes from Acutalibacteraceae bacterium, assembly GCA_045538815.1. Taxonomy (GTDB): domain Bacteria; phylum Bacillota; class Clostridia; order Oscillospirales; family Acutalibacteraceae; genus CAG-177. The sequence goes on from JAZQEE010000069.1 coordinate 575, forward strand.
CTTCTGTATTGGCACTACAGTGAGGAAGATACTGCGGTAACCAATACTCTGTATTTAAATTACCATCATTAAATTCTGTGCTGAAATCAAGCACATAACCTTCCTTTTCGGGAACACATTCTTCAGCATATGCGACTGACGGCAAGCCAAGCAGCATAGTTAAAACAAGTGAAAAAGCTATACTTTTTCTGAACATAATTTGTCATCCTTCTTAGAAATTCTTATTTGTTCGGAACGTATATTACATAAAGAGCCCTGAATTAATGAATAGTTCCTTTAAAAAGGGACAATGAAAAAGCACCGCTATGGTAGAATTAAAGAAACTAAATTAAGGCTCAATTATATTGAAATTAGCGTTGCCTGCCGAATCAAACTGATTGAGGTTGTTGACGATGAGTTCAAGCTTTGAAGCATCGCCCTCCAGCTTCATTGAAGCTTTGATTTTATTCATATCTTTCTGTAGGATAAGCGCAATTGCCTTCTGAGGACAGGTTACGGTAAGCTCTGCGTCATCCGAATTTTTGTTTGCGTACTGCAACAACGCTCCGTTGTTGAAATGAAGCATAATTCTTTCCTGCGTATCCGAAAGAACGATGTTTATTTTAAAGTTTTCTTTTGAAATTGCTTCTTTATCCAACAGAATGGCGGCATAGTCAAATATCATTTCCGCAGTCATGTTTCTGATAAGACTACCGTCTGTTTTTGTATTTGCACCCTTTTGTGCGGCATTTCCGCTTCGCAGTTCAAGTGCAGCGGAAAGATAAGCATTTCTCCACGTTCCTGATTCAGCCTGGTATCCGAGTTGTTCGAGTGCATCGGCACATAGAAGTCTTGCCGCTTTGTTTTCAGGGTCGGCAAAAACAAGAACGTTCGTAACCTCTGCAACCCATTGGTATTCTCCCTTGTCAAAATCAGCCTTTGCTTTGCGTAGAACCTCATTCGTATCACCAAGATATTCGACCCATTTCTTTGCACTTTCAGAAGGCTCCAAAGGATTAAGATTGACAGGGTTTGCGTCGTACCAGCCCATATATTTCTGGTAAACCGCTTTAGAATTGTGGGCAACCGTGCCGTAATACTGACGGGTATACCAATTCTTTGCAAGTTCATCGGGCAATTCGATCATATTTGAAATTTCATCAGAGGTGTAGCCCTGATTTATGTAAGTGAGAGTCATGTCGTTTATAAATTTGTAAACAGCTGCTGTATCCGCAAGGTAATCATTGACGAATTCATTGCCCCAATGCGGCCAGTTATGCGATTGGAAGGTAAGCTGCACATCATTGCCGTAAAGAGCAATTGCTTCGGTTATATATTTTGCCCATGCATTTCCGTCACGAATCTGCGCGCCTCTTAACGTATAAAGATTATGAAGAGTTGCTGTGCAGTTTTCGGCAACCCAAAGCGCTTTCATTTCAGGAAACCAGATATTCATTTCTGCGGGAGCTTCAGTTCCGGGAGTCATTTGAAATTCCATTGTGATGCCATCAATTGTGTAAACTTCACCCGTGTTTCTGATTTCGTATGTAGGTCTGATAAAGCCGACCGTTCCCGTTGACTGACCCATTCCGATTCCCATTGCCATTTTGCCTGTTTCCGACTGCTCGAGGAAAACGCCGTACTGATAAGACGCTCTTCTTCCCATACCCTTACCTGCATAGAGATTTTCGCTCACTGCGTGCTCGGTAAAATGCTCGGGAACAATAACCGGGACCAAGCCGCTTGCAAGCTGTTCTTCGAGTGTAAGATTGCTGTCAGCAACCTGTTCATCATTAATAACGCCTTTGATTCCGCCATAATGGTCAACATGGGGGTGAGAAACAATAACGGCTTTAACGGGAAGCTTGCCAAGATTCTTTTCAACAAGCTGCATTGCCGCCTGAGTGCATTCAATGCTCATCAAAGGGTCAAAAATTATCCAGCCTGTATCACCTTTGATAAGAGTAAGGTTTGCCATATCATAACCTCTGACCTGAAATATGTTTTCACAAACCTTAAAAAGGCCGTAGGCGTGGTTGTTTTTAGTGTTTTCCCAGAGGCTTGGATTTACAGTATCGGGACATTCTTCATAATTGTCCACAAAGCTGTATGCCTTCTGGCTCCAGATAACTTTTCCGTCAGCATCCTTAAGTTCAAGTTTTTCGGGCGCATCTATAAGTCCCTTTACAGCAAATTCATATTCAGTTTTATCTTCAAAATCAAGCACGGAATAAATTGCAGAATTAATTTTTACCGTCTGCTCCGTTGCCGCCTTTGTGTCTGCATTCAAACCAAGCTCGGCAACCATATCGGCATCTTTTGTGTCGCAGGCGGCAAAAGCAAACAGCATTGCCGCTGCGAGAATTAATGATAACGCTTTTTTCATACACTTACCTCACTTTTTATTTCTCTGTCGCCTTTTTTGAAAAGATTTCTGAAACCTTCAATCACAACGCAGACACCAAGAATAATAATCAGTGTTGCAAACACAAGCTGAAGTACATCGCCGAAAATGTCTGTGCTTGAAGACATAAGCAGTGCCGTTGCCTTGTTGTAAACCGTCATGCCTAAAGCTGTGAAGGTTACGGCAAGCATTGCGCCGAGAGGAATATACATAAACCATCTTACCTTTTTACTCCTCTTGAGGAACACCGCACATGCAAGGAACGCAAATACAGACAAAAGCTGATTTGATGCGCCAAAAAGTGCCCAGATGTTTTTATAGCCCACAAGAGTAAGAGCGTATGCAAGCACAAGGGTAATAATTGTCGCAAAATACTTATTTGTAAGCACCTTTCTGACCTTACCCATGTTTTCATCGGTTATAGAATCGTCAAGAAAAAGCTCCTGGAATGACAGTCTGCCGACACGGGCAACAGAGTCAAGAGAAGTCAGCGCAAAGGCAGAAATTGAAAGAGTGATAAGGGTATAAACTATATCAGAGGGTAAACCGAGAGTTGTAAGGAATCCTGAAACTGCACCTGCAAAAACCTGTGCGGGAGTATTCCAACCCTGTGCAGCTGCTTCGCCGCTTACAAAAGATGCAACGGCAATGAGTGCTATTACGGCAAGCATGCTTTCAAGAAGCATTGCACCAAACGAAACAGGAAGCATATCTTTTTCATTCTTAATCTGCTTTGATGCCGTACCCGAAGAAACCAATGAATGAAAGCCCGAAACAGCACCACAGGCAATAGTAACAAAAAGGATGGGGAAAAGATAGCTGCCGTCAACCTCAAATCCCACAAATGCAGGCAGATTAATCTGAGGATTTGCAACAAACACGCCAATAACTGCCGCAACTATCATTACAACAAGCAGATAACTGTTGAGATAATCTCTCGGCTGCAAAAGAATCCATACAGGCACAACGGATGCAATAAAAATATAAACAAAAACAAAAATGTGCCATACATCAAGAGAAAGAAACATAGGAAATTTCAGACCGATGATTATTGATGCAACAAGCATTACAATTGCAACGGCGGTATTTACGGCTGTCGGCAATTTGGCATATTTGAGGATAAGACCGAGAACAACCGCAAACACGATAAACATCACTGATGTAGTTGCTACGGAACCGTTTGCCGTTATGTTTGCACTCTGCATACCGTCGGTTACGGTAAAGCCCATAAAAGTGCCTGCCACTATGTCGGCAAATGCCGCAACAACAAGGATGCAGAAAAGCCAGCAGAAAAGCAGGAACAT
>JAZQEE010000070.1:0-26401 GCA_045538815.1 Acutalibacteraceae bacterium
TTCTTTCAAGCTTCTTTTTTGCAACGGCAGAGAATAAAACTTCTACTGCAAAAATTTCAAAGCAAGCAAAAAGGAAATGTGAAATTATTCTTACCATTTCACCAGCCCCACTTTCTTATAAAAATATCGTATGCCTTCAATGCTTCCTGTTTCTTGCGAACACTTACGGCAACCTTTGAACCGTCGGTCAGTTCAACCTCGTTTGCATTGAAGCTTTTTATATAGTTCATATTAACGATGAACCCCTGATGGACACGAACAAATCCGTGCGGTTTCAGAATTTCGTATATCTCCGAAATTTTACCCACAGCCTCATAAACACCGCTTGCGGTATGCACGGTCAGATGTCTGCGGTAACCCTCAACATAGCTAATCTTGTTGATGGAAATTTTGTTTCGCACGCTTTCCCATTTCAGAATAACGCTCGCATTTGTTGCGGTGTATTTCTTCATCGCTCTTGTGAAAACTTCGCTGAATTCTTTTTCTTTAATCGGTTTCACAAGAAAATGCAGAGCCTCGATTCTGAACGCATCGAATATGTAACTTGAATGGCTCGAAACAAAAATTATGATTGTTTCGGGCGCAAATTCTCTTATGGTTTCGGCAGCTTCAACGCCGTTGATACCGCCCATCTCGATGTCGATGAACACAATATCAAAGCATCCGCCATTCTTATAAAATCCAATCAAATCTTCGCCGCATGAGAAATCGGAAATGTCAAAACCGTCATCTTCGGTACGGAACGGTTCGAGCAGGTTTCTGATTTCTCTGACGGCAAAACAATCATCGTCACAAATACAGATTTTCATATTATCCTCACAATTCAAATTATTGAAATAAAAATAAAAACACTTCCGTTTGCATTCGGAAGTGTCTGAAAAATGCAGATAAATTTATTCTGTCAACACAGCATGGCAGACAAAACGACACTTCGATTCAAAACGTTCTGCATCACATCATTCTTTCTGTTTGTCATTTTATCCACCTGCCTTTCTTTAAAATTTTTCTATATTCTAACAATACAAAACAAATTTGTCAACCGTTTTCACCGATTGTGCAAAAGTGTTGATTTTAAATGCAAAAGTGTTTGACGGAACGGTTGCATATGTTATAATTTTTAATCATTGAATCCGTTGTTGCCTTTCGTTTCTTAAAGATTATATCCTTGTTTTATATACTGTGGCTTTGACGGGTTGCGAAAAATTTTTAACCATGTGCAACTTTTTTGATTCTTTAATCGTTCTATTGAGTGAAAGGAGATGATGAGATGAAAGACGATTTTGAACTGCTTGTAGAAAAACATGCAGACACGGTAACACGCATATGCTATGTGAATCTCGGGAGCCGTGCTGATGCTGAGGACGCTTGGCAGAATGTTTTTTTAAAGCTGTTTAAATCTAAAAAAATCTGGCAAAAGCCTGATGATGAAATCCATAAATGGCTTGTAACTGTTTCGCTCAATGAATGCCGTGATATCAAAAGAAAGCTTTTTCACCGAAATCATTATGATATAAACGAACTGGATGTTTCATACTCCGAAGATTTCGATAAAGATCTGATATGTGCGGTAAGAAATTTACCGACCAAGTATTTGCAGGTCATACAGCTTTATTACTTTGAGGGATATTCAATAAAAGAAATCTCGCAAATCCTTTCGGCGAACGAAAACACGGTTAAATCCCGTTTGAAACGGGGCAGAGAATTATTGAAAGGAGAACTGGAAAATGAATAAGTTTAATGTTGAAACCCCGCAGGACTGGAAAGATAAACTGTATGCAAAAACAATCAGCAGGCAGGAGCCAAAAGAACTGCGTTTTAAACCGGCTATGGCAGCGGCAGCTGTTGCGATTGTGTTTGCTTTGACAACGACTGCATTTGCATTTGCGGAAATGCCCGATTTCTTTAAAAGTATCTTTCAGGGGAATGACGAATATCTTAATCCGCTTTATATGCCGAAGAATATAGTGCTTGATTCTGAAACAGATGAGATAGAGGTTTTGTGTACGGGAATAATGGGAGATAAAAATAATCTTGCGGTAAGCTTTGCGGTGAAATCAAAAGGTGATACTGAATTTGATATCAATAACCATTATGTTTTTGATACAAGCTCATTCAAAATTGAAAGCAAAAAGCCTTCAAATGACGACGGTTATTCCGCAACTTTCAATCTTAATTACTATGATAACAAGACATTGTTTGGGGATTTATATATTTCGGGTAACAGCGGGAACGGATTTACGGGTAAAAGGTTAGAGGTTGTGCTCGCAAACCTTGAATGTCTGAAGCCCGAGAACGCTGCAGGCTTCGAGCGAATCATGGATTGCAGATTTGAAAGTGAAATAGCAATTGACTATACGGATACCGCAAAAGAACTGTCTGCTCTGAAATCTGAAATAGCATATGATAATATTATTCTCAGCCCTGTCCGCTCTGAAATTTCAAATATCTCATTGAATGCAGAATTTAAAGTGATTAAAGGAAATGCAAAAGATTTGGGCGAAGCTTATCCGTTTGAGTCTATAACGGTAACTTTTAAAGACGGGACTGTTTCGGAGTTCAATTTCAGCGAAAAAACCGAAAAGCAGAATATTTTTTATGTTAATTCGGTAACGCAAACGGACGAAACATATGCTGTGTCAGGTGTCTTTGGAGAGGCTGTTGAGGCGAAAAATGTTTTGTCGGTTGAATTCAGCGGCGTAAAGTTGTTCACTGAATAACAAGCACATGTGAAAAGGATTACACTTTTGTGTAATCCTTAATTTTTTCTTAAATTTTATATCTATACCTACCGGTTGTTGAATTTTGTAAAACCGTATGATAATATGAAATTATCAGAAGAAAGGGGTGCGCTATGGCTATTTATTTTATCGATTATGAAAATGTTCATGTTGACGGTCTTAACGGCGTTGCAAAGCTCAGCGAAAATGATTCGGTGTGTATTTTCTACAGCGAAAAAGCAAACAGCCTGACCTTCGGGCTTCACAGAAGGCTGATTGAGAGCAAGGCGCACATTGAATACATAAAGGTGTCGCTCGGCTCTCCGAATTCGCTCGATTTTCAGCTGACTTCGATTCTGGGTTACAAAATAGCAAAAGAGGAAAGCAAGGAATATATAATTGTTTCAAAAGACAGAGGGTTTGACAGCACGGTTGAATTCTGGACAAAAAAGAAAATAAAACTTTCCCGTGTCGAAACCATAACTGCTGATGTTCAGAAAAACAAGAATGAAGCTCAGAATGAGGTTCTGGAGCTTATAGGCAGTGAGAATGAAAAATATGCTGATCTCATCACAAAGGCAATGAAAGAACGCAAGAGCAAGCAGGGCTTGCATAATTATCTTATGAAAGAAATCAGCGACAACAAAAAAGTTGCGGAATTATACAAAAAAATAAAGCCCTTGCTCAAAGACAAGAGCTGAAAAAGCCGACATCATCAGATGTCGTCTTTTTGTGTGATATCTTATTTTGCAGCTTTTCTTGCTTCAATTTCGGCAACCATCTGTGCCTGCTTCTTTTCTGTAATTGTATAGAAGAACATGGGCACTGCGCATGCAAACATACTTACAATGCCTGAGATGATGAGAACATTCCAGAGAGCGTCGGGATTTGCAACTTCATAGGTTCTTGCGTTGATGCCTGCGATGCTCATCGAAAGAACGCCGATGAATGCGCCGACCGCCATACCGATCTTGTTGATGAGGGTCTGCATTGCGAAGCAGATGCCTTCGCCTCTTTCGCCTGTCTTCCATTCAAGATAGTCAACGGTGTCGCCGATCATTGCATATGTAATGATGTTGTTAACACCCTGAGGAATGCCGAGGAGAACAAGACCGATAGCGCAGATAATCATCTTCCAGGGTGCATCATAGCCTACGAAATACATAACAGTCATAACTACGCCGCCGAAGAGGTGAACAACAATATATGACCATTTCTTTGTGAATTTCTTTGACATCCAGGGAACGAGAATTGATGCAACGAGACCGCCGGGAACAACAAGCAGAGTGATTATGCCGTAAAGACCTTCATTATGAAGGATATACTTTGCGAAGTAAAGACCGCCTGTGTAGGAATAAACCATTCTTGCGCCGCCGAGAACACCTGAAAGAACGATGAGAAGAAGTTCCTTGTTCTTGAAGAGGAGCTTGAGGTTATGGCCGAATGAAGGGGGATTCTCGTCAGAGGTGAAGCGTTCTGTAGTGTTCTTGAATCCGTAGAAGAACATGGGGATTGCTGCTGCAACAAGAATGATTGCAGCGATGAAGTAGGTCAACTTAAGAGTTTCTGCGTTTGCGATTTCGCTGCCGAACTTAACGGTTCCGACAAATGTGCTTGCAGCTTCTTCAGGAGTGATACCCTGGTTTGCAACCATGTTTGTGACTGCTTCGGCTTTGTCAGCCATGATAAGAGCAATGTCATCCGCTGTGTACTTGAACTTTGCGGTAAGTGCGCCTGTGATCATGGGAAGGAAAACGGTAACAATACCTGCGCCGACTGTGCAGAACATACGGGCAACGGTAAGAATGTTGCCTCTTGTTACGGTATTGTTTGTAAGACAGGTTGAAAGACCCCAGTAGGGAACGTCTGCGATTGTGTAAGTGACACTCCAGAGAACATAGATTGTTCCGATTGTAGCAAATGCAATAGTTGTCTGAGTGCCGTTATAAATAGCTTCCGCATTGAAAATGGGGAGAAAGCAGAGAACGGTCATGATGCCGATAGGGAAAGCCATCCATTTAAGATAAGGACGGCATTTGCCCCACTTGGTGCGGGTCTTGTCAACAACGCTGCCCATGATGGGGTCGTTGAGAGCGTCAAAAATACGGGCGCCGAGCATAAGAATCGCAACTGCAACTGCGCCGCTTACGCCGCCGACCATAACGCCGTCTGCACCGAAGAGAAGAGCGTCTGTCATGAATACGGTTATGTACGAGCCGATAATGGTGCAGATGAAGTTCTGACCAAAACCTGCAATGCTGTAGGCGATAGCTTCTTTAGGCTGAACGCCCTTGCCCGGAGTTGTTCCGAACAGCTTGTGTAAAAAGTTCATTGTTTTTGGTTCCTTTCACTTTTATTTTAATTTGCATTAAATTAACGATTTATAAAAATCCAGAGCCTTGAAACGCTTTCCGGTCTGTGCAAGCAAAAATCTTTCGCTGACCTGAGCGAAGCGTTTTTCATCGGCGGAAGGAAGAGAAAAGGAATAAATTCTTTCAACGGGATTTGAGCAGACATGCCGCATGGCGGTCAGCACGGTGGAGTTGATTTTTTCTCCGCCCTTGCCGCTGCTTTTGCAGAAAAGGCAGCCCTCCTGCACGTTGAAATAAACCTCGCCCGTAACATCTTCGCCGCAATGGGCGCAGACTGTCAGGTCGGGCATAAAGCCTGAAAGAGCCATAAACTTAAGTTCTGTTACGGCTTTCAGAAAATCAGGAGTTCTTCTCTGCGTTTCGAGAAAATGCAGAGAATTGAGAATGACCCTGAGGAAATCACCTGCGGGCTCCATTTCGGGAACAAGCTCCGAAGCGAGAGCGCAGAAATACTGCGCAAGGGAAAGTCTTTCGATATCACTTCTCAGACCGAAAAAAACTTCCTTGCTCACGGCATCGTCAATTATGTAGCTGTCCCTGCTTTTGTAGATTGAAAAATCAGCATAGCAGAGGGACTGCGTTGCGCCGTGAATTTTGCTTCCGAGTTTTTTGGCTCTGTTTGCGAATGCACGAAGCACACCGTATTCTGATGTCAGCAGTGTCACGAGTCTGTCACTTTCGCCCGTGTCTGTTACTCTGAGTACCAGAGCGTCGGTATTCATTCTCATTTGCATTTGCCTCCGCAGAGCCGCTGCCTGCGCAGTTTCTGAATTCAAGGTAATCGGCAACCGAGCCTGTCTTTGAAAACTTCTGCCATGCAGCTTCTTTATCTGTAAACATATAGCATCATCCTCCGTTAATAACTTAACCCGAAATCGGGAGGTTATAAACGGAGAAATAAGGTAAATCAGTCTAATCCGAAATTGTGAATGAGACCCTCTCTGTTGCGCCAGCCTTCCTTGACCTTTACCCAGCATTGAAGATTGATTTTGCACTGGAAGAAGTTTTCCATATCTTCTCTTGCACGGGTAGAAATCTTTTTGAGCATATCGCCTTTTTTGCCGATGATGATGCCTTTGTGGCTGTCTCTTTCACAGTATATGGTAGCTTCAACATCCATTATGCCGCCCGTCGGTCTTTCACGCATCTTTTCAATGCTGACCGCAACGCCGTGAGGCACTTCCTTATCGAGAAGAAGAAGCATTTTTTCTCTGATTATCTCACCTGCGAGCACTCTTTCGGGCTGGTCGGTGAGAGTGTCATCGGGGAAGAAATGAACGGATTCATATGCAAGCTTTTCAAGCTCGGATACGAGCAAATCAATGTTTTCTTCCTTAAGAGCGCTGACGGGGATAACTGCTTCAAAGTCAAACTCAGAGGTGAACTTGAGGATTTTCTCCATAAGCTGCTCTTTCTGTTTGACGGTATCCATTTTATTGATTGCGAGAACAACGGGCGCTTTTTCGGCTCTGAGCTTTTTGAGAAGCTCAAGCTCAGCCTCTCTGATATCGCCCTCGGGCTCGGTAACGAAAAGCGCAGCGTCAACGCCGTTGATTCCGTCACCGACAGCTTTAATCATTTTTTCACCGAGCTTGGTTTTGGGTCTGTGATAACCCGGGGTGTCGGTGAAAACAAGCTGGGTTTCGCCTTTGGTGAGAACACCCATAATCTTTGTGCGGGTGGTCTGAGGCTTCTGGGTAACGATTGCAACCTTCTGACCGAGAATACGGTTGAGGATTGAGGATTTGCCCACATTGGGGCAGCCGACTATTGCGACAAATGCGGTTTTAGTCATTTGTTACTCCTTCTGAATATTTTCTTCGGACCCGCAAAAACAAATATGAGGCTTGCAATGAGGCTGATAATCAGCACGGCAAGCATTGCGGGGTTGGATTTATAGTAATCAAAAAGCGCGGAAAATGCAGGCGGCTGATAAAGAATGACAATGCCGACAATAACAGAGGCTACCGCACTTATCAGCACCGCTCCTGCCGCGGCATCCTTTGCGGCGGCGGCAATCGGATTCCTCTGCGTTGTTTCGAGGTCAACGGCTTTCTCAACGGCGGTATTAACCGCTTCAAGCGACATAACAACGCCGCAAACGGCAATCAGTATCGCTGCCTGCGTTTTTGAGACCTCGAAAAAATCAAAATATGTCAGAAATCCGAGCATATATGTCATGAAGCAGAGATGAATCCGCATGTTGCGCTCATTTGCGATGCAGTATGTAATTCCTTTTATTGCATAACCAAAGCTTTTAAGCAGACTTTTCATACGATTTCATCATCCATATAATAGCTTGAATTTCGTTTGAGACCGAGCTTTGTGAGAACGGTTTCTTCTTTTTCTCTCATGCGCACGCTTTCCATTCCGCCGTTAACGTGGTCATATCCGAGAAGATGCAGCATTGAATGAACGGTTAAGAATCCGATTTCACGCTGAAGGGAATGACCGTAGCGGTCAGCCTGGTCGATGGCGTGAGGAACGGAAATGACGATATCTCCGAGCACCTTTGCGCCCGTGCTGTTGTTGACATCATAAACACCGTTTTCGCCGAGAGGAAAGGAGAGAACATCTGTTGAACGGTCGATGTTGCGGAATTCTTTGTTGAGCTTCTGAATTTCATCGTCATCAACAAAAGTTACGCTTATTTCGGCGGGGTCATTGAATTCCTCCATTTCAAGCACAGCTTTGCAGCAACGGCGCACAAGCATGCTTGTGCCGGTAGGAACTTTAACTTCATTTTTGGAAATCACAACATTTACTTTTCCTGTCATTTTCTGTTACGCTCCTCATCACTTTTTTCGTAAGCTTTAATAATATCCTGAACAAGTCTGTGGCGGACAACGTCTTTTTCGTTGAATCTGACTGTGCCGATATCTTCAATGTTCTTGAGAATTCTCATTGCTTCCTTGAGGCCCGAGCGTTTTCCGTCGGGAAGGTCAATCTGAGTAACATCGCCCGTAACAACCATTTTTGAATTGAAGCCGAGACGGGTAAGAAACATTTTCATCTGCTCGCCTGTTGTATTCTGCGCTTCGTCAAGGATGATGAAGCTGTCATCGAGCGTTCTGCCTCGCATATATGCAAGGGGAGCAACCTCGATGTCGCCTCTTTCCTGATGCTTCTGAAAGTTTTCTGCGCCGAGCATATCAAAAAGCGCATCGTAAAGCGGGCGTAGATAAGGGTCAACCTTCTGCTGAAGGTCGCCGGGCAGAAAGCCGAGCTTTTCGCCTGCCTCAACGGCGGGACGGGTGAGGATGATTCTGTTTATTTCCTTAGCTCTGAAAGCGGTGACTGCCATTGCAACCGCAAGGTAGGTTTTACCTGTGCCTGCAGGGCCGACACCGAGCGTTATGGTGTTTTTACGGATTGTTTCGATATATTTTTTCTGACCGAGAGTTTTGGGCTTGACGGGCTTGCCTTTAGAGGTTATGCAGATACAGTCGGCAGCCATGTGCTCAAGCTTATCCTCATTGCCTTCATTGACAAGAGAAAGAACATAGCGCACATTCTGATCGCTCAGACTTTCGCCTCTGTTGATGAGGGTTAAAAGTCCGTTGATTGCACGCACGCCTTTCTGGACATTTTCAGCCTCGCCCGTAACCTTGAGCTCTGAGCCTCTGCTGATAACCGCAACGGAAAACTCTTTTTCGATAAGCCTGATGTTCTCGTCGAAGCTTCCGAAAAGGCTGACCGCCTGTTCCATTCTGTCAACATTTATTATCTGTTCAAACATAAATCCGCCTCCGGGGGCAAAAACCCTATTATCCTTATTAGTATAACACATAAAACAAGAAATGTCACTATAAATTATGGATAATATTTTGAAAATATGTCACATTAAACAGAAAAAACGCACGGCATCCAACCGTGCGTTTCTGAAATTAAATTTTGATAATGGGGCTTTTAAGAATGCCGACATCGCGAAGGACATATTCATAGCTCCACTTGCTTCTCAGCTCACGCCATGCAAAGGGTCCGTGCCAGGAATATTTTTCATCTCTGAGATGAACGGGACCGAAAGCGTTATATCTGTTGCCGAAAAGAGTGATGTCTATTGTGTGCTTGCCCTCTGCAAGGCCGTCAACGAGAAGTGTGTAGGGAGGATAAACGATTCTGCCCTTTCTTTCGCCGTCAACGTCGATTCCGATGAGCGTGCCCTTGAAAGATGTTGCTTCAATGAGAACAGAATTCTTTGTTTCAGCTTCAACATGATAAGTGATATTGCCGCCGAAGAAGGGGAGTCCCTGATTGAGAATTGAGCCGAAGGAAAGCTTCTCGGGAAGAGCGGTGACAATCTTGTCTCTGCCGATTACTTTTACGCCGAAATTGCCGAGAATGTAGCACCATTCGGTGTTTGTGCTTTCGCCGAGGGGAAGAGTAACGGTAAGAATGTTTTCCCCATTTTTAATTGCAGGAAGAGCAACGGTTTTTATCTCTTTATCGGTGTACCAGCCGGTAATCGTGTTTGCAACGGCTTCGCCGTTGAAGGTGATTTCAGTCTTTTCGGCATCTTCGAGAGCAAGCTCAGCGCCCTCATAGTCAATCTCACTGTTGATTGTGAATTTGAGATTGATTTTGTGCTTTATAACTTCTTTTTCAAGCACCCACGGCTGAGCTACATTGCCGCCTCTTTCTTTGAGTCCGACCTTTTCACGGCAGATGTTGTCAAGACGGAGAACTTCTTCTTCAGGCATATATTCGCCGCCGTCAACCGCAAATTCAGCCATATCAAGAAGAAGAACATTTCTCTCGGAAAGTGTATAATTATGATATTTCGGAAGTGTGAGTGCGTTTTCGGGAAGCAAAACGGATTTTTCGCTGAGTGCATTTTCTCTTCTGCCTTCAACAAGCTTGAGAAGAAGGCTGTCATAGTCATAAAGAGTTTTTTCAACAACGGTGTTGCCGTTGATGTATTCGCAGGCAATTTCATAGATATTGCCGTTCTCAGTGTCATAAACGAAGGGAGTGAATTCGCCCTTAACGGTGATCCTCAGTTCATCGTCATCAACAATGTTTTTGTTGTAAGGCTCGCAGCATCGGCTGATGAAGAGCCAGCGGCAGTCGCCGTCCTTTCGCAGTTGATAAATGAATTTATTTGAAAGTCTGCCGTTTGAAAGACGGAGAGTAACCTCTCTGTTTTCGTCAAGAGCTGAGAGAATGTCTGCTCTGCCGTAAGGAACAACATTTGATTTTTCGTATAGAGCTTTACCTCTTTCCGAGGGAATGCCGTTTTCGTATCTGGGTGCGCTTCCGATGAAGATGAGCTTACCGCCCGCCTCACGGAATTTTTCAAGGCGTTCAAGAGTTGTCGAACGGAGGGTTTCGCAGTCGGGAACGATGACTGCATCATATTCCATTTCGCCGACCTTAAGAGGTGCGCCTGCGTTTTCGCAGAGTGAGGGGAAGAGGGATTCGCTGATATAGTTGAAATCAATGCTTCCCTTAAGAAGAATGTCGGCGAGACCGAGGAATCTTTCGTCCATACTTTCACGCTTAAGAGCGGTTTTGTCATTGGGACCCCAGTGGAGCCAGAAGCTTTCAACGGGATGAATAACACCGACCTTAACAATGGGCTTGCCTCTTGTCATTGCGGCATTGACTCTTGCGAAATGATCTTCAATATGGGAGAATTCCTTGTACCAGGGTGACTGATAGTGGATTGAAGCGGGATAGTCTCTCTTTGCTTCGCCGCCCATTGCGTACCATGAAAGATGGGGAACTCTGATTGTTACGCCGAGGCAGGCCTGCCAGTCACCGTGGAGCTTATAGCCTCTGAAATCATAGTCCCAGCCCGTAACGCCGTAAAGCTCGGAAAGCATGCCTTCTCTGCCGAACTGGTGAACGGCGGACTGAGCCTGCTTTGCGGTTGTGAATTCAAAGCTTGCGCAGAGCATGTCAATACCGGGGAGGTCAAAGCCTCTGTAGGAGCGCATTGCGTCGCCGAGTGCGGCGGTCTGGCTCATGAGGGTGGGCTCTTCCATCATATGACCCGTGAGGGCAATTCCGTTCTTTCTGCACCAGTTTCCGCAGGTGTCGGCAAAAGCTTCGGCAAAGCGCTCGGAAATGTGGTCATGATAGTGATATCTTGTTGTTGAGACCTTGCCGTCGGGAAGCTCCCAGAAAAGCTCGGGAAGATGCTCGAGAATATCCTCGCCGTACTGCGCCTTATATGTATCCGCAAAATCGTCTGTCCACGGCATTGCTATATCTTCATCTGTGTCGGTTGAGTTGTTGAGAACCTGCTTGCGGGTGAACTGAGGCTCGTCGGTGAATATTGCGGGAACGGTTTCGCCGAATTCGTCTCCTGCAGTTTCTCTGTATTTTTCGTGAGTCACCTCAACGAAGCGTTCAACCGCCTTGGGATTGAGGGTGTCAAGATATGTCTGGTTGTTATACCACGGCGAGGGGGCGTGAATTTTTATATAAGCATACCATTTTGTTCCCTGAGCCTCATCGTTTTCGCCGATCGCTTTATAGTCTTTGAGATATCCGTTTTCGTCAAGAATAATATCATAGCAGGTGATGAGCCAGCCTTTGCCGTCTCTGCCGCCCTCCGCGCGGGAGTCAACGATTGTCGCATCAACATCTTCGTTGCTGCAGGGAACGGTTGTGAGAAGAAGGCAGCGTGCTCTGTATTCCTCATCTTTTGTTACGAGACCGCCTGCTGCGCCCGAGGGCCATCTGTCCTCATCATAAAGCCATGCAAGCATTTTTTCTTCTTTTGCCTTGTCAACACAGTCTCTGACAAGCTGCATGAAATCCTTTGAAAGGTATTTGGTTGACATACCGGTACGCACATGCATATGGAAGCCGCCGAGACCCATTTCTTTGAAAATTTCAATCTGATTCTTGAGCTCTTCGCTGGTCAAATCGCTGTTCCAGGCCCAGAACGGAGTTCCTCTGTATTCGCTGGTGGGGTTCCTGAAAAGCTCATCGCTGAGAGAGGGTGCGGAATTCTTTTTGTAAAGCATTTATTTTTCCTCCTTTGCGGGATGGTTATATAAAGGTTTGTCTTCGCTGGGGGTATTCCAGTTTATGAAATTATTACGCTTTGCGTAATACCATTCCATTTCAAACATCTTTGCGCTGTCATCAACGGGAACATAAAGCTGATTTCTGTAAAAATAGGGCTCACCGCTCATCTCAACCGTACCGAGGTCAGTTTTTACGGATTTGCTGCCGATGGTGAAAAGTGCATTATGTCCGTAAGCCTCAACATAGAGTGTTTCTGCTTCCTTGACAACCTTGCCGCCGATAAACTGAATGATGATTCCGAATGGGGCATACCATATTCCGTCTTTGTTTTCGGCGTAATACTCTCTTGAAATCAGCTCAAGCATCTGACCTTTGAACGCCATTTTGGTCCAGTCATATGTCGGAGCAAGCGAGTGGGGGAGAATGGTGTCATTCTCCTTATCGATTGTCATAACATCGATTATTCTGCCGTCTTTCATGTATGAGGTTGCGGTGAGGACGCTGCCTTTGATGTAAACAAGAGTGTAGCCGCCCATTCGTTCTTCCTGCGGATAGAATGCGTCATGCCAAATTTTGCGGCTGTTGGAATGATAGATGTTGCCGCCGCCGTTGGGGGTTATGTAGTTGATTGTTCCCTGAGAGGGTCTGTCAAACATTTCATCGCCCTTCATGGGATATGTTCTTGCGAATGAATGCTCATGACCTGCGAAGAGAATATCGAGCCTGCCCTCTTCGATCGGCTTTCTCAGCCACGGATATGCATCGTTGTTCTGACCCTCGGGCATGACGGGGTAAATGGGGAAATGATATGCACCGAGTTTCCATGTCTTGTCGCTGTTTTTCAGGTCATTATATGCCCAGTCCTCAACAACCTGAGGAGCGTTGATGCCGAGAACGAGAAAATGGGTGTTGCCGTAGTCAAACGAATAGTTTTCGCCCGTGTAACCCTCGGGACCGTTTTCGGGATAAATCGGACCGAACTGGAAATCAAAGAAATCCGAATGTTCAAGATAGAATTTACCCGTCGGTTCGGGAAAATAGGTGATGAAGCCTCTGTTATCGTGGTTGCCCGTTGTCATCATATAAGGCTTGCTTTCAATTATTCCTTTGAGGCCCTCAAACATTCCGTTCCACTGCAGATCGTTCTGTCCGTTATCGCAGTTGTCGCCTGCAGTAAAAATAAATCTGATTTCAGGGTGTCTTTCGAGGGCGGTTTTGAGCATTTCGCCTACCATCGAGTAGTCGGGCAGATGAGTCGGAGTTCCTTTCTGATGGTCAGCGATAATAATAAAGCTGAATTCATCGAGGCTTTCGGGCTCGGTCTCAAATGAGAATTCCTCGCTTCTGTGCTCAGCGTTGCCGACTGTGTAAAAATATTTTTCTCCGGCTTTCAGACCGGACATCTTCGCCCAGAAATAGCGGTTGATATCAATATCCGTTTCTTTTTCTTCCGAAGCGAGGGCTTCGGCTCTTAGCCATTCGCTGCTGCCGTCACGGCGGTAAAGCACAAATCCGTCGGTAATGTCGACGCATGTTCTCCAGCCGACTGCCATTTCTTTTTTTGCATCGCCGCAGAATGCGAGCATTATATGGTCGGGATTTACCGTCGAGCCTCTTTCGGGCTTATAGAAATTTCCGTTTTTATCAATCATTGGCTTTTGTCTCCATTTTAATTTTAATGATTTTATTTTATAATCAGCGGTTTAATTTGTCAATGAAATTGTAAAAAATACAACTATTGATTTTCAAGTAAAAATATACTATAATCTGTTATGTAAAACTGTTTTCAGGGGGCAAAATCATGAAAAAATTCAAGAAAAGCATCAGTATAATTCTTTCGGCAATTATGATTTTTTCGGTTATCGCAATTTCGTTTTCAGCCTCTGCCGCTTCGGCTTACGTTTCCTATTCAAATTTAGGAGAATATGCAGTTGTCTCGGGCTGCTCATCAACAGCGAAAGGCGTTATCGAAATCGACTCAACCTATGACGGTGTTCCCGTAACCGAAATCGGTATTTCGGCATTTGACGGCATTGCCGGCATTACGGGTGTCATTATTCCTTCGAGCGTAACGAAGATAGGCAATCTTGCTTTTGCAAACGGTCCTTCACTTGAAAGCGTAGAATTCAAAGGCAGTGTATGCACACTCGGAACTTCTGTTTTCCGCTCATGCGGAAAGCTCAGCAGCGTTACTCTTCCCTCGGAGCTTACCTCAATTCCCAAACAGACATTTTTTGACTGCCCTGCACTTATCAGTGTCACTATTCCCGATTCGGTAACAACAATCGGTGCAGAGGCTTTTGCAACCTGCTCCTCGCTTGAAAGTGTGACAATTCCCGCAAAGGTCAGCTCGATCGGAAGCAATGCATTCATCCGCTGCTCTTCAGTTGAAAGCTATAATGTTGCAAGCGGAAATATAACATACAAGTCAGTTGACGGCGTGCTCTATGATGCAACGGGAAGAACTCTCATTCAGTATCCCGGCGGAAGCGAAGCAACAAGCGTAACCGTTGCCTCAAGCGCAAAGGTTATCGGAGACGGTGCTTTTGCGGGCAACCGTAAGATTAAATCCGTGACTTTCCCCGAGGATCTTGAAACAATTGATGATTATGCGTTCCAGTATTGCGAAAGCCTTGAAAGCGTGACTTTTCCGCCTTATATCAAAACCCTCGGCGTTGAAGCTTTCGGTCATTGCACAGCACTCAGAAGCATCGAAATCCCCTCGACATTAACTACATATGAATATGCATTCTACATGTCCGGTCTTGAAAGCGTAACAATCAAGAATGGTGCAAAGGCGATATCGAGAAACGCATTTGAAAAATGCGATAAGCTTACAACCGTCAGCCTTCCCGATTCATTAACAACAGTAGGTGTTGCAGCTTTCATTGATTGCACATCGCTTAAAAACATCAGCATCCCGGCAAGCGTGACTTCAATCGGTAACAAGGCTTTCAGCGGCTGTGAAGCTCTTGTTATGACTGTTGAAAAGGGTTCTGCGGCGCATACCTATGCACAGAATAATTCAATAGCTTTTTCATTCAGCGGTTCATCGGGCGAGCTCGCAATAGTCGGTATTGAAATCACAAAGCTTCCGACAAAGCTCGAATATAATTATAAAGATAAGTTCAACAAAGCGGGAATGATTGTTGTTGTGAATTATTCGGACGGCAGTCAGGAAGAAATCACCGGTTACACCGTAACTCCCGACACTTTCACAAAGACCGGCAGCCACACTGTAACCGTTGAATATGAAGGCTATACAGACACCATCGGAGTCAGTGTTTCATATTCTTTTATTCAGATAATTATTCTTATCTTCATGCTTGGTTTCCTTTGGTATTAAACAAAATCCCCGACTTCAGGTCGGGGGTTTTCTGTTGTTTGACAACAAGTAATCATTATGATAAAATCAACAAAAAGTACGGAAATACGGAGGGTTAAAAATGATTTATGCAAATCATGCGCATGTTTTTCCGAAAGAAATAAAAGAGGCGGGTACCGTTGACAAGCTTCTTTCTTTCCTTGACAAATGCGGGGTTGACAGAGCGGTTGCTTTTGCTCCGTTTCAGGACAGATTCAATGAGACGGGCAGAAACGAAAATGTAAATGAATGGCTCGCAAAGGAAATAAAAAATCAGGACCGGCTTGACGGTTTCGGCACGATAGATTTTGAAAGCGGAGATCTTAAAGGTCAGGTTGACAGAATTCATCAGCTGGGTTTTAAGGGAATAAAAATGCACCCGCCATACCAGGAGTTTGTTATTGACGGACCCGAGGCTTTTGAAGTTTATGACAGAGCGCAGGGGCTCGGACTTTTCATTTCGTTCCATTCGGGCATGCACTGGCACAGACTCAGGGATAACAGAGTTCTTCTTTTTGATGAGGTTGCGTGGAATTTTCAGAGACTTAAATTCAGTATGGAGCATATCGGCGGCTATCATTTCTTCAAAGAGGCGCTTGCCGTTATGTGCAACAATTCCCGCAGGGAAGAGGACTGCGTTTTTGCGGGCTGGACAAGTGTCGGCAACCGCAAGGGCAAGGGCGACGAATGGGCGCTGACAGACGAAGAGCTTGAGATTGTTATTGCGCAGACGGGTGAAGACAGAAGCATTTTCGGTCTGGATTTTCCGTATTCCAAGCCTGAGCATATAATCGACGATATTGCCCGCATAAAAAGACTCGATATCAGCGAAGAATGCAAAGAGAAAATCCTCGGTAAAACGCTTGATAAAGTATTGAATAAAAAATAAAAATCAAAAGGGCTGGTGCATATGCGCACCAGCCCTTTTGACAATATGGAGGGTTTTGAATGGACAAAGTAATTCTTTGCCCGAGGTATTATCTTATTTTCGGTTGATAAGCTTTGCTCTGAGCCCTCTTGTTGACTTCGCAAGCTTCTGGGCGGCGTTGACCGCCTTGAAGCCGAGCTTATCTATAATCAGGTCAGCTTCACCCATGAGTTCCATGTAATCGTTGCAGAAGCCTTTTTTGAATTTGAAAATGCCGTGAAGCGGGTTGCTTTCATCGGGATATCCGCCTCTGAAATCATACCAGCGGCAGCCTCTTTCGATTGCCCATCTTATCATTTCCCACTGGACAAGATAGTTGGGCATAACATTGCGGTATTCGTTGGAGCTTGCGCCGTAGACATACCATTCCTTATCGCCGCAGATAACGTTGAGTGCGCCCGCAATGGTCTTGCCGTCATAATATGCAAGATAGATTCTTGCATCGTCGCCGAAAGCTTCCATAATTCTCTTGAAATATGAAGTGTCACGGGTTGCAAAGTTATCTCTCTCGCCCGTAACGAGCATCAGATCATGGAACTCCTCGCAGGCTTCAATGCCCTTGATTTCAACGGTAACACCTTTTCTTGCGGCCAGGCGGGCGTTATAGCGGGTCTTGGGGTGGAAGGTTGCCATAACCTCTTCTTCGGTCTTGTTTTCAACATTGAGACGGAAAATATATCTTGCCTGAATGGTGTCAAAGCCTGCACTGTGATCCTTGAATGTGAAACCGAGTGATTTGAGCAAATTGATGTATTCACTGTCGGAAGCGAGAGTGTCGGTGTCAATTTTAAGAGTATAAGCCTTGTTTTTGATTCCGTATTCCTTTGCGGCGGTCAGAAGAGCAGTAACTGTCTCCTTATCACCGAGATCGCAGACGGGTCCGCGGGGTGCATACATCATTTTGAACGGAGTCATCGGAATCTGTCTGAGCAGGACTGCACAGACGCCGTTGATCTTACCTTCTGCATCGCGGTTTATGAAGCCGCACCATTCCCACTCTTTTTTTACCTTGCCCCATGCCGAGGTCTGCATCATATGTCCCTTTGGGTGAGAGCGCACAAACGCATCGAATTCCTGTGCATTATCTATTCTTACTGTTTCCATAATATCTCCTTTCGCTGTTTTAAACGATTTTTTTAATATCCTTAACTCTTTTAAGAAGAGCATTTTTTTTGTTTTCCGTTTTTTCTTCAAGAACTTCATCGAGAAGTGTTTCGAGAATTCTGCCCATTTCGGGCGATGGAGGAATTCCCGCCTTTTCAAGGTCATTGCCGTTTATTGCAAGGTCACTGATTTTCAGACATGAATTTTCGCTCTGAATTCCATTGAATATTCTAAGTCCGGTTTCGTTTGCTTGAAGTCCCTCGGAAAGAAACACGGGGTTTTGTGCCGAAATGTCGGCTTTTCTGACTTCAAAAAGCTCTTCAACGGTTTCTGCACCGAGCAGACCGATATATTTTTTATATGTCTTTTTGCTGATTCTGTCGGGCAGGAAATCATGATATTCAACAAGGCTGCAGACCTTGTCACGCAGTTTGTTTGAAACCTTCAGTCTTGTTAATGCTTCAAAAGCGATTGCGCGGCTTCTTTTTGCGTGTGAATAAAAATGGTCGATGCCGTTTTCGTCGGTTGATTTGACATGGGGCTTTCCGCTGTCATGAAAAAGCATTGCAAGGCGCAGCGGCGCATCAGCCTTAACATTTGCAACAGCCTCAACCGTATGCCCCCATACATCGAAAATGTGCCGTTCATGGTTCTGAGCGCAGTTTTTCATCGGTTCGAGTTCAGGGAGAATGAAGAAGAAAACTTCGCTGTAATCAAGGAGAATTCTTTTGGCATCCTTCCCGCAAAGAAGCTTGGAAAGCTCAACAAAAATGCGTTCAGCCGAAATGTTTTCAAGCGATTTATAATTTTTTCTGATACTGTCGGAGGTAGCTTTATCTATCTCAAATCCGAGAGTTGCTGAAAAGCGCAACGCACGCAGGATTCTCAGAGCGTCCTCTCCGAAACGCCTGTCAGGCTCGCCAACACAGCGAATGATTTTCTTGTTGATATCGCCGCACCCGCCGAAAGGGTCCGCTATTCCCGCAGAGGGGGAATATGCAATTGCGTTAACGGTGAAATCACGCCTTGACAAATCGTCTTCAATCATGTCGGTGAATTCTACCTTGTCTGGGTGGCGGTTGTCGGAGTACCCGCTTTCAATACGGTAAGTCGTTATTTCAAGGCTTTCTCTGTCAACGATAACCGTTACGGTGCCGTGTTTTATTCCTGTTTCAATAACGCGGAAGTCCCTGAATGCTTCTGCGGTTTCTTCGGGTTTTGCGCTTGTTGCAATGTCCCAGTCATGGGCTTCCTTGCCCATAAGTGCATCACGAACCGCTCCGCCGACAACATAGGCGGTGTGACCGTTCTGCCGCAGAATTTCAATCGCTCTATTGACTTGTTGAGGGATTTTTATTACCATATTACTATTCCTTAATAACGGAGGTTTATTTCAGATGAACATTCAGATTTTCGGCACGAATAAGTGCTTCGACACCAAGAAAGCACAAAGATATTTTAAAGAGAGAAACATAAAGTTTCAGTTTATTGACCTTACGCAGAAGAATATGAGCAAGGGAGAGTACAACAGCGTTAAAGCTGCAGTAGGCTCAATGGAAGCGCTTATCAACGAGAATTCCAAGGCATACGAAAAACATTTTATAAAATATCTCGCAAGCAAGGAAGCTGTTGAAGAAAAGCTGCTTGAGCACGGTGAGCTTTTCAAAACTCCAATAGTCCGCAACGGAAAGCAGGCAACCGTCGGTTACTGCCCCGAGGCCTGGAAAAGCTGGGAATAATCAATAGGCTTCAAATTTTGAAAGCGTTGCGAAGCATCTTGCTTTTTCAATGACAAGCTTGAAATATCTGACTCTTATCTCGTTGAAACGGCAGATTTTTTTGTAGCCGATGACGGTGCCGTCGCCGACCTTTTTCCATTTCCCGCCGAGCTGTGCATAGAGCTTGAATTTTTCAATCTGCTGACCCGTTCTGATGTTTTCGCCGAGAACGATTTTGTCAATGTCATATTCATCGCCGAGGTCGAGGATGAGCTCTGCACCCTCGGGGTCATCGCCGGAATGCCAGTATGAATCGGGATATTCGCTCAGCGCCATCTGACCTGTATGCTTTTCATCAAGATGACGGTTGTCGGTGATAACGGAGCCGTCAGCAAGGTTTTCATTGAAATCAATGTCAAGCTGAGCGCCCATTGAAAGAAGAGTTTCGATATCCTTTTCGTGTATTTTTCCCTCAGGGGTGGGAGGAATATTCAAAAGGAAGCAGGCGTTTGCGCCGACTGAGTTATAATATATATCCATAAGCTTTGAAAGCGGCTTTACCGAATAATCTTCGCTTGCATGGTAGAACCAGCCCTTGCGGATTGAGGTGTCAACCTCAGCAGGGTACCAGATAAGCTTATTGCATTTTTTGATTTGTTTCCTGCTGCCCAGATCAAGGGAAGTGGGATTTATTTTTCTGGGCGGCTTGCTTACATCCTGCTGACTCTGAGCGGCAATCAGCTCGCTGTTTGAGTGATAGTAGGGAACAACGCTCCATTCGCTGCTTCTGCAAACGCCCGCCTCATTGCCGCACCAGCGCACATCGGGTCCGCTGATGTTGATTGTTGCGTTGGGCTGAAGCTCACGGATGAGCTTATAATAAGCTTCCCAGTCATATTCCTGCTTTCTGCCGTTTTTGCCCTCGCCGCATGCGCCGTCAAACCAAACGCAGAAAAGCTCACCGTAAGCGGTAAGAAGCTCACGAAGCTGATTGATGAAGAATTTGTTGTAAGCCTCACCCGAGCCGTAGGTAGGCTCATGTCTGTCCCACGGTGAAACATATATTCCGAATTTCAGCCCGAATTCCTTGCAGGCAGCGGCGCATTCGGCAACAACGTCGCCCTTGCCGTCTTTCCACAGACTTGAGCGTACGCAATGGTCGGTGTATGCCGAAGGCCAAAGACAGAAGCCGTCGTGATGCTTTGCGGTCAGGATCAAACCTTTCATGCCTGAAAGTTTGCAGAGTTTTGCCCACTGGCGGCAGTCGAGGTTTGTCGGATTGAAAAGCTCAGGGTCCTCATTTCCGTTGCCCCATTCGGAATCGGTGAAGGTGTTCATTCCGAAATGAATGAATGAATAAAACTCGGTTTCCTGCCACGCAATCTGCCTTTCGCTCGGCACAATTGAAGCGGCATATTTTATATAATCGGGATATTTAGCCATAATCAGATTCCTTTCCTGTTCATTTTATTGAAAGTGTCAAACCAGAAATCGTCACTGATTTCATTTTTGACAGCATTTGATATAAGCGCAAGAAGTGACGGACATTCAAAAACATATTTAAACATTTCGGGAGGCAGCATGCCTCTGTCTGCATAGGCAAGAAGCCTGAATTTCTCGGCATCTGACACCGAAAGCCCAAGCTTTACGATAAGCTTCTGCAGGTCCGAATCGTCAGGAGGAGAGTTGTTTTTACCTTTTTCGATGTTGCTTATATATTGCGCAGTTTTGCCGAGCTCAATGCTTAAATCGAGCTGAGAGAGATGCGCATTTTCGCGGGATTCTTTAAGCATAATGCCGAACGGCGTCGGGGCATACATCAAAACTCCTCCTTTCGCATTTTTTCTGAATGACGGAAAACGGGCAGGGAGACACGCCAAATCGCAGGGAGAATATATCAACCCATTTTCAAACAATCATATTTATTGCATAAATAAACAAATTTGTTTATTGCACAAATAGACATAATGAAGATAACATAAAATAATCGGTTTGTCAAGGGCGGAGCGGCGGGTAAAAAGAATATAGCAGCGGGTGAAGTGAATGGAGTTGAACGGAAGCGGTGAAAGCTTTTAATAAAAGCATAAGCATTGGAAATGACGACAAGCTGAACATTCAAGAGCAGAATCGGCAATTATTGACGGTGATTTTATGGTGTGATATAATTGTTATATATTTTTTGGGCAGATTGATGTTGGAATATTACTTTTCAGGTGAGAAAGTATGGTTGAAATTGAGAGGATAATATACTACGGGCGTTGGTTCAGTGATCTGGAAAATCAGTTTGATGTTTCGTGGTGGTTATGCACCGATAATTTTGAAGTATATCACACGGAAGACCTGATGGCTGATTATTGTTATGAAAGCGTTCCCGAAATCATAGAGTCATCGAGATTTATACCGTTCTTTCAGACAGACATTATTCAGCTTGAAAAAGAGTTTATCAGGAAGTTAAATAACAGGGGTTATGACAGGACTTTTGAAAAGATTTTACTCAGTAATGACAGTTATGATGTTGCTTTCAGAATTTTTATTGAAAGAGAGTTTATGACGGATTCATGGAACGAGGTTGAGAAAGCTCGGCTTCGCAGTGATGCGGTTGCGTGGTGCAGAGAGAATCATATTACGTTTAGGGAGTAAGAACAGCAGATATAAACCTACAATCTGTGCCGGTATAGCGGATTTTACAGAAGCGTTTGTTTTCTTTGGAAGTACAATGGCTTTTGGACTGGTTTAAAAGGTGGTAGAAGCTTTATTATGAAGAAGAAAAATGTTCTTGAAAACGGACTGTCTGTAATCTTTGATAAAAACAGTGGTGTTTCAACTGTTACCTATGCCATATATTTTGCCGTTGGCTCGCTTTATGAAAATAAAAGGATTCAAGGAATATCTCATTTTATTGAGCATATGTTTTTCAGACGGTTAAATAATATACCGCAAAAAGACCTTTATTATAAAATGGAAAGTATGGCGGGCACAATCAACGGGAGTACTTCCATTCAATATGTTTGCTTTGATTTTACGGTTGTTTCGGAATATGCTTCATCTGCTTTTAACTTAATAAAAGAAGTGTTTTCTGATTTTAATTGGACTGAAGCGGAATTAACCGCTGAAAAGAAGGTTATTTGTCGGGAAATTGATTTCAGAGGAAGCAGTATGGACTTTTTTGATTTCTGTCAGACGGGCTCATCAAACTACTCCAAACCAATAAAAGGCACTATAGAATCCATAGAGCAATTAACTATAGAAGAAATTAACGCTTGGAAGAAAAAGTTTTTTTCTTGTAATAATGCTTGCTTTATTGCAACAGGAAGTTTTACTAAAGAACAAGAAGAATATTTTGTCAGCGAACTTTCAAAAATAAAGCCATTAAACGACAAAAAAATTCAAAAGAAAAAATTTTCTCCGACAAGAGCTTTCTTTCGCTCTGATAAAGATGCTGCTTTTCCCGATATAAATGGAGATACTGCAGATATCAGTATAGTTTTTGATGTTGATTTGTCAAAAAATGATTGTATAGAATCCCAAATAGTTTATGATGCTTTTTGTTGCGGCAACGGGTCAAAGCTTTCGTATGTTTTGAAGGATACTTACGGTTTTATTGATGATATGTATTCCGAAATATTAACGATTAACCACTATGGAAGAATTTGCATCAGTTGGAGCGTGATTGATTCAAAACTGTTTGAAAGTCTCGATATATTCTGCGAAACACTAAAAGAATTTAAAAACGGAATAACAGAAGACGAATATATTTCTTCAATTGGTTTCAGTACTGTCAATGCAATAAAATACAGAGATGATACATCAGGATTGGCGAAGCAATACGGTTATTTCGATTTTATATGTGAAATGCCTTTTTCAATTGAGGAATCTG
This sequence comes from Acutalibacteraceae bacterium, assembly GCA_045538815.1. Taxonomy (GTDB): domain Bacteria; phylum Bacillota; class Clostridia; order Oscillospirales; family Acutalibacteraceae; genus CAG-177. The sequence continues at coordinate 23,062 of JAZQEE010000070.1, forward strand.
TGAATCGCAAGAAAACATTAACGACAGGAAGAATAAATGAAGTTATAAATTCTGTTTTTGTTCCATCGAATATGTTTGTGTATGTTGCATCAAACAGAAAACACATACGAAAAAAAGATTTGGTTAGTTATTTTCAAAAAATCAGGAACTCAATAGTCAATCAGGGGACGGTTCCTCGTCCTGACAAGAGTTAATTAAACCAGGGAGTCGGCCGAAGCAGTTCGGCTGACCTTGTTTTTATTACACATATTTTTGTTGACATTTAATTCTTTCTACTGTAGAATTAAAACGCATTGGCAAATCTTTTATGAAAGAAAGGTTGATAAAATGGCGAGCGAACTCAAAAGAAAATACGGGTTGTTAACAGCAATCTGCATGGTTGTCGGCATTGTTGTCGGCAGCGGCGTTTTCTTCAAGGCAGAAGCAATTCTCAATCACACGGGCGGAAATCTCAAGCTCGGAATTCTTGCATGGGTAATCGGCGGCATTATTATGATTATCTGTGCCTATACCTTCTCGATAATGGCAACAAAATATGAGAAGGTCAACGGCGTTGTTGACTATGCTGAAGCGGCGGTCGGTGAAAAATACGGCTACATAGTAGGCTGGTTCCTGACAACTATATATTATCCTACACTTACCATGGCTCTCGCATGGCTTTCCGCAAGATATACTCTTGTTGTTTTTCAAGGTGAGGATGCCGACATAACAGGCGGTCTGTGCTTTGTTCTTGCAGCATTCTATCTTATAGGAAGCTACGCACTCAATGTTCTCTCTCCTGTTCTTTCGGGCAAATTCCAGGTTTCAACAACCTTTATCAAGCTTGTTCCGCTGCTTCTTATGGGCGTTGTCGGAACAATCTACGGTGTTACAAAGGGTCACACCGTTGCAAACTTTACAACTGTTGTAACTGAAATTCCTGCTTCGGACGCAATATTCAAAGCAGTCTGCGCAACGGTTTTTGCTTACGAAGGCTGGATTATCGCAACATCCATCAACGCTGAGCTTAAGGATGCAAAGAAGAATCTGCCCAAGGCTCTCGTCCTCGGCGCATTTATCATTGTTGCAATTTATGTTCTCTATTATGTAGGTCTTGCAGGAGCTATTCCCAACGCAGAGATGATGGCGGGCGGTCAGGCAGGCGCTAAGAATGCCTTTGCCGCAGTTTTCGGCAACATTATGGGCACGGGTATTTTTGTTTTCGTTATTATTTCCTGCCTCGGTACACTCAACGGACTTATGCTTGGCTGCACAAGAGGACTCTATTCACTTGCAAGCCGTAACAGAGGTCCTGCACCTCAGGTTTTCGGTCATCTTGACAAGCATACAAACATGTCCTCCAATTCGGCAACATTTGCACTTCTTCTCTGTGCAGCATGGCTGGTGTTCTTCTATTGCTCACAGTTGAGCAGCTTCAGCGACAAGCTTGGCATGTTTGCATTTGATCCTACTGAGCTTCCTATTGTTACCATTTATCCGTTCTATCTTCCCATTTTCTTTAAAATGATGCTTGACAAGAACTTCAAAGGCTTCCAGCGCTACGGAGCACCGATTCTTGCAATTGCAGGCAGCTTGTTTATGGTTATTGCAGCCGTTAACGCCCACGCAGCAAAGATTCCCGGCTATCTTATTCTCTTTGCAGTGATAATGCTTATCGGTCTTGCGTTTATGAAAAAGAAGAAAATATCATAAGTTTTGAAAGAGTCAGCTTATGCTGACTCTTTTTGTTGAATAGCACCATAAATATGCGAGCGTAATTCAAAAACTTTGCCGAAAAATATGTTAAAAAAAGATGAGAATTCTATTGACAATCCGCAAGTCTTATGTTAAAATAATCAGCGTCCGAAAAATGCGGGTGTAGTTCAATGGTAGAATCCCAGCCTTCCAAGCTGGTTGTGTGGGTTCGATTCCCATCACCCGCTCCATTTTATGCGCTTGTAGCTCAGCTGGATAGAGCAACTGCCTTCTAAGCAGTGGGTCAGGGGTTCGAGTCCCTTCAAGCGCGCCAGAAGGCTGCGAGAAATCGCAGCCGTATAAATATGGTGGTTGTAGCTCAGTTGGTTAGAGTGCCAGGTTGTGGCCCTGGAGGTCGTGGGTTCGACTCCCATCAACCACCCCATTTAAAGAAGTTACGCAAAGCTGAGGCTTTGCGTATTTTAATATAAGACACTTTTAAATTATATATATTGGGGCGTCGCCAAGCGGTAAGGCACGGGACTTTGACTCCCGCACTCGCTGGTTCAAATCCAGCCGTCCCAGCCAGAAAAAGCACTTCTCATGAAGTGCTTTTTCAACATATTCTCGATGAAATAAAAATGCAGGAGGTAAATGCATAATGTTGGAATCAGTAAAAGAACTCTTAGCGGTCAATGTCCCTGCAAGCGTTGCGGTTATCTGCCTTATAGGTTATTTCTGGGGTATGGCGATAGTCTTTATTGCAAGTCCGATAAAGAATGCGGAAAGCTTTGCCATAAAGCCCGTTGACAATGCGGGCAAAACCGAAATCAGAGTTTATTACGGCGGTATTTCCTTTGCGCTCGGTGCATTTCTGCTCTATCTTACAGTTGCACTCGGAACTCCCGTTTATTCGCTTGTCGGCGGACTTTTCTTTGCAACAACCGTGTTCGTTACAAGAACAATATTCCTCTTTGTTGACAAGGGATGGAAATGCCCATACACAAAGCTTGCAATTCCCGCCGAAGGCTTCTTTGTTGTTGCCCTGTGGACTTGCTTCATTCTTTCAAAAGTTTTATATTAAATGAAAAATGCCACTCAGCTTTGAGCTGAGTGGCATTTTTGTTTATCACATAAGACTTATTGTTATTCTTTCGCCGTTTTCACCGTCAACAGAAAGGATTTCACCGGCAAGCCCTGTTCTGATGGCATTTTCAACGGAATTCGCCTGTTCACCTGTAAGACCGCCGAAGATACCGCCGATATTGAGACCGAAGCGTACAATGCTGATAGGGAATTTTATGGTTGTTACCTTTCCGTTCATTTCTCTTGTAATAACAAGCTTCGTTGCCTTTTTACCTGAACAGACGGGGTCTTCATAAGCTGCTTCGGAGCCGGTATCCGCTTTTTCTTCTTTTACGGATTCTTCTCTTTCGGCTGTGTGGACAACGCCCAGCAATTCGTCAACGCTTATTCCGAAAAGCTTTGCGATTTCGGGCAAAAGAGCAATATCAGGGCAGGATAAATTCCTTTCCCATAGTTAAGGATATAGGTTAATCAATTTTGCCAATGAAGCGAAAATATATATCTATTTCTCGCTGATTAAGGCACATATCGTTTTTTATTGCTTCGTGAACAACGATTTTTTCAATTACTGAGTTCAGAA
>JAZQEE010000071.1:0-2704 GCA_045538815.1 Acutalibacteraceae bacterium
CGTAACGGGTAAAGAGCTTGTTATAACCGATGTTATGACCGACATTTCATCTCTTCCCGCAATTCTTTCGGAAAAGATAAATTCAAAAGATGAATTTGCAGACGGATTTTTCGGCAATCTGGAAGAAGTTCTTTCGGAATACACGGCAGAACAGTTTAACTGGACAATCGGTTATCAGGGTGTAACTTTTTATTTCAGTCCCTATGATATCGCATCCTTTGCCGCAGGTCTTATTACCGCAACGGTTTATTTTGACGAATATCCCGAGCTTTTCAATAAGAAATATACGGTTGCCTCCGAATCATATGCCATAACACTTTCCGAATGGAACGATGTTGAGTTTGATATGAATCCGTCTGACGGTAAAAAAGATACTATCAGCGTCGGTCTTTCGTATTACACGGAAGAAGGCTCATATAAAGATATCAGTCTTAACTTCAACGGTAATGAATTTACGGTTGAAGATGTTTATGCTTTCAGTGCCGAATATTATCTTGTCAATTCAAACGGCAGATATTTTGTTTATCTTGTGCCACACGGCTATAACGATTACACAAACATTCTCGTTTATGACCTGAACGGCAATGAGATAAAAGAAGCGGGTAAACTTGACAGAACAGCTTTCGGCAGTCTGGTTTGGGAGGATGAAAACGAAGATACCCATCAGGCGAAGCTTCTTTTCAATAACCCCGCACAGTTTGTTCTTGAAACAACCTTTGATATTCTCGGAACATATGCTGCCGATAAAACCTACACCGTGAATTCCGAAACGGGTATGCCCGAATCAACCGATGAATTCTATACGATAGATAAAAGATTTCCGTTCGTTCTCACGTCAAAAGAAGCTTTCAACGTTAAAATTCTTCCCGATATGAAAACCGAACTTGTTAAAGCAGGTTCAGAATTCACACTTTTGCGTACAGACGGCAAAACATACGTTGATGCAAAACTTGATGACGGCAGAGAATGCAGAATTTATGTTGAGAGAAACAGAACGGATTATCAGCTCTGTATCAACGGCATTCCCGAATATGAGCTTTTTGAAGAGATTTATTACGCAGGATAAAAAGGAGATAATTTAAGATGATTAAAAAAATAACGGCAATTATGCTCGCTCTCATTACTGTTTTTGCAATGATGAGCATTTCAATGACTTCGGCATCAGCCGCAACAAAGGTTATTGAAATCAGCAAGTTCCCCTCAATCTATTACGGAGAAACCCTCAAAAATTCAAACCTTACCCCTTGCTTCCCATCACTTGACTACAATCAGGAGCCGTATTACTCGGAAGTTTTGTCAACGCATGTTCCTGATTGCGGCGGCGAGGTAGCTGACCCGCAAAAGGAATATTATGTGCTCACAACTTTCTATATCGGCGGCTATGAGCTTCCCGCAGCTGATGAATTCAAGGTTGTATATGACGGCAAAGAAATACCCTGTTATAATTTCAATTCATATAAGCCCAGCGACAGTGCATATTCTCTTTATAAACATGGCAGTAACGGCAAAGCAATGTGTATTATCAGAATCAAACTCGGTGATTCTGCAACTCTCGGCACCGGTGTTACCGTTGAAAACGGCAAGGCTTCTGCTTCAAGTGCGGTTATCGGCAATGTTGTAACAATCAAGGCAGATCAGATTGACGGCAAGATTTTTTATTGTTGGAATATCACAGGCGCAACCCCCGAAGATTATTATGATTCCGAAACAACGTTCACAATGGGAGCTTTCAATGTTTCTGCAGAAGCAGTTTACAAAGACTGTGAATGCAAATGCCATAAAGGCGGAATTGCAGGTTTCTTCTATAAGATTGTTCTTTTCTTCCAGAAGCTTTTCGGCAATAATCTTATCTGCGAATGCGGAGCAGAGCACTAAAACTGAACACTTTATCGGACGGCAGAGAAATCTGCCGTCTTTTTTAAAAAATTCAAAAAAGCATGATGAAAAACCGAAAATATATGATATAATGATATTTGTAAAAAAATCGGCAAACGGATGTGATGTTATGAAAGATTTCAGCAAAGTAAAGTTCAAATGGACATTCCGTGATTATCAGCAGGCAGTGCTTGATAATTCGCAAAAGCATCTGAAAGATAAAAGAATACATATCGTTGCCGCGCCGGGCAGCGGTAAAACTATTCTCGGTCTTGAGCTTGTCCGCAGGCAGAATGCACCTGCGCTCGTTATGTCGCCGTCGGTTACAATCCGTCAGCAGTGGGGTGAAAGATTCGTTGAGGCTTATCTGCCCGAAACCGAAAACCCCGATGAATATATTTCCTATTCGCTCACAAATCCCAAGCTGATAACCTCAATCACATATCAGGCACTTCACGCCGCTTTCACAAAAACCGTTATGGAATCCGAAGCGGATGAAGATGAGTTTGAAGCCGAAGAAACGCAGGATTTCAGCAATTTCGATTTGCTTTCGGAAATCAAAAAGGCAGGCATAAAAACAATCTGCCTTGACGAGGCGCATCATCTCAAAAGCGAATGGCAGAAGGCTCTCGAAAAGTTTGTTGCAATGCTCGGTGACGGTGTTACAATCATCGCTCTCACCGCAACGCCGCCCTATGACAGCACACCTGCCGAATGGAACAGATATCAGACTCTCTGCGGCGATATTGACGAGGAGATTTTTGTTCCTCAGCTTGTTATGCAGAAAACTCTCTGCCCCCATCAGGACTATATATATTTCAGCTATCCG
>JAZQEE010000072.1:0-25604 GCA_045538815.1 Acutalibacteraceae bacterium
GACTATGTGGCCCTGGGTCATATCCATGGTCCACAGCATGTGACCGTGGCCGCGGACGCCAATGCTGCGGCGCTGGCCCGCTACTGTGGTACTCCGCTGAAGTATTCCTTCTCCGAGGCCGGGCATGTAAAGTCCATCACCGTGGTGGAATTAGGCGAACAGGATGCACTGCCGGAATCTTCCGCCGATGCTGCCCATCAGCAGCTGACTCTGTACACAGTATCACCTATCTCCATCCGTACTTTACCTCTGGCTCCCCTGCATGATCTGCGCGAGATCCGCGGCACCTACATGGAACTGACGGACAAGCGAAACTACGAGGGTACTGCTGTTGATGACTATCTGCACATCACCCTCACCGATGAAGAGGATATTCCCGATGCCATCGGCAAACTGCGTGTTATCTATCCCAATCTTATGAAGCTTGATTACGATAACAAACGCACCCGAAGCTCCGCAAAGCTTGATATCATTGAGAATATCGAGCAGAGGTCACCGCTTGATCTGTTTGCGGAATTCTATGAAAAGCAGAATAATCAGCCGATGACAGACGGACAGACGGAATTTATGAAATCACTTATTGAAAGCATATGGGAGGGTGAAAAATGAGACCGATAAAACTTGTTATGTCCGCTTTCGGACCCTATGCAGGCAGAACGGAAGTTGACTTTGAAAAGCTCGGCACAAACGGACTTTACCTCATTACGGGCGACACAGGTGCCGGCAAAACAACAATATTTGATGCGATTGCCTATGCGCTTTACGGCGAGGCAAGCGGTGATTTAAGGGATTCTTCAATGCTGCGTTCAAAGTATGCGGAGCTTGAAACTCCCACGGAAGTTGAGCTCGTTTTTGTCTATGACGGCAAGGAATATACCGTTAAAAGAAACCCCGAATATGAAAGAAAAGCAAAGAAGGGTGACGGCGTAACCGTTCAGAAAGCCGAAGCTGAGCTTTATTATCCCGACGGCAGAGTTATCGGCAAAATTAAGGATGTCAACAACGCAATCGTTGAGATTATGGGCGTTGACCGCAACCAGTTTTCGCAGATTGCAATGATTGCACAGGGCGATTTCAGAAAGCTTCTTGTTGCCGACACAAAAGAGCGTCAGGAGATATTCAGAAAGATATTCAAGACGGATTATTACCGTATTCTGCAGGATAAAATCAAGAGCGAATATTCTGCAGTCAGAAATGAATATGAAGCCGCACAAAGCAGCGTGAAGCAGTATATATTGGATATTCAGTGCGATGAAAACGATGTTCTGAATATCGAAGCAGCAAAGGCAAGAAGCGGTGAAATGACCGTTGAGGATGTTGTTGAGCTTATCGGCAAAATCCTTGAAAACGATAAAAAATCCGAATCAGTAACAGCTGAAAAGATAAGCAAAATCGAAAAAGCTCTTGAAGAAGTGACGGCTGTTCTCGCAAAAGCGGAGGAATACTCAAAAGCACAGTCGGAGCTTGAAAAATCTGAAAAAACATACGCGGAATTAACCGTATCTTTTGAAGAAATCAAAAAGGCTCTTGAAGCCGAAAAAGCAAAGAAACCCGAACAAGAAAAGCTGATAAAAGAAGTCAGTGTTATTGATGCGGAAATTCCGAAATATGATGAGCTTGAAGTGAAGAAATCCGAGCTTCAGAGGCTCACAAAGCAGCTTGACGAAAGCAACGAGAATCTTGTGACTTATCTTGGTGCTGAAAAGAAAATTTCGGAAGATATAGCAAAGATGAAAGAGGAGCATAAAGTTCTCGAAAATGCAGGCACAAACAGAGAAAAGCTCCTTCGTGAAAAAGAGCAGTCGGAAAACCGCAAAGCTGCCCTTGAAAATCTTGTTAAAAAATTATCGGCTTTTGACGCTCTGACCGACAGGTATGAGCAGGCTAAAAAGGCATATCTTGCCGCTGCCGACAAAGCAGAATCTGCAAAAAATCTTTATGAAATGAATTACCGTGCGTTTCTCAATGAGCAGGCAGGTATTCTTGCGGAGGATCTGACCGAAGGTGTGCCTTGCCCTGTATGCGGTTCAACAAATCATCCGAAACTGGCTCTGAAATCAGTAACAGCACCAACAGAAGCAACTGTAAACGAATTAAAATCCTCATACGATAAAGCCCGCAAAGATGCCGAAGAACTCAGCCGGACTGCAGGCGAAATCAAGGGTCAGGTTGATTCGCAGACAGAAGAACTCCAGAAGCTTATTTCAGACCTTCTGAATAGCTGTGAATCGGGAGCTGCACAGGCAACCGCGAAGAATATCATTGCGGAAATCGCCGTAAATCTCAAAGTAATCAACGAAAAAATCAGCGCTGAAGAAAAGAACGCAAAACGCAAAGCAGAGCTTGATGAAATGATTCCCAAAGCGGAAGAAAGAATCAAAAAGGCAGAAGAAGTTGTTGCAGAATGCAAACAGAATATTTCCGCACTCACCGCATCCTGCACCGAAATTGAAAAGCAATGCAAATCTCTTTCGGCGACTCTTAAATTCGAGGGCAAAGCCGGTGCAGTTGCAAAGAAAAAGGCTCTTGAAAACACACTTTCAACAATGCAGAAAGCTCTTGAAGATGCAGAGAAGAACTATGCTGAATCAGAAAAAGAAATTGTCGGTCTTGATGCAAAAATCAAGCAGCTTAAAAAGCAGATTTCTGAGTCTGAAACGGTTGATGTTGAAGCGGCAGAACAGAAAAAATCCGCACTTACCGAAGAAAAAAACAGTCTTGCGGCGGTGCAGAGAAAAATCGGAATCCGCATTGATTCAAACACAAAATGTCTTGATAATATCAACAAAAAATCCGATGAATTGTCGGAGATTGAAAAGAGAAAAATCAGCCTCAATGCTCTGAATAATACCGCCAACGGCAACATTTCGGGAAAAGAAAAAATCATGCTTGAAACATATATTCAGATGACTTATTTTGACCGCATAATTGCCCGCGCGAACACAAGATTTATGAAGATGTCGGGCGGTCAGTATGAGCTGAAACGAAGCGAAACCGCCGATAATAACCGCAGTCAGAGCGGTCTTGACCTTTCGGTTATCGACCACTATAACGGCACGGAAAGAAGCGTTAAAACACTTTCAGGCGGCGAAAGCTTCAAGGCATCTCTTTCGCTCGCACTTGGTCTTTCTGATGAAATCCAGTCTTCCGCAGGCGGCATAAAGCTTGACACGATGTTTGTTGACGAAGGTTTCGGCTCGCTTGACCCCGAATCCCTTTCGCAGGCGTTCCGTGCTCTTGCAGACCTCAGCGACGGCAACCGCCTTGTGGGTATCATTTCCCACGTTGCAGATCTCAAAGAAAAGATTGATAAACAGGTTATCATTACCAAAGAAAAAGCAGGCGGAAGTAAAATTGAAATTTCTGTTTGAAAGTCCGTTTTATTGTACATCTGATGTGTCATAATGTAGTCAAGATAAAAACACGGCACCGCCGAAAAGGAGAATTTATTATGAACAATCAGACAGTTGAATTCCGTACCGACATCAGATTCCATGAAACACTGAGCATAGCAGGAAAGATTCGCAAAGATGTGGCAGACGAAATTGCTCTTTATTGCAAGGAACTCGCAGATTACCTCCGAAAGAAAAAAGACAAACCTGAAATCAAAGCAACGCTCACTCTCAACGGCGTAAGCGCCGAACTGAGCAATAAGAAAAGCTTCTTCGATTTCCTTGAAAACATTTATACGGCAGACTCGCTTGACTTTGATGTGTTCTTTGACGGATTTTTCTGTCATCCTTATGGTGGAGAAACAGGTTTCTGGTGTAAAGCCTGCTTCAAAGATTCTGTTGATAATCTTAATTATAAATGTCTGAGATACAATTACGAACACAATTACGTCACATTTGACAAAATCGAAAACGGCAAGAGAATTGATATCAACAGCCTTATGAACAAGGATTATCCTCTTACCGTCAACGACACCTCTTCATGGAAATCTGTGGATCTTTATATGGGATACTACAGAGACGATATAACCGATGAACAAGCTGGAATGATTCAAAGCATTGTCAGAAAGTACCTCCCCGAAGATCAGATTGAAAACTGTGAAAGCGATTGGGAAGATTGCAACGATGTTGTTCTTACCTGTGTTGAGTGGGTTCCCGAAAACTTCAAAAAGGTTTCTGATTTTCTCGATGAACTCAATGAAGTTGTTGTTCTTCCCGAAGAAGACAGAAACAAAAACAAGATTGAACCCGATGAATACAGCACTTGGTATGATATGAAGAATTTTGCTGTTGTATTCTTTTCGGAAGTTGACGGCAAATTCGTTCTTCTCGGAACGGATTTCTGATAATCAGAGAATTTTATTGAGTTTGAAATATGTAACGTAATATAATTCAGAAACAAAAAATATAAAGGAGATTTGTTATGAGCAATCAGGATTTTATAATTGTTGACGGTTTACTTAAAAAGTACAGAGGCAATGATACTGTTGTAGAAATTCCCGAAGGTGTATGGGGGATTGGAAATTACGCATTCTGCTATGTTTTGGAAAAAGACAATAAAAATCCTCCCTCCGCAAAGATCGAAAAAATAGTTATTCCCAACGGCGTAAAATTCATCGGAAAAAGTGCATTTGACAGATGCAAAAAGCTTAAGGAAATCAATATTCCCGACAGCGTAACATCTATCGAAGAATGCGCATTCCTTTATTGTGAAAGTCTGAAAGAGATTTTTATTCCCGACTCTGTAAAAACAATAGAGGATTCTGCTTTTTCAAATTGCAAATCTCTTGAAAAAATCAGACTTCCCAAAGGTCTTACAGAAATTCCGGGCAGAATGTTTGCAGGTAACAAATCACTTGCGGAAATTGAAATTCCCGAAAAAGTCAAGAAGATTGGTGGGTGTGCATTCAGCAGCTGTTCATCTCTCAAGAAAATAAATATACCTAAAGGTCTGAAAAAATTAGAGGGTTATGTATTTTCAGACTGCGGATTTGAAGAACTTGATATTCCTGAAAATGTAACAACACTTGAAGGCTCCGTATTATCTCCTGTTCTCAAAAGACTGATTATCAGAGCCGAATCCGCTAAAGTATCAAAAGAACTGTTCTATAAAGAGTGGCAAAAGGAGTTCAAAGAAGTTCCTCCCGTTGAGATTTACTGCACACCTGTTACAAAGGCAAAAATGCCGAAAAATTTCCAGCCTGCCTGCAAAGATATTGCTAAACTCGGAGCTTCATCGGAGGATGATGTTCAGGAAATAATCAATATCTATAAAATTGATGACAAGTTCCTCGCAGACCAGATAATCGGCAGTGAAAACCTTGACGATGCATTTGATTCATATGAGCCTCCCAAAAACAAGATTTTCAAGGTTAAAGACGGAGCAAAAGAATTTAAAGTAAAAACCAAGTTCGGCAATTCTCTCAAAAAAGCAAAAGATGAAATTGATGATGCGTGGTGTCTTTATGATATGTATGTTGCCGAAGAGCATCTGCTTTCAAAAGAAGAAGTTCTTGAAAGAATAGACAGAGAAGACCCCAACAGACGCTCCGACGCATTCATGTATGCAGCACCTGAAATTGATGAAAACACTCCAAGACTTGATGAGAAATCTGCAAAACGCCGCTTTCTTATTATGGCGCATATAGCAGAAAAACTGCTTGATGATGCAGTAATTAAAAAACTTGTGGATGAAATGCCCAGAAAGAAAGACGGTACCTTTGCTAAAAACAAAATCCTTCGCATTGCTTCTTCAAGAATTACAAAATCTCCTTGTGATATTCTTGAAATATTTGCAAAAGCGGATACCGATACCAGCTTTGCCGTAACTGCGGAATTCAGAAAATTCAGCAGCGAAGAAGTTTCTCTTCTTGAAATTGACTTTATTTCAAGAAACAGCAATATTCTCGGTCTTCAATTTGAATAAAACATTGACAGAATAAAGCGAGGGAAAAACTATGTCTCTGCGACTTTCAAAATCAAAATACTGCAATGCCGTTCAGTGCCCCAAAATACTCTGGCTTCACAGAAACAAACCCGAAGAATTTGATGATTCCGTTATGAATGAGGCGGTACTTGAAACAGGCAATCAGGTCGGTGACCTTGCGATGGGTCTTTTCGGAGATTTCACCGAAGTTCCGTTCGGTGATTTAGGCGATATGCTCACCGAAACTCAAAGGCTTATCGATGCAGGCACGCCCGTTATCGCAGAAGCATCTTTTGCTCTTGACGGTCTTTTCTGCAGTGTCGATATTCTCAAAAACAAGGGCAACGGTCACGTTGAAATTTATGAAGTCAAAAGTTCAACCGCAGTGAGCGAAATCTATCTTCACGATACCGCTTATCAGCAGTATGTGCTGGGCGGTCTGGGCTACAAGGTTGACGGCGTTTATCTTGTGCATATCAATCCTTGCTACGTCCGTCACGGTGAAATTGACCTTGATGAGCTGTTTGTGATTGAAGATGTGAAGTGTTACATCGACTGCAGGCAGACGGGCATCAGAGACTTTCTTCCCGAGCTCGAAAGAATAATGGAAAGCGATTATGAGCCTTGCTGTGATGTCGGATGCCATTGCAATAAGCCCTACACCTGCGGATATTTTGACTACTGCACGGGCAGACTCGAACACCCGAATGTTTTCGATATCAGCAGACTGAAATTTGATACAAAAGTGAAACTCTTCAATGAGGGCGACTATGATTTTGAAAGCCTTGTAAAGCGAAAAGAAATCAAAGGTAATCAGCGTCTGCAGGTTGAATCGCATCTCAACAACACCTGCAAAATCGATGCAAAAGGAATCCGCGAAACCGTTGACTCGCTTTCATTTCCGCTTTATTTCCTCGACTTCGAAACATTTCAGGAGGCGATTCCGCCGTTCGATTTCACCTCGCCCTATGAGCAGATTCCGTTTCAGTATTCGCTCCATTGGCTTGAAAGTGAAAATGTCGAACTTCACCACACCGAATTTCTTGCCGAAGCAGGCAAAGACCCGCGCAGAGCACTTGCCGAAAAACTCTGCAACGATATTCCGATGGATGTCTGCACAACGGCATACAATATGGGATTTGAGAAGAATGTCATCAAGAAACTTGCAGAGGTTTATCCCGACCTTGCTGACCATCTGATGAACATTCATGATAACATAAAAGATCTGATGACTCCGTTTTCTAAGAAGCACTATTATCTCCCTGCAATGCAGGGTTCATATTCGATAAAATATGTTCTTCCTGCGCTTTATCCCGACGAGCCTTCGCTTGATTATCATAATCTCGAAGGCATACAGAAAGGCGACCAAGCATCAAATGCGTTCAAGAATATGAAGTCGATGTCACCCGAAGAAGTTGCCGAAACACGCAAAAATCTCCTCGCTTACTGCAAACTTGATACCTATGCAATGGTAAAGGTCTGGCAGAAGCTGGTTGAGAAATCGAAATGAATTATTGTAATCATATTTATCATACAATAACTTTTTATAAAAATCAGGAGGTAATCTTATGAGTTACGATGGCGGTCTTGTTGTTAAGATTGCAAACAAACAGCTTCTTGATATTCTTAAGAAGCATGATGCAAAGGGTACATTTGAGGGTGCCGAAGCAATAACCGATATGTTCGGCACAAAATACAAGGGCAAAACCCTTGCAGTTGACTATGAATATTATGACTGTGCTTATGTTGACGGTTGTCCGAAAAATCTTTCGTCTGTTTTCAATTATGTGACAGAATTACTTGATTTTTACGGCGATGATGCCGATAACAAAGCGGCTTTCAAGGAGTTTTTAACCGAACTCAAAGCAAGCAAAAGTCTCATTGATTCGGACTACACCTTTGTTGAGTGGATTTATTACGGAGAATACAGCACCGAAAAATTCACTTATGAAAACGGCGTTGAAAATTATGATCCTGATTTTGAAGAAGATTCAGGTTACAACGGCGACGATGATGAAGATTTTGTTGTTGATTATTCAGAACTGATTGAATATAACGGAAATGATGATGATGTAACAATACCTTGCGGCATAATAAGAATAGGTTCTGAAGTGTTCTATGAAAAAAACATAAAAAGTGTTTCCATTCCTGACAGTGTTGAAGAAATCGGAGATTATGCATTTACAGGATGTGAAAATCTTAAGAGCATCACGCTTCCGGACAGCATTGTTGATATAGATATGTATGCGTTTTCTGAATGCTCAAACCTTGAAAACATCAATATCCCCGACAGTATTTCCGAACTCAGTGCCGGAATATTCAGCTACTGCGAAAAACTTAATAACATAAAAATTCCGGACAGTATCGTTAAAATAGACGACTGTGCTTTTAATGGATGTGAAAAATTTACAGCTATTGAAATACCTGACAGTGTTGAAGAAATCGGAGAAATGGCATTCAGAAACTGCATAAATGTAACCGATATCACTATTCCCGACTCTGTCACCAAAATAGGAACGGAGCTTTTTCAAGGATGCACGGGTCTTAAAAGCGTTATACTTCCTGATAGCCTTACTGAAATTCCTGACGGCACCTTTTATAACTGTGAGAATCTTGTCAGTGTTGTAATTCCCGACACGGTCACCAGAATAGGTGAATTCGCTTTTGAAAATTGCGTTTCTCTTGAATCTTTGAATTTCCCCGAGCATATCACAAAAATCGGAAAAGATGCTTTCAAAGGATGCACAAATCTTAAAAATTTCCCCGAAATCACAGCTGAAGAAACCGATAATGACGAAACCGATGTCCGTACCGCTCCGAAAGAAACCGCAAAAAAAGAATCGGAAACTTCAAAAAACGAAACAAAAGATTTTGACGACTTCGAATGGGAATTTGACGAGGACTATGAAGATCTTGGATTTGAGTGGGATCCATCAGCAGACGATTACGATTATTGATAAAAATTATATCACACATTTCTGCCTGTAAACATTTTATACATTCCAAAAGCCGAAAAATCGCTGTAAAAGGCGGTTTTTCGGCTTTTTATGTGTTGCAAGAGAGTTTTATCGGACACTTAATACGATATAATTTATCCAAAGAGCATCCAAAGAGAATAAAAAGGAGAATTTTTATGGCTAACAAAGGTAGAAGCAAAAAAGACTTTTTCGGCAACGGATACACTCATTATGACAGCAGCGGTAAGAAAATCGGGCGCAGCGATAAAAACATATTCGGCAGCGGTTATACCAATTACGATGCTAACGGTAAAAAAGTCGGCAGAACCGAGAAGAATTTTTTTGGCGGTGGTTACACAACTTACGATAATAAAGGCAACAAAGTCGGCAGAAGCGATCCGCAGATATTCGGTGCAGGCTATACCAATTATGATAAGAACGGCAAAAAGGTAAGCAATAGCGATCCTCAGCTTTTTGGCACGGGATACAACCATAACAGTGGTGGTTGCTATGTTGCAACCTGCGTTTACGGGTCGTACGATTGCCCCGAAGTATGGACTCTCCGAAGATTCCGTGACAACACTCTTGCAAAATCCGCTTTCGGCAGAGCTTTTATCAGAACATATTACGCCGTCAGCCCGACGATTGTAAAAATATTCGGTAACACAAAATGGTTCAAAGCTATGTGGAAGAAACCGCTTGATAAGCTGGTTGAGTTTTTAAAGAAAAGAGGCTTTGGTGATACTTTAAATAACAAATAATAAATGATGAGTTTACAGTATAAATCCGAACCTTTTTGCAATCGGCGAAGGGTTCAGATTTGTTCTTTTTCTGAACGATTTATAAAATGAAAAATGAGGGTAGTTTTTGAATAGCTACCCTCATTTTGCGATGGTTTATTCTGATTGTTCGGCTTTCCGCTTTTCGAAGATGGCTTTGCCTTCTTCACTTTCGCAGAAGCTGATAAGCTTGCAACATTTTTATTGACATAAAAAAGCACTTTTGAGATAATAAAAATATAAATTCTAATTTAGTTTTAATCTTTCTTAGTTAATATAGCAACATCCGAAAAAAGGAGTGTTTTTATGAGAATTCTGATTGCCGAAGATGAAAAGAGCCTTAACAGAATAATTGCAAAGCAGCTTAAAGCATCGGGCTACAGTGTCGACTGCGCTTTCAACGGTGAAGAAGCATATGAACTTATAAGTATGACAGATTATGACGCGGCGGTTTTTGATGTTATGATGCCGAAAACCGACGGTTTCTCTTTGCTCAAAAAGATAAGAAAAGAGGGCAACAATCTTCCGGTTTTGTTCCTTACCGCCCGTGACAGCATCGAAGACAGAGTTGAGGGTCTTGACATCGGCGCGGATGATTATCTTGTGAAACCCTTTGCGTTTGAAGAACTCCTTGCAAGAATAAGGGTTCTTATCAGAAAAAACAGCGTTTCAAATTCAAACATAATCACCGTTGCGGATTTAACAGTTGATATTTCAAGCAGAAATGTTAAAAGAGGGGACAAGGATATTTCTCTCTCTGCCAAGGAGTATGAGCTTTTGCAGTATCTTGCCGTAAATAAAGGAATTGTTCTCAGCCGTGAAAAAATCGAAGATCATATCTGGAATTATGATTATGAAGGCGGAACGAATGTTGTTGATGTCTATATCCGCTATCTGCGTAAAAAGATTGATGATGAATTTGATAAAAAGCTTATTCACACAGTCAGAGGAATGGGATATGTTCTCAGGGAGGAAAAATGAAAAAAGTTTCATTTAAAATAATAACAACGCTCTGGATTACGATTCTGATTGCCGTTGTCTGCGCTGTCAGCGTAACAGGTCTTATGCTTATCAGCCGCAAAACTGCTGATGATAAGCTCAGGCAGACTCTTATTGCCGCCGCACAAAGCAACTCGGATGAAATGGAGTTCAGTAACGGCATTTTTGAGGTCGAAAATGATTTTATGTATTATTCCAACGGCGTTTATTGCGACCTTTTCAGCGAAAACGGAGAGTATATCGGCGGCGAAACACCGCACACTCTTATCGAAGCACCGTCCGATTTGAAAAAAGTTGTTAAGAAAACTTTCGACGGTAAAGAATATTACATTTATTCCGAGCTTCTTGAATTTACAAAATTCGAATATGAAATTGATATCCGCTCGGGTCAGGTAATATCCTACGAAGCCGATGTTACTCCCGTAAACGAATTGAAACCGACACCTTATTCCGAAACAAATTTTCAAAACGGCATAAGCACAAATGAGGCAATAGAAATTGCACTCAACCATGCAGGGATAAAGAAAAACGAAGCAACGGTAATCGGTGTTCAGATTCCCGTTTACAGCGACAGGCAGGTTTTTAAAATCGAGTTTACCGCAGACAGTTCATCCAGCAAAAAGATTTATATCCGTGCAATCTGCCCCGCTGAAGATGTGAAAACAATGTTCACCAATATCGGCAGGAGTGCCGTATATATTCTTCCGTTTTTCGTGATTATTGCAGCGATAGGTGCATATATCATTTCAAAGAAAACCGTTGCACCCATTGAAAAAATAACAGATTCCGCTCGCGAAATATCAACGGGCAGCGACCTTTCAAAGCGGCTTGAAACAACCAATGCGCCCCGTGAAATCAGTAATCTTGCAGATACATTCAATGAAATGTTTGAAAGATTGCAGACATCATTTGAGAATGAAAAGCGTTTCACATCTGACGCATCCCATGAGCTTCGCACACCGCTTGCGGTTATAAAAGCGGAATGCGAATACGCACTTTCCGAAAATGCAGATGAAGAAGAGAGAATGCAGGCTCTTGAATCAATTGAAGAACAGACGGACAAAATGACCTCGCTTGTTTCATCCTTGCTTTCCGTAACAAGAGCAGAGCAGGGACTCAGCAGATTTACACTTGAAGAAGCGAATCTCAGTGAGCTTGTTGAAGACGTATGCGGAAAATTCAGACCCTCAAAAAGTATCGAACTGATAACCGATATTGATAATGATATTATAATCAATTTAAATAATACATTGATAACCCAGCTTATTGAAAATCTGCTTTCAAATGCTGATAAATACGGCAGAGAAAACGGTGTTATCAACGTTAAGCTGAATTCCGAAAAAGATAAAACCATTTTGTCGGTCAGAGATAACGGAATCGGTATAAGCGAAGGAGACCTGCCGAAAATCTGGAACAGATTTTACCGTGCTGATGCATCAAGGTCGGAAACGGAGGGCTTCGGTCTCGGACTTGCTCTTGTTAAAAAGATAGCGGAAATTCATTCTGCAGAATGCGTTGCCGAATCCGAAATTGATAAATTTACCGAAATTAAAATAATCTTCAAAAAATGAGAAAATTTAAGTTTTTCTAATGTTCCTTTAATGTTTGCCCGTTATTATTTAGTCACAGTCAAGGACGGCTGAATAAATAACAAACAATTTGAAAGGAATTGATATTATGAAAAAACTTATCGCTCTTTTACTCGCACTCCTCGTTGTATTTTCTCTTTCCGTGTCGGCATTCGCCGCACCGTCCGAAAACCTGATTTCAAAAGAGAAGGCAAAAGAAATCGCTCTTGACTACGCAGGATATGAAGAATCAGAAGTAAGATTCGTCAAAGCAAAGCTTGACCGTGATGACGGCAGATATGAATACGAAATCGAATTCAGAGCCGAAGGCAATCTTGAATATGATTATTCAATCAATGCCGAGAGCGGAAAAATTGTTGAATTTGAACGTGATTATGATGCTCCCGACAGATTTGAAGCATTTGGCTTTCTTAAATTCTTCAGAAATCTTCTGACAAGACTTTTCGGATAAACTCAGGTCAGAGATAAAAAATATATTGCGAGGTGAATAAAAATGAAGAAAAAGTTATCTGCAGTTTTAGTTTCGGCAGTTCTGGTTTTATCAGTCGCTCTGGTTGCAGGATGCTCAGCAGGTAAACCTGTTGAAGAAAACGCAACACTCAATCAGGCACAGGCATCCGCACCAACGGTAAAAGGCAGTGAACTTGCAAGCGTTTCTCCCGATGAAGCAATTGACATCGCTCTTAAGCACGCAGGTGTTTCGAGAGAAAACGCCGTAATGTTCGGCGCTCCTTCACTTGATGAAGAAAACGGAAAAGCCCGTTATGACGTTGAATTCGGATATAACGGCTTTGAATATGATTATGAAGTTGCGGTTGCCGACGGTTCAGTTCTGAAAGCGAAAAAAGAAGCAGAAAGGGTTAAGGCTTCCGAAAAGGAAAGCATTCCCGCAAAGCCTGAACCTGTCAGTAAAGATAACAATAACGGTTATATCAGCGTTGAAGCCGCAAAACAGAAAGCACTTGACGATGCAGGTGTCAAAGCAGAAGATGCAGTATTTCTTAAAGCATACTATGATTCAGATGACATAGTTCCTCATTATGATGTTAAGTTTGAAGAAAACGGATATGAATATGAATATGAAATCAAAGCATCTGACGGCACCGTTCTTGAAAAAGATGTTGATAAGGAAAGAAAACCTGTTAACAGCGCTCCCGCTTCAGATGAATATATCTCCGAAGATAAAGCAAAATCAATAGCTTTTGACCATGCTTCCGTAAAGGCGGCAGATGTGAAGTTCTCAAAAGCAGAGCTTGACCGTGACGATCTGATAGTCCATTACGATGTTGAGTTTGTTTCAGGCAAATATGAATATGAATACGAAATAAACGCTAAATCAGGAAAAGTCATAGCTTCTGATAAGGAGTTTAATGACTGAGCAAAGCTATAAATTGAGATAAAAAGAATAATAATCAGGTGCAACGAAATTAGATTTCTGTTGTACCTGATTATAATTAAAAGATGTGTTTATGCTTGACTTCAGGGGCGGTTGTATTTTATATTGAAATTTTATTAGTCACCTTTTAGACACCTAAGGAAAAAGCCTTACACAACAAAACGGCGAAATCCGTTGATGTGTAAGGCTTTTTAAGTGGTCGGAGTAGCGGGATTTGACTCGCGCTGCTGCGGCGGCTTGGTCGCTCGCGGTCACAACAGTCCACCGGACTGTTGCTCTGTACCGCTCGTCCTTCAAATCCCTCAAATAAAAAAGCCAGCCAACATAAAATGTTGCCTGACTTTTTGGTGCGAGTGTTCATAAGGGATTATCCTGTACAAAAAGACATTCTTGTTATTTGTCTATATACCAATTTGTCATCCAAAAAAGGTTTGGAAAAAACATTATATTCTCTGTCGCCACGATTTTCCACAGTATATGTGTAGCTATCGAATAAGTCCAATGTAAGAGAAATGTCTGTAAATGAGCAATCATATTCCTCCGTATCAAAGCAGTCTAAAACTTTTCCGCTTGGAGAATAAATAGCGTCTTTATAATAAGGTGTTCTAACATAGCAAGTGCATACTGGTGGAGCAAATCATCGGTTTAACCGGTGGTTATGATTACTATATTATGATTCAGCGTTAAAGAAAGTGTAAACCTTTTCCAGGAAGGCATAGAGTTTGAGCATACAGGGGTTGAGTGCATCCCAGAACGGCTCATCAAAAAGCACAGTCCACTTGAATGGCTCTCTTATCAGGTGGAGAATATCGCAATCTGAAAAGTATCGGTTGTTGCCCTCGCCGACACGTATTACTCCGAAGGCCTTGAGGTCGTTATAAAGGTCGTCCTGTGCCTTCATCCACAGATACGGGAACTGCAGGCGTGAAAATTCAACCTTGGAGTTGGCACATTTCCAATATCTCCAGGAGAGTCTTGACTGCAAAATGTTTTTTACTTGCTGTGAGTTGGTTGCCTTATTTATTGCTGCCTGCCACAACTCGTCGCAATGAGCTATGTCAGCGTTTGTCATACCGTAGAGTGTTTTTTTTGCTTCCTGGTAAATGGTAAGGTGCTTTCTGTCTGTTACAGCGTGGGCCGTTATAATTTCAATAAACTCCTTGATGTATTCCCAGCCGGGACCGTAAACGGCAGCAAGATAGCCGTCAAACTCCGTTTCAAGGTCGATGTACGGGTTCTGCATTAGTTTCTGGAGCAGATATGTACGAAGGTCGCCGAATTCGCCGTCGCACTCGCTGATGTAGTAATTACCCTCTTCGTAAACACCCTTGACATTATTCTCGTAGAATATCTGTACGTTACGCTGAAGCACATTGAAATTCGGGAAAATACATATTGTTTCACGGTAGTTGTTTACATAGTCCCAAATATAAATTCTGTTGCAGATTTTGCCCCACGCCTCAAGGTCTGCCATAAAAGCAGCGTTTTCATTGCATTTTTCATCGTCCAGTGTGTGACCGAAGCAGCACTCGATTGAGCAAAGACGGACTATGACGTTATCACGGGGCACAACCTTTGTAGGTGCCTTGCGGGTGTACTGGTAGGCAAAGGTGTCAATGGCAATGTTAGTGTAGCCGGCGTCCTCAACAGCCTTGGCAACAGCGTTTACAAAGGTAATCATAGTTCCCGACTGTGAACCGTTTTCCCTGTCAAGAGCCTTACAGCTTTCGCAACCACAGTAATCCTGATTGTCGTTCTGCGTGAGCGAAAGAATCTGCACGTTTGCACTCGGGTCGTGGTTTGCCTTAATTGTGGCAAGAACCTCGCCAGTTACTATTTCAAGCGTCTTGGGATTGGTCAGGCAAAGCTGATTGGGTGTACGCTTGCCCTTGTGAAGAGCAAAATATTCGGGGTTGGTTTCAAAGTAATCGGCCGATTTACAAAAATATGTTGTAAGCGTATGGGCAAAGCTGCCGATATAGCCTACACCGCCGCCTTGTTCGGGACTGAGGTCACAGTAAACCAAACCGTTGTGACCGTTTGCAACGGAAAACTCGGGGTCACGGGAGCTGTTTGTATCGGTCTGCGTATATTCAAAGAACGGTTCGTAGCTTACATCAATATCCGTTGGCAGAACAAGCTGTGCATTTGAGGGGACAGAAACTGAATCGTACCTGTACCAACGACAGCCGCAGTATTTTTCAAGGAAACCGTATACTCCATAAATAGTACCGCGCGTGCCAGCACCGCAAATATATACGGTATTGCCCTCGGATTTAATTATATAGCCGCCGTTATCGTAAGAACTCAGGTCAAACTGCTTTCTTGCAGTTTCGCCGACAACAATTTCCGCTCCGCTTTTGGCAGTTGAATCGGTTACAACCGTATATTCACCGCCCGTTACCCGACCAAGGTAGTAGGCTAACTTTTCCGCAGCATAGCGATCTGTCTGCGAAGCGTTTGCACCTACAACAATCGTTGCGTTCTTCATATAAAATCCTTCCTCTTGTGCGGCAGCAACAAGGGCAAAGCTGCAACAAAGGCTGATACAAAGAATAAGCGAAATGAGTTTTTTCATAAAAAGAACCTCTCTTATAATTATTATTTCTATTATACAACAAGAAAGGTTGCTGTCAATTAAAAAATGTTATTTATATTCTACCGTATTAAAATATTCCTTCAATGAAATTTTTGAGGTCTATGGAAATAAGTAAATGCACAAGAGATAGCAAGGAGTGTAGATCAGCTATATACCGAGAGCATTACCCGAAACAGTAACGGCATAACAAAACAGAAAAGGTCGCAGACCTAAACAGTCTGCGACCAATAAAAAAACTCTTTTTAAGCAAAAGAATTGAGTATTCATAGGCAAATCCCTTATGAATACTCAATATGGTCGGAGTAGCGGGATTTGACTCGCGCCGCTGCGGCGGCTTGGTCGCTCGCGGTCACAACAGTCCACCAAACTGTTGCTCTGTACCGCTCGTCCTTCAAATCCCTCAAATAAAAAAGCCAGACAACATAAAATGTTGCCTGACTTTTTGGTCGGAGTAGCGGGATTTGAACCCACGGCCTCTTGGTCCCGAACCAAGCGCGCTACCATCTGCGCTATACCCCGATGCTCATGAAATTATATTACAAAACTAAATAAAAATCAAGTGATTTTTGAAATATTATTAAAATTGCCGCACCTTCACCGTTTTTTGGCGTTGAAGGTGCGTGTTTTTGTTTAGTCAATAATCCAGGAAGTGATGTATGAGTTTCCTTCTTCAAGGTCAAAACTTATTCCGCATTTTTCAAATCTGCCCGACAGATTTTTTTCAATGACTGCAAGGTGAAAATGCGAAAGCGCAATACCCATATCTATTCTGTGCATTTCCTGTCCGCTTCCGTCACTGCCTTCATGTGCATAAAGCTGAATAAAATGAAATGCCTTGCCGTCAAAAACAATTTTCCAAGGTTGTTTATTCTTTGCGGAAGGGGAAAGACGGAGCATTTCGAGCGCAAAAGCATATTCACCCGATTTTTCTTTTTCAAGAGGTGAATGCAAATCGTTTTCAAAAAACAGTTCGTCCCAATCAAGACGGTTATCGGCTTTGAGCGACTGACGGAATATTTTTTCTGTCAGCCTGAGGCGTGGTGCAGGATATCCGACGGGTGTTATGATTGAGAAAAGCTCATTTTCCTTGAGTTCCATTTCCTGAGCGAATGCACCTTTGTTAAAAGTGCCGCCGAGCCAGCATGTTCCGAGACCGAGGCTTGTTATATACAGAATCAGTTGTTCGAAATCATAGCCAAGCGCTTCCTGCGAACATTTTTCTTTGTTAACCGCTGCGCCCAGATAAAGAACTGCACCTTTAATAAAACCGTATGTGCCGAGCTTTTCGCCGTTTTCGGACAGATTCTTTTCAATAAATTTGAATCTGATTTTCGGCCCGAACGGGTTTTGCAATGAGTCTGCGTAACTGAGAATTTTTTCTTTCAGATCATTGCTGACAGGCTGCTTTGAATAGGTTCTGACACTGTATCGTTCTTTGACTGTTTTTTCAACGGGAAAACCTATGTTCATTTTATTCTCCCTTTCTTCATTGATTACTTAATTTATATCATAAAATCCATTTTAAGTCTATACCTGAATCCGCGAATACATCATGATATTTTTCTAAAAATAAAAATATGAAGCTTTTTTAAAGGAGAATATCTATGAAATCGTTATGGGAAATGAATTCCGATATGCCGGTCTTTGAGCAGTTGAAAAGTGATATCAAAACGGATGTGCTTATTATCGGTGGCGGTGCGGCGGGCTTATTGACAGCTTATTTTCTGGATAAATCCGGCGTTGATTATGTTCTTGCTGAAAAGGGGAGAATCTGCGGCGGAGTAACGAAAAACACAACAGCAAAAGTCACTTTTCAGCACGGATTGATTTACAGCAAGCTTCTGAAATCAGCCGGATTTGAAAAAGCCGCCATGTATCTCGAATCAAACAGAGGAGCATTTAATAAATATAAAGAGCTTTGTGATAGTATGGATTGCAGTTTTGAAATTAAGAATAATTATGTTTACTCTGTGAATTCATCTGAAAAGCTTGAAAATGAACTTGAAGCACTTCATAAAATTGGCTATGATGCAGGTTTTATAAGAGATTTGCCGATTCCGATAAAAACTGCTGGTGCTGTTTGCTTTCCGCATCAGGCGCAGTTTAATCCGATGCAGTTCTTTTCGCAGATTTCAAAAAACCTGAAAATCCGTGAAAACACTTTTGTAAGAGAAATGCAGGGAAACACTGCCGTTACCGATTACGGTAAAATATATGCTGATAAGGTTATTATAACAACTCATTTTCCGTTTATAAATAAGCATGGCGGATATTTTTTGAAGCTTTATCAGCACCGTTCGTATGTCATTGCACTCGAGAACGCTCAGAACGTTGACGGAATGTATGTTGATGAAGACAAAAAAGGTTTGTCCTTCAGAAATTACGGAAATTATCTTTTGCTCGGCGGAGGAAGCCACAAAACGGGTAAGGAAGGCGGAAACTGGGCTGAACTCAGAGAGTTTGCAAATACAAACTATCCCGATTCTGACGAAAAACTCTT
Organism: Acutalibacteraceae bacterium; assembly: GCA_045538815.1. GTDB lineage: Bacteria > Bacillota > Clostridia > Oscillospirales > Acutalibacteraceae > CAG-177. The sequence goes on from JAZQEE010000072.1 coordinate 18,697, forward strand.
CTGGGCAACTCAGGATTGCATGAGTCTTGATAATATTCCTTATATAGGACAGTATTCAAAAAATACAACTGATTTATATGTTGCAAGCGGATTCAATAAATGGGGGATGACGGGTGCAATGGTTTCGGCGATGCTGCTGTGTGATTTGATAAACGGAAAGAAGAATGATTATTCTGAACTTTATAATCCGTCAAGAAGCATTATTCATCCGCAGCTGTTTGTTAACGGATTTGAGTCGGCAGTTAATTTGCTGACCGTTTCAAAAAAACGCTGTCCCCATCTTGGATGTGCTCTGAAATGGAATAAAGCTGAACATTCATGGGATTGTCCTTGTCACGGCTCAAGATTTTCAGAAAAAGGAAAGCTGCTTGATAATCCCGCAAACGGTAATCTGAATAATTGAATAAAAACGGGAATAATAATTGTGAGGTGATAAAAATGTTTGATAAGAATATGAACAACAAAAACAATCAGAATAACAACCAGCAGAACAATCAGCAGCAGAATAATCAGCAGAATAACAAGAAAAACAATAACGGCGAAAACAAGAAGGATTTCTGAGATTTCACCTTTGATTTCGGCAACGACCTTGCAAAAGAAAACCTCGAGAACGATAACGCAGAGGCTGACTTGCAGGGATGAACAAAAAATCGGCTCCCGTTTATGGCGGGAGCCGTTACCTTTTATTTATTTTTCAGAAAGAACTTCTTTTGCGCTTGCAGCAAGACCTGCAATTCCCTGAAGCTCGCTGGGAATGATTATCTTTGTTGCCTTGCCGTCAGCTGCGTTGCTGAATGCTTCAAGGCTCTTGATTGTAAGATATCCCTGACCGGGTGCAGCCTGATTGATGAGCTCGATTGCCTTTGCTCTTGCTTCCTCAACCTTCATGATAGCTTCAGCTTCACCTTCAGCCTCTCTGATTTTTGCTTCCTTGATTGCTTCAGCAGCAAGAATTGCGCTCTGCTTGTCAGCTTCAGCAGCAAGAATCATGCTTTCCTTCTGACCTTCGGCAACAAGGATTTTACTTGCTTTTTCACCCTCAGCAGTGAGAATTGCCTCACGGCGCTGACGCTCAGCCTTCATCTGCTTTTCCATTGCATCCTGAATTTCTCTGGGGGGAAGAATGTTCTTGAGCTCAACTCTGTTGACCTTGATGCCCCAGGGGTCGGTTGCTTCGTCAAGAATGCCTCTGATTTTTGCATTGATGACATCGCGCGATGTAAGAGTGTGGTCAAGCTCCATTTCGCCGATGATGTTACGAAGAGTTGTTGCGGTAAGATTCTCAATAGCCGAAAGAGGTCTTTCAACGCCGTAGCAGAAGAGCTTGGGGTCAGTAATCTGGAAGAAGATAACTGTGTCTATCTGCATTGTAACGTTATCCTTTGTGATAACTGGCTGAGGCGGGAAATCAACAACCTGTTCTTTAAGAGAAACCTGCTTTGCAACTCTCTCAATGAAAGGAATCTTCATGTGTAAGCCTGTCTGCCAGGTAGTGCTGTAAGTTCCGAGTCTTTCAATAACATACGCCTTTGACTGAGGAACGATTTTTATATTCATAATTACGATTGCAATAAGGAAAATTGCAAGAAAAATAAGAATAAGTCCAACGATGAAATCCATAGATATTTCCTCCTTAATTCATTTTCGCTTTTAAAGCGAGGTGACGATCAGCTTTACACCGTCAATTCTTTCAACCTTAACGCGCTGATCTTTTGAGAATGTTGTTCCGTCGGATGAGCGTGCGGTCCAGGCGATTCCGTTAATTTGAACCTGCCCTATACCCGCTATGTTGTCAATATCCTCGGTAACAATTGCTGTCTGACCTATACAGCGGTCAGCATTTGTGGGCTGGATTTTTTGCTTTGTTGCTTTCTTTACCAAAGGTCTGGTTGCGATAAGTGTAACCACTGAAACGGTAATGAAGATAAGCCATTGCAGCCAGTTTTCTGCACCGATAAGCTCTGCAACAATCGCCGCCGCTGCGCCTGCGGCAAACCAGATTGTAACAAGCTGAGCGGTAACAGCCTCGATAACAACGAGCACAACAAGCAGGGCAATCCAGAAAATGAGCATTGCATATTCTGCCATAGCTTTCGCCTCCTTTGCTTTATGCTCATTTATATATTATCATATGCTTTCTGAAATTACAATATTTTTAATTCGAATTTACATTTTTGACATAATTATCAGAAAATATTCTCTTTGTTTATTTTTTCGGAGTTGCAGATGGAGTTTATCTGAGTGTAAGCATCAATACACTGCACTTCAAATTCTTCTGTCAGACCGTTTTCAGCAATCTCGGCAAGCATTTTAAGGCTGCGTTCGGTTTCAACAACTGACTCTGAGCTTATAAAAGCATGAACTAACCATTTGCTGCTTTCCCACTCGGTGATTATTTCATCCGTTCTTCTGCTGAGTTCATAGTTGCTTATTGAGCGAAAATCATCATTAAGGTTCTTCAGCTTTTCTGAAATATCATTCATTTTATTTCTTATCAGGTAATTCGATGTGAATGCAGCTGTAAATGAAATGCAAAGAAGCAGGGCAGCAGCAACTATTCTTTTCATTTATCTTTTTCCTTTCTTGCAAAAAAAGCAGTTCCGTCAGGGCAAATAGTCATCAGCAGAATTTCATTTTTGGGTATTTTTGATTTTTTTATTGCTTTTTCAATCTTTTTAGGGTCGATTCCTGACTGAGAAACAGTTTCTTCAATTATTTTTCCGTCGCAGATTATTGCAAAAGGCATGCCGCTGTTTTTAACGGGAAGTTTTATGTCGCCTGCAGTTGCATTTTTATATTCCGATTTAAGCAGAACACTTATCTGACCGTTTGTTTCAAAAACCGCATAGTCAACCTGAGAGATATCAAAAACATCCTTTTGTCTGAGCGCACTGATAAGGTCACCGACGGTCATCCTCAGTTTTTTGAGTTCTTTCATCTGTATTTCTCCGTTACGGATAACGATAACGGAATGTCCTTGCATAAGTGAGCGCAGTTTGTTGCTTTTGAGCCCTATAGCCGATGTCAGAACTTCAAATGAAACAAGCACAAACAAAGCCGCAAGGGAAACAAAAACAGGAGCGCTTGTGTCCTGAATAGGAGTTGAAGCTATTTCCGAAATCAGAATCGTTATGACGAGCTCTGAGGGCTGAAGCTCGGCAATCTGCCTTTTTCCCATAAGTCTTATCATAAGAATAATAACTGCATACAGTATTACTGCCCTGATTAAAGCTATTGCCATAATGTCACTCCTTTTATCATATTTTTAACCGTAAATGCACCTTTAAACTGTTGACTTAAAATAAAATAAATATTATACTGAAAACATTAAAAGGAGGCGGTGCAATTTGAAATATTATCTCGGTATGGATATCGGCGGAACAAAATGCGCCGTTGTTCTGAGCGAAAAAAGCGGTAATTCAATTAAAGATAAAATCAGGTTTGAAACAAAAACCGAAAGAGGCTGGCGTGCTGTTGTTGATGAGCTTGTTTTATCGGCACGGGAAATTATTGAAAGAAATGAAATACAGCCGGAAGATATTCTTGCGTGCGGTGTAAGCTGCGGAGGGCCGCTTAACAGTGAAACAGGCATTATCATGAGACCGCCGAATCTTAATGACTGGGATAATGTTCCTCTTGCAGATATAGTTAAAAATGAACTCGGAATTCCTTGCAAGCTTCAGAATGATGCCGATGCGTGTGCTCTTGCGGAGTGGCAGTTCGGCGCGGGCAGGGGATGCAGAAACATGGTTTTCTTGACCTTCGGCACGGGTATGGGAGCAGGTCTTATTCTTGACGGAAAGCTTTATACGGGAAGTTGCGGAACAGCGGGCGAAGTAGGTCATATCCGACTTGATGCCGACGGCCCCGTTGCGTACGGAAAAGCAGGCTCGTTTGAAGGCTTCTGCAGCGGAGCAGGCATTGCCGCTATGGCTAAAAAAATGGTGTCTATATATAACGGTCAGACAAGCATTCCCCGTGATGATATCAATGCGAAAACCGTTGCGCAGGCAGCTGCGGGCGGGGACAGACTTGCTCAGGCAATTTACCGCCGCTGCGGCGAAAAACTCGGACTCGGAGTTTCGATACTGATTGATATACTTAATCCCGAAAGAATTGTTATCGGAAGCATTTTTCAGCGTTCGGGCAGATTGCTCGTTGACAGCATGAATGAAGTGATAAAGAAAGAAGCGCTTTCAATTTCTGCTCAGTGCTGCGAAATTGTTCCTGCTATGCTTGGTGATGACATAGGAGATTTTGCGGCAATCGGAGTTGCAAAGAATTTTGCGGAGGGTAATAAATAATGAATTCTATATTTAATGAGCTTATCTCCCGATATCCTTCGCTTGAAGTTTGCTCGGTGCAGATTCTTAATGCATGCAAGATAATGCTTGACGGATTTGAAAAAGGCGGAAAGCTTCTCTGCTGCGGAAACGGAGGCAGTGCCGCCGACTGCGACCATCTTGTCGGAGAATTGATGAAAGGCTTTCTGAAGAAAAGACCTTTCAGTGAAAAAGAAAAGTTCAATGACAGTTTTATGGAAAAGAATCTCCAGAAGGGGCTGCCCGCAATTTCGTTATGCGCTCATTCGGCGTTGATGACCGCTTTTGAGAATGATGTTGCACCGACTCTTGTTTTTGCTCAGCAGGTTTGTGCCTACGCAAAAGAAAATGATTTCCTTGTTGCATTTACAACCTCCGGCAATTCCGAAAACATTGTTTATGCCCTTAAAGCGGCAAAGGCGTGCGGGATAAAGTCAATTGCCGTAACAGGAGAAAAGGAGAGCGAGTGCTCTGCGCTTGCCGATGTATGTATAAGACTTCCCGAAACCGAAACCTTCAAGGTTCAGGAATTGACATTACCTGTTTATCATTGCCTTGCGGCAATGATTGAGAATAAATTTTTCGAAAAATAAAGGAGACTGAATTATGAGCATTCCAAGATGTGAGCATCCCAATCCGCAGTTTGAAAGAAAAGGCTGGACAAACCTTAACGGCGAATGGGATTTTGAATTTGATTTCGGTAACAGTAAATATGAAGCAGGAATTCTTGATAAAAATGAATGGGAAAAGAAAATTGTTGTTCCCTTCTGCCCCGAAAGCAAGCTTTCGGGCATTGAATATACAGATTTCATTCCCGCTGTATGGTACAGAAAGAGCATCAACATAACTGCTGAAAATCTCAAAGGCAGGGTGCTTCTCCATTTCGGTGCGGTTGACTATGAAGCGAAAATTTATGTCAACGGCAAAAAAGCAGGCACACATAAGGGCGGCTACGCATCATTTAATCTTGATATAACCGATTTGCTTTCAGAGGGCGAGAATGTCATTATTGTCAATGCTGTTGACGATGTCAGAGACCCCCTTGTTCCCAGAGGAAAGCAGAGCGAAGAGCTTAAGTCTCATAACTGCGATTACACAAGAACAACGGGCATCTGGCAGACCGTATGGCTTGAATTTGTGCCCGTAAATTACATAAAGAGCTTCAGACTTTATCCCGACAGCGAGAATGCAACCCTCGGTATAAGCGCCGTGCTTGAAGGCAAGGGCGAATTTACCGCAACAGCTTATTATGACGGCAAGGAAGTCGGAAGCTTCACAAAGAAGGCGGCTGGCAATGTTTCAGGCGAAATCAGGCTTTCGGAGTCTCATCTCTGGGAGGTAGGCTGCGGCAGACTTTATGATCTTGTGCTTACCTTTAACGAAGATGAGGTCAAGAGCTATTTCGGTCTCAGAAGCATTGAAATTGACGGCTTTAAATTCCGCATTAACGGCAAATCCGTTTTCCAGAGACTGGTTCTTGATCAGGGCTTCTATCCTGACGGTATTTATACCGCACCGAGCGATGAAGCTCTAGAAAATGATATAAAGATTTCAATGGCTGTCGGATTTAACGGTGCAAGACTTCATCAGAAGGTTTTTGAAAAGAGATTCCTCTATCATTGCGACCGTCTCGGCTATATTGTATGGGGCGAATACGGCAACTGGGGTCTTGACTGGTCAAATTCCTTCTCGCTTGCCGCAATGCTTCCCGAATGGTGCGAATGCGTTGAAAGAGATTTCAACAATCCGTCGCTCATCGGTTGGTGTCCGTTCAACGAAACATGGGATATTAACGGCAGAAAGCAGTATGACGATGTTCTCAGAATAATTTACAGAGTAACAAAGCAGCTTGACACAACCCGTCCCTGCATCGACACAAGCGGCAACTTCCATGTTGAAACTGATATTTTCGATGTTCATGATTATGAGCAGGATGTTGCAAAGTTTGCAGAGCACTATGAGAAGCTTGTCAGTGAGGGCAAAATGTACGGCTATTTCCCCGACAGACAGGTTTACGAAGGCGGAATGACTTTTGTCAGCGAATACGGCGGAATCAAGTGGGCAAAAGGTGACAGAGGTGATGCATGGGGCTACGGCGATGCGCCCAAGACTGAAGAAGAATTCATTGAGCGTTATAAAGGACTTACCGATACTCTTCTTGATAATGAGTCAATGTTCGGCTTCTGCTATACTCAGCTTTACGATATTGAGCAGGAACAGAACGGACTTTATTATTATGACCGCACACCCAAGTTTGACCCAGAAATTTTCAGAGCAATCAATGCCCGCAAAGCGGCAATAGAGGACTAAAAAATATGGGACTGTCTCAAGGGCGACCTTTCGTAAGGAATTTAAGCCTTAAAAAGGCTATTTTGGCATATAACTGCGTTAAAAATGCTCGAAATCCGTCAAGGATTTCTGCGCTTTTTGCCTTGTTCTATACCAAAAATATCTCTTTTTAAGGTGCAAAGCAGTTTTTATCAGGTTATTTTTCGTTCAGACAAAATGATAAAAATCCCGCAATACTTGATGTATTACGGGATTTTTTCGTGAAGTATTAACGGAAAAGAACCGATAAAAACCTTA
>JAZQEE010000073.1:0-29702 GCA_045538815.1 Acutalibacteraceae bacterium
TGCCGAAAATACTTGGCTGGAAGCGGCCCGGGAAGATAGGTCGACGCCGACACATTTTTTATTTTGCCCTAATAGCTCAGTCGGTAGAGCACGCGGCTGTTAACCGCGGTGTCACAGGTTCGAGTCCTGTTTGGGGCGCCAAAATGAGAAACCACCCAATCGGGTGGTTTTTTATTTTGCATTTTAGAGGACTCGAAGGGGAGCGGTAGTGAATGACAGTCCGGTGGACTGTCAGAGCCGCGACTGACCGAGGTCCGCAGTCCGAGAGTCGAGTCCTGTTTGGGGCGCCATTGAATAGGCACTCACGCAAATGCGTGGGTGCTTTTCTTTTTTTGCATGTTCTGAATTATATGTTGAATTTTCTTTTTATACATAGTATAATTAAAATGTAGGAGTGATAATATGAATTCTTTTAAAAAAATTACACATTTTATTTCATCATTTTTTTTGGTTGTTGTCATTTTAATTGGCGGTATATACATAAACAATGCTTATGAAACAGGAATTGTTTATGCCAGCGAAACAGAACCGACTTTGACAGGTGCATGCGGTGAAAACATTTCATGGGAATTTTTCGAAGCAACGGGTGAAATTGTTCTTAAAGGTCATGGCGACATGCCTTCAGAATTTCGCTTTCCGAGTGATTATGAATGGTACTCGTTTTCACCCGACATTAAGAAAGTTACTATATGTGACGGAATAACAAATGTTGGAGTTTATGCTTTTGGCGGAACAACCGGAATATTAGATGACTCCAGAATAAACTATCCTAATATTGATAGCGTATACCTTGCAGGCAGTGTCAGTGAAATTTCCGGCAAAGCTTTTTCTTTTTCTTTTTCTGATTCTTTTTCTTTGAGCGGATGTGAGGGCGTTAAAATAATAGGGGATAATGCTTTTGCTCATTCAAATATTGCTGAATATCCTGCTACAAATTCTCTTGAAGAAATTGGCAAATCAGCATTCCTTTCCTGTGACAGGTTAACGAGTTTTTATATTCCGACATCGCTAAAATCAATCAGCACGGAGTATAATCCCTTTTCGGACTGCTCTTTATTGACTGAATTTTGTGTTGCGGAAGACAATGAATACTACCGTATTTTTGAAGGAGCTCTTGTTTCTTCTGATAATAAAACGATAATTGCTTATCCATGCAATAATTCTAAAAAAATTTTTATTTTCCCTGATTCGATCACAGAAATGGCAGTGTCGGCGTTTTCAGATAGTGTCAATCTGGAGAAGGTAGTTCTTTCAGATGGAATCACAACAATTCCTAAATGGGCATTCATGGGTTGCACTTCTTTAAAAGATATATCTATCGGCAACAAAGTTTCTCAGATTGATGAAAGTGCTTTTGAGAATTGCTCTTCTTTGACCTATGTGTATATTCCTTCATCTGTAAAAACTCTGGCTGATTATGTGTTTTACGGATGTTCTGCATTGAAATATATAACAATGGAAAACGGTTTGGAGACAATTGGAGAAAAAGCTTTTTATGAAACAGCGGTTGAGAATATAATTATACCGTCATCAGTAACCGCAATCAATAAAGGCGCATTCGGTCAATGCCTTTCACTGAAAAAGATTTTTATACCGACAAGAAAATGTGAAATCTATGATTCAAGAACAACTATTTACGGAGGAACAATATACGGAGTTTCACGTTCAAATGCAAAAAGCTACGCATCAACTTACGGACTTGATTTCGTGACGATAACAGATGCTCCGCAATTGACGGGTATCAATGTTTCTGCGTCACCCAATAAAACACAGTATTATAAGGGCGAGTCTTTTGTAAAAGATGGTTTGGTTTTGTGTCTGAAATACGGGGATGATATGACAACATACATAAACAACGGTTTTGATATTGTTGTCGAGGAGTTTACCGCTACAGGCACTGAAACTGTTGCTGTATTATACGGAGGATTTTCGGATGATATATTGGTTGAGGTTGTTCCCAGAAAGTTTAACTTGACGCTTAGAAGCGGAAGTTCATATTCTGTAGTTTCATACTTTGAAGGTGATGAAATCGCAAAACCGGATAATCCTGAAATGGCAGGATATGATTTTGCGGGTTGGAATCCCGAAATTCCTCAGTTTATGCCTGAGAATGATTTAGTGGTTGAGGCTTCGTGGATAGCACGCACGGACACACCTTATACTGTTGAAATATATGAGATGGATGATGAAGGTATCTACCTGAAAACAATAGAGACAAAAAAAGGACAAACAGATTCGGAGGTAAGTGTTGCCTATTTACCTAAAGAAGGATTCTCACTTAACAGTCAAAAGAGTGTTGAGAGTGGAGTTGTCAGCGCAGAAGAACCTTTGGTACTTAAAGTTTATTTTGACAGAATCACTTATACATTAACAACTGTTGTTGACGGTGTCTCAACCCCTGCAACATACCTTTACGGAGCTAAGGTTTCTGAACCTGTTATTCCTATGAAGTCGGGCTATAAATTTATTAAGTGGGACGGAACCATTCCTGAAACGATGCCGGCTGAAAATGTAACTGTTACTGCGGTATTTGAAAAATGTTATATTTGCCCTGATTGCGGAGAAGAAATCCTCGGCAAGGAAGCTATTGATGCTCATATTGCAGCAGAAGCAAAAATGAAGGCAAAAATAAAAATTAAAAATAACAACGGTTCAAAAACAATAAATTACGGCGAAACTCTCAGGCTTACCGCAAGCGTAACTGATATGCCTGCTGACACAGCGATTTATTGGTTTATTGACGGCGTGAAGAAGGGCGAGGGCGAAATTTTCAATGTGAGCTTTGAAAGCGGAACAAAGACTGTTGAAGTAAAGCTTGTAGATTCAAGTGGCAATGTTCTTAAGAACGCAAGCGGAAATGAAATCAAAGATTCCGAAAGTGTGACTGTTAAGGCGGGATTTTTCCAGAAACTTATCTCGTTTTTCAAAAATCTTTTCGGTTCAAACAGAACCGTTATCCAATCAATCAAAGATTTGTTCTGATAAAAAGAGCTCATCTTCGGATGAGCTCTTTTTAACGATGCGCAAGCATTTCTGAAAAACTATATTGTTGTTTCAAACACTTTTTGTTATTGAAGATATAAAAATAAATATTGAAATCTGAAGGTTGTACAGAGTATGTTTTTGAAATTCTTGAGAAAAGAAAAGTAATATGCTATAATAACAACAATTATATTTTGTCAATACAGACATAAAAAAGGAAGGGTTTGTTATGATTAAAATAATTTTGGGTGATATCACAAAGGTTGATGATGTTGACGCTATAGTTAATGCCGCAAACAAGATGCTTCTCGGTGGCGGCGGCGTTGATGGCGCTATTCATAAGGCGGCAGGGGTAAAATTGCTGTTGGAATGTGCCGGACTCAGAGGATGTAAAACTGGAGAAGCAAAAATAACATCAGCTTATAAATTACCCTGCAAATATATCATTCACACTGTTGGTCCGGTTTGGAAAAAAGGTGTAAAAAATGAAGAGCAGCTTTTATCGGACTGTTATTATAACAGCCTGAAGCTTGCTGCCGATTACGGAATACGCAAAATTGCATTTCCTTCAATTTCTACCGGTATATATGGGTATCCACTCAAACAGGCTGCCGTAACAGCGGTTTGCACTGTTGACAGGTTCATGAAAGACAATCCCGAAGCTTTTGATATGGTTGAATGGGTTTTGTTTGATTCCGAAACATATGCTGCTTACGATGAAGCAATAAAAGAATGCCTTTGCGATTCCTGAAACAGTCAGATAACTCTATAATGATTGTGATTTCACGGCAGTTCTCAATAAGAAAGAAAACAAGCAACAGGAAATTCGCCTGTTGCTTGTTTTTAACTCATATGTTCAGTTGTATAGTTGAACAAATCAAACTGTGTCAGTCCAAGTTGCGAAAAGAAATTCTGAGATTTCAATTGATTCTCTTCGGTGTTAAAATTCGGGATAAGAGGTATTCTGACAATTATTCTGTCGGGAGAGATAAGCTTTGCCAGTTTTTTGATGTTGCTTAACATCAGAGAGTTGTCTTTTCCGGTATATCTCATATAAATATCAGGGTCAATATCTTTACAATCGATATAATATGTATCTATCGAATCAACGGTTTTTTTGATATTATCCCATGGAACGGAAAGTGAGGTTTCTGCGCATAAATGCCAGGAATCTCCGCATATTTCCTTGAATTCATTTATGAAGTCAGGATAGAGCAGGGGTTCTCCGCCGCCGAAGGTTACACCGCCACCGGTTGCCAAAAAGTATAAATCATCAATTTTTACTTTTTCATAAAGCTTTTGAGGTGTAAAATCAAATTTTTTTGTATCTTCGGAAAACGAAGACGGATTCAAGCAGTATTTGCATCTCAGAGGGCAACCGTAAAATCCCACAAGAGTAGTTATTCCTTTTCCGTCTGACTGCATTCGGAGTCTTGAAACAGCTATGAGTGGAGCAGTGGTTGATGAAAGTTTGTCTGACATATCTGTATTATAAATTATAAACTATAAAATCTTCAGAATTTTCTTCGGTGTCAGGCTTGTAATCCATATAAGCATTCGGCTGAAAAAAACCGGTGTGATAATCAAATTGTTCATCGGCCCAATCTTCCAAAGCGTTTTTTCCGGCATTTGCCGCAAGAATAAGAGCTATACCGGTTCCTGCAATTGCAATTCCCTTACCCAATCTTTGCCTTTTTTTCAATTCGTTTTCGAGGTAGCGGAGCTCTTCTTCGCATTTGGGGCAGGTTCCGGAACAGGATCCTTGATATTTGCATTCGGATGTTATGAATTCAATATCATTTTCTTCAGCAATTTTCTGTCGGATTTCTTTTAAAATCTTGCATTTATTTTTACCGCTCATATAACACACTCCTTACTGTTCAATTATATCAGCACAAGAATAAAAAGTAAATAGCGTCATTGATTTTTATAGCTGTAAAGTTAGTGAACATTTTGCTGAGCGATGCTCCGAAAACCGCACATAGCAATAAATTGCAGTCAATAAATTGTGCGTCCGTGTTGTAAAGAATGATTTAATATGTTATTATTTATTGAGCAGGCGGCTTTTTGCCTGCGTGATAATTTAAAAATGAGGTTTGATTATGTGGTTTAACGAAAGTGTAATATATCAGATTTATCCTCTGGGATTTTGCGGTGCGCCGAGGCAGAATGACGGCGTGCTCAGTTCACGGATTCTGAAGGTTGCCGATATAGCGGAGCATCTTGTGAAGCTCAATGTCAATGCCGTTTATTTCTGCCCTGTTTTTGAAAGCTCGGCGCATGGCTATGACACTTCGGATTTTTCAAAAATCGATGTAAGACTCGGCACAAATGAAGACTTTAAATTTGTTTGCGATAAGCTGCATGAAAACGGTATAAGAGTAATTCTTGACGGAGTTTTCAATCATGTCGGCAGAGATTTTTTTGCTTTCAGAGATGTCAGGGAAAAGAAATGGGATTCGCCCTTTAAGGATTGGTTTCATATAAGCTTTGACGGCAACAGCTGCTATAATGACGGCTTCCGGTACGAAGGCTGGGAGGGGCATTATGAGCTTGTGAAGCTGAATCTTGACAATCCCGCAGTTAAAAACTATCTTTTTGACCGTGTCGGCGAGTGGATAGACAATTTCGGCATTGACGGTCTGCGCCTTGATGTTGCATATATGCTCAACCGTCAGTTTATGAGAGAACTCAATTCGTTTTGCATGTCGAAGAAAAACGATTTCTTCCTTGCAGGCGAAATGATTCACGGAAATTACAGAGAGATAGTCTGCGACGGAATGCTTCACAGTGCCACGAATTATGAGTGCTATAAAGGCATTTATTCTTCATTCAACAGCATGAATATGTTTGAAATCGGTCATTCGCTGCGCAACCGTTTCGGCAGTGAGGACTGGTGCATGTACAGAGGTCTGCAGCTTATCGGTTTTGTTGACAATCATGATGTTACAAGACTTGCTTCGGTTCTTACAAACAAGAATCATATCATTCCCGCTTACGGAATACTCTTCGGTATGCCCGGAATTCCTTGTGTTTATTACGGAAGTGAATGGGGAATTGAGGGCAGAAAGGAAAACGGCGACGATGCGCTTCGCCCCGAAATTGATTCGCCGCAGTATAACGAAATATCGGAATTCATTTCAAAGGCGGCAAAGATTCACCGCGAAAGTAAGGTTTTGTGTTACGGAAGCTTCAACATTCTCCATATGACCAACAGACAGCTTGTTTTTGAGAGAGTATGCGGCGAAGAGAGAATGATTGTTCTTATCAATGCCGATGAAAATGAGTATACTGCTCATTATGACGCAAAAGCGGGGTGCGGAACAGAGGTTCTGACGGGGACTCATTTTGATTTCGGTGCAGGCAGCAGAATGCCTGCCTATTCGGTTCAGTATGTAAGAGTTTGATTATGTTGGGTGCAGAAATGAAAAATCCCGACTGTTTTGGGATCATTTTTATCCGACACTACGAAACGCAGTATGATGATATCGGAGACCGTGACCCGAGCAACGGTGAGCTGATCGCAAGAGGCGGGCAGCAATGTGCGGCGTAGGGATAAAAGTCATGTTTTTCAGGTTTGCACTTGATTATATATAGATGACTTCCGTGAAGTTTACCCGTGACGGAAACCGCATATTGCGGTATGTGAATAGGTTAGCAGAGGAGAGCGTTATGAAAAAGATTATCACAGGTGTACTCGGCGGGGTGGCAGGTCTTGTTGCCGTAACGGCGGGTGCATATATGCCGTTTGTTATAAGCGAAGCGAGGAAGAAACATAATGACAAATGCGATTATCTGCTTATTCTCGGCGGTAATGTTATCGGTGCGGATACGCCGAGCCCTCAGCTTTTTGAAAGAATGAAAGCGGCGGCAGGATATCTTAACGAAAACGAAAATGTTATTGCAGTTCCTTGCGGAGGCTGTTTCAGAGACGGTCAGAAGAAATCGGAGGCAAGAATAATTGCGGATTATCTGATTTCGCAGGGAATTGATGAGAGTCGGATCGTTTTAGAGGATAAATCAACAACAACCTATGAGAATTTTGAATTCGGTACAGAGGTGATAAAGACCCATTCGGGAAAAGAACTCAGCGAAATATCAATTGCTTTTCTCTCATCGGATTATCATATCCACAGAGCCTCGGTTATTGCAAAGCAAAGCGGAATTGTCAACTGCGGCAAGGTTTCGTGCCCGACTACGGGCAAATCGGTGAAGAGGTTTGCAAGAGAATATATTGTTGCGTTTGAAATGTTTTACAAAACTATAACAAGGCATTGAAAATCCCCGCTCACAATTTAACTGTGAGCGGGGCGCTGTTTATCTTGCAATGATAAATGTCATTCTTTCCTGAACGGTTACGCTGCCGTGACCCGTGTTGAAGCCGCCGTGGTCTGAGGTGATAATAATGAGCCAGTCCTCGGTGTCATAGGTTTCTCTTGATTCAACAGCGTCAATAATTCTTCTGCCGTCTATCTCAGCATCGGCAAAGCTCTTGGAATAATCGGGATTGTTGAGCGAAAAACCGGTGTCATGTCCGCTGTGGTCGGTATGCTCAAGGGTCAGGAAAATGAAATCCGAGCAGTCTGCAGAACTGATGTCTGCGATAACATTTGTAACCGTTCCGTTGTCATCTTCTGCATCAACAAAACTTACATCAAGATTTTTCTCTTCAACATAATTCTTTTCGCGGATATATGTTGTGCCTTCTCCGTTGAAATGACCGTTCCACGAAACATAGAAAGCTGATGAATCAGCGTTTTCGTTTTCAACAAGAGTTGTGAGCAGAGTCAGGTGGTCATTTGATTTTTCAATTCCGTTATCGGTAATGCCGTGAACATCAGCCCATTCACCTGTCAGGATTGAGCACCAGCCGGGTGCGGTTGAGGTTGCCTGAGTGTTGATTGCGGGATAGTTGACACCGCCGCAGTAAGCAATTTCAGATGTTGCGCCGGTTGAAATAAGATAGCTTATTCCGCCAATTCCCTCTTTATCGATCAGTGAAAGCGCATCTGCACGGCAGCCGTCATAGCCGATAACAATTAGCTTCTTTTCAGTTTTACCTTCAGGCAGGGGAGAGGCGAAATGATTTTTTATCATATCATGGATATCGGTCTGGGGAACAGCTGTTTCAATTGTATTTGAATATCCGACCGAGGCAACATTTTCCTTGTAAGCCTTGGCTGAATCGTTCCAATATGTGCCTGCAAAGGTGCCGAAAACCATCATAAAGAATGTCATAACCGTGCAGATGATCTGCTGAATAAAAATCATAAGAAAACAGTCCTTTCTGTTAATTATATTAACATAGTATCAGTATTTGGAATATATTTCAAGTATCATTTTACCTTGATTGTTTTATTATTCATAAGTAAAAAAATCCGTTTTATTGAAATGGAAAAAATCTTGTGATACTATGAGAATAAAGGGAGGGTCTGCTATGCCGTCAATTACTGATAAACTGAATGTTAACGAGAAGCATTTGCGCAAGCTGATAAGTGAGATTGTGCCGAAAAAACTTAAAACTGAAGTTTTGCAGATTGGTTTTATAGGCGGAGGAAGCAACGGCAAGGTTTACAGAGTGCTGACTGTCGACGGCAGACAAATTGCAGTTAAAGCATTCAGGGGGAAAGGCGCTCAGCAAAAGGAGGCAAATCAGCTTGTTCTTCTTTCGGAGAATACATGCGTCAGAATGCCTGAGGTAGTCTTTCTTTATGATGACGGAGAATCTGCGCTTATGGGAATGACCTTTATCGAGGGCAGAAATGTTCTTAATCCTCTGTTTGTTTTGAAAAGCAGAAAGCAAAAAGAAAAATTTGCAAAATCCGTTGTTTCCGCAATGCTTGAATGGCATTCGGTTAAAGCGGAAAAGTATGGTGACCTCGATAATCCGCAGTATAAAAGCTGGAAAGAATACTATATAAATGAAAAGCAAAAGCCGTGGCTGAATGGGATTGAAAAACTTGCAGATAACGGAAGATTCAGCAGAAAAAGTCTTGAACTGCTGAAATCGGCAACGGAGATTTATAACAGTCTGCCTGATGAGTCGGATGCACCTGTGCTTATCCATGGCGATCTTAACATAATGAACATAATGGCAAATCCGAAGAATCTGGAGCTTACAGGCATTATTGACCCGAGCGGCTCGATTTGGGCTGACAGGGAATACGATTTATTTCAGCTTCGTAATATGTGGGGAGATGCATTCGATCTTTACAGAACATATAAATCCAACTGTAAACTTTCCGCACATACTGATTTCAGAGTTGCATATTATGCTGCGATGAATGAGGCTTCGTGCCGCATGGGAAGCGGTTTGCATATGGTTATCTGGGAATTGCTTTGCAACAGAAATCTGAAAAAAGAAATGAAAAAGCTGAGGTGAGATTATGAATATCGGCGAGCTTATCAGTGTTAAAACCGACAGCGAGGAAAAACACACCCCGTATTGGGCTGAGGTAAGACTTTTTTCATGCGTACAGCAGGGAGATATCGGAAAGCTTGTTGAAGAGCTTAAGAATATTGACTCATCAATAATAACCGGCAGAATGTCAGATGATGACATCATGCAGCATAAATATATGGCGGTCAGCACAATAACCCTTGCAACGAGGTATGCAATTCAGGGCGGACTCAACGAAAAAACGGCTTATGAATTTTCAGATAATGCGATAAGACTGATTGACAGACTCGGAACGAAAGCGGATATTCTTCTTTGCCTTGCAAGTGAAATTGCAAAGCTTACAAGAATGGTTAATAAAAGCAAGCTTCATCCGTGCCATTCGCCGCATGTGAGAAAATGTATATGCTATATCAGGGAAAACATCGGGGAAAAGATAACTGTTGCCCATCTTTCGGAAATCTGCGGAATTTCATCCGATTATCTGTCTCAGATATTCAAAGAGGAGATGGGAGAATATCTCAGCTTATATATTTCACGCAAAAAACTTGAATCTGCAAAGGAAATGATATTGCAAAAGAAAAGCAATGCAGAAATATGCTCAAAGCTCTCATTCTCGTCACAATCACATTTCATAACACTGTTCAAAAGATTCTATAATATGACTCCGAATGAATACAGAAAGCTTTTGAATTAAACAATTTATAGTGAAAATAAACATTTTGAGAGCCTGACAGCTGTGCGGAATGCATAAAAAACGAGAAATTTATAAAATTATGATTTTTTTCTGAAATTCATATACCATTTTTTAAAAAAAGTGATATAATTTCAAATCATAAAGGAGTGATTGAAATGAGCATAAGAATAGGAATCATGGGATACGGCAATCTCGGAAGAGGGATTGAATGCGCCGTAAAGAAGAACAGCGATATGGAGCTTGTTGCGGTTTTTTCACGCAGAAATCCCGAAACGGTAAAAATTCTGACCGAGGGCGCAAAGGTTTATTCCGCTGACGAAGTTCTGAATTTCAAGGATAAAATTGATGTGCTTATTCTTTGCGGAGGCAGTGCGACAGACCTGCCCGTGCAGACTCCCGAATATGCAAAATATTTTAATGTTGTAGACAGCTTTGATACTCATGCAAAAATCCCCGAGCATTTTGCTAATGTCGATAAAACCGCAAAGGAGGGCGGCAATGTTGCCGTTATATCATGCGGATGGGATCCGGGCATGTTTTCTCTCAGCCGTCTTTATTCAAACGCAGTCCTTCCCGACGGAAAGGATTATACCTTCTGGGGCAAGGGCGTAAGTCAGGGTCATTCGGATGCAATCCGCCGCCTTGAAGGCGTTGTTGATGCAAAGCAGTATACAATTCCTGTAGAGGCTGCTCTTGAAGTGGTCAGAAACGGCTCAAATCCCGAGCTTGCCGTCAGAGACAAGCATATCAGGGAATGCTTTGTTGTTGCGGCAGAGGGCGCAGACAAGGCAAAAATCGAGAGCGAAATCAAGAACATGCCCAACTACTTTGCGGATTATGACACTATTGTGCATTTTATCTCAAAGGAAGAGCTTGAGCGTGACCATGCGGGAATTCCTCACGGCGGTTTTGTTATCAGAACAGGCAAGAGCGGCTGGAATGACGAAAACAGTCATGTTATCGAATACAGCCTGAAGCTTGATTCAAACCCTGAATTTACCGCAGGCGTTATTGCTGCATGCGCAAGAGCAGCTTACAGAATGAAGGCTGACGGTGCAACCGGCTGCAAAACGATGTTTGATATTCCTCCCGCATATCTCATCAACATGAGCGGTGAAGAAATCAGAGCTCATATGTTATAATTTTTATCGGACTTGTTGTGTGTTGACATAACAAGTCCGATTTTGCTATAATTTATATATCCTTACAGGAGGGATTTATCATGAAAAGATTTATTTCAATTGTTATTGCTCTCGCAACGGTGCTTTCGGTCTGCTCCGTAGCTTTTGCGGAAACTGTACAGACCGAAGACACGGTAGCGGGCTTTACCGAAGATGATTTTCTTTCGGCAAAGGGAAGAAGAATCTTTAATCAGAAGGGTGAAGAGGTTCGGCTCAAGGGCGTTAACCTCGGCTCATGGCTTATCTGGGAGGACTGGCTCAGCCCCTATGAAGAGGCAACCGACCATTACGATGTCGCAACAAAGCTTACCGCCCGCTTCGGTGAAGAAAAAGCCTATGAGCTTATGAATACTTATATGGATAACTGGATAACGGAATATGACCTTGATCAGATCAAGGCGATGGGCTTCAACAGCGTCCGTGTTCCGTTCTGGTTCAGAAATTTCTATTATGACGATAACGGCAGGAAGATTCTTGATGAGAACGGCGAATGGGATTTTTCGCGCCTTGACTGGGTTGTTTCCGAATGCTCGGAAAGAGAGCTCTATGTTGTTCTTGATATGCACGGTGCGGTAGGCTATCAGAGCGATGCCCCTCATAACGGAAAAAAAGGCTCATGCGGGCTTTATGACGATACCGAGCAGGGCGAGCGCTACAGAGAGCTGACCGACGAGCTCTGGACCGCAATTGCAACCCGCTTCAAGGATGAGCCTGCAGTTGCAATGTATGATTTGCTCAATGAGCCCATGTGCGATGTTGAGTGCGGTGAAATTCAGAGAAGAATAAACAACGAATTTATTTATACCCGCCTCTATGATACAGTGCGCGCAGTTGATGAGAGACATATCATAACAATGGAATGCATCTGGACCGCAATCGCTCTTCCTCAGGCATTTACCAAGGGCTGGGACAATGTTGTTTATCAGGTTCATTTCTATAATAATTCAAACTTTATTTTTAATCTTTTTGCTTATTTCACAAAATGGATTTTCTTTGATGTACCGATGATGATGGGCGAATTTTATCCCCATCAGAAAACAACCTGGGAGAATTGCTTCAACACTCTCAACAAGGCCGATTACAGCTGGTTCCTCTGGACATATAAAGCGACGGGACACATGATGTGGGAATCCGATTGGTGCATAAGAGGCAGCAAGGACGGCTTCCACAGAGCGAAGATTGAGACTGATTCCTATGAAGAAATTGCCCGCAAATGGGGCGAATGCATCCGAACCGAAAACGGTTTTCAGGATACGGGTCATTATGATAGAAATGTAAAAGATTATCTTTAATAGAAAGCGCCCCCGAACCGCTTGGTTCGGGGGCGCTGCTGTTATGTGATATTATACTTTGAAATTAACTGCCTGGTCGCCCTGCTCATTTGAGCCGAATTCATAATCCTTGCCGGGAAGGATAGCATTGAGGATGATACCTGCGAGAGCGCCTACTGCAAGACCTGAAAGGCTGATTGTAACTGAGCCGACAGGAATCTGGATTGCACCTGCATAGTTAACGCCGATTGAAAGAACAAGAATAATAGCTGCGATGATAATGTTTCTTGTGTTTTCAAAGTTAACCTTGTTTTCAACAACGTTGCGGACACCGACTGCGGAAATCATACCGTAAAGAACGAGTGAAGCGCCGCCGATTGTTGCGGTGGGCATAAGGCTTACGAGAGATGCAAACTTGGGTGAGAAGGAAAGAATAACTGCAAGACAAGCAGCGATTCTGATAACCTTGGGGTCAAAAACTTTTGAGAGCGAAAGAACGCCGGTATTTTCGCCGTAGGTTGTGTTTGCGGGAGCGCCGAAGAGAGCTGCGATTGAAGTTGCAAGACCGTCACCGAGAAGGGTTCTGTGGAGACCGGGGTCTGCGATATAGTTTCTCTTGCAGGTGGAGCTGATTGCGGAGATATCGCCGATGTGCTCAACCATTGTTGCAAGAGCAATGGGCATGATTGTTACGATTGCGGTAACAACAAGATCCTTATCGAAGTCGCCTGAGAAGAGACCGAAAACGGTGTCTTTCATATGGAAGGGGAGACCAACCCAATCAGCGGTTTTGAATGCTTCGAGCTTGGCGGGGTCGAGTGTTTCCATTGCGCCTGTGAAATGAAGGATAACTGCAACTGCCGATGAACCGAGAACGCCGAGCATGATGGGAACGATCTTAATCATACCCTTGCCCCAGATGTTGCAGCCGATGATGATTGCGATTGCAACAACAGCAACAAGCCAGTTAGCTGAGCAGTTGCTGATTGCACTTGAAGAGAGGGTGAGACCGATAGCTATAATGATGGGGCCTGTAACGATGGGCGGGAAGAATTTCATAACCTTCTTTGCGCCGAAAGCTTTGATGAGAGCCGCAAGAACAAGATAGAGAACACCTGCACAGGCAACGCCTACGCATGCATAGGGGAGAAGTGAATAATCATGCTGATCGGGAGTTATCTGAGTGATGGCAGCGTAACCGCCGATGAATGCGAATGAAGAGCCGAGGAATGCGGGAACCTTACCCTTAGTAAGAAGGTGGAAGAGAAGTGTTCCGAGACCTGCGAAGAGCAGGGTTGCAGAAACGCTCAGTCCCGTAAGTGCGGGAACAAGCACTGTTGCGCCGAACATAGCGAACATATGCTGAACGCCGAGAATAGCCATTCTGGGGTAGCCGAGTTGTTTGGCATCGTAAATGCCTTCGCCCACTTCAAATTTTTTCTTTGACATGTTTTTAACCTCCATTTATCTTAACGCTTGTGCGTCAGTTTACTTATTCCATATTGAGACGCTGACTTCACTGTCAAACGGCGGAACATTGACAACAATTATCTCGCTTCGAGAGGTGGGAACATTTTTGCCGATATAGTCTGCAACAATGGGAAGCTCTCTGTGTCCTCTGTCAATCAGAGCGGCGAACTGGATTTTTGCGGGTCTGCCCATTGCGATTATTGCTTCCATTGCGGCTCTTGCGGTTCTGCCCGTATAAACAACATCGTCAACCATAACAACGGTTTTGCCCGTAACGGAAAAATCAAACTCACTTTTGTTTATTTCCGCTTTTGTTTCGTTTTCACCCAAATCGTCACGGTATTTGGTGATATCGAGATAGCCCGTGTTGACCTCAACACCGAGGCTCCTGACCTTTGCTGCAAGAATATCTGCAAGAGAGGCGCCTCTGCGCATGATTCCGACGATGCAAATTTCGTTGCATCCTCCGTTGCGCTCAACAATTTCATGGGATATTCTTGCAAGCGCTCTGTTGACTGCAACGCTGTCCATAATGTATGATTTGAATTCCATAAGTCCTCCGAATTCAGGCGGGTAAAGAAAATGCGACCCTGCCAGCCGACAAGATCGCATGAATAATGCCTAAGAAATATTTGTTCATCTTGTCGGCATCTCTGTACCGCACTTAAAGACTGGTTTTCTGTCTTTTACATTATCACATTATGAACAGTTTGTAAAGACTTTTTTCGACGAAAACAAGATGAAAAATTTGTTTATTTTGCTTCATTAAGAAGTCTTTCGGTGATTTCCGCAGCGCATTTCACTATTTCACCGCAAGGGCGTTTGGCATAGTATTTTGCAGTGCGCTCTTCGGGGACGGGAGATGAATTCTTTTCGGAAAGTCCGAGAAGCTCACGGCAGACGATTGAGCCGTTCTGTTCCTTAAATTCGTTTGCCGCCTTTTGAATGATTGCATAAAGCTTGGCTTTTTTTGAGTGGTCTCCGATGTCGGTTGAAGCGAATTTCTCGGAAAGCACCATTGTCATTCCGCTTACCGCACCGCAAACCTCACGAAGTCTGCCGAATCCGCCGCCGAAGCCTGCCGAAACACGCAGCGCAGTTTCTTTATCGAAGCCCGTTTCATCGCAGAATGCGCAGAAAACAGCCTGACTGCAGTTGCATCCGCTCTCAAAAAGCTCTTTTGCAATATCGCCTTTACTCATATAAAAAACTTCCTTTACCAGTTATAAATCTGCTCGGGATTCTTGAAAATGTCCTCGAGTCTTGTGATGAACGGAACAACATCGCCGAAGTCAACCGCTCTGTGGTCAAAAACAAGGTCGATGGGCATTTCCATTCCGATTGCAACATAGTCATTGCCGTTTTCATCCTGCTTGATAACGGGCTTTTTGTTTGCGGCGGCAATGCAGCAAACGAAAACCTGAGGCGGAATGATTGAAAGCATGGCAACTCTTCCGGGAACTCCTCTTGTGAGCGAGCCGATGTTTGAAATTGTAACGGTGCCCTGCTTGATGTCGTATTTTGTGAGTCTGTCCGATTCGGGGATGCTGTAATAATCCTTCTTCGCCTGACCCGAAAGGGTCTTTATTTTATGCTTGCCTGTCTTGGCGCCGACAAGGCGATATATTGCGTTCATAACCTTGCCTTTTTTTAGCTTCTCAAGAGTGTCATTAAGCGAGACAGAAAACATAACCTCGGTAAAATCGGTGTTACCGATTCTTCTGCCGACATCTGCTATGTATTCGGTGAGTTCAACAAGATTCTTGTTGCCGATATCGTGAAGATTTATCGTCATCATTTCGCCGTTGGGAAGAATCCATGTCATGCCTGCGTGAATTTCATCAAATTCCTGAATGCAGCCTCTTACAAGCTTGCGGTTGAACTTGATGTGTGCGTTAAGTTGGGGTGCTGCTTTGAATGCCTCTGCGAGAGCTTTGAGCATAACGGTGTTGACTGTCAGCTTGATGGGGAACTTGCCCGAAGCATTGAGTTCCTTAATGGTATCAAGGAATTTTGAAACCTCAGGTTCGTAAATATAAGAAATATGGGGAATGGTTTCCCAGCTTTCAGAAGTCATGTTTGCAACGATTTTTCGCTGTATACCGAAATGCGTTTCTTTGGTAACTTTCATTGTTTTTTTGCCTCCCTGTTTATACTATATAAATTGAATATATCATACAATTTTTTTGCTATATTTCTTTTAGGGAATAATAATAAAATTTACAAAATGGCAAAAATTATAAATATATTGTCATTCTTTATCTTCCCAAACAATTTAAAATATGGTATTATGATAAAAATACTTTCCGAAAGGATTTAAGTTATATATGAAAAAACTGCTGGTTTATCTCAAGGGCAGCCGCACTCAATGTGTTCTTGCCCCGCTTTTTAAAATGCTTGAGGCAATCCTCGAGCTTTTTGTGCCTCTTGTCATGGCAAATATAATTGATAAGGGCATCGGTGCCGGTGACAGAGGATACATAGTAAAAATGTGCCTTGTTCTTGTCAGTCTGGGTGCAGTCGGACTTGCGTTTTCAATAACGGCTCAGTTCTTTGCCGCCCGGGCTTCAACAGCATTCGTAAAACGCCTCAAGCACGCTCTTTTTGAGCATATCGGCAAGCTTTCGTATTCTCAGCTTGACAGAATGGGAACATCAACTCTGATTACCAGAATGACGGGGGATATGGACAGCGTTCAGAGCGGCCTCAATCTTACGCTTCGTTTGCTGCTTCGCTCTCCCTTTGTTGTTATTGGCGCAATGATAATGGCGTTCACCGTTGATGCAAAAGCGGCGATGACCTTTGCCGTTGTAATTCCCGCTCTTTCCGTTGTTGTTTTCGGCTTGCTTTTCTCGTGCATTCCGCTCTATAAAAAGGTGCGTTCACGCCTTGATTCGGTTCTCGGCTCAGCGAGAGAAAATCTTGTCGGCGCAAGAGTGCTCAGAGCTTTCAGAAAAGAAGCTGAGCAGGTTTCGGATTTTGAAGCGAAGAACGAAACTCTGACAAAAATGCAGGAATTTACGGGCAGAATTTCAGCTCTTCTCAATCCCATAACCTTCATTATCGTAAATGTCGGAATTGCTGTTCTGATTTATTCGGGAGCAATCCGTGTTGAAGCGGGAGTTATCACTCAGGGGGCGGTTGTTGCTCTCTATAACTATATGTCGCAGATTCTTGTTGAGCTTGTAAAGTTTGCAAATCTTATTATCAGTATCACAAAATCAGTTGCATGTGCAGGCAGAATATCTGCCGTTCTTGAAACTCAGGCGGATATTTGTGAGGGCGACGGAAAAGAATATGCCGACAGCGAAACTGCGGTCGAATTTGAAAATGTCAGCTTTACTTATGCAGGTGCGGGTGAAGCTTCGCTTGAAAACATCACATTCACTGCAAAAAAAGGCGAAACAATCGGCGTTATCGGCTCGACGGGCTCGGGCAAAACAACGCTTATCAATCTTATTCCTGCTTTTTATCGACCCGATAAAGGTAGAATAAGCATTCTCGGGAAAAATGTTTTTGATTGGAATGAAACTCAGCTTCGGGAAAGAATAGCGGTTGTTCCCCAAAAATCGGTGCTTTTCAAAGGCACGGTCAGAGACAACATGCTTTGGGGCAAAAATAATGCAACCGACGAAGAAATATGGTCAGCCCTTGAAATTGCTCAGGCAAAAGACTTTATTATGAAGAAGGATGGCGGGCTCGATGCATCCGTAGAGCAGGGCGGAACAAATTTTTCGGGCGGACAGCGTCAGAGGCTCTGCGTTGCCCGCGCTTTAATTTCCGATGCGGATATTCTTATTCTTGATGACAGCTCAAGTGCTCTCGATTATGCAACGGATTCCGCTATGCGCAAGGCAATTGCCGATTCGCAGGGAGACAAAACAGTATTTATCGTTTCTCAGCGTACCTCTTCAATTATGAATGCGGATAAGATTATTGTTCTTGATGACGGAATTGCACAAATCGGAACGCATTCTGAACTTATGCAGACAAGCAGCGTTTACCGTGAAATTCATCTTTCACAGTTTGATGAAGAGGAGGCAGCGGTATGAAAAACAAAGTGAAATCATCGACAGTAAAGAAAGTTCTCTTTTATGTCGGCAGATACAAGGCTCATCTTATCGTTTCGGTCGTTCTTGCTGCAATAAGTGTTGCGGTCAGCCTCTATATTCCCGTGCTTGCGGGCGATGCGATTGATACAATTGCGGGCGCAGGCAAGGTTGATTTTGAAAAGCTTATGCCTTATTTGTTTGAAATCGGTATTCTTGCAGTTGCTTCGGCGCTTGTTCAGTGGATAATGAACACTTTGAATAACCGCATAACCTTCCGTGTTGTTCGTGATATCCGAAATGCGGCAATAAAGAAAATTCAGATTTTACCTCTCAGCTATATTGACACTCATCCCGCAGGCGAAACCGTCAGCAGAATCATTGCCGATGCAGACCAGTTTGCAGATGGCTTGCTTATGGGATTTACCCAGCTCTTTACGGGAGCTGTGACTATTCTCGGCACGCTCGGCTTTATGCTTTCAATCAATGCAAAAATTGCTCTGGTTGTTGTTGTTCTTACTCCGATTTCTCTTTTTGTGGCGAGATTTATCGCAAAGAGAACATTCTCGATGTTTACCCTTCAGTCGAAGACAAGAGGCGAGCAGACTGCATTTACCGAAGAAATGATAGGCGGCGCAAAAGTGGTCAAGGCGTTTTCGAGAGAAGATGAAGCTCTTGAAAAGTTTGACGAAACAAACGAAAGATATGAAAAATGCTCACTCAAAGCGATTTTCTTCTCCTCGCTCACGAATCCGTCAACCCGTTTTGTCAACAGCATTGTTTATGCGGGTGTCGGCTTGACGGGTGCGATTGCTGCCGTTAACGGAGCAATAACCGTCGGCGGGCTTTCGTGCTTCCTCAGTTATGCGAATCAGTATACAAAACCGTTCAATGAAATTTCGGGCGTTATTGCGGAGCTTCAGAATGCTCTTGCGTGCGCCGAAAGACTTTTTGAACTCGTTGAAGAAACGCCGCAGAAACCTGACTGCGAAAATCCCGCCGTGCCCGAAAAGGTTGAGGGCAATGTAAACCTTGAAAATGTTGCGTTTTCATATGATAAGAATAAAGAGCTTATAAAAAATCTCAACCTTGCCGTTGAAAGCGGAAAGAGAGTTGCGATTGTCGGACCGACAGGCTGCGGCAAGACAACTCTTGTCAATCTGCTTATGCGCTTTTATGATGTTGATGAGGGCAGAATCAGCGTTGACGGAATTGACATCATGCAGATGAAGCGTTCAACTCTCAGGGAAAGCTATGGCATGGTGCTTCAGGATACCTGGCTGAAGGATGGCACGGTGCGTGAAAATATCGCAATGGGCAAGCCGGAGGCAACTGACGAAGAAATCGTTGCCGCTGCAAAAGCTTCTCACGCTCACAGTTTTATCAAGCGTCTGCCTGACGGTTACGATACCGTTATTTCCGACAGCGCCTCGGGTCTCTCTCAGGGTCAGAAACAGCTTCTCTGTATAGCGAGAGTCATGCTTTGCCTTCCTCCGATGCTCATTCTTGATGAAGCGACATCGTCTATTGACACGAGAACCGAAATCAGGATTCAGCAGGCATTCGGAAAAATGATGGAGGGCAGAACAAGCTTTATCGTTGCGCACCGTTTGTCAACCATTAAAAATGCAGACATTATTCTTGTTATGAGAGACGGTAATATTGTTGAGCAGGGCAGCCATTCCGAGCTTATGGAGAAGAACGGCTTCTATGCCGAACTTTATAACAGCAGAATGGATACCTCGGCAACAGCGTAACCTCTTGCAAACCACAATATTATTTGGTATTATTTATATATCAAAAAAAGGGGAGTTTTAATTATGATAGCAGGCATCAAAATATTTCTTTCAGTAATTCTTTCGGCGCTCAGTGTTTTCTTTTCACCGGTTTTCGGCGATTTCAAAGCCCCGTTTGAGCCCGTTGAGCCCGAAAATGTAAAGCTCAATTTTGCGGCAATTTCCGATACTCACATGACCGACGGAATTCTGCGCTCGCTTATGCTCAGAATCGGTCTTGAGGGAATGGAGAATTCAAAGCAGCCTCTTGACGCTCTTCTTATCACGGGAGACCTCACAGACCACGGTTATATCGAGCAGTATGAAATGCTTTATCAGACGATGAAGGATTATGAGCCCGCCAAAAATATTATTCTCGCTGAGGGCAATCATGACACATGGACCGAAGACGATGTTTACGATAAGGCAAGAACATATTTTATTGATTATAATAAAAAGATATGTGACCGTGAAATCGAAGAGGTTTATTATTCAACCGAAATCAACGGCTACACATTTATCGTTCTCGGCAGCGAATATGACCATACAGATGCTTATTTCAGCGATGCTCAGCTCAGCTGGCTTGCAGATGAAATGGAAAAGGCTGCCGCAAAGGATTTGCCGATTTTCGTTATCAGCCATTGGCCCATCAACGAAAGCCACGGTCTGCCCGAAACATGGGGCGACGATGAGCCCGAACCCGATGACGGCGGAATGGGGGACCAGTCAGCGGCTGTTGAAGAAATTCTTAAGAAGTATGACAATGTGTTCCTCATCAGCGGACATATCCATAATGGCTTTTCAAATGAAGCAACCTCGGATTATTACGGCTACTGCAGCGTTGAATCCGACGGCTCATTCCATAGCGTCAATCTTCCGAGCTATATGTATATGACAATCCGCGGAAGAATTTCAAACGGCACGGGCTGTCAGTTTGAGGTTTATGAAGACAGAGTGGAAATCCGCTCAAGAAGCTATTCTGCGGATGTATGGTATACGGACTATAATTTCACAATTCCTCTTGTCTGATTGTAGGTAAATGCGACAGAACATAAATATTTTTGCAGGGGCGATTCACGAATCGCCCGCAGGCGAGAAAAACGTCATCTGTCATCATTTCCCGAAAATCATTATTAAACAAAAACGGTCGGATTTCCGAATCCGACCGTAATTTGCATTTGTATCCGTTTACAGGTGCAGCCTGTCCGAATTTGATTTATGGTTTCCATAAGTATATATTTAAATCAACTTTTCCGTCAGGTGTAAACTCAACACCTTCTTCAGAAAGCAGAATTCTCTGCATATTCTCTCCGCCGAATGCGAATGCGGTTGAGACTTCGCCCATGCGGTTAACAACTCTGTGGCACGGAATAATACCCGGCTCGGGATTGACATGCAGTGCATATCCCACAACTCTTGCGAGCCTCGGATTTCCTGCAAGCAAAGCAACGAGACCGTAGGTTGCAACCTTGCCCCTCGGAATCTGTCTGACTACTTCATAGATTTTTTCAAATGTATTCATCTTATCACCGCAGTAAATTATATCATTATATATTTATATCCGCAAGCGGAAAATCAAGGAGCTGATTACAATAAAATACACACACATTATCTGGGATTGGAACGGAACACTGCTCAACGATATCGGAGCCTCGCTCGCAAGCGTCAATGATATGCTTGCAATGAGAAATATGCCCCCGATTGATATTGTCCGTTACCGTGAATGCATAAGCGTTCCGATTAAAGGCTTTTATGAAAAGGTTTTTGACCTTGCAAATGAAGATTATTCCGAAATTCTCCGCCGGTATAACGAGGGATATCTTTATCATCTCAAGGACTGCGGATTGACGGACGGAGCGCATGAAGCCCTTGATTTCTTTGAATCTCAGGGCGCAAAGCAGATTATCGTTTCCTCTTCAAATAACGCTCAGCTCTGCGAAAATGTGAGGAAATATGGTGTCTGGGAAAGGTTTGATGCCGTGCTCGGTGCTGCGGATTTTATGGCAACTTCTAAGATAGAAAGAGCTGTTGATTATCTGAAAAAAGAGGGAGCGGAGCAGGGGAGAGTGCTCGTTATCGGCGACCTTGAACACGATGCCGAATTGGCAAATGAAATCGGTGCAGACTGTGTTCTGCTGAGCAGCGGTCACGAAAAAAGGGAACGTCTTTATAGCGCAAAAGCGGAGATTGTTTCAGACCTTCACGAGCTTATTTTAAAACTGTAACGGCAGGGCGGGACTTGTTCCCGCCTTTTTGATTTTGTGCCCGAAAAATCGTGTTTCGTCAACCTGCACAAGCGCAAAAAAAGCCTTTTGTGCGACATGAACAAAAAAAGCTGCTGTTCACAATTTGTTCACAAAATATTTAAAAAATGTTTAAAAATCTGTGGTTGCAACGCAACAACTCCTTTATAAAGTAATTACTGTAAATAAGGCGCATGGGATAATGTGCCATCGAAGCCCCGCAAAGGCTTCAGCGGATTTAAAAATCCGTAAATACTATGGAGGTGCTTATATGAAAAAAGCAAAAAGACTCTTAGCAGTGTTGCTTGCTGCGGTTATGCTTGCATCGGCAGCTTGTCTGCCCGTTTATGCAAAGTCATTGCCCGGTAGTGACTACACAACTCCCGCAGGCTTCACCAATGACCGTAAGTATTACTTCACGGCTGAACAGGGATGTTCTCAGATCCTTGACAAGCTTGATGAAATGCTTGCCAACGCATATCTCAGGATGGAATGGAATGACCTTCTTGACGGCGGTAACACAATTGTTGGTGCCGCAAACATTCTTCTTGGTGATGATATTCCGACAGTTCTTGACTTCTCATCAATAGACGAAGCAGTCAACACACTTTATAAGTTCATCGACGCAGTTGATGACGGTCTCGGCGGTGCTATCGCTGATATCGACGCCCTCGCAGGTGATATCACCAAGGAAGGCAACCTTCAGCTCGGTACTCTTGACAGCAGTATCGACAGAGGCGTAAGATCCAACAACTGGGACGGCGGTCACGCTGACCTCAAGGTTCTTTATAACCTCGTTGGTTGGCTCAACTCCAACACATGGCTTCTCCAGCAGATCGTTGCAGGTACTCTTCCTATGGGTGCTCTTGGCGATATGATTTATGACCTTGCAACAATCGAAGGCGTTGCTCTTCTTCCTGACCTTGACACAGGTGTTACCCATCTTCTCTATAAGATGCTTATTGACAGCACTGCATCAGGTGCTCCCGCAGGCATGACTCTTGAGCAGATGGTTCAGAAGCTTCTTGACTGGGCTCTCATCACCGGTACCGGCCAGTCAGCTGAAAACGGCGGCTTCTCAATGCTCGGCATGGACCATAAGCCTCTCATGCCCGCTATCGGAAATTATCCCGGCGGTGCAAACATCACAGGTGTTGCAATTCAGGTTGACAGAGACGGCAACGGCGTTATGGAACAGGATACAATGGACGTTTACCAGCTCGTAAACAACCTTATCAACGGCCTTCTTAACGGCATTCTTGCTCCCGAGCTCGGCGGCATGGTTGCTGACCTTGTAGGCGTTGAAATATCAGATAAATATCCCAACGGCGACCCCGCAATCCTTACCGATGTTTTGTTCTCAACAATCCTCGGCGCAGTTGAAGGCCTCCTTGTTCAGAACGGTGCAGACCCCGTTGTTTATACTGAAACACAAGGTCAGGAGACTCCCATGGGCAAGATCAATGACCTTGTTAACTGGCTCTTCAACGGCTGCGACGGCGGCAAACCCGCACTTTACACTTTCATTGACATCAACTATTACGGTATCGGTCTTACCGATAACTTCATGTCACTTCTTAATGACCTTGTCAGACTTGCAATCAACCTTCTTCCCGTTCTCGGCATTGAGCTTCCCGCAAACAGCGGTCTTCCCACTGCTGATGAGCTTACTGCTACTCACTGGTATAAGCTTGACGAAAACGGCAACAAGGTTCTCTGCGACGAAACAGACGAAGGCGCAGTTGATCAGGTCTTCATGACCTACTACGGCGAGAAGCTCTGCTTCGCAGAATACACAGACGAAACCAAGAAGGAAGTTGACTATTATGTTTACTGGGAAGACGGCGTAACTCCCGTTGAAACAGTTGACACAAATGCTGCTGACTACGAAAACCCCAAATTCATCAGACCTTACTATAAAATCCCCATGGATAACGTATGGGCTGCTCTTGTAAAGATGCTTTTAAGCATGTTTATTGAAGGTCCTTACTTCCCCGAGTGGACAACTGATATGGCTTCCGTTCTCGCTTACGGTTGCGCAGGTCTCGGCGTTTCGGTTCTTCCCGAAGAAAACTTCTATGCAAGACTTGATGCTTATCACGAAACAGGCAGCACAGAGCCTTACACTGTTGCAGGTAAGACTATCTATCCTATCGCATACAGCGACAATTCTTTGGCAAGAAGCACCGGTGCACTTCCCACAGGTGCAATGGATATCCTTGCAGCAGTAGGTGCTTATCATCTCAACGCAATGCTCGACCTTTCACCTGCTGAAAAATTTGAAACCCATGACACAAGCTTTGAACAGCTTCTTACAGAGCTCGCTCTCTGGGGCTTCATCGAGTACGTTCCTGTTCTTGCAGGTGAACTTACAGAAGATGCAAAGCATGTTCGTTCAACCGCTTACACAGATAAGAACGGTTCACAGCATCCCGTTGGTACATTCTACTCACAGGTAAATACCCTTATTGATGCTGTTTACTCAGATTTCTCAACAAGAACAGAGAAAGCTGACGCAAACTACGATGCAGTTTACACCTTCCTTGATCAGACTCTTCTCTATCTCGTTCCTGCATCATGGCTTCCCGACGAGTTCGGCTCATCAAAGCATCTTTTCAATGACTGGCTCTTCAGCAACCTCATGGAATTCGACCTTCAGGGTATTCTTTCAATCTTCTCAGCTAACCCCGAAGGTGAGCTTGGTCAGCCCATCCTTACAGTTCTTCTCAGAGTAATCGACCGTGTTCTCGCTATCGTATTCGGCGGCAATGCAGTTATGCAGCCCACCGACAGAAGCGGAACAGGCAGCAAGTCTGTATTCGCAGTAAATACTTCCATCACATCTCTTACCGCTCTCATTGAAGACGGTGACGGTGCGGAAAAAGATGAGAATACTCCTAAAACAGCATCACTTCCCACTCTTGTTGGCAGACTTCTTACTCTCCTCAACACCTACAGAGCTCCCTTGCTTGAAACCTTCTTCCCCCTCCTCATGGGCGGCGCATTTGAAAGACCCTTTGATAAGGATGCTCTCGGAACAGACTCAAGCTTTGTCAATGTTCTTGGAAACGACATGACAGAATATAAGATCTCTGACCTTGAGGATCAGTTAGAATATCTCACAAGCGATATCAACGCTGAATTCTACGCAACTTATACAACTGAAGAAAAAGCAGTTGAAGCAGTTGAAAGCCTTGAAGATGCTTACATCAAGACAATCGAGACTAAACCTGCAACAGAAACAACTGAAGCAGTTTATAAGTATGATGTATATGTAAACCGCAGCTTCATGGATTCTGCTCTTACAAAGACTCCTTTAACCGACGCAGCAGGTGAATATACTGCATTCTCAAACTTCAAGTATAAGTCAATCAATCCCGCAACATCATCCAATCCCCTCGTAACATGGGATGATGCTCCTTACTACTTCTGGTCAATCGAAGATAATAACCCCAACGGTTATTACTACAGCAACTACAATAAAGCAATTGAAGATGCAGAAGCTTTCGTTGATTCTTATTATGGTTTTGTAAGCAACGATCTTTCAAATGCATTCGGAGATTGGCTCACATACAGTATCCAGCAGTATATGGTATCCGCTAACCTTTATGACCCCAACGATGACGGCAGATGTGTCACATCCGAATCGGACGGCGATTATGTTGCACCCACAACAGATGCAAACGGAAATGTAACTGATCCCGGTTATCCCGTTGACGGTTATCCCAGCATTCCCGAGTCAATGTATCCTTACATTTCATCAACCACAGATACAGGTTCGATCACTTGGATTGACTACATCATTGATGATTATGTAACTCTTTCAAGAAACAGCATCACAACAGATAACTATGAGCTTCTTGCACTCGCAAATGAATACGGTAACGATCCCAAGAACTATGTTGAGCTTTCACTCTGGGATACCGAAGATGTTGTAAGATATGCTCTCAACACAATCGAATTCGATATCACTGCTAACGCTGACGGCACATATGACGGTCAGTATCAGTGGGAAGATCTTGGCGAAGTTCAGCTTGCAAGCGTTGCAAATACTTGCGCTGCATATTACATGCACTTTGAATACGATGTAGCAAACGGCATCTACAAGATCTACAGAAAGGGCTTTGCCTTCATTACCGATAACTTCTATCTTGGTACAGTTGACGGCTCAAATACCATTTCTCCCACACCCGTTGCATCAAGACCTATCGTTTATGATCCTGACGCAAATACTGAAGCTAAGCAGATAGTATTTGACGGCTATGTAGATTTCTGCGATGCAATCTACTCGAAGAGAAGAAGCCTTTACAACCAGCTTGATACAATCAACTGGAGAATGAAGGAAGCAGAAACCATGAGAAAGACCGCTGTTGACACAACAATGCTCGAATGGGCTCTTGAACATGTCGGTCATGCTTACATCAGCAAAAACAACAAGCGTAACCTTGTTGAATCAGGCATCGTTAACAACGCAGTTACTTATACAAAGGTTTACACTCAGAGCTCATATAACGCCTTCCGCGATGCATACGATTTCGCTAACTCAATCAAGGCAAACAAGACTCAGGCAACCGGCCTCACTCAGTCAATGGTAACAGAAGCATTCCATCATCTTCTTGAAACCTACAACAATCTTGTTCTGTTCACCGGTCCTGCAGACTGGGTTCAGTTCCTCGAGGTTCTTGCTCAGGCTAAGGATCTTGCAGATCCCAACGGAATCAGAAACGATCCCGAGCTTGGCTTCGTTACAGAAACAATCGAAGCTCTTGATGCAGTTATTGCAGATGCAGATCTTCTTTATGAAAACGAAGCAATTATGGACTGTGAAAACCAGGAAGAAATTGACTCAATGGTAACAAAACTTGAAACCGCTATCATTCAGCTTGAATATCTCCAGGCTCCCAAGCTTGAGACAAATCCTGAAACAGGCGGCGACACCGAGGTTGTTGAAACATCAGTCGGTAACCGTACACTCGGTCACATCATCGGTCTTATTGAAGGTCAGGGCATCACAATGGATCTCATTGAAGAAGCCAACATGATCATCAACGTAAGTAACGGTAACGAAGTTTCAATCCTTGAATCATCCAAGGGTCTCGGCACCGGTGCTTACTATAAGGGCACAGTCGGTGGTATCGAGAAGTTCAGATACTATGCAGTTCTTTACGGCGATCTTAACGGTGATGCTCGTATCGACGGTACAGACTGGTCAAAACTTCGCTACGCAGTTATCACTCAGACAAACAGCGATGCTTCCGCTATGGGCGGCGACTATATCTATGAAGCTGCTGACGTTGACCATGACGGTGACGTAGACGGTGATGACGCAACACTCATCAGAGACTACTACAACTATGCTGCTGATATCACTCAGACTTCACACAGCACAACAGTAGTTACACAATAAGATTATATTCCTGCCCCTGCTTCCGAGAGGAAGCGGGGGCTTTCTTTATGCGTTATATGGTAAGGCATATAAAAAAATTCACCGCATAAAATAGAAATCGGGCGGTGAAATAAATGAAGCTTATTGAATTATTAAAGGTAATTCTGATTGGAATAATTGAAGGGATAACCGAATGGCTGCCGATAAGCAGTACGGGTCACATGCTTCTTTTTGATGAATTTGTGCCGCTGGACATGACCGGAAAATTCAAGGAAATGTTTTTTGTTGTTATTCAGCTTGGCTCAATTCTCGCTGTTATTGTGTTGTTTTTCAAAAAGATTTTTCCCGTAACTATTGATAACGGAAAGTTTATTATTGAGCATTCGGTAATCGGAATGTGGCTCAGAGTTGCTGCAGCGTGTGTCCCTGCGGCTGTTCTCGGACTGCTTCTTGATGATTTTCTCGAAGCGTATTTCGGTAATGCGGCAACGATTTCAGCTATGCTCATTCTTTACGGAATTCTTTTTATTATAATTGAAAACCGTAATAAGAACAGAATTGCAAAAGTTGATGATGTTTTTTTAATTGATTATAAAACAGCTTTTCTTATCGGTCTGTTTCAGGCGCTCTCAATGATTCCGGGCACTTCGCGTTCGGGAGCAACTATTCTTGGCGCACTTCTTCTTGGAGTTTCAAGAACTGCCGCCGCTGAGTTCTCTTTCTTTCTTGCGGTGCCGACAATGTTCGGCGCAAGCGCATTGAAGCTTCTGAAATTCGGACTTGATTTTTCGTCAGATGAACTTCTGACTCTTGCAGTCGGAATGCTGACTGCTTTTGCGGTTTCTCTTGCCACAATCAGATTTCTGATGAATTTTGTTAAAAATCACAGCTTCAGATTTTTCGGTTGGTACAGAATTGTTCTCGGAATAATTGTGTTAATGATTGTTTATCTGATGTAAAATAACCCGCAGTCTGTTCTGACTGCGGGTTTGATGCTTTTGTGATTATTTGAAAGTATATCCGAGTTCAACTGCCTTAATGTTAAGGTCAAGAAGATTCTGCTTCTTTGCGGGAACAACCTTTGCCATAACTTTAGCAACATTTTCATAAGGCATAACGCCTGTTTTCTTAATCATATAGCCAATCATAATCATGTTTGCAAGGCCCTTGAGACCTTCGTCTGAAGCCATTCTTGTTGCGGGAATGTAATATGCTTCAACGTCGTCTCTCTCAACCTTGCGGTCAATAAGAGAGCTGTCAACAAAAATCTTGGCACCGGGAACAGCATCCTTCTCAAACTTATCAAGAGAGGGAAGGTTCATTGCAATGAGAATATCGGGGTTTGAAACGATGGGGGAACCGATCTTGACATCACTGAGGATAACCGAGCAGTTGCAGGTGCCGCCTCTCATTTCGGGTCCGTAAGAGGGGAGCCAGCTGACTTCTTTCTCTTCAATAAGTCCGTCATATGCGAGAAATTTGCCTGAGAAGAGAATACCCTGACCGCCGAAGCCTGCAAGAAGAATCTGACTTGTCATAATTATTTCTCCTCCTTTTCGGCATATTTGTCCTTATATACTCCGAGGGGATAATAAGGAAGCATATTTTCTTCAAGCCATTCAAGAGCTTTCTCGGGAGTGAGCCCCCAGTTTGTGGGGCAGGTTGAAACAACTTCAATCAATGAGAAGCCTTTACCTTCAAGCTGATACTGGAAAGCCTTTTTGATAGCCTTTTTTGCGTTTTTAACATTCTTAACATTGTTTACGGTAACTCTTTCAAGATAAGCTGCACCGTCAACTTGTGAAAGCATTTCACAAACCTTAACGGGGAAGCCTACAGTTTTGGTGTCTCTGCCGTAGGGGGAGGTCTGTGTTACCTGACCGGGGAGGGTTGTAGGTGCCATCTGACCGCCTGTCATGCCGTAAATAGCGTTGTTAACGAAAATTACGGTAATGTTTTCGTTTCTAGCAGCAGAGTGAACGGTTTCCGCAGTACCGATTGCAGCGAGGTCGCCGTCGCCTTGATAAGTAAATACTACGTTGTCGGGATTAGCGCGCTTTGCACCAGTTGCAACAGCGGGGGCTCTTCCGTGAGCCGCCTGAATCATATCACAGTTAAAATAATTATAGGAAAATACCGAACATCCAACCGAAGCTACGCCGATGGTTCTTCCGCTGATTCCGAGCTCGTCAATTGCTTCGGCAACCAGTCTGTGAATAATACCGTGCGTACATCCGGGGCAGTAATGCAG
>JAZQEE010000074.1:0-2621 GCA_045538815.1 Acutalibacteraceae bacterium
ATCTCTTTTTAAGGTGCAAAGCAGTTTTTATCAGGTTATTTTTCGTTCAGACAAAATGACAAAAATCCCGTAATACTTTGTGTATTGCGGGATTTTTTCGTGAAGTATTAACGGAAAAGAAGCGATAAAAACCTTAACTTCCTTATGAAATGTCGCCCAAGGTCAGCTCTTTTTTAGTATACTGTTTAATTTATCCATTGTTTTTCTGTCCGGCTCGGGAATATGAGCAAACGGGAAATCAATTTCCATTTTGTCATACTTTACCTGACAAATCTTTCTGAAAGGAAGAAGTTCGGTTTTGTCAATGCAGTTATATTTATCCGATATCGCTTTCAGTGCAAGAATGTTTTCTTCGTTATCGTTGAGTGTCGGAATAATAACCTGCCTGAGAGTGACGGGAATCCGCATCTCATCAAGATAAGAAAGAAAATCCGTCACCTTATTCATGCCGCATCCGACATGCTCACGGTAAAGACCGTCCTCGGTATATTTGATATCGAGCAGCACTCTGTCCGTTTCTGCCAAAGCATGTTTAACCGCATCGTTGAGGATGCTTCCCGAGGTATCAAGGCAGGTGTTGATGCCCTCTGCATGGCAGAGTCGGAAAACCTCCCGCACAAACTCAGGCTGCAAAAGCGGCTCTCCGCCCGAAACGGTTATTCCACCGTCTTTTTTGAAATATTCTTTATATCTCACGGCTCTTGCAACAACCTCTTCAGGTGTGTATTCATTGCCTGCGTTCATATCCCATGTGTCGGGATTATGACAGCAGCCGCAACGCAGGTTACAGCCCTGAGCAAAAACAACGAAGCGCACACCCGGACCGTCAAGGGTTCCGAGACTCTGAAAAGAATGAACTTTTCCCATTTTATACCGCCTCGTGGAATGTACGGCTGATAACCTCTCTCTGCTGCTCTTTTGAAAGCTTGTTGAAGTTAACCGCATAGCCCGAAACACGGATTGTAAGGTTGGGATAATCCTCGGGGTTTTCGTAAGCTTTAATAAGAGTTTCTCTGTTCATAACATTAACATTGATATGATGAGCCTTCTTTGCAAAGTAGCCGTCAAGAATGGTAACAAGATTATCAACTCTCTCCTCTTCGGTTCTTCCGAGCGCTTCGGGAGTGATTGAGAAGGTGTTTGAAATACCGTCACGGCAATCATCGTAGCTGAGCTTTGCAACTGAGTTGAGAGAAGCAAGCGCGCCGTTTTCTTCGCGGTTATGCATCGGGTTTGCGCCGGGTGCGAAGGGAGCGGAAGCCTTTCTTCCGTCGGGGGTTGCGCCGGTGTTTTTACCGTACATAACGTTCGAAGTAATGGTAAGCACGGAAAGAGTGTGCTCAGCCTTTCTGTAGGTGGGTGTTTTGCGAAGCTCGGTGATAACCTTGTGAGTCATTTCCTTTGCAATAAGGTCAACTCTGTCATCATCGTTGCCGTATTTCGGGAAATCACCGACAGTTTCAAATTCTGTAACGAAGCCCTCTGAATTCTTTATCGGGCGCACCTTTGCATATCTGATTGCGCTGAGAGAATCGGCAACAACCGAAAGACCCGCAACGCCGAATGCCATAAACCTGCCGACATTTGTATCATGCAACGCCATCTGAGTTTTCTCATAAGCATATTTATCATGCATATAATGAATGACATTCATTGTGTTGACATAAAGATGGCTGAGCCATTCAATATAGATATCATATCGCTTCATAACCTCATCATAGTCGAGCGAATCGCCTTCCATAACAGGCATCTGAGGACCGATATGCATGCCGCTTGTTGTGTCATAGCCGCCGTTGATTGCGATAAGCAAGAGCTTTGCGAGGTTGCAGCGTGCGCCGAAGAACTGCATCTGCTTGCCGACCTTCATTGCGGAAACGCAGCAGGCAATTGCATAGTCATCACCGTAAATCGGGCGCATAAGGTCATCGTTTTCGTACTGAATTGAGTCCGTATCAGCCGAAACCTTTGCACAGAATCTCTTGAAGCTCTCAGGCAGCGAATTCGACCAGAGAACGGTGAGATTGGGCTCAGGTGATGAGCCGAGGGTATAAAGAGTGTTGAGCACACGGTAGCTGTTCTTTGTTACAAGAGTTCTGCCATCTTCGCCAACGCCACCTACAGCTTCGGTGATCCACATCGGGTCTCCGCCGAAAAGCTCGTTATATTCGGGAGTACGCAAGTGTCTTGCCATACGCAGCTTCATTACGAAGTCGTCCATAATTTCCTGCGGCTGACTTTCATCAAGTACTCCGTTTTCAATATCTCTTTCAAAATATATATCAAAGAAAGTGCTTACTCTTCCGAGCGACATTGCAGCGCCGTTCTGCTCTTTTATCGAAGCAAGATATGCAAAATAAGTCCACTGTACAGCCTCTTTAGCATTTGATGCAGGTTTGCTTATGTCATAACCGTACATTTCAGCCATTTGTTTCAGAAGACTCAAAAATGAGATCTGCTGATAAAGCTCTTCGGAGAGCTTAAGATTGTCGTTGTCGAGAATTTTATTTGAAAGCTCTGCTTTGTCTTTTTGTTTTTCTTCTATCAGTCTGTCAACACCGTAAAGAGCAACTCTTCTGTAGTCTCCGATTATTCTTCCTCTGCCGTAAGCATCGGGAAGCCCC
>JAZQEE010000075.1:0-66267 GCA_045538815.1 Acutalibacteraceae bacterium
GTAGGGGGAGGTCTGTGTTACCTGACCGGGGAGGGTTGTAGGTGCCATCTGACCGCCTGTCATGCCGTAAATAGCGTTGTTAACGAAAATAACGGTGATGTTTTCGCCTCTTGCTGCTGAATGAACTGTTTCAGCGGTACCGATAGCGGCAAGGTCGCCATCGCCCTGATAGGTGAAAACGATGTTGTCAGGGTCGCTGCGCTTAACGCCTGTTGCAACTGCGGGTGCTCTGCCGTGAGCAGCCTCAATCATATCGCAGTTAAAATAGTTATAAGCAAAAACTGAGCAGCCAACGGGAGCAACGCCGACGGTCTTGCCTTCAATGCCGAGTTCATCAATAACTTCGGCAACAAGACGGTGGATTATACCGTGTGTGCAGCCGGGGCAATAATGAAGAGGAACATCGGCTAATGCCTTGGGTTTTTCAAAAACTATCATTATTTGTCACCTCCGACGGAATTAGCTTTGTTGATTGAATTGAGGACATCCTCGGTTGTGGGAATCATGCCGCCGACACGGTTGCAGAGAAGCACGGGCTTCTTGCAGCGGATAGCAAGCTCAACATCCTCAATCATCTGACCCATTGAAAGCTCAACTGTAACGAATGCCTTGACTCTGTCTGCAGCAGCATTGAGAACAGCCTTGGGGAAGGGCCAGAGAGTGATGGGACGGATCATGCCGACCTTGACGCCCTGAGCTCTTGCCTTGTCAATTGCGTTCTGAGAAACTCTTGCGGCAACGCCGTAAGCAACAATGCAGATTTCAGCATCGTCCATCATATATTCGTCATACATAACCTCGTTTGCTTCAATCTGAGCGTAACGCTCGAAACGCTCGAAGTTGTATCTTTCAAGCTCATCAGGCTGGATGAAGAGAGAGTTAACAACATTGTGCTTTCTCTCGCCATTGGTGCCGCATGCTGCCCATGATGACTTGTCATATTCGGTAACCTTGCCCATATCAAGGCTTACAGGTTCCATCATCTGACCCATTGTGCCGTCAGAAAGAAGCATTGCAGGCATTCTGTATTTATCAGCAAGATCAAATCCCTTGAAAGTAAGGTCAACCATTTCCTGAACGGAAGCGGGGGCAAGAACTATAAGGTGGAAGTCGCCGTGACCTGCGCTTTTGGTTGACTGGAAATAGTCTGACTGTGAGGGCTGGATGCCGCCGAGACCGGGGCCGCCTCTCTGTACGTTGATAATAAGTGCGGGAAGGTCAGCACCTGCAAGGTATGAAATACCTTCGCTTTTGAGCGCAATTCCGGGGCTTGAGCTTGAAGTCATAGCTCTTTTGCCGGCTGCAGCTGCACCGTAAACCATGTTGATTGCGGCGATTTCACTTTCAGCCTGAAGGAAGGTGCCGCCGATAAGAGGCATTCTCTTTGCCATATATGCAGCAATTTCTGTCTGCGGAGTGATGGGGTAGCCGAAGTAGTGGCGGCAGCCTGCCATGATAGCAGCTTCCGCAAGAGCTTCGTTGCCCTTCATTAAAACTTTCTCAGCCATTGTTCTCTTCCTCCTTACTTCTCAACTGTGATTACGCAGTCGGGGCACATAGTTGCGCAGAATGCGCAGCCTATGCAGGCTGACTGGTCTGTTATTCCTGCAGGGTGGTAGCCCTTTGCGTTGATTTCATCCTTAAGCAATGCAACGATTTTCTTGGGACAAGCGCCAACACAAAGTCCGCAGCCCTTGCAGCGGTCTGTATTAAATGTTACTTTTGCCATATGTCTTCCTCCACTTTGCTCCACGATTGTCTGACATAAAGTCTGATCGGGAAACAATTTTCAATTTTATCCTTAACGGAATCGTGTAAATCTTCTTTAACTCCGGTCATTTTAATCGGCAGTCCGCTCATTTCCGAAACCTCTTTTGCATAAGCAACCGAAGAGAGGATATCATCAGCGGTTGTTTCGTCGCCGAGATTTGAGTTGTTGACTATTCCCGTGAATTTTATTGAACCCGCTTCTTCGATTTCGCGCATAACGGCAAGCGTTGATGCGGCGTTCGGTGTGAGCGGTCTGAACTTATTGATAACAAAAAGCATTTCATAGTCATTCTGCTTAACGATTGACGGTGAATATCTTCCGAGTGCAAGTGCGCCTCTGTCATCGCCGCCGACATCAATGACTGCTCTTACGGTAAGATCATCAATTATCGAATAAGCTTCGGCGGGAAGCGCGGGCACATCAACATTGGAATTTGCGTATTCCGATGAAATAAGATGAATTCCCTTGCTTTCGAGAAAGTTTTCGCTGTCCTTCGTTCTGAAATAGGGATTGACTATATCAAGGTCGGCAATGCTGACCTTATCAAAATTCTTTTTGAGCATGAGTGCGAAATTAACGGCGAGATTTGTTTTGCCGCTGCCGTAATGACCTGCGAAAAGAGTAATTCTTTTGGTATCCATGATATTAGAGAACTGTTACCCAGTTAAATTCATCCTTAACAGTGCCGCCCTGAATGCCGGTAACTGTGTCATAGAGCTTCTGGCTGATTTCGCCGATGTTGCCGCCGTTGATAGTCATAACATCATCCTTGTAGCGGAGCTTGCCGACGGGTGAAATAACTGCTGCTGTGCCGGTGCCGAAGCATTCTTCGAGAGCACCGCTATTCTGAGCTTCGATGAGTTCTTCAACAGAAATCTTTCTTTCTTCAACGGGGAGACCCCAGCTCTTGCAAAGCTGGATAACGGAATTTCTAGTGATACCGGGAAGAATGCTGCCGTTGAGCATCGGGGTAACAATAGTGCCGTTAATCTTGAAGAAGATGTTCATTGCGCCAACTTCTTCGATATATTTTCTCTCAACGCCGTCAAGCCAGAGAACCTGAGAATAACCGTCGTCGTGAGCCTTGACCTGAGCTGCAAGGCTTGCTGCGTAGTTACCGCCTGTTTTTGCGAAGCCCATGCCGCCCTTGACTGCTCTTACATAGTCATCTTCAATCCAGATGCCAACGGGAGCGAGTCCGCTTGAATAGTAAGCACCTGAGGGGGAGAGGATTACGATGAAGAGATAGGTCT
The DNA here is from genome assembly GCA_045538815.1 of Acutalibacteraceae bacterium. Classification (GTDB taxonomy): domain Bacteria; phylum Bacillota; class Clostridia; order Oscillospirales; family Acutalibacteraceae; genus CAG-177. Next base: position 3,025 of record JAZQEE010000075.1, read on the forward strand.
TTGAGGGAGCAACGCCGAGGAAATCATCGGTTGCGATGATGAAGGGACGGATGTAAAGTGAGGTGCCGGGAGCAGAGGGGATCCAGTCCTTATCAACTCTGACAACTTCGCTTACAGCCTGAACGAAATCTTCAACGGGAAGCTCAGGGATGCAAAGACGCTTGTTTGTGTCATTTGTTCTCTTTGCGTTCATTTCGGGACGGAAAAGACGGACTTCGCCGTCAGCGCCCTTGTAAGCCTTGAGGCCTTCAAACATTTCCTGACCGTAGTGGAAAACCATGCATGCGGGAGAAAGTGTAAGATCGCCGTAGGGAACAATTCTGGGATCGTGCCAGCCCTGACCCTCGGTATAATTCATAATAAACATATGATCGGTAAAGATTTTACCGAAGCCGAGATTGTTCTCGTCGGGTTTCTGCTTGGGAGCAGTTGTTTTTTCGATTCTGATATTTAACATTTTTAACACCCTTTCGGTAGATTATTGGTTAATTTTCTGAATATTTCTTTGCGGCTTCTTCTCTCATTTTGTATTTGAGAATCTTGCCGGCTGCATTCTTGGGGAAGGAATCAACGAACTCAATATAGCGGGGAACCTTGTGTCTTGCCATATGAGACATGATGTAATCCTTCATTTCATCCTCGGTCATGGAACAGCCCTTCTTGAGAATGATGCTTGCAAGGATTTCTTCGCCGTAGCGCTTATCGGGGACGCCGATAACCTGAACATCCTCAACGGAATCGTGTGTGAAGATGAATTCTTCGATTTCGCGGGGATAAATGTTTTCGCCGCCTCGGATAATCATATCCTTGAGTCTGCCTGTAATCATGTAGTAGCCGTCGGGGCGTCTGCATGCAATGTCGCCGCTGTGAAGCCAGCCGTCGGCATCAATTGCGCCTGCGGTTGCCTTGGGCATTTTATAATAGCCCTTCATGATGTTATAGCCTCTTGCAACGAATTCGCCGTTCTGACCGTCGGGAAGGTCTTCGCCGGTTTCGGGGTCGATGATTTTGCATTCAATGTGGGGGAATGCGCTGCCGACCGTTTCGGTGCGGTCTTCAAGTGATTCGTTGACTTCGCCCATTGTACATCCGGGGGAAGCTTCCGTCTGACCGTAAACCGAGAGAATTTCGGTCATATTCATCTCTGCTGCAGCTCTCTTCATGAGGTCGGGCGGGCAGTTTGCGCCTGCCATAATGCCGGTTCTCATATATGAGAAATCCGTCTTCGCAAAGTCGGGATGCTGGAACATTCCGATGAACATTGTGGGGACGCCGTTGAAGCAGGTAATGTGCTCAAGGTTTACGCATGCAAGAGAGGATTTTGCCGAGAAATAAGGCAAGGGACAGAGTGTTCCGCCGTGAGTCATCATTGATGTCATTGAAAGAACCATGCCGAAGCAGTGGAACATAGGCACCTGAATCATCATTCTGTCGGCGGTGGACATGTCCATTCTGTCGCCGATTATCTTACCGTTATTAACGATATTGTAGTGGGTAAGCATAACGCCCTTGGGGAAGCCTGTAGTACCCGAAGTGTACTGCATGTTTGCGACATCGTGGCAATCAACTGCCGCTGCTCTGCGGTAAACCTCTTCAATGGGAACCCTGACTGACATGTCAACAGCTTCTTCCCATGTAAGACAGCCCTTCTGACGGTAGCCTACCGTGATAATGTTGCGAAGGAAGGGAAGCTTGCGGCAGTGAAGAGGCTTTCCGGGAACGGCAACCTCAAGCTCGGGGCAAAGCTCCGCAATCGACTGCGCATAGTTTGAATCAAGGCAGGATTCGATTGTTACGAGAGTGTGAGTGTCAGACTGTCTGAGAAGATATTCGATTTCGTGGATTTTGTAAGCGGTGTTGACCGTAACGAGAACTGCGCCGATTTTTGTTGCAGCCCAGAAGGTGATGAACCACTGGGGAATGTTTGTCGCCCACACAGCAACCTTGTCGCCGGGCTTTACGCCGAGAGCGATAAGCGAGCGTGCAAAGGTGTCAACATCGTCACGGAACTGGGAATATGTTCTTGTATAATCAAGAGTTGTGTATTTGTATGCAAGCTGGTCGGGAAATTTCTCAACCATTGTGTCAAGCACCTGAGAGAAGGTCTTGTTGATAAGAGAATATTTTTCCCAGACGAATTTGCCCGAGCCGCTTCTGTTGGTATAAAGAAGCTCTTCGGTCTTTTTCTTTGTGTCGTAAACGCTGATTGCGTTTGCAAAATGGGGGAATACGATATCGGCGATGCCGAAATCCTCCATTGTTTCGGGCTGACATTCATATGAAAGGAAGCCGTCATAGTTAACCGATTCAAGTGCGAGAAGCATTGAAGCTATGGGAAGATCGCCTTCGCCGAGAAGCTTATATTTTACATCGCCGTTTTCAATAACGGAATCCTTGATGTGAACATGCTTTATGTATGCGCCGAGGTTGGTTATTGTCTGGTCGGGCTCTTCGTTAAAATCTCTGTAGGGATGATTGATGTCCCAGAGAGCACAGAGAGCGTCGCAGGCGAAAATGTTGAGAAGATCACGCAGTCTGCCGGTGTCAGCGTAAATGCCGACAGTTTCAACAAGGAGGGTAACTCCGTCCTGTTCGGCTTTGTCAATAAGTCTGCCGATAAGCGAGGTAACGGCGGAGTTTTCAGCCTCGACGCCTTCTCCGGTTGAATATGCATGAATTCTGACATATGAACATCTTATTCTTGCGGCGATTTCGATTGCGGTTGCAATTTCTTCAAAGCCCTTGTCAGCTTCATTTTCGTCAGCGATGTTGCAGTAAGTGTCAATGCAGGGAATTGAAATATTCTTTTCAAGCAGCTTGTGAACGGTAGCTGATGAATTTGCTTTGTTGAAAGGAGCATCGGAGCCGGTGAAACGGCTGTCTGTTATGTTGTGGATTTCAATTCCGCTGTAGCCGAGGTCGCTTGCGGTGTTGACGAAATCAGCCCACGAAAGCTCCTGCCAACCGTTAGTTGAGAATGACAGTTTCATCAGATTGCACTCTCCTCATAAACGATTTTGTTAAGGGCATTAAGATAAGCGGTAATGCTTGCACCGATTATATCGGTTGAAATGCCCTTGCCGGAATAAACCTTTCCGTCTGAACGGAGTTTGACGAGAGCCTCGCCCATCGCTTCTCTGCCTTCGGTAACGGACTGGATCTGGAAATCATCCAGCTCATAATGATGGCCGATAACCTGCTCGATTGAAAGGAACGCAGCGTCAATCGGGCCGTCGCCTATAGCTACTGCCTTGAGAGTTCTGTTGCCTTTCTCGAGAACTATGTTGGCTGTTGAAGAAATGATGTTTCCGCTGTTTATAACATAGCTCTGAAGTCTGTAGGTGGGAGGGACCTGAAGAGCAACCGTTGCAACGATTGCGTCAAGCTCCTTGCTTCCTATCTGCTTTTTGCCCGCAAGGTTGCTGAAGGCTTCAAAAACCTTGGCGGTATCGTCTTCGGAAAGCTCGTAGCCGAGAGTGACGATTGCTTTGCTGACTTTTGAAATATCTGCAGTGCCGTCAAGAAGAACGCTTCCTGCCGAGCCGCCTACACCGTTTTCAAAGGGTGAATTTTCGTTGTGTCTTGTATTGGTTATGCGAAGAATTTTGCTTGCTGAGCTGTTGATTGCCATTGAGTTGACACTGTAGCTAACATCAAGAGTATGTCCCTTTACCTGAAGAGCTTTCATAACACTTTCAAGCGAGGGAAGAGCGTCACTGCCGACGCAGGTTTTTATCTGAGTTGCACCTGCTGAAACACAGGAGAATACGCATGCATTTGCCATGTCGAGAGCGTTGCTGCATTCTGCACAGAGAGCAACGTCTTTTGCTTCGGGAACCGCTTCGTAAAGCTCGTTGATAAGAGCTTCAAACTCTGAAGGGAGAAGTGCTCCTGCAGTGTCGCAGAGAGTAACGGTTTTTGCACCGTTTGCGATTGCGGTCTTTACAGCCTCAAAAAGATATTCCTTTTCTGCTCTTGTTGCATCAACTGCGGCAAATTCAACATCATTGCAGATTGAAGCGCAATGAGCGGTAAGAGTACCGATAAGTTCGAGCATTGCCGCGGGCTTTTTATGGCAAAGATATTCCATCTGAACGGTTGAAACAGGAAGAGAAATGAGAAGTCTGGGCTTCTTTGCGGCTGAAATGGAGCTCATTGCTCTGTCAGCTTCTTCAACTGATGAACCGGCGGGGCAGGATAGGATGCTGTTTTTTAGGAGGGGACTGATTGTACGCAGAACAAGAGTGTCGATTTTTTCATCTACGATGGGTGCAGCTTCGATAACGTCAACATTAAGATTGTCAAGAAGCTTTGCGATTTCAAGCTTTTCCTTGAAACTCAGGGCGAGCTCGCCTCTGCGTGAACCTTCTCTGAGGGTCGCATCTGCGATGGTAATTTTTTTCATTTGCTAAATCTCTCCTTTTGAAAAAACAGCTTATCCTGCAAAGTGTGAAAACTTTCACTCTATTACAAGTATTTATATATTATATATAAACAAATCAGGCTTGTCAACAAATAATTTAGCGATTTAAAGCGATGTGAAACAAAATCGTATACACCGACAATAAATTTCTTATCTAAGAAAAAAGTGACGGCAAAATGCACAAAAAATATGGTTGATTTTGATATAAAAATACCCGACTGGATTAACAGTCGGGCTGAGAATAATTACAGATTGACCTTGAATTCTATTTTTTCGAGAAGCTCAACAGGATGATAGGAAAGCTTGGATTTTCTTAGGCCTTCGTCGCCGCAATCGTCCTCACGGTTAACGAATTTAACCTCTTCGCCCTGAGCGTACATCTGCAGATACTGATTTGTTACCATCTGATAAGCGCCGTGATAGCTTATGTCCGCTTTTTCGATGTGGCAGAAAAGAGTGTCGCCGATGATTTCGCCGATTGAATAGCCTGCAATCTTGCCGTTGACCCTGAGAGCACCGCCGAGCATACCGAAAATATCATAGTTTTCAAGCACTTCGCAGCATAATTCAAGCTCTTTTTCGGCATTGCCGTCTTCTTTCTGTGAGTTGAACGAAAAACCTTTGGTGAAGTCGATTATTTCGGGAATATTCTCCTTTGTAATTTTTTCAAAATTCCAGTTCTCATAGAGCTTTTTGAATTTATTTATATGATTTCTCTGGGTACTGTATTTTTTGCCGATGAGCGTTAAAATTGCATTTTTTTCATAGAGATAATCAGAATGGTCACGATCGGAGTGAAATTCGCTGTCAGGATAAAGCTCAAGCAGTCTTTCTTTTTCTTTGACGCTGACACCGAAAAATATCATCGGCAGCATGTGGTCTCTGCAGAAGTTTTCAAGTGTTTTTATTGCCTCATCGGTTTTTTTGCCGATGGGATATGAAAAGCTGTATTCGTTTCCGGGCTTTGAAGAGAGAATAATTGTGCCGTCCGTAACGGAATAGTAATTATAATAAACATCTCTCCACATTGCTATTGCGCCCGCTGTTCTGTCGCACTGTCTGTTGGGGTAAGCGTCAAAATACGCTTTCAGAACGGGAATATCATCAAGCTCGATTTTTTTGAAATTCAACATATAATACCTGCTTTTTTGATTTTGATTCAACTGAATTATACCACCGCTTGAAAAAATTGTAAACATGCAATTTTTATTGAAAATATTCAAATTTATGGTTGCATATATTTTTCAGCTCTGTTATATTATAAATATCTTTAAACATTAGGAGATAGATTATGAGTATGCCCTATAAACTTACGTCACATCTGTGCAGATTCAGCAGCTTTTATTCACTCACTGATGCAAGAGTGCCGAGCACACTTTTTGCATGCAGAAGCGAAGCTCCCGATCTTGAGGGATTTCCGCTGCCTCTGCCTTCAAAAAAGAGCGATTACACTTGTTTTGCTAACGCAGGAGAAATTCTGTGGTTAGGTGCAAAAACAGGTCTTGTCCGCTATGATAAAAATGCGGAAATCGAGGCGGATAAGCTGATGTATTTCAGCGCCCCGAGAGATTTGCAGGATAATAATATCAAAGCAATTCTCCCCGAGGGCGACAATGTATGGGTGCTGACCGAGACCGGCGTTGTGCATGTTGAAATGAAGCTTATCAGTGCTGAGGAAAAGGCAGATATTCTTCTTCAAGAAACACTTAAATATATTGACAGAAGAGGAATGATAAGCCAGAAAGCCATGGCTCAGCCCGGCAACCCCGAAACCTGCTATCCTTACGGTCATTCCGATAATGACGGAAGCTTCACCGCAGGTTTTGCAATGGGTGAAGTGTTTAAATATGCAACCTTCAAAAGAGAGAAGGGTATTGACCATCCCGATACAATTGAGGCAAAAAAAGTTGCAACAAGAGCGGTTGAAGCATGCCTTCTTCTGCTTCATGTTCACGGCAGAGGCAACGGTTTCGCCGCAAGAACATATCTCTGCGCTGATGAACCCGTTCCCGATGACGGAATATTCTTCAGAAAGACGGGCGGAAAAGCGGTTTGCCTTGAAACCACGGATTCTCAGAATAAAAACTGTGTCGGATTTGAAATTGACGCATCCGCAAAGATTCCTGAAAGACTCGCAAAGCTTTATACTGACCTCGGCTATACCGATGATGATATAGTATATAAAGCAGACACAAGCAGTGACGAAATAACACATCATTTTCTTAACATGCTTTTTGCTCACAGATATCTTGCCTGCGACGATCCCGAGCTTGATGAGCTTATTAAAGAGTCCGCAAAGGGTCTGATGAGCCACATCATAGACAACGGCTATCAGCTCATCGATTACAGCGGAAAACCGACAACATGGGCGAAGTGGAATGAGGAATATTTCAACAGTGAATTCGGCTGGGTTGATGCTTGCCTCAATTCTGCGGAATTGCTCATGTATCATCTTGTAACAATGGATATAACGGGCGAGCAGGGCAAATGGAAAGAAAGCTATGACTATCTTGTAAATGAAAAAGGCTATGCAGATCTTGTTGACAAGCATTTTGACCGCCTCTATCATGCAACAATGTCAATGGGAATTGAATTTGTTGAGGATATCATGTACGGCGACCATATGCTTGCGGTCTGCTCATTCCTCGGTCTTTGCATTCTTGAAAAAGATGAAGAGCTTCTCGCAAAATACCGCAGAGGCTTCAAGTCATGGAGAACTTCTCTTGAAAGAGAGCACAATCCCGGCTATGATCTTCCGTATCTTCTTGCATGTCCTGATGAAGAGGTTGACATGGACGCACTCGCTCTCTGGTTTTACAGAACAAACGCAAGCCGTCTTGCTTCCGGTGTAAGCCTTAAGGGCAGACATGACATTGCCGTGAAGCCCCTTGAAGTCGGCCACAGCGAAATTTCCGTTCTTCTTCCTCCCGATGAAAGATTCATTTCAAAATATGACCGTAACCCCGTTGCGCTGGTTGATGAGGATTCAGGCGGAAGCCGTGTTGTTGAAAGCTGTTATGTTTATACATTTGCCTATTGGATCGGCAGATACTTCGGATTCTTTGAATAATGAGGTGAGACTATGAGCAATAAAATACATCTTATCGGAAACGCACATCTTGACCCTATCTGGCTCTGGAGATGGCAGGAGGGTTGCGGAGAAGTTCTGCAGACCTTCCGCAGTGCGGTTGACAGAATTAAAGAATATAAAAAAGACGGTTTTGTTTTTACATGCTCTTCAGCTTCTTACTATAAGTGGGTTGAAGAGATTGACCCCGAGCTTTTTGAAGAAATCAGAAAGCTTATTAAGCAGGGCAAATGGGTGCCTGTCAACGGATGGTGGGTGCAGCCAGACTGCAATATGCCCAGCGGTGAAAGCTTTGCAAGACAGGCTCTCTACAGCCAGCTTTATTATTATGAAAAGTTCGGCAAGATATGCCAGACGGGCTATAATGTTGACTCATTCGGTCATAACGCTATGCTGCCTCAGCTTCTTGTCAACGGCGGCATGAAATGCTATGTTATGATGAGACCCGGTATGCACGAAAATGCAGAAATTCCAGAAAACCTTTTCTGGTGGGACAGTGCAGACGGCTCCCGTGTGCTTACATACAGAATCCCCACCGGTTATGCCGAAACCGGCACGGCAGGGCTTGACAGAGCAGTTGCAAACCTTAATGAAAGAGCCGATAAAACCGGCCACGGAATGATGCTTTTCTATGGCGTCGGCAACCACGGCGGCGGACCGACCAAGGGCGATATAGAGCATCTTAAAAAGCTTGCAGACGACGGCTTCTGCGAACTTGAATTCTCTTCACCCGACGATTTCTTTGACGAATTCTGCGCTCAGAGAATTGAGATTCCTTCATGGAGCGATGAGCTTCAGCACCATGCAAGCGGTTGCTATTCGGCAACATCAATGGTAAAACAGCTTAACAGAAAAGCAGAATACTGGCTTCAGAATGCAGAAAAATGGAATACTGTCTGCGCTTCGATTTCAGACCTTCCCGCTTCAACTCAGGCTTTCGGCGAGGCATGGAAAGAGGTCTGCTTCAATCAGTTCCACGATATTCTCTGCGGCTGCTCAATTATGGAAGCCTATGACGATGTGCGTGACACCATGGGTCATGCAATGAGTATTGCCGCAAAGGAAGAAAATAAGGCAATGCTTAAGATTGCGGGTCAGGTTAACACCTGGCTTGACGGAGTTTCGGATTCCGTTTTCTCAAATGAACGCCATCATTGCAGAAATCTTGCTTTCCCCAGACCCGTTATTGTTTTCAACCCTCTTTCATTTGAGGTTGAATCCGCTGTCAGAACATATCATCCTTCGGCAAAGGTGACAGACTGCGACGGCAATGAGGTCATTTTCCAGAATGTCCGCTCATCCCGCTCGAATGACAGTCATCTTGATACCGAGTTTATTGCAAAGGTGCCCGCTCTCGGCTATGCCGTTTACTGGCTGTGGCACGCAGACTCAGAGGGCGTTGAATGCTCAATAAAGGAGAGCGATGTTTCCGCAGACGCTCTGACGATGGAAAACAAGTATCTAAAGGTTGTTTTTGATGACAAAACAGGCGGAATCAGGAGCCTTGTTTCAAAAGAGGATGGCTATGAGTATGTCGGCGGAGAATTCTGCGTTCCTACGATAATTGACAATTCCGAGCCTGACACATGGGCACACAATATCTTTAAGTTTGACAAAGAAATCGCAAAAATGGAGCTTAAGTCAATTGAGCTTATTGAAAACGGAATTGCAAGAGCGGTTATGAGAGTAAAGCATATTTATAACGGATCATATCTTACTCAGGATTATATTCTTGCATCGGGAAGCAAGATGCTTCGCGTCAAGTGCAGAACACTCTGGCAGGAGCCTTTGACGATGCTTAAAATGCCCGTTACAATCGGCGGCGAAAGCCCCGTTTCGACCTATGAAATCCCCGCAGGATTCATCAAGCGACCCTGCAACGGCGAAGAAGAGCCTGCACTCACATGGGGCGATATTACCGCAGAGGGCAGAGGCGTTGCGCTTATCAGCGACGCAAAATACAGCTATGACTGCCCCGGCAATACACTCAGACTCACTCTTCTGAGAAACTCGATTTTTGCCGACCATTATTCGGACAGACCTGCCGCTGATTTTACCTATACAGACGAAGGCCTGCACAGATTTGAATATGCGGTTTATCCCCATAAGGGCGAGGCAGAAAAGAGCGGTGTTCAGCAGCTTTCGGCAATGCTTAACTGCAAGCTTGCCGCAATTCCGAGCGGATATCATAAGGGCAGCCTTCCCGCAAAGAAGAGCTTTATCAGTATCGATAAGCCCAATGTTTCGCTTGTTGCTTTCAAGCAGTGCGAGGATGGTTCGGGAGATGCAATTATCCGTCTTTGCGAAACAGAGGGTAAGCCTGCCAGAGCGGCGATCGTCTGCGATATTATCAATGCAGGCTTTTATTCGGATTTCAAAAAGCTCGAAACAAAAACCTTCAGAATCGATAAAGACGGCTATGTGACCGAAACAAACTTCCTTGAAGGTATTGTAAAATAAAGAGAAAAGAGCCTGAACATTTTGTTCGGGCTCTTTTGAAAGGATACAGAATGAGCAGCATGAAAGAAAAACTCCATACGGGTGAGGTTTATTACCCGAGCGGAGAAGAGATAATGACCGAGCAGCTCGGTTATGTCAACAAGCTTTATGATTTCAATATGACAAGACCGACTGAGCTTGACAAAAGAGAGGCTATGCTCAAAGAGATGTTTGCCGAGATAGGCGAAAACTGCTATATCGAGCCTCCGCTGCATGCAAACTGGGGCGGTCACCATGTTCATTTCGGTAACAGCGTTTATGCGAATTTCAATCTCACTCTTGTCGATGACACTCATATTTATGTCGGCGATTACACAATGTTCGGTCCGAATGTAACGGTTGCGACAGCAGGGCATCCCATTCTGCCAGAGCTTCGTGAAAAGGCTTATCAGTATAATCAGCCCGTTCACATTGGCAGAAACTGCTGGCTGGGTGCGGGAGTGGTTGTGCTTCCGGGAGTAACGATAGGGGATAACACGGTTATCGGTGCGGGCAGTATCGTGACAAAGGATATCCCCGCAAATGTTGTGGCTGTCGGAAATCCCTGCAAAGTGCTCCGTGAAATCAGCGAGCATGACAGAGAATACTATTTCAGGGATAAAAAGATAAATTGGGATGATATTGTCTGAGATTTTTTCATAGAATTATCACGAGGTGATAATTGTGTGGAAGAAAATCAAACCCTTTGTTATTTCAATTGCAATCGCACTGGCAGTCGGCGGTCTCTCAGCCTTGCTGACGATGGGAAATATGGATATTTATTCCCGTATCAACCGTCCGCCGCTTTCGCCGCCGTCATGGCTTTTTCCCGTTGTGTGGACAATTCTTTATGTTCTTATGGGAATCGGTGCGGCTCTTGTTTATAACAGAAAGGAACTCAAGCCTGAAGCCGTTAAAAGGGCGCTGATTATCTATGCGGTAAATCTTTTTCTCAACTTTTTCTGGAGCATCATTTTCTTTAACCTTGAAGCGTATTTGCTGGCTTTTGTCTGGCTTGTTGCGCTCTGGGCAGTCATTATCGCAATGATAGTCAGCTTCAGAAGAGTCAGCCCTGCTGCGGCGTATATGCAGATTCCTTATCTTATATGGGTAACATTTGCGGGCTATCTGACTTTTGCAATTTATCTTTTGAATCCTTAAATAAATAAAGAGGTGTAAAAATGAAAAGAATTAAAAAAATCGCTGCATTTTTACTTGCGGCAATGTTCGTTTTCGGTTGTTCTGTGAGTGCGGGCGCACTCTCAATTGAGGGCGATATCGGGTTGATTAAAGAGCAGTTTGTTTTCGGAGAAGGTCCCGAGGTTGGCGGATATTCGGTTGATTACCGCTATTTTTCTCCCGTGAAAGAAAATGACAGCGCAAAATATCCGCTTGTTGTCTGGCTTCACGGAATGGGCGACGGTGCGGCTGACGGCGTGCAGGTAAAGAAAAGCAATATTGCGTATTGGGCAAGCGATGAATTCCAGTCACGCTTTGACCCTGCCGGCGGTGCATTTATTCTTGCTCCGCGCTCAAGAGAAGAAGACAAAATTTATTGGAGCAATGAGATGCTCGAGCCGCTCAGAGCTGCAATTGACAGCTTTATAGCGGAAAATAAAGAAAATATTGATCTGAGCAGAATTTATGTAGGCGGCTATTCAATGGGCGGCAAAATGACGCTCAAAATGGCAATTGCTTATCCCGAAATGTTTGCGGCGGCTTTTCCGATTTGCCCCGCATGGTCGCCGTCAGAGGAGCTTGCGGCAAATCTCGCCGATGTTCCTGTATGGTTTGTGTCAAGCACAAGAGACCCGCTTGTCAACTATTATATGGCTGTTACCCCCACATGGGAAAAGGTTGTTGCCGCATCAGAATGTGCAGAAGACTGCAGATTCTCAACACTTACAAAGGTTTGCTATGAGGACGGAACAAAAACCGGCAGCAGCCATCATGCGTGGTTTGCGGTGAATCATGATTTATTCTCTGCAGAAAACGGTGCATATCCCCATATGACAACGGTTAACGGTCTCAGCGAGAAAATAACGCTTACATATCCCGACGGAATGATTTCATGGCTTTCCTCACATACTTCCGATTATGACGGAACGCCGATTGAGGGAACGGGCAGAATTTCTCCCGAGGATTCAACCGACAATCTTCTCGATTTTAACGGCTTGTTCGGATTCATCAAACTGCTTCTGAATGCACTTATCAAAGCATTAGGTATATAAAGGAAAAAAGACCGTCAGCCGACGGTCTTTTTTAATTACATTTTGCTTTCTATGTATTTTACGACATCACCGATTGTGATGAAGTTTTTGAGTGCCTTGTCGGGAATTCTGATGTCGAATTCTTCCTCAACACTGCAAACAAGCTGAACAAGGTCGAATGAATCCATTTCAAGGTCTGAAACAAGAACTGTGTTTTCGTTGATTTCAAGTGAAGGATCTTCTTTGAAATCCTTGATAATAGCTGTGAGTTTCTCAATCATTTTTTTGCCTCCGCATAGTTACGCTTAATCTTTTTGGTTGTGGTTTTCGGGAATTCCGTGTCTCTGAATTTGGTGGTTGCAATCTGCTTGAATGAGGGAAGAGTTCTGTTGACTTCAACGATTTTAGCCTTGATTACCTCCTCAGCATTTTCAACGCCTTCGTTGGGGAAGATTTCTGCCGCAATCTTATCGTTATCTTCATAAACAACAACTTCGTTTATCTCATCGATATTTTCAATAAGCTTTGCTTCAAGCTCTTCGGGAGCAACATTCTTACCGTTTGAAAGAATAATAAGGTTTTTAAGTCTGCCCGTGATGTAAAGAAGACCGTCTTCGTCGATTTCGCCGAGGTCACCCGTTTTGAACCATTCGCCGTCAAAAGCAGCAGCGGTTGCTGCGGGGTCTTTATAGTAGCCCGAGAAAACAGTTCCGCCCTTAAGCTGAATCTCTCCGTCAACAACTCTTGCATCAACTTCGGGATGAATTGCGCCGACGCTTGAGGGTGAGAAATGTTCATTTCTCATGGTTGAAACGATGGGTGAGCATTCTGTTATTCCGTAGCCGTTGATAACCTTGATACCGATATCACGGAAGCCCTGAACAAGTCTTTCATCCATTGCCGAGCCACCGGTTATAAGCATTTCAAGGTTGCCGCCGAACGCATCAATAACCTTGCCGAAGAGTTTTCTTCTGACGTCAATGTTAACCTTGAGAAGACCGTTGCTTACCTTGATCATTGTCTTGAAGAGCTTTGTCTTTCCGCTCTTTTCAATGTTTGCCCAGATCTGCTTATAGAAAACACCGAGAAGCATGGGAACAACTGCGACATGTCTGGGCTTTGCAAATTTGATATCTGAGAGAACATTTCTGAGGCTTGTGTTGATGAATACGGGATAGCCTCTGAGCATCTGGCAAAGAACGCCCGCCATAAAGCCGAAGGTGTGATAAAGGGGAAGGAGACATACGGTTCCTTCGGGAACGAGAAGGTTCTTTGAGCTGATGATTGCGTCTCTCATGAGGTTATGCTGAGTGAGCATAACGCCCTTGGGCTCTGAAGTAGTGCCTGAGGTGAAAACGATTGCGCACATTTTGTTTCTGTCAATCTCATACTCGGCGAAGTCAACATGACCTTCGTCAATGAGAGCCTGACCCTTTGCGGCGTGCTCTGAGAAATTTTCAAGAGCAATGTGCTCAACGCCTTCAATTTCTTCCACCTCCGAATAAGCATCGGAATAAACGATTGCGGAAGCGTCGCTCTTTTTAAGAAGCTTTGCAACTTCCTCAACCGAAAGCTGCTTATCGAGGGGAACAACAACATTTCCGCCGTTTACGATTGCGAAATAAGCAACTATCCATTCGTAGCTGTTGTCGCCGATGAGTGCGATGTGGGAATTCTTAAAGCCGAGAGAGTAAAGATAAGTGCCGTAGGCTTCAACATCTTTTTTGAGCTGAGCGAAGCTTTTCTTGACTTCTGTTTTTCTTTCCATGTAGTGGAAAGCGGTTTTGTCTGCGAATTCCGACGCGCAGAAGCTTACGAGGTCTTTGAGATCCTTGGGCTCCGCAACGGCATAATAGGGATATTTTTTGTTATTCATAGTTCCTCCGTTTGCATCTGAATGCAATGAAAATTGCAACGGTTTTTTTACACTATTGTTTGAGATTATACAAAAATAAAATTTAAGAGTCAACCATTTTATCCCTGATACAGCTCAAAATTAAGAGATTCTTAACATTTGATAAAATGTGAAAAATTTTTTTAACAAAATTAAAACTAAAGTGAAAAAATTTTCGTATATATTGATGAAAGTGTAACTAAAGAGGTCCGATGAAGCAGAAGACCTGATGAATGATTACGGTTAAAAATATATTGTTTATTTATATCTTCCGCTCTTCTCCGTCAATGAGTCTTACGATGTTCGGAATATGCCTTATTATCATCAGAGCCGCACAGCAACAACCGAAAATGAAAAACTCATTGTTGTGGCTTGGTGCAAAGAAATAGGCGGCAATCGGAAAAACTGCGGCGCATATTCCCGAGGCGAGAGAAACAATTCTTGAAAGCGCGAGAATGACCGCAAAAAGCGCAAGCAGACTGAGCGTAATAAGCGGCATCAGAGCAAAAGCTGCACCCGCAAGAGTTGCAACCCCTTTTCCGCCACGGAATCCGAAGTAAATGGGGAAAACATGGCCGAAAACCGCAAAAAAGCCTGCAAAAAGTGCGGTTTCAAAAGGTGCATCAAGAAACAAAAATAATAAATCTGCAATCAGAACGGAAAGAATCCCTTTTGAAAAATCAAATGCAAAAACAAGCAGACCTGATTTTTTCCCGAAAGCACGCATCATGTTGGTTGCTCCGGGATTTTTACTTTCAAGCGTCCTTATGTCTTTTCCGTAAAAGCTTTTGGAAATGATTATTGCCGTGTTTACGCTTCCGATTAAATATGCGATAAGAGAACATAAAATGATATAAAACATAAAATCACCCTTTTTAGTATTGCCATATACAGCTAAATATGTAAAATTTTATAAATCCTTAAGCTTTAAAATGTTGACAAATATTATAAAAAGTGTAAAAATATAATCAAAGGAGGCTGATGTTATGAAAAAATTTATCAGCATTATGTTAACCGCAGTTATTCTTTCGCTTTCGTTCCTTTGTGTTGGTGCATCCGCCGCCGAAACAAAGACTGAAACGCTGATTGCTGACCTTGCAGAAACAAAGTCAATCAAAATTGATTTTGCAGACGATGCATTTGAAAACGAAATCATCAAGATTTCAAATGTTGAAATAGCTGCAAAAATCGTTGAAAAAGACGGCGTTGAGGACGTTAAGGTTGCAGCAAGCGCAAAGGTTTGGTTTTTCAAAGTCAAACTGCTCATAACAGAGGGTAAAATCTATGCTTACATTCCTCTTCTTTTCAGCAGAATTGACATTACCGGAATTCTCGGCGAGGATATAGACCTTCTTGAGCCCGCAAAGGAGCTTATGGCGTTCATAGAATCAGATTTCCTTGAGTATCTTGTTCTTACCGCATCGGGTGAAAAGGAAATTGCACCCTACGGCACTGTTTATACCGAGGAATTCAAGGTTGACCTTGAAGCTATCGTCAAGCAGCTTATTGAAGACGGAAAGATCGAGAATCCTGAAAACATTGATGTCAGCGACATGACTCTTGAAGAGATTATTGCTCTTATGGAAGGCTCCGAGGAAGTTATCAAGATTATCAAGGCTGCTGAAGCCTTCAGAGCAGAATTTATCTATAAGGATGATGTGCTTGTTGACGCAAAAATCAACACTGTTGACGAAGACGGCAACAAGATTGAAACCGATGTTGCTGAAATCATTCCTTTTGAAATTGAATCGATTACTTCCGATGTTGATGACAGCGTATTCAAGTCACCTGCACTCTATTTCAATGCAACGGGCATTTTCTCGGGCATTATAGGCAATCTTTTCAAAGCACTTGCATGATGAACATAAAAATACCCGCCTCTGAGGATTATCCCCGGAGGCGGGTTTCTTCATTTGTTGACTGTGTTTCTGATATCATCAATGCTGATTTCGGTCAGCACGCCGCGGTTAGCGTGAAAGCATTTCTGACCGAGCTCAAAAATATGAATATCATTTTTCAGCGAATCAGAATAAACATTGATAAATTTTGCATCGGGCAATGTTTCTGCAAGTCTTATCGGCTTTTGTTTATCCTTGCAGTTAAAGCCCTGAATTTTGCCCGTTTTCGGATTCATTCTTGTTGCGATGAGGGTATGCACCTCATATTTGTCGCAAACAGGCTTAAGAAAGAATTCAGGCGATGCCGAGCAGACAACAACAGGTCTTTCTCTGTTTTCGGGATTGAAAATCGGATAAATATTTTTCTGCTGATTTTCCCAGAAATCTCTCGCCATCTTTTCGCCGTTTATGAATCTTAAAAACGAAAAGCATCTGCCCTTATATTTATCACCGAATCCGAGAAAAAAGAGAATAAGGTTAAAAAGCAGCCACGGCGTGATGAATATAAGATAGGGTCTGCGGAGTATGCAGTAAAACAGAAAAACAGTTTCGGAATCCTGAGGATAAACCGTTTTGTCAAAATCGTAAAGGTCAAACTCCATTTTAAATCTTAACCTCGGTCTTTCCGCCGTTAAGCTTGACAGAAATCTCTTTTCCGTCTGCAATAACGGTGAATTTGCCTTTGCCTTCAAGAACGCATTCTGAAACCTTTCCGTTTTTCCATTCAAGGTCAACGATGACATTGCCTTTTGCAAGAACACCTTTTATGCTGCCGTTCTTCCACTTTGAGGGGAGAGCGGGGAGAAGATAAATCTTTCCGTCATGGCTCTGCATAAGCATTTCGGTTATACCGCTTACGAAGCCGAAGTTTCCGTCAATCTGGAACGGGGGATGAGCGTCAAAGAGATTTTCGTATGTTCCGCCGCCTCTTGTGTAGTTAACACCGATGCTCTTGACGGGGCGAAGCTGCATTTCGATAAGCTTGAGTGCGTGGTCGCCGTCGAAGAGTCTTGCCCAGAAATTGATTTTCCATCCGAGGCTCCAGCCCGTACCGTTATCGCCCCTTCTTGCAAGAGTCTTGCGGCAGGCGTCTGCCAATTCGGGTGTGCCGTCTGCAGTGATAATTCTTGCGGGATGAAGCGCATAAAGATGCGAGCAGTGTCTGTGGTGAATTTCTGTTTCTTCATAGTCATCGTCAAATTCGAGAAGCTGACCTTCACTGCCGAACCTGAATTCGGGGAATCTTGCGGCAGCGGCTTTGAGCTCAGCGGAAAAATCGCTGTCAACGCCGAGAATACCGCAGGCTTTTATGCAGTTTTCAAAAAGCTCCTGAGCAATTGACATGGACATTGTTGAATACTTGCCTACGCTGCATTTTTCTCCCTCATACCAGAAGCTGTTTTCGGGTGATGTGCCGGGAGCAAGAACAAGATTTCCGTTGTATTCGGTGAGAATGTCAAGATAGAATTCAGCCGCACCCTTCATGATGGGATAAGCAGTGTTTCTGAGAAATTCAACATCGTTTGTATATTCATAATGCTCATAAAGATGCTCGCAGAGCCAGCCTGACGAACCGTGCCAGAATGCCCACTGCGCGTTGCCGTCAACGGGAGTTGAAAGACGCCAGATGTCAACGTTGTGGTGAGAAGTCCAGCCCTTTGCGCCGTACTGACCCTTTGCGGTTGCTGCACCGCTTTCGCTGAGTTCTCTGACCATTTCAATAAGAGGCAGATTAACTTCAGGCATGCGGCACATAAGAACGGGCCAGTAGTTCATTTCGGTGTTGATGTTAACGGTGTAGTTTGAGTTCCAGGGCGGGATGACTCTGTCATTCCAGATTCCCTGAAGAGTTGAGGGCTGAGAGCCTTCTCTTGATGAAGTTATAGCAAGGAATCTGCCGTAGTTATAAACAAGAGCAATGAGCTTGTTGTCAGCCTTGTTTCTCTTGAAGGCGTTGAGTCTTTTATCAGTTGGAAGGTCGGTGTCGTTACCGCCAAGGTCGATAGAGACTCTGTTGTAAAGTCCGGTGTAATCGGCAAGATGATTTGCCTTGATAGTTTCATAATCTGCGAGTGTCGCAAGGCGGCTCATGCAGGGCTCTTTATATTCTTTGCCGTCAAGATAGGGATGCTTATTCCAGCCGTTGAAGCTTGTCTCAGCAGTGAAATAAATATATGCATATGTTGCGCCCGCAACCTTTATTCTGTCATCAGCTCTTTCAGTCTTGCCGTCGGTATCAACCCTGAGCGCACCTCTGAAAAGCATGCCTCTCATTTCAGGCTCGTCAAGATATCTGGGGTTTGTGGGTTCCTCATAATTCTGCTCACTCGGGCATTCGCCGTCAAGATAAATGATATTTCCGTCAACGGTGCTTGAAGCTCTGAGCTTTGAAGTCAGACAGATTGTGAAATCAAGCTTTTTTTCGCTGCAGGTTAATTTTGCGGCTATTGCTCTGTCGGGATATGAGGCTATATATTCTCTTTTATATGAAACATTTTTGCAATCAAATTCAACTGTTGAAACAGCGGTGCGAAGGTCGAGACTTCTTCTGTAATTTTTAGCCGAGCCCTCAAGGTTGAATGAGATTTCCATTGTTCCCAGGGGCATATATGCCTGACTGAAAACGCTCTGGAAGTTCTCTTCAATCTCATTCTGAGCCTCGTTGAGTCTGCCTTCAAGAGCAAGCTTCTGAGCTTTTCTGAATGACTCGGGGGCGCCTTCTTTTATTGTGTTTTTCGGCTTGCCTGACCAGAGTTCATCGTGGTTGAGGCAGATTTTTTCTTCTTTTGTTCCGCCGAAAATCATTGCGCCGAGAGTGCCGTTGCCGATGGGAAGGCTCTGGGTCCAGGCTTTTGCAGGAGATTTGTACCATAAAACATTGCTGCAGGACATAAGTGTTTGTCCTCCTTTTGCTGTGTATTTTTATTGATTATATACCAATTTTATACTATAGTCAATTCAAAATAATGAAAGATATCTTGCAAGTTATACAAATCATACTTGCATTTTACGACAAATTGGTGTAAAATGTTTATGTATGCATTCATGATTATCCTTTTGGGGGAATTTAAATGGCTGAGAAATTTCAAGCAAAAATTGACAGTATATACGGCGGCCTTTCCAAAAGCCATAAAAAGATAGCTGATTTTATCAAGAATAATTATGAAAAGGCATCTTTTATGACTGCCGCAACACTCGGCAAAACAGTCGGCGTCAGCGAATCAACCGTAGTCCGTTTTGCAACGAGCGTCGGCTTTGAGGGTTACCCCGAATTGCAGAAATACCTTCAGGAGATGGTCAAAAGCCATCTGACAAGCGTTCAGCGAATGGATGTTGCCGCAAGCCGTTATGACGGCAACAGCTTTGTTGATAAGGCTTTTGCCGCTGACATAGAAATGATAAAGGCGACAAGAGACGGTGTTTCAAGAGAAGCTTTTGAAAAAAGCGTTGAAGCGATCAGCAAGGCAAAGAAAATTTATATTCTCGGAGTGCGAAGCTCGGCTTCTCTTGCAAGCTTTGCAGCCTTTTATTTCAGATACCTGAATGACAATGTTGTTCTGATAGACACTTCAGCTTCAAGCGAAATGTTTGAGCAGATGCTGAGGATAAACAGCGAGGATGTCTGCATAGCAATCAGCTTCCCCAGATATTCAAATCAGGTTGCAAAGGCTCTGTCGTTCGCAAAAGACAGGGGAGTAACCATAATTTCAATAACAGACGGCGAATTTTCGCCCATTGCGCCGTTTGCAACATATCTTCTTGTTGCAAAGAGCAACATGGTTTCGTTCGTTGATTCGCTTGTTGCACCCCTTAGCCTTATCACCGCACTCATTGCCGCTTCGGCAAGAGAAAAGAGGGATGAGGTGTATTCAAACTTCAAGGAGCTTGAAAAAATCTGGGGTGAATATCAGGTTTACAGCACCGATAAGGGGGCTTCCGAATGAAAGTCTCCGTTCTGACTGTCGGTGGCGGTGCGGCAGGGCTTATGGCGGCGGGTTATGCCGCTGCATGCGGAGCACATTCAACCGTGCTTGAGCGAAACGATAAGCCTGCAAGAAAGCTGATGATAACAGGTAAGGGCAGATGCAATGTAACAAATAACTGCCGCTCTCTTGATGCGCTTATTTCAAATGTTCCGAGAAACGGCAGATTCTTATATGGCTCATTTTCACGCTTTATGCCGGAGGATGTAATCGAATTCTTTGAGAACAGAGGCGTTGAGCTCAAAACAGAAAGGGGAAACAGAGTTTTTCCTGTTTCTGACAGTGCGGCTGACATCGTTGATGCTCTTGTCGGTTTTGCTAAAAGAGGTTCTGAGTTTGTTAAAGGCAGAGCGGTTAAGCTTCTGTTTGAAGACGGCTGCGTAAAGGGCATTGAAACGGAAGACGGTGAAAAGCTTTTTGCGGATAAAGTCATCATTGCAACAGGCGGTCTTTCTTATCCCGGCACAGGCTCAACCGGTGACGGCTATGAGCTTGCAAAGCAGGCAGGGCATAAGATAACCGATCTCAAGCCATCGCTTGTTCCTCTTGAAATACACGAGGGATTCTGCACTGACCTTATGGGTCTTTCTTTGAGGAATACTGCAATCAGAGTTATTGATACAGAAAAAAACAAAGAAATTTATTCCGATTTCGGTGAAATGCTTTTCACTCATTTCGGCGTTTCGGGTCCGATGATTCTCAGCGCCAGCGCACATATGAGAGACATGAAAAGCGGCAAATATAAAATTCTTATAGATCTGAAGCCTGCTCTGACCGAAGAGCAGCTTGACGCAAGAATACTCAGAGACTTTTCTGAGAATACTAATAAAAACTTCATCAACGCATTGAATTCCCTTTTACCCAAAAAGCTTGTTCCGGTCATTGTAAAGCTCAGCGGGATAGGGCTTTCAACAAAGGTGAATCAGATAACCAGAGAGCAGAGGCAAAAGCTTGTTCAGCTTCTTAAAGGAATGAGCATAACCGTTACGGGCTTTCGACCGGTCAAAGAGGCTATTATAACCTCGGGCGGTGTTGACATTTCTCAGATTAACCCCAAAACAATGGAGTCAAAGCTTTGCAAAGGGCTTTATTTTGCGGGTGAGGTTATCGATGCCGATGCGTATACGGGCGGATTCAATCTGCAGATAGCTTTTTCAACGGGCAGACTTGCAGGAATGAGTGCGGCTCAGTCAGCGGAATAAAAATTATCGGAGGAGAACAGATATGAGCAATGCTGTTATCAATGTTGCGATAGACGGTCCTGCAGGCGCAGGCAAAAGCACAGTTTCAAGAGGTGCGGCAAAGCAGATGGGCTATGTTTATGTTGACACGGGAGCTCTTTACAGAGCGGTCGGCGTAAATGCGCTCCGCAAAGGAATTGACACAAAGGACAAGGCTGCTGTTGCAGCAAGCCTTGAAGATATAAGCGTTGACCTCGTTTTTGAAAACGGCGAACAGAAAGTGCTGCTCAACGGCGAAGATGTTTCCGTTGAAATCAGAACTCCGCCTGCATCAATGGCAGCTTCTGATGTTTCTGCGGTTCCCGAGGTCAGAGCGTTCCTTTTTGACCTTCAGAAGAATATTGCTGCAAAAACAAACTGCATTATGGACGGCAGAGATATCGGAACGGTTGTGCTTCCGCATGCGCAGGTAAAAATTTTCCTTACCGCTTCACCCGAAGAAAGAGCAACCAGACGCTACAGAGAGCTTATCGAAAAAGGCAGCGAGGTAAGCTATAAAGAAGTCCTTGACGATTTGATTGAAAGGGACTATAATGATTCTCACCGCGAAATAGCACCTCTCAAGCCCGCCGAGGACGGCGTTGTTTTTGATACTACAGGACTGACTCTCGAAGAGTCCGTCAGAGAAATCACAAAGATAATAAAGGAGAATATCCGATGAAGGGTTTTGACTATTCCGTATTGAAGGACAGCAAGTTTTATGACCGCATGCGTCCTCTCGGTAAACTTATTGAAAAAAGCAGATATGATATTGAATATATAGGTCTTGAAAATGTGCCCAAAGAGGGTGGATTTATCATGGCATCAAACCATTCGCATGCGCTTGACCCCGTTATTCTCGGTATTCCCATCAAAGACAGACAGCTTCATTTTATGGGCAAGAAAGAGCTTTTCGAAAATCCGATAGCAAAGTTCTTTCTGACAAGAATGAACGGTTTCCCCATTGTCAGGGGAAGCATTGACTCCGAGGCTCTTAAGTATGCAATCAGAATTGTCAAGGAAGGCAGAATTCTCGGTATTTTCCCCGAGGGAACACGCTCAAGAGAGCATAAGCCCGGAAGAGCCAAAAGAGGCGTTGCTGTTATCGCAAGGGCAGCAAAAGCTCCCGTCCTTCCCGTTTCAATTTACAACAGAGACAATATGAAGAGAAAAAGCAAAATCACTGTCCGCTTCGGCGAAATGATTCCTTATGAGCAGCTCGGATTTACCGAAGAAGGCTCAAAGACAGAGGAAAAGGCAGCAGCTTCTTACATAATGGACAGAATCATGGAGCTCTGGAGGCAGGGACATTGCGAATAACACTTGCTGAAACGGCTGGATTCTGCTTCGGTGTTGACCGTGCGGTCAATCAGGCTTATGAATTTGCAGAAAACGGCAGGAAAGCTGTCACACTCGGACCGCTTATCCATAACACTCAGGTGACGGATGACCTTGCTTCAAAGGGAATAGGAGTAATTGATTCTCCCGAGCAGGCGAAAGAGGGCGAAACGGTAATTATCCGTGCTCACGGCGTTGCAAAGAGTGTTTATGAATCATTGGAAAAAGCGGGTGTTGAAATATGCGATGCAACCTGCCCGTTTGTTAAGAAAATCCATTCAATTGTTGCAGAAAATTCTTCCGCAAGCGTTCCTGTTCTTGTTGCGGGAGACCCCGAGCACCCCGAGGTGCAGGGTATAGTCGGTCACTGTAACGGAGAGGTTTTTGTTTTCAACAATTCCGATGAACTTGAAAAAATTCTCGCTGAAAACAAATTTTTGTGCGAAAACGGAATTATAACTGTTGCGCAGACCACTTTTTCTCAAAATGAATGGAAAAAATGTAAAGAAAAAATAAAAATATACTGTACAAATCCGAAAATTTTTGATACAATATGCCTTGCGACCCGAAAAAGGCAGGATGAAGCGCTTGAGCTTTCAAAGAGAAGCGATGCGATGATTATCATCGGAGGTCGTCACAGTTCAAACACGGCGAAGCTCAAAGCCGTGAGCAGTGAAAACTGCGATACTTATTTGGTGGAAAGAGCCGATGAGCTCAGGACCATAGATTTTTCCAATTACGCCGAAATCGGCGTCACGGCAGGGGCGTCAACCCCTTCCGCAATAATTAAGGAGGTACTTTTAGAAATGTCCGAAATCGTAAACGAAACCACAAATCTGCAGGTAGAGGAGGTGCCTTCTAAAGCTACGATTACTGAAGATATGAGCTTTTCCGAAGCTCTTGAAGTTTCTTTAAGCAGTATGAGCACCGACCAGAAGGTTAAAGGCATCGTTATGGGTATTACACCCACAGAAATCCGCGTTGACATCGGCAGAAAGCATGCCGGCTTTGTTCCCATGGACGAGTACAGCGCAGACCCCACAGCAGATGCAGCAAAAGAACTCAAGATCGGTGATGAAATCGACCTTATCATCATGAAGACAAACGATGCAGAAGGAACCGTAATGCTTTCCAAGAGACGCTTTGACGCTCAGAAATCCTGGGTAGACATTATCGAGGCTGAAGAAGACGGCAGAGTTCTTGAGGGAACAGTTGTTGAAGTTATCAAGGGCGGCGTTCTCGTTGTTTCAAACAACGTTCGCGTATTCGTTCCCGCTTCACTTGCAACAGAGCGCAGAGACGAGAACCTTGAGGATCTCCTCAAGAAGACTGTTAAGTTCCGCATCATCGAAGTAAATAAGCAGAGAAGAAGAGCTGTCGGCTCAATCCGTGCAGTCCTCAAGGATGCTAAGAAAGAAGCTGCAGAAGCATTCTGGGCACAGGCTGCAGAAGGCCAGCAGTATCACGGCGTTGTTAAGTCAATGACAAACTACGGCGCATTTGTTGATATCGGCGGCGTTGACGGAATGGTTCACATTTCAGAAATGTCATGGAAGAGAATCAAGAATCCCTCAGAGATTTTTGAAATCGGTCAGGAAGTTGATGTTTACATCAAGTCACTCGATGCTGAGAAGAGAAAGATTTCTCTCGGCTACAGAAGAGACGAGGACAATCCCTGGGTAATTCTTGAGAAGAACTATCCCGAAGGAACAGTTGTTGAAGCTGAAATTGTTGGCATGACAACCTTCGGCGCATTCGCTAAGGTTATCCCCGGTATCGACGGTCTTATTCACATTTCTCAGATTGCTGACCGTCATATCAGCAAGCCTCAGGATGTTCTCAAGGTTGGCGATAAGGTAAACTGCAAGATTACAGCGGTTGATTACGACAAGAAGCGCGTAAGCCTTTCAATCCGTGCTCTCATCGAGCCCGCCGAGGAAGTTGCTGAAGCAGAAGAAGTTGCTCCCGTTGAGGAAGCAGCAGCTGAAGAAGCAGCAGAATAATTCGGTTTTTTCACCGCCCGCAGTTTTCTGTGGGCGGTTTTTGCTTAGTAACTGCCGGCGTTTTTTGAATTCCGCCGGCAGATATCCATGGAGTGATACTTATCAATAAAAATAAATTTCTCGGTCCTTTTTACTGCCTTTTAGCCGCAGTTATCTGGGGACTTTCGTTCGTTGCGCAGAGTGAAGGTGCGGTTATAGGTACATTTACTTTTAACGCAATGAGAATGCTCATCGGCGGAATTGTGCTTATCCCGTTCGTATTTATCAGCATTTTCAATGAAAAGAAAAAGCTTCCTGAGGGAGAAAAAAAGAAATTTCCCGTCAAGGATGTGTTGGTTGGCGGCGCTTGCTGCGCCATTCCGTTTTTTCTCGGATGCAATCTTCAGCAGCATGCGTTTTTCCTCAATCTCGGTCCCGGTAAGGTCGGATTCATAACGGCGCTCTATATGGTGCTTGTTCCCATAGCGGGAATATTCCTGAAGCAAAAGCTCGGTTTTAATATCTGGATTGGCGTTGTCATGGGTGTTGCGGGTCTGTATATGCTCAGTGTTCCCGCAGGAGGATTTTCCATCGGCTCGGGTGAAATCATTGCGATTTGCGGTGCTTTTGCCTTTGCGGCGCATATTCTGGTTATAGACCATTTCTGCAAAAAAGTTAACAGCATTGCGCTCTCGTGCGCACAGTATCTTATTGCGGGTCTGGTTTCGCTTGTTTGTATGTTTATTTTTGAAGAGCCGAGTTTTGAGGCGATAAAGGGCGCAGGAGTGGAAATAGCTTATGCAGGTGTTATGAGCTGCGGTGTTGCGTTTACGGCGCAGATTTTCGGTCAGAAATATACCGAGCCTGCAGTTGCATCAATTCTTCTTTGCACAGAATCAGTTTTTGCCGTTCTGTTCGGCTGGCTGCTTCTCAAGGAAGTGCTCAGCCCCAGAGAGCTTTTCGGCTGTCTGATTATGTTCATTGCTATTATTATTTCGCAGCTTCCCGTTGATAAGATAATAAAAAGAAAAAAGGCATAAGGAGTTGTTAAAATGCTCGTTAAATTTATTTCCGTTCTTATGTCAATGGTTATTTCGGTGACAAGCTTTGCGGTGTCATCCTTAAGCAATTTTATTGATACTGCGGCGCAAATGCTTTTCGGAGTGCCTTACACGTCCGAGGCGGTTGAAGCGGATTTCTTCAATGAAATCAATGATGAGGATATAACCGAAATGGATGACGCTTCGGGCTTTGTCAAGGATAAAATCGCGGTTTTTCTTGATGAGGACATGACTTTTTCTCAGAAGGTTGATTTCTTTGCGGCTTGCAAAGGAATTCTTGTCGGATGGTGTACACCTGCCGACCTCTATGTTCTCAGATATCCTTCAATGACCTATGAAAAGGTTATGGATGAATGCGCTGCTCTTGACGCAAAAGACGGCGTGGAGCTTGCGATGCCCGTTTTTGCTGAAAAAACAAGGGATAACGAAACACCGAACGATGATTTCGGTTTTGAGTTCAGCGATATTGAATGGAATGAGCTTTCTCCGAACGGAAGAAACTGGTGGCTTGAGGCAATCGACGCCAGACAGGCATGGGATTATTCCGAATACTTTTCAACCGTAAACACCGGCGTTGTGGATTCGGGATTTCAGCTTAACCATCCCGAACTTGAAGGAAAAATCACATTTCCCAACGAAAAACAAGCAAAGCGAAACAAAGCGGGAACTCACGGAACTCATGTTGCAGGCATTATTGCAGCTGAGAAAAACAATGAACTCGGAATTTCGGGAATTTGCAGTAATTCGCAGCTTATTTGCGTTGACTGGTCTCCCGACGGACTTCAGCTCTGGAACACCTCGCTTGCAATCATTTTCGGATTTTCCGCTGTTGTAAAAGCAGGCGCAAAAGCGGTTAATTTCTCATTAGGTATTTCAAGCGGTATTATCGGAAGCAGGGCGCCGTGGGCAAACCGTGTCATCGGTGTCAAAGCAGTAACTCTCACAATGGCATCGCTTCTTAATAAAGGCTATGATTTTGTTGTTGTTCAGTCTGCGGGCAACGGTAACTCTTTCGGAATTCCCATTGATTCAATAAATAACGGTCATTTTTCGAGCGTTAAGGAAAGCAATATTTACACGGGCTCCACTAATATTGCAAAATCCGAAATTCTTGAGAGAATAATCGTTGTTGCCGCCGCAAAAAATGACGGCGACGGAACTTTTACTCAGGCTGATTACACCAATGTCGGACCGTATGTTTCAATTGCTGCACCCGGCGATGAGATTTACAGCTGCGATATCGGTTCGGAATATTGCTATCTTTCGGGCACTTCGATGTCTGCGCCCGTTGTTACTGCGGTTGCTTCCCTTGTATGGTCGGTCAATCCCGCATTCAGCGGCAAAGAGGTAAAGGAAATCGTCTGCACCTCGACTGACAAGGTTGCAGAGGTAAATAAATCCATCGCTTATCTTGACGGGCTGGAAACTATGGATTATCCCATGGTCAATGCAAAGCTTGCAGTTGAAGAGGCAATAAAGAGAACGGATTCAACCGTCGGCACCCTTGAGGGCATTGCAGAGGATGAAGGTGCGGTAGCCGCTGAATTCGGCGGAAAAACATATACCGTTCTTTCTGACGGCAGTTTCTCATTTATTGCTCACGAGGGCGAAGGAACGCTCAATATTCTTGATGCAAACGGAAATGTTCTCAGCAGCATTGAAACTGCAATTGTCGCAGGTGAAACAACGAATATAAATGAAACAAAAGAGATAATATAAACCGAAAGGATGAGGGATATGGCAGAAATCAAAAAACATTGGTATAAAGAAATGGCCGTTTATCAGGTGTGGCCCCGCAGCTTCAAGGACGGCAACGGCGACGGAATCGGCGACCTGAAGGGTGTTATGGAAAAGCTTGATTACATAAAGAGCATCGGTGTTGACGCTATCTGGTTTTCGCCTCTCTATAAATCACCCCAGCATGACTACGGCTATGATATAGCGGATTATAAGAATATCGCTCCCGAGTACGGAACTCTTGAAGAATTCAAGGAGCTGCTCGATGCCGCTCACAGCAAAGGTCTTAGAGTTATTATGGACCTTGTTATCAACCATACCTCAAATGAGCACGAATGGTTCAAAGAGAGCATGAAGAGCAAGGATAATCCTTATCACGATTATTATTTCTGGCGCAAGGGCAAGAAGCCGAACGGCAAAAAGCCTCCCAACAACTGGCTTTCAACATTTGCGGGCCCCGGCTGGCACTATAATGAAAACCTTGACGAGTGGTATCTCACTCTTTTCGCAAAGGAACAGCCTGACCTCAACATGGATAACCCCAAGGTAAGAGAAGAAATCAAGGATATTATCCGTTTTTGGCTCGATATGGGCGTTGACGGCTTCCGTGAGGATGTTATTACATTCATTTCAAAGAAAGAGGGTCTCCCCAACGGCTTCCCGATTCCCGTTGCATGCGGCATGGAGCATTATAAATGCGGACCTCATCTTGACGAATACCTCAGAGAATACAGAAAAGTTACCGATGAATATGACTGCATGACAGTCGGCGAAGCACCGATGATGACTCCGAAGCTTGCTCTTCGTTTTATCAGAGAGGGAGCAAACCAGACTCTTAACATGATGTTCAACTTCCAGCATATGGAGGCTGACAGCTTTATGGTCAGCTGGGTTCCCATGCCCTTCAGCCTCAACAAGCTCAAGGCTGCTTATAACAGATGGCAGAATAAGCTTTACGGCATTGCATGGAACGCAAACTATATTGAAAACCATGATCAGCCCAGAATCATCAGCCGTTACGGTGACGAAAAATACAGAGTTGAAAGCGGCAAAATGCTCGCAACAATGTATATCTGCCAGAGCGGCACGCCCTTTATCTATCAGGGTCAGGAAATCGGTATGCTCAACATAAAGATGAACAGTGTTGACGATTATACCGACACTCAGGTAAAGAGCACATATCAGCTTTTCAAAAAGCTCGGATTCTCGGATAAGATGTTTCTTAAGATTTCAAACCGTGCCTCAAGAGACAATGCAAGAACTCCCGTTCAGTGGACATCAGAGAAGAACGCAGGCTTCACAACTGCTGATGAAGCATGGTTCAAGATCAATCCCAATTATACCGAAATTAACGTTGAAGCGGCCGAAAAGGATGAGAATTCAATTCTCAACTATTACAGAAAGCTTCTTAAATTCCGTAAGGAAAACGAAGTCTGCATTTACGGCGATTTCAAGCTTCACTATAAGCGCAGCAGAAACCTCTTCGTTTATGAAAGAAATTATGAGGGCAAGAGAATGCTTGTTATCAACTCATTCACTGACAAGCCCGTTAATTTCACCGCACCCGCAGGCTTTGACCTGAGCAAGGGAAAGCTTGTGCTTTCAAACTATGAGGTTACCGACAGCACCGTCAGCACCTTTGAAACAAAGCCCTACGAAACAAGGGTATATCTCTTTGGATAAGTAATAAAACAACCTCTCAGCTTTTCGTATTGAAAGACCGGGAGGTTGTTCCTTATTTATTCTTTATTTATTCTTTATTTTGCCGATTCCGACCGAAGCCGCAAAAACAATGATATTCGCAACAACGATAGTTGAGCCAACAGGGGTGCCGAAAAGAATTGCAATGAGAATTCCGAGCACGGCGCATATAACCGAAATAACCGCTGAGCTGATTATAACGGAGAGGAAACTTTTGAAAAGCCTCATTGCCGAAAGGGCAGGGAAGATGATGAGCGCCGAAACGAGGAGAGAGCCGACAAGCTTCATTGCGAGCACTATGACAACCGCAGTTATAATGGCAATAACGGTGTTATAGGTTTTGGCGTTTATTCCCGTCGCAGAGGCAAAGCCTTCATCAAAAGTGACGGCAAAAATCTTGTGATAGAAAACAAGAAAAACGAGAATAACAACAACTGCAAGAGCAGCGCAAAGAAGAACATCGGTTTTTGAAAGCGTCAGAATTGAGGTCGAGCCGAAAAGAGTTGTACAGACATCGCCGCTGACATTTGTTGAAACCGAGAAAATGTTCAGAAGCAGGTAGCCGAGAGCGAGCGCACCGACAGATATCATTGCAATTGCCGCATCGCCCTTGATTTTCGCGTTTGAGGTTATTCTAAGAAGGATAACTGCCGCCGCAATCGTTACTGGCATTGTGACCCACATGGGTGCAACTCCGAGAATTGCGCCGACCGCCATTGCGCCGAAAGCGACATGCGAAAGACCGTCGCCTATCATTGAATATCTTTTAAGCACAAGGCTGACTCCGAGCAGGGATGCGCAGAGTGAAATGAGAACGCCCGCAATCAACGCATATTGAACGAAGGGATAGCTGAAATAAGTGGTAAGGGTTGAAAATATATTCATTTTGCGTTACCTCCTTCGCCCGTGAAGAAGCGGCAGATGTCGCTTTTGAGGTAATCTTCTTTAGTGCCGAAAAACATCGGTCTGTATGCAACGTGAAGAATGTGAGAAGCGTACTGAGCGGCGGTGTTCATATCGTGCGAAACCATGATAACGGTAACACCGTCTCTGTTGATATCGCTTATCAGATGATAGAGGTGCTGCGTAACAATCGGGTCAAGACCTGCTGCAGGCTCGTCAAGCACAAGCAGCTTTTTTGTTGCGCACAGCGCTCTTGCCAGCAGAACTCTCTGCTGCTGACCGCCCGACAATTCACGGTAGCATCTTTTTGAAAGCTCTGAAATTCCGAGCTTCTGCATGTTGCTTTTTGCAAGTGCTTTTTGTTCTCTTGTGTAAAACGGTCTCATTCCGCTTGAATTAAGGCAGCCTGAAAGCACGATTTCCTTGACGGAAGCGGGGAAATCCTTCTGAACGGCGGTTTGCTGAGGCAGGTATCCGATTTCGTTCTGATGAAGTCCCTCTCCGAATTCTATATTTCCGTCCATGACATTTTTCTGTCCGAGAAGAGTTTTCATCAGCGTTGTTTTGCCTGAGCCGTTTTCGCCGACGATGCAGAGATAATCGCCTTTGTTGACTTCGAAATTCAGCCCGTCAACGATGGTTTTGCCCTCATAACCGAGCGAAACATCGGTGCATTTGATTAAAGCCATCAGTTAAGAGCCTCCTTTAAAACTTCGAGGTTTGAAGTCATGATTCTGAGATAGGTTGTGCCGTTTTCAATGTCTGATTTGCTTACCGACTGGCAGGAGTTGAGCGTTCTTGATTCTGCACCTGTTTCGGAGCAGACGGTTTTGGCAAGAGAGCCGTCCGAGCCGTCAATTGTCAGAACAACGGGCAGCGAAAGCTCTTTTGTTTTGTCAATTAAGAATGCCATTGTCTCAAAGCTTGCCTCACTTTCGGACGAACAACCCGCAAATGCGGCGTGGTATTCAATTCCGTAGCTTTCCGTAAGATAGCGGAAGGGGAAGCGGTCAGCGAAAAGAAGAACATTTCTTTTCGCCGAGTCAACAACATTTCTGTATTCCGAATCAAGCAAATTCAGTTCCTGGATATACGCAGAGGCGTTTGCGGAATATGCAGAAGCGTTTGCGGGATCAATTTCGCAGAGCCTGCCGCTTATAGCATCGGTGATTGCCGCAGCGTTTGTGAGAGAAAGCCAGACATGCTCATCCTTCTGCGCTTCATGTCCGTGCTTTTCTTCGTGTTCATGCTCATGCTGCATTCCCGCAACTCTTTCTTCGTCAAGAGTCTCAACGCAGTCCATTATTGCAAGAGTTTTAAGCTCGGGGTTGTTTGCTGATTTGAGAATTCCCCCAACCCATTCATCCGAAACACCGCCGACATAAATGAACAGATCGGCCGTGCCGATTTCAACAATATCTGAGGCGGTTGCTTCGTAGCTGTGAAGATCCTCGCCGTTTTCAGTCAGAAGAACAACTGAGCCTGCGATGTCTCCGAGAACATTTTTTGCAAAGTCATATTGCGGAAAGGCGGTGCAGACAATTCTGATTCCCTTCACGGTATCATTGTTGCCGCCGCAGCCGCAGAATACGCAGAGTATAAGTAAAGCCGCAAGAATAACGGCAGATAATTTTTTCATTCTCATTTCCTCCGTATCAGCCGTTTTTGCAGCCGCATTTGCCCAGAAGAACGGTGTGGCTGTCAATTTCAAACTGAGTGTTTCTGCTGATATCCTTCTGTATAATCGAAGTTACGCTGCTGTCAAGATGATAAACCTTGCCGCAGTCGGTGCATTTGATGTGCAGATGCCCCTCGCAAGTTTTGTCGGATATATACTGATAAACAAAGCTTCTGCTGTTGCCCTTGACAGAGCGGTGAACGAGGCTGTCCTCAACAAGCTTTGTCATGAGTCTGTATGCGGTGCTCTGACTGAGCTTTTCACCGTCCATATTCTCAAGAATTTCTTCTATGGTAAAAGCCTTGTCCGAATTCTTTTGCAAAAAATCAACGAGCATTTTGCGCTGATGAGTGTTATATACCTTCAATTTGTTCTCCTCCAATTTGAGAATAACTCCTAAATCATTATACTTATTATAAAATCTTTGTCAATAGGCTGATTGACTTTAAGGACCTGATGTGGTAAAATTTTAAAGATAATTTAACCTTTGGAGGTATGCAAAATGAAAAAACGCATTTTTTCCATCGCACTTGCACTTTGCCTTGTTTTCTCGGCAGCTTTCTGTGTATCGGCATCGGCAACTGAGACAGCAAAGCTCACTTTTGATGAAAACGGAGAATTCAAGATTCTTCATATCTGTGACTGTCAGGACAACTATCCCGCTCATGAAGAAATGCTTGTATTCATCGACACAGTTCTTAAAACTTACAAGCCTGACCTTGTAGTTCTCGGCGGCGACAACACAGTTGATGAGGGAAATACAAAAGAGCCTGCTATTGAAGAGCTTGTAACTCCTTTTGTTGAGAATGAAGTTTATTTCACTCTTGTTTTCGGTAACCATGACTGTGAGCAGGGCGTTGATAATGATGCTCTTCTTAAGATGTATCAGAAGTACGGCGGAGAATACTGCCTTGCTTATGATGAAATTCCCGAGCTTCACGGCACAGGTAACCACAATCTTCCCATTTATTCCGCAGACGGCTCAGAGCTTAAGTTCAATGTCTGGATGTTCGACTCAGGCACAAGCATTCATGAAAATGACGAATGGCTCGGATATGACAGCGTGCATGAAGATCAGATCAACTGGTACAAGGAAAAGAGCAAGACCCTTGTTGACAACAGCGGCAAGATGGTAAATTCACTTGTTTTCCAGCATATTATCGTAAGCGATGTTTATGATGAGATGTTTGTTGAAGCTCCTTTCGCAATGGGAGAGATTACAAGAGAATTCAACGGCAAGATTTATTCATTCCTTCCCAAAACAAACAATTTCACAGGCTTCCTTGGCGAATATCCTTGCCCCGGCTACATCAACTACGGTCAGTTTGACGCAATGGTTGAAACAGGCAACGTTCTCGGTATTTTCTCAGGTCATGACCATATAAACACATTCGAGCTTGAAATGGATGGCATCAGAATCATCAACACTCCCGGCGCAACAGTTGAATCTTACGGCTATTCATTTACCAGAGGCGCAAGACTCCTTACAATCAAGGAAGACGATACTTCAACATTTGAGAGCGAGCTTATCAGATATACTGACCTTGCAATCGAAAACGCAGACTTTGCAAATGCAGTAGGTATAAGCAAAATCGAAGCTTTACTTACCAATTTTGCTGGCGACCTTCTCCTTGCATTCGGCAGACTTTCAGGCATTTTTGCAGCAATTCTCTACAGATAAAAGATAAACAAAAATTCCCTTCGTGAGAAGGGAATTTTTTTATGCTTTTTTTACTTTTTTATAAAATCAAACAGACCGTGCCAGTCATCACGGGAGAAATAGTGCGTTCCTGTGCGGTAGCAGAATCCAAGGCTGCCTTCATTAAGATATCTGCCTGTTTTCAGATAATCTTCATCGGTATAAACGAAGCCTTTTTTGCCGTAAAGCTCATAAACCTCGTTTACTGCGGCACAGCACATAAATGTCATCGGCGGATATGCCCAGAGGTCTTTTTCAGCCGATGCAATATGAATTTTTCTCGGCGCAATCAGCGAAAGAAGGAAGTTCTGGTCGAATTCGGTTTCATTATCCCTGCCTCTGAAGCTTTTGTAGTTTTCGCAGAACCAATAGTCAAATCTGTCCGTGATAGCTTCGATGAGTTCGTTTTCGGGAGCTTTTTTTCCTCTGTTAAGGGTGTCACCGCTGCAGCCTGCGCAGTTTGAATGAGCAAGAGCAAAGCGGGTGTCAAATGCTGCTGTCAGAAGAGCGGTTTTGCCGAGTCTTGAGTGACCCGCAACGCAGACATTGTTTATATCAACTTCTTCACGGGTTTCGAGAAAATCCATAACCCTCATTGCTGCCCATGCCCACATTGCGATTTTGCCCGGAGAATAGGCGGTGCGCTGAGAATTCTTATAAAGAATACCTGCGAGACCGTCAGTGAAATCGCCGTCATCGCTTGTAACGTCTTTATAGCAGAAAGAAGCGCACGCAAAGCCGTTGTCGATGATTTCCTCTGTTGGCATATATTTATCGGGAACTTCGGCCCTGAAATTGATATGCACGAAGGTTTTGAAATTGCATCCCTCTGACGGATAAACATATGAAACGGGGAAGGTGAATTCCTCGCCGCATATAACTGAGGTTATATTAACCTTGCAGTATGTTGCCTTTGAGGCGCAGAAGCGGGTGTCAGTCTCTGTTATTTCAAAGCTTATCTTTTCAGGCTTTTCGGGGAGATAACCATATTCGCATTTCTGCATCATTTCGGCAATAAGCGGACGATTTTTTTTCCATTCGTCAGCGGTTTCGGCTCGTTTGCCGTTAATCTCAAGAGGAGAGGGGATGTTAAGACTTTCAAGCATTTTTTTAATCATTTTATCAACCTCTACTGTCTGTATCCGTCAAGAAAATCTGCCAGCTGAGTGACGGCAGCTTCAAGTGTCTTGACATCGGGAAGAAATACTATTCTGAAATGGTCGGGGTCTTTCCAGTTGAAGCCTGTGCCGCAGGTGACAAGAATTTTTTTGCTGCGGAGAAGGTCAAGTGAAAACTTTTCATCGTCCGTAATGTTGAATTTCTTCATGTCAAGCTTCGGGAAAATATAGAATGCCGCTTTGGGTCTTGTTGCGGTTATTCCGGGGATTGAGTTGAGATTTTCATAAATATAGTTTCTCTGTTCATATATTCTGCCGCCGGGCTGCAAAAGCGCATCTCCTGACTGAATTCCGCCGAGAGCTGTCTGGATAATGCTCTGAGCGGGAACATTTGAACAAAGACGCATTGACGAAAGAAGGTTAAGACCCTCAATATAGCCCTTTGCCCTTGACTTATCGCCGGCAAGGCAGAGCCAGCCGACTCTGTAGCCTGCAACCTTATGGGATTTTGAAAGTCCGTTGAAGCAGAGGGTGAGAAGGTCGGGGGCGAGCGAAGCAAGGGCAACATGCTCCTCGCCGTCAAGAACAAGTCTGTCATATATTTCGTCCGCAAAAAGAATCAGGTCATTCTCTCTTGCAACCTGAACGATTTGCTCGAGCACTTCTTTGGGATAGAGTGCGCCCGTGGGATTGTTGGGATTGATAACAACAATGCCCTTGGTGTTGGATGTTATCTTTTTTCTGATATCGTCGATATCAGGATTCCAGTCCGCTTTTTCGTCGCATAAATAGTGAACTGCCTTGCCGCCTGCGAGAGTGACTGCGGCGGTCCACAAGGGGTAATCGGGCATGGGAACAAGAATTTCATCGCCGTTATCAAGCAAGCCCTGCATCGACATTGTTATCAGCTCGCTGACTCCGTTGCCCGTATAGATATCATTCACACCGACATTCGGAATGTTTTTGAGCTGGCAATACTGCATGATTGCTTTTCTTGCCGCAAAAAGTCCCTTTGAATCGGAATAGCCCTCGGTTGAGCGCAGATTATAAATCATGTCAACAACGATTTCATCGGGAGCTTTGAAGCCGAATGGGGCGGGATTGCCGATGTTGAGCTTTAGAATCTCAATTCCGTTGGCTTCCATGCGGTTTGCCTCGTCCATGACGGGGCCTCTTATGTCATAGCATACATTATCTAATTTTTTGGATTTTTCAAAATATCTCATTGTGCGTTCTTGTGGTACTCCTTATAAACAAAATGCTCCGAGCTGAGAATTCCTTTGCTGACAATGCCCATAAGTTTTTCGTTTGATTCTGTGAGGTCTTCGGTAATCTCAATCGGCTCAAAGAATTCAATGTGAATTCTCTTTCTGAAAAGCTTGTATTTTCCCGTTATCGCAAACGGAACGATTTTGGTGCCCGTTACCTGAGCCATTTTTACCGCACCGTATTTGAACGGAAGAATAACGTGTGCAAGGCATTCTTCCTTTGTTTTAACCTTGCCCTCAGGAAAAATGCCGATAACCTTGTCATCTTCAAGCACTTCGATTGCCGAAGCGAGAGCGGCTTTGTCCTTTGAGCGGCGGTTAACGGGGATAATTCCGAGTTTGTCAAAAATATATTTGAGGGGCGGTTTCATAAGATCGTCTTTTGCAAGAAAATGCACGCATCTCTGAGTTCCCATGCCGACTATAACACAGTCCCAGAAATGAGTGTGGTTACCCGCAAGAACGATTCTTCCGTTCTCGGGAATATTTTCCGCACCGATAATTGTCGGGTGATACATAAATGTGAAAAGCTTTTCAAACCAGCCTCTGTTGTTTATATAAAAAGCAGGCTCTGTCATTATTTTTCCTCCATTCCGATTGTTGATATTATAAATATGAAATTTTCAGCCGATATATATTTAATAATAACATAGAAAACTAAAATAAACAAGACATAAGACAAAAGAAAAATCCGTCCCATTGGGACGGATTTTGTTATTTGCTTTCTGCAATTATTTTTGCAAGAATTTCCTTGTCTGCGGGGCAGAAGTTATACTGAGGGATTTCATCGGGGGTTATAAACCTGATGTCATTATGCTCAAGCTTCTGCACGGTGCCCTCAGCGATTTCGCAGTTGAAGAGCGTGAGATGAATCGTTATATCGGGATAAACATGGTCAAGCTCCATAAAAACATCCCCAACGCTGACCGTTGCGCCGATTTCTTCGTGACATTCCCTGATCAATGCCTCTTCAAGGGTTTCGCCCTTTTCTGCCTTGCCGCCGACAAACTCCCACTCCAGCGCCCTCGTTTTGTTAACGGGTCTCTGACAAATCATAAATTTATTGCCCTGCCATATCAGAGCCGCAACAACCTGCACCATAACAACACCTCGCCGTGATTTTTGTGTATTATATCACTTAAAGGAGATTTTGTCGATAGTTTTGTTTTAATAATCGGGCATCTCTGCTCTGACCTTGTCAATCTGAAGACTGATTTCGTCGGCATATGTGCCTTTTTCTGCTTCAACGATAATGTGCCAGCTTGTGCAGTCATCGGTTCCCCATTGCGGATGATATTCAGTAAGAACAAGGGTGTCACAAAGCTTTTCGCCCGATGAGGTTTCGAGTTTTGCGCCCCAATATCTTATTGAACCGCTCGGCTGAGTGGTGACTGCGATAACAAGCGAATTTTTTCTGAAGAATTCGTCATCATATTTATCAACCGCATCAAGAAAACCGATAGTGGTATCAACATAAACCTTGTCTTTACGACTGAAATCAAATTTTTCTTCGTTTTCGGCTATGTATTTTTTCAGTTCATCCGAGGATTCAATGATAACTGTATAAGGGAAATCGGGATATTCCGAAACGCTGTTAAATATATAGTTTGTTCTTATTTCCTGAAAAGACTTTGTCGGAGTTTCCAAGGGTTTTGTCGGAACGGAGCAGAGATGAGATTCAATTTCGTATCCGTCAACACATACGGTTGAGCCGTTTTCGTCGGTGTATGAGTATCCCTTGAGAAGGGTTGTGCTTTCAACATTCATTTTGTCTGTTGTTTTTTCTGAAAAACCAAGGTTTGCCGTGCCGTTTTCAACCGATTGCTTTCCGCAGGCAAACATAAACAAAACGAGCATGAAAACAAGAAGAATTGAAAGAAGTTTTTTCATTTTATTCACCTTATTCAAAATCCGTGACAGCGCCGAAGAAAACGGGCATTCCGGATTCGTTTTCAACTATTGCGTAGAGGAAGGGGCGGTCAAAATAAAGCAGTTTTACTTCTTCTATCATGGCTGAGCCTGCCTTCATTTCGGCAATGGTTGCGGCGCCTGCTTTTGTTCCTTTTTCCGTAAGAGCAATATGAGTTTTATGAATTACTCTGCTCAGATAAATGTAGCCATCCTTTGAAGTGCCCATTTTTGCAAAATCCGCCCTTTCGCAGAATGCGTCGGAAATGCCCATTCTGCCGAGCGCATCCTTGAGTTCAAATGAACATCCGAAATCAAACTTCGGCAGTCGGACGTCGTAGATTGTTCCTGTATGCTCAAAATAAGAACGGCTTGTTTTCTTGCTTACGGTGCTTATAAACTCATTGGCGGTGAAGCTTTTTGCCGCTTCTCGGATGCTTACGCCCTCGTCGGGAAGCAGCGCAACAAATGAGTATCCGTTTTTATATCCGCTGAAAATGCCTGTTGTTTTGCCGAGAGTAAACACCTTGGACGAAGTGTGACTTGAATACAGCATAGATACATTTTGCTTTCTGCCGTCCTCGGTGGTGAAGCTCTGATTCTGAACAGCGTTGAATGAGGTGTAAGGGCTTTCCCACTCAGCCTCAAAAAGCACGGTGTTGATAAGATATGCCATTGCCGCTGCCGGCACTTCATCAAGCGCATTTCTGATTTCTCCGTCCGTTTTCTGGGAAATCCAATTGTTGATCTTGCTTTGGGTTGTTTTATTGAACGGGTCGGAGAAAACTTCTGCGTCAAGATAGTTTTTGCAGTCGGAAACGAAATTCTTTTTCACGGCAAATCTTGAGCCGTTGAGCCAGACTGAATTCGCAAGACTTATTCCGTCGGTTTTGTCTGCCGTATTCATAAAGCTCTGAAGATAAAGCGCAAGCTCTTCGGGGCTTTCTTTCAGAACATCCGTGATTTGCTCAAGAGTTGCTTTGTCGGCGCCCAGACCCGCCATGGTGAGGGCGGAAACAACGGAAAGGGGAGAGATGAGCGGGTTTTTCTGCTCAGTCATAACCTCGCTGAAAAGTCTTATTCCGAAATCAGCGGTGCAATAAGCTAACGGAGCAGCAAATTCTTCGGTACTGAGACACCTGAGAGCGGTTGTCGGTTCTGTTTCGGGGACGGTTGACGGGGCGGTAGCTGTTGTTTTAACCGTCGGTGAAACAATTGTTGTTATCAGCTCGGTTATGCTTTCAACAACCTCTTTTTTCGAAGTGGAAAGCGTTTCTGGAACCGGATCTTTGCTGCAGGCAAAGAGGAAGAAAACAAGAGCAAATGCCAGTAAAACAGAAATTGATTTTTTCATTATTTATCACTTCTTTTCAACTAATTCAAGAGTATCAACCAGAAGAACGATTTTTATTTTACCCGTGAGCGTTCTGTAGAAAATCTCATATTCATCGCCCTTTGTTTTGTCGGTATAATGAGTCATTGCGATTGACGGCGTGTCATCAATTATCGAAGCCTTTTCGGTATCGGTAAGATAAGAAAGTGCTGCGGCAATGATTTCCTCGTTGCTCGGATATTTCTTTTCGGGGACTGAGGCTGCGCTGCTGTGTTCTTCTCCCCAATATGGCTCGGTATAACCGTCGGGATAGGTGTATGTTGCGGGCTCGCCGCCCAATTCGGGCGCTAATGCAGTTTCGCCTGCAAGCGGATTTTTTTTCTTTGTTGAAGCAACGGTCTCACGGTAAATCTCAGTCATTGTGAAAACCTCAGCGTTTTCCTCTTCGATTTCAGTTTTTTTCGGTGAATATCCGAACTGCTTCTGAGGAAAGGTTTCGCCGACAAAGCCTTCTGCTTCTTCAATAACGGCGGTTGTTTTTTCGCTTTCTGGTGAGTCATCTTCTATGAGAATTCCGCCGAAAGTCTGCTCTGTTTCGTTGTGAGTCAATGCGCCGTTATAATATTTTGCGGTTTCCTCTGTGCCGTTGCCGGTATCAGCTGTTTTAATGGGCTTTATTGCCGTTGCTGCAACAGTGAGGCAGAGTGCGGTGCAACCGAGACTGACAGCAGTTATAATTCTGTTCTTGCGTTTTTTCAGCAAAGTATCTCTTTTGGCAAAGACGCTTTTTTCAAATTCTTCTTTGCTTTTCATAAAAGCTTCGCCTCCTTTTCGAGTTCTTTTCTGAGCGAATTTCTTGCCCGATAAGCAAGGTTTTCAATCTGCTTAACGCTTTTTTTCATTATCCGCCCTGCCTGCTCATAGCTCATATCCTCAAAATAGATGAGATGAAGAACGGTTCTGTAGTCCTCATTGAGTCTGTTCAAAGCCTCATGAAGCTCTCTTTCCCGCTCTTTCCGTATGAATTCATCTTCAAGGCTTTTTCTGTCGCTTTCATATTCAATGTATTCATAGGCGCATTCGGGTCTGCGGGCGCATTTTCTGACATAGCTGACTGCTTTGTTGCGCGCAATAGTGAAAATATAGGTTTTCAGAGAAGTTTTGAAATTATATCTTCTTTTATGTATAAGAAGCTCCGCAAAAACATCCGCAGCAAGCTCTTCCGCAACGGAAACGTTGCAGACATATCGGTTAATGAAGAATATTAAATTGTTTTTGTGCATATCCATTATTTCGGAAAATGCTTTTTCGTCTCCGTCAAGGAAACGGCGGTAGCTACTTTCACCGTTATCCATAGGACACCTCCGAGTTAACACTTTCAACTATTATTCGTCTGAACAATAAAAAACACTCACATATTTTTGAAAAAACCTCTGCAAAATTTTACTTTGCAGAGGTTTTGATGTTAATAGATATAGTTTTTCGGATTTCGGGTTTCACCGTTGACAATAACCTCAAAATGAAGGTGAGGTCCTGTTGAGTTACCCGTTGAGCCGACCTTGCCTATTGTCTGACCCGCCTCAACATAATCGCCGACCGAAACTCTGATTGAGCCCTTTACCATGTGGGCGTATCTTGTTTTGTAGCCGTCACCGTGATTGATAAGGACCATGTTGCCGTAGCCTGAGCTTGAACGCTGAACAACCTCAACCCGTCCGCTTTTTGAGGCGATGACGGGGGTGCCGAGTGCGCCGCCGCCCGATTTAACAAGGTCAATACCGTTGTGCCATCCGCTGTTTCTCCAGCCGTAAGGGGAGCTGATATAATGGCAGCTGGGTGCAGGCCAGAGGAAGCCTGAGGATGACGCTTCGCCGATATAAATTCCGTTATATGAAGTCTTTGTGCCGACGGTGACGATTTCGTCAACCGCTTCTTTAAGGGTTTCATATGAATATTCGGTGTCATAGAGGACGCCGTCAATGAAAATCTGAGTTTTTGTTACTCTTTCGCTGCCGTTGACGCCTTCCTGAATGACCTTTCTGTAACCGCTGTATTTGGTTGCATCGCGGCGTTTGACGGTTTCAAATTCAACATCTCTTATGCTGCTTGTGGTGACAGTCTTTTTGATGCTGATATATTTTTCTGCATCCTTAACGGTGAGAACCGTGCCTTCGGAAAGCTCTTCAAAATCAACATCGGGGTTAAGCCTTTCAAGCTCGTTTTCGCCTATTCCGTATGCGGAAGAAATGCTTGTAAGAGTATCGCCTTCAGAAGTGATATAGGTTTCTATGCCTTTTTCGTTAACAAGCGTTGATTCAAGCTCAGCGGCATCCCACATAACGCTTTCGTCATCCCTGTAGAGCCCCTGAACATAATCAATTGTTTCCGCAAAACCGACTATATAGCCGTTGTTTGCGGCATCTGCCTCGTAGGGGGCGAGAATGCCGTTGAAAACGGTTTTTGCGTCAGCTTCATTTTTTACTGCGCAGATAAACTGCCCGTCGAT
Organism: Acutalibacteraceae bacterium; assembly: GCA_045538815.1. Taxonomy (GTDB): domain Bacteria; phylum Bacillota; class Clostridia; order Oscillospirales; family Acutalibacteraceae; genus CAG-177. Next base: position 44,451 of record JAZQEE010000075.1, read on the forward strand.
GTAAATTCCGCAGGCGTGAGTAAGATTGTCAACGGAATTTTCAATCATTTTATCGGAAATAGTCTGAGCATCGTTGAGCTCTTCGAGCGAAACGAGAGTCAGTTCATACTGTGCGTTGAGATTGGATGACTGCGAAGCAACGGTAGCTTCGACGCTGCCGCCGCCTGCGCTGAGTCTGTCCCTGACCATGTTTCTCGCTTCGATATAAACGGATTCATCGCTGATATAGCCGATGCTCTGATCGTTATATATAACCTCAAGTGCAAATGTTACGCCGTTCCAGTAGTTAACGGTTATCAGAAGCACAAGAAGTGCCGCAATCGGCATTGCGGTGTTGACTGCCGTTCTGAGAAGATTCTTGTGATTTGAAGCCGCCTTTTTGATGTAATGAGCAAACACAATGGGGAACGAAAGAGGATTCCTGATATTCTTTCTTATTGATTTGAGCGCCGATTTTATTTCTCTTCTGAAATAAACCAGCTCCTGAAGAGTTGCTCTTGCATATTTTTTAAGACGGTTTTTGGTTCCGACAGTTGCAATTCCGAGGAAATTGCCAAGCTTCATGAACGGGTTTTTTATCAGCTTGAAAATCAGGAGAAGAAGCTGTTTTATGAATCTGAAGATAGTGTCGCCGAAGGTGTAAATGCAGGCGTAAACTGCGTTTTCACCCGACACATCAAATGAGGCTTCTTCCTCATTTTTCTGCTCAGCGGGAGCAATTTCAACAGCACTGCTGCCGATGATTTCGTCCAGATGCTCAAGCTCTTCTTTAACAATGCTTTCATTGTCAACGGACTGAGGCTGAGTATAAAGAGTCTTCGGCGTTTCATTCCCGCTCTGAGCGTCCTCAAGCTGGAGAGAATATCTTCTTTCGATATCCTCTTTAATTGCCTGCATTTCGAGCGCACGCCGTTTTTCTTCTCGGGTGCGAAGCTCTTCTTCTCTGCTTTTGGGTCTGTCTGAATAGATGCTTCCGAGGTCATAAAGACTGTCGGGAATCTCGTCAAACGCCTTCGGCTCCGAAACAGACGGTGCGTCTTTTTGCTTATTAAGTTTTTTGCTTTCTTTATCCATAAAAGCCGCTCCGTAAAATTAGTATCATGCTATTATAATATAAATACGCTCTTTTATAAGTCCGAAAAAGAATTATGGCTCATATCTCAATATTTTACAGTATTTCCGAGATGAATCTTTCAAGTGCATTCTGCCATGAGGGGAGTCTTGAAAAGCCCGCTTTGTCAAGCGATACCTTTGACATTCTTGAGTTTGCGGGGCGGACTGCAACGGTTTTGTATTCGCTGCTTGCAACGGGAATTATTTTTGTTTTTGCGCCCGAAATGCGCATTGTTTCCGCTGCAAATTCTGCCCATGAACAGTAGTTTTCGTTTGTTGCGTGATATATTCCGTACTTGTCGGTTTCAATCATTTCGCAGAAAAGCTGTGCAAGGTCGGGTGTATAGGTCGGTGACCCGATCTGGTCGCAGACAACGGTTATTTCATCTTTTTCTTTTGAAAGACGAAGCATTGTTTTTACAAAGTTTCTGCCGTTTTTGCCGAAAACCCATGAAATTCTGACGATAAAGAATTTGTCGCAGTTTTCTTTAACAGCAATTTCACCCATCAGCTTTGTTTCGCCGTAATAATTGCAGGGTGCGGTTGCGGCATCGGTCTCGAAAGCTTCGGTGCCCTTGCCGTCAAAAACATAATCCGTGCTTGTATAAAGCAGCTTTGCGCCGTGCTTTTTGCATGCAATTGCAATGTTTTTTGTGCCGTCCGCATTTATTTTTTTGCAGATTTCTCTGTCAGTTTCCGCGCCGTCAACGTTTGTGTATGCCGCGCAGTGAATAACAGCATCGGGCTTTTCGTTTTCAAAGAAGATTTCAACTGCGGAAGAATCTGTTATATCAAGTTCGGCGATGTCTGCCGCAACAACGGTGTGACCGCATTTTCTGAGCTGAGCGGTAACATCGGTGCCGAGCTGACCGCTTGCGCCCGTAACGATTATTTTCATATCATTTTTCCTTAATAAAAAATATTCTTAATGCATTTTACCACATTTTTATCATTCAAACAACATTTTTTCAAAAATAACTGTTATATTTTAAAAAAGTATGTTAATATAAATTGAAACCTTGATTTCGGAAGGAAGAAAAACAATGGCATATAAAAATCTTGTTGACCTTCATACGCATACCGATAATTCGTTTGACGGCAACCATTCAACAATGTTTCTTTGCGAAACGGCATATATGAAAGGGCTTCGTGCAGTTGCTTTTACAGACCATCTTGAAATAGATGCTTTCTACAGAGACCGTTTTGACCGAACTGCAATACAGTCATTTTTCGAGGTCGCAAAGGCACGCTCCGCCTTCAGCGGAAAGCTTATTGTCTGCGTCGGTGCGGAACTCGGGCAGGCGATTTATGACAAAAATGTTGCAGACAAGCTTGTTCAGACGATGAAATACGATTTTGTTATCGGAGCAATACATAATCTTCCCGAAATGCAGGATTTCTATTACATGGATTTCAACGATGAAAGCATTGACTATATGAGTCTGCTCAGACAGTATTTTGAGCAGGAGCTTCAGCTTTCTCAGTGGAACGGATTTGACACTCTCGCACACCTGACATATCCTCTTCGCTATATAGTCGGCAACTACGGCAAAACCGTTGATATGACGGAATTTAAAGAGATAATTGACGAAATCCTTTTAACACTCATAAGAAACAAAAAAGCGCTCGAGCTCAACACAGCGGGGCTTCGTCAGCCGATAGGAGTAACCTCGCCCGATGAGAGCATTCTCAGGCGATATAAAGAGCTGGGCGGAGAGCTTCTCACGATCGGCTCGGATGCTCATTTTGCAGAGCATCTCGGAGCGGGAATTGAGCAGGGCTATGACCTTGCACTTCGCTGCGGATTTGACAGAATTGCGGTTTATCAGGACAGAACACCGACCCTTATTCCCATTGAATAAGAGAAAGGAGCACGAAATGAAAATTACGGCTTATGCACCTGCGAAAATCAATCTTTTTCTTGATATTGTCGGCAGGCTTGATAACGGATATCACAGCTTGTTTATGGTTATGCAGAGCGTCGGTCTCGAGGATGTTGTAACGCTTGAAGAAATTGACGAACCCGGCATTTTTCTGACCTGCTCCGATGAAAGGCTTCCGACAAACGAAAAGAATATTGCATATAAAGCGGCAAAAAAATTCTTTGAATCAATCGGTAAAGAGCCGAAAATAAAAATACATATAGAAAAGAAAATTCCTTTTGAAGCAGGTCTTGCGGGAGGCAGCGCAGATGCGGCGGCAGTTATCGTTGCGCTCAATGAAATCTGCAAGTCAGGTCTTTCAAAGAGGGAGCTTTGCGAAATCGGACTTTCGGTTGGAAGCGATGTTCCTTTCTGCATTGTCGGCGGCACTCAGCTTTCGCAGAATACGGGCGGAGTGCTTTCTGAGCTGAAGCCTCTTAAAGCTTGCTCGATTGTTCTTGCAAAGCCGCAGAAGGGAGTTTCAACCGCAGAGGCTTATGCGGCTGCGGACAGCGCATATATTTATCATCCGGATTCAATGCGTATGCTCGATGCCTGCGAAAAGGGCGATTTTGACGGAATCTGCAGTTATGCAGGCAATGTGTTTGAGCAGGTTATCGAGGTTGCGGAAAGGGTTGAAATCAAGGAGAAAATGAGAAACTGCGGTTCAAGACTCTATCAGATGAGCGGCAGCGGACCGACTGTTTTCGGCTTGTTTGACGATGAAGAAAGCGCATTGAAATGCTCGGAAAAGCTCAGGGAAATCTGCCCTGAGGTTTATGTTACAAAGCCTCTTGAAAGAGGAATAAAGCTTGAGTTTTAATTATTTATAAATCAACATGAGGCTGCACCGTAAATCGGCGCAGCCTCATGCTTTTTATTGTTGCAAATTCATTTGTTTCTTTCTGCTTCGGCGGTTTATGGAATAGAAAACAACTGACATGAGCGTTGCCAGCATCCAGCCGATGGGCCATGACATCCAGATTCCCTTTGAACCGTAAACGGGTGAAAGAACATAGGCGAAAACAACTCTGAGGATAAGGTCTGCGAAGGTTGTTACCATAAAACTCTTCATCCAGCCCGTGCCTCTGAGAATGCCGTCAACCATAAGTTTTGTGGCGATGGGAATATAAAAAGGCGAGTTTATACGCAGGAATTCTCTGCCGATTTCCATTGCCGCGGTGTTTGAATCTTCCATAAACAGCATAATAAGGGGATCACAGAAAAAGAAATATGCGATTGAAAACGGCACTGTTATTATGAGCGAAATTGCGAGGCTTGCGGTGAAGCCCTTGTCTATTCTTTCAAGCTTTTTTGCGCCTACATTCTGCGCCGTAAAGCCCGAAACGCCGTTTCCGAGGGTCGAAAGGCTTGTTATGCAGAAGGTGTTGAGCTTTATTGCAGCTGAATATCCCGCAATAACGGTTGAACCGTAGCTGTTGACGAGAGTCTGAATAAAAAGGTTTCCGACTGAAACGAAGCTTTGCTGCAGGATGCTCGGTATCGCAACAACGCAGATTTCCCGAAGAGTTGAGAATGAAAATTTTGAATACCTGATTCCCGGAGCAATATGTTTTATTCTTACCATAACAGTGAGAAGAGCAAGCGTGCAGGCAATTCCCTGAGCAATAAAGGTTGCCCATGCAACACCCGCAACGCCCCAATGAAAATATCTGACAAAAACATAGTCAAGAGCGATGTTGCCGACGGATGAGAAAATCAGAAAAACAAGGGGAGTTTTTGAGTCTCCGACTGCAACGAATACTGCGTTTGCAATGTTATAGAGAAAGAGAAAAATGAATCCGCCGATATATATTCTCAGATATAAAGCGGCATCATCAAAGATGTTTTCGGGAGTTTTCAGGAGCGCCGTCAACGGTTCGCAGATGAGAATTCCCGTTCCCGTTAAAGCGCAGGAGAGAACAACGGAAGAGATGAGCGTTGTTGAAACAGCCGTTCTCATATGAGAATAGTTCTGAGAACCGAATATTCTTGCTATGACAACCGTGCTTCCGACATTTGAGCCTATTGCAATAGCGTTGAAAATCATTGTTATCGGGTATGATGCGCCGACTGCCGCAAGAGCATCCTCGCCTGCAAATCTGCCTGCTATAACCGAGTCTGCAATATTATAAAGCTGCTGAAAAATAACGCTCAGAAACATCGGCACGGTGTAAGACCAGAGAACTCTCGAAGGCTTACCCGCCGTCAGGTCTTTAACCATTCTTTTTCACCTCTTTACCGCTTCTGAATCTTATCAGAGCGATAATAATTGAAATGAGATTGAGCACCTCAGTCAGCACGGCAACATATGAATGGCTGACTGCGTTATAAACGAGCCACATTGCCGAGGTGGGCATTGTCAACGCCCTGAGCTGCTGGGTTTTGGGCATCCAGAGAACGAAGGATGCGATAAACATTGCAACGATGGGGAGAAGCGAGAAAATGTTCTTATAAGTAACAATTCCGCTTATCACAAAAATGACTGCAAAAACAATCGGGCAGGCAATGCTGTCAACAAGCTTTGATTTGCCTCTGAAAGAATAAACAACAGACCTGACCGTGCCGATATAATTGCAAATCATTCCTTCGTATGCGCCGAGCATCATGTATTGAACGCCGAAGAGCAGACCCGAAACGGCCTGCATAAGAACGATTCTTTTATGAGTTTTCTGCTGAAAGGATAGGAGCAGAAGGAGGGTTGCGATTGCGCTGATAATCTGGGATATGATGAACTGTGCATCAGTGTTTTCAAAAATGTTCATATCAATAACTCCGTAACTGTTTTGCCGTATTATAATGCTTTTTATCTCTTTATTCAAGATGAAAAATCAACAAAATCAGACTTCAATTATGGTTGGATTTATTCCGAGTGACGGAAGATAGATGTCGAGAATATCTGCCGATTTTATTTTGAGAGTCGCCGTGTTGTCGCACGGATGGCAGCAGAAATATTCGTTTTCCGTAACATCCTTATCTATTGCAAGCAGAATGTTTTTTTCTTCATTAAAAATAAGGCTGAGTATGCTCAGCGAACCGGGTGAGGTGCGCAGCATTCTTTCCATCTCTTCGCCCGAAGCAAATGAAAGCCTTGATGAACCGAGCTTTTTTGAGATTTCGCCCGTAACAAACCGCTTATCATTCCTGAGAATCAGAAGGTAATGAACGGAACCGTTAGTTGTTCTCAGAAGCAGATTTTTGCATATGGTGTCATTTATTATTTCTTCGATTTTTTTGCATTCTTCAATTGTTGAAACGGGAGGATGCTCAATCATTTCGTATGCAATTCCGAGATTTCCGAGATGCTTGCATACAGTGCTTATTTTGCTGTTCATAATAACTCCAATAATAATGCCGCACCGTGAAAGTGCGGCAATTTTTTACATATAAAAAGCAGAACTGAAGTCTGATGCGGTAATTTTAACCGTTTTCCACGGACCGCTGCTGCGCTCGGAGTGGGTGAGGATTCCGTTTTCAAAGGTATGAGTGCTGATGAAAGCATCCCTGCCTTTTTCGTTTGCCCAGTCGGCGGTAAGAAGCTCTTTAGTCGGGAAAATGCTGTCATTGTCGGGAGAGTATTCGCCGTCTCTGAGCACTGTGCAGGATAAATACACGATTTCGTCGTTTTCGTCAAAATCAACATAACAGCGTGCAGATTTGCTCTGAATCGCATAAATGCCGTTTTCAAGACTTATGAATTCAAGGAATTCCTCTGTGCGGCTTCCGTCTTCATCCTCAATACTGAAAGCATATCTGAATGAATCATATTCTTCATTATATTCTGCGGTGTATTCCTCGACAAGTTCTTCTGAAACAAAGCGAAGAGTGTGAGTGTCGGTGTCTGTTGAATAATCAACGGTCATTCCTCTGCAAAGAGTTTTATATTTTTCGGCAGCCTCTGCAGGGGTCATTGAAGCGCTGAAATAATCCGTAAGAGAAAAAGAAGAGAGAATGAACGGCTCGAATGATGTCAGAATATATTCTTCTTCAAAGAAATATTCCGAATCAGTCTCAATGCGGATTTTTTCGTTATGTGCATTTTCAAGAACCGATATTTTTGAAGTAACGGCAGACATAACCGCCTCATATCTTTCACGGCAGCCTGAATAATCAGCGTCTTCGTTTGTTATGTTGAGCATATCGGCGGTTTTGATGACCTCGGGCTCTTTTTTGCTGCATGAAGAGCAAAGAATAAGAGAAACAGCAGCAAGAAAAATTAAAATCCGTTTCATTTATTTCTCGCTGAGGAGCTTTGCAAGCTCGTCCATAAATGTATTGATATCCTTGAACTGTCTGTAAACAGAGGCAAAGCGGACATATGCAACCTCGTCAAGGTCCTTGAGCTTGTCCATTGCCATCTCACCGATACGCACCGAGGTTACCTCTCTGTCAAATGAATTTTGCAGAGCGGCTTCGATTTCGTTTACCGACTTTTCAATTGAGTCAAGCGAAACAGGTCGCTTTTCACATGCTCTGAGCATTCCGTTGAAAAGCTTGTTGCGGTCAAATACTTCACGGGATTTGTCTTTCTTGACAACAATAACGGGAACGCTTTCAATTATCTCGTAGGTTGTGAATCTCTTGAAGCAGCTTGTGCATTCTCTTCTGCGTCGGATGCGCTCGCCTTCATCGGTGGGTCTGGAATCGATAACCTTGCTTTCTTCGCAACCGCAAAACGGACATTTCATAGTTTTTTCTCCTTTATTGTTTATTCCGCATAATTGAATTATAACATACACACGGGATTTTTCAAGGGTGTTTTACAAGTTTTGAACAAATTCGAGAGATTTAAGCAATTCTTCATAATCGCCGTAATTCTGTCGGTAAAGTTCGATTATACAGCTTCCGTCATATCCGACACTACGGAGAATCGAAAAAAGCTCTCTGAAATCAAAATGCCCCTCTGACGGCGGAAGACAGTCATTTTCATTGTCATGGTCGCTGATGTGAACATGAATTATATCTTCTGCAAATTCTTTTGCAAACTCAATCGGGTCATATCCCGCTCGGTTTGCTTGTTTAACATCGAAAACAAGCCTGAAATCATCGCCGAGTGCGGCTTTCATTTCCCTTAAGAATGCGGGGCTTTCGCTCAGATGCCGGTTGACATTCTCGGGAGTGACTCTGACATTGAATCTCTTTCCCTCATCAATCATCCTGCCGAATCTTTCAAAGTATTTTTCGCGGTTTATCTTTTCGGGAATAAGTCCGCCGTGAATAACCGAGATATCCGCTCCGAGAATAGAGGTTACCTCAAATGTTCTTTTATAGAATTCAAGCGTATCGTCAAAACGCCTCTGATATTCGCTGAAGAGCATGAAGGTCTCCGCAAACGAAGAAAACGGATGAACGGAAACGATTTTCAGCCCGTAATAATCGGCAATTTTTCTGAGCTTTTTTGCAAATTCAGGTGTTGTTTCGCTCGTTGAGTTAAGAAAAACCTCGCAGTGCTCAACGCCCGATTTTCCGAGATATTCAAGCGCTTCCTCGGTATTCAGCGGATAGAAGCATGAAGTGGATATTCCGAAGTTCATTTATTTCCCCGATCCTTTTGGTAATATTTTGGGTTTGAAACGGTCAGCAAAATAATGTATAATTTTCATACAAGGAGGACTGAGCGTGAAGAACATAATAGATAAAATACATGCGCCGGCCAAGAGGGTTCTGATAGCAGGTTTTGCCGCCATAGCTGTTATGCTTTCGGTTTCTGCGCTGCTCTATGTCGGCGCAGGAAGGTTTTTTGATTATTATTCCGTTATAGGAATAAGCGAGGGGATGCTCAACGGTGTTCGCCCGATTTGTGTTTTTGTCTGCCTCGGCTCTCTCGGCGCAGAATATGTCTCGAGGCAGAAAGAATCTTTGTGAAAATTATATCACAGATAATATTCAAATTCAATATTTTAAAAAAGTCGGGAAAAACTTTCGTTTTGTCTCGACTTTTTTGTTTTACTGTGCTATGATTTTTTACATAATCCGGACTATGGAGGGAATTTTTATGCTCAGAGTTGCAATGCTTTCAAAATGGCATGTTCATGCCGCAGGTTATGCGAGAAATTTTATTGAGACGGGAAAGGCTGAGATTGTTGCAGTATGGGATGAAAAGCCCGAAAGGGGAGAACCCTGGGCTAAGGAGCTTGGCTGTGATTTTGTTGCAGACCTTGACGAAATTCTTGCAAGAGAAGATGTTGACGCAGTCTGCTGCTGCGCACCGACAACAATGCACACCGATGTTATGATTCGTGCCGCAAAGGCCGGAAAGCACATATTTACAGAAAAAACGCTTGCGTGTACCGTGGCTGAATGCAATGAAATTGCAAAAGCCGTTGAAGAAAACGGAGTTGTTTTCACCATTTCTTATCCGCATAAGATGTGGCCTGTTGTGAAGTTTGCAAAGGAGCATATTGAAAACGGCGATTTCGGAAGAGTAACCAATGTCCGAATCCGCAATGCCCACAACGGCGTAAGCGGAAAATGGCTTCCCGAATACTGGTTTGTCAAAGAAGACTGCGCAGGCGGAGCGATGATGGATTTAGGATGTCATCCGATGTATCTTCTGGCTTATCTCTGCGGAAAGCCCAAGAAAATAACGGGTATTGCGAATTCTGTTCTCGGAACACCAGTTGACGAAAATGCAGTTTCGGTTATCGAATTTGAAAACGGAATAATAGGCGTTTCCGAAACCTCGTTCCTTGCATTTTCATCGCCTTATACAATTGAAGTTCACGGCACAGACGGCATTCTTCTCTGGCAGGGCGGCGAAATAAAATATAAAACAACGGAAACGGCAAAGCTCAACAAGGGCTTCATTTCACCCGATAAGCTTCCCGATGAGGGAGAAAAGCCGCTTGTTCAGTTTGTTGATGCATGCATCAACGGCACGGGCACACCCGAGGGTCTCGGTCTGAAAGAGGCAATCGAGCTTGCGGTGCTTCTTGAAAATTCTTACATCTCATATGAAACCAATCAGACCGTTGAAATAAAGGAGTAACAAAATGAAAACAGAGCTTCATTATTATGACATTTTCCCTAAGGTTTTCCCCGCTGGAAAAGAAGTGACAATAACAATAAAGCCTCTCGGCTACCACGCAGAATTCAAAAATACCGAGGACATCGTGTTGAAGATTTTTGGTCTTGATGACGGAAACCCCAGAGATTATCCCCACAGAGGCAACGGCTATGAAATACCGTTTGTTACAGAGGGTAACTGCTTTAAAATCACCCACACCTTCCCCCGTGAACAGCAGTATTACATAAGATTTTTTGATAAGAACACAGACAAAAGACTTCTCCAGCTGAGCGTTTATGCTCTTGATGAGGATCTTTGCGGAAGATATCCCCTTATCGGTGATCTGCATATGCACACCTGCTGCTCGGACGGCAGACAGTCGCCGGCAATCGTCTGCGCAAACTACAGAAAGCACGGCTACGATTTCTTTGCAATCACCGACCATCACCGCTACTGGCCTTCGCTTGAGGCTATCGATGTTTATAAGGATGTTCCCATTGAATTCAACATTGTTCCCGGCGAAGAGGTTCATCTTCCCGACCTTGCACCCGATCACATCAACGATGTTCATATCGTTAATTTCGGCGGCAAGTATTCGGTTAATGCGATTCTTAAGGAAGAAGAGTATATTTCGGAATACGGCAATGATATAGAAAAGCGCCGCTTTGAGGGCTTCCCGTGCCCTGAACAGATTGATGAGGACGGCTACCGTGCAGAGGTTGATGCGCTTGCCGCAACCCTCGATATTCCCGAAGGAATCGAGCCGTTCACCTATGCAAGCTGCGTCTGGGTTTTCAACCATATCAGAAAGGCTGAGGGTCTCGGAATCTTCTGCCATCCCTACTGGCTTTCGAATGTCCATCAGGTGCCCGAAAACATAACAGATTATATGCTCAAGACCCATCCGTTTGATGCTTTTGAAGTTCTCGGTGGCGAGAATTATTATGAGCATAACGGCTTCCAGACCCATAAATATTATGAGGTTCTTGCAAAGGGCTATGAGAAATTCCCCATTGTCGGCAGCACCGACAGCCACAGCTCGATAAATAACGAGAATGCATATGTTGCTTCAACAATGGTATTCTCACCCGCAAATGAGAGAGTTGCAATCATTGATTCAATCAAGAATTTCTATTCAATCGCAATTGACGGTATCAGCAAGGAATACCGCCTTGTCGGTGATTTCAGACTTGCACGCTATGCAAACTTCCTTCTCAAGGAATATTTCCCGCTTCACGATGACCTCTGCTATGAAGAGGGCAGAGCGATGAAGGATTATGCCTGCGGCGTTGAGGGCGGCAAAGAAACCCTCGAATTCATCAGCGGCAGAATCAAAAAACAGAGAGAAAAATATTTTGCGTTTTAATTATTTTTTACCGATTTACGGTAGGCAGGGCTTGCTCCCGCAGTTTAACAGAAACGCACCCCCGCTGAGGCACAAAGCCTCAGCGGGGATTTTTTTGCCTCGAACGCCATCCTGAACGCATTTATGAATATTTAATTCTGAATTTTAATTCTGATATGTAAATTAGATTGACTTTTATTATTTAATATGATACTCTCTAATTGTATAAATATGCAAGGAGGCATTTTTATGAGGAAAAATATTGCAATCAAAACAATTGCGCTTATTCTTTCGGTATGTATGGCTTTTACCGCTTTCTGCGGAGTTATGCCGATTGAAGTGTTTGCAGAGGACACCAAAGACACTCAAAGTATTTTGTTTGAGGACTATCATTTTTTGGGCAGAGGTTTTAATCTGCTCAGTGATAACGTTATGGAAAATTCATATCTCAGACCTAATTTGATATGTGATGATAAGGGTATCAATGCCAAAACAACCTATGTAGGAAAAACCAATGGCAGTACTATGGCTGTTACCGATATGCAAAAACATTTTGAAAAAACAGTAGAAGACTGGGATATAGATTTAGAATTTGAAGTAAAAGCTTGGATTGCGGCGGTAGGTTTGAAATTGAAGTTTGACACTTCAGACTCAGTGTCATATTCAGAGGCTAAAAGCAGCTATTTCAGTTCAGTGGATATCAATGCAATTGCATATCTTTACGATATGGCTATCAACGGAGAAACTCATCTTTTGTGGAACAATCTTAGCGACAGTTTCAGAAATGCTTTGATCAATGAACAGAATCTGGAACTTCTTTTCAAAAACTACGGAACACACATGGTAACCAGATATCATTGCGGAGGAACAGCATCTTCCTTTACAAGCGGTGTATCCGATACTTATGATTTTTCAAGTACGGCTAACAGGCAGTCGGAATTTGATGTAAACCTTGGAGAAAAAGATGTGTTCAGCGCAAATGTTGGTATACGATTTGAACAGCAGCTGGAACAGAATAATCAGATTCAGGGAACCTCTGTTGTGTCTAATTCTAAGTTCCTGGGTGGAGACAATTTTTTTGCGAGTAGCAAGGATGGTACTGTTGATGAAACTAAATATAATGAATGGTTAAAAAGCTTGTCGGAAAGAGATGCTATAACAGGGGGAAACAAAACACAGATTCTTACTGATGATGTGCTTGAGCTTGTTCCTATCTGGGATATCCTTCCCGACGAATATGCCGCAAGAAAGGCGAAACTTGAAAAGTATTTTAATGAAGCAATAGATGAAAATGTAGCGGAATTCTATGGACAGTATATTTATAATGAATATAATATTCTCAACCATCCCGATTATTCTCAGTATGCTGATTACACATGGATTTCAACCCCCGAAGAGCTGGATGCTGTCAGAAACAATCTGAACGGCAAGTATTTCATTATCAATGATATTGACCTCACAAGCTATGAATGGGAGCCTATCGGCACGGCATCGGCCCCCTTCAAAGGTGAACTCATCGGTAACAACGTCGAAGTGCTGGGTCTCAGCTGTCTTGTAAGCGGTAACGATACAAGATTTCCCGGCATATTGGGATACAATTCCGGTAAAATAAGCGGAATAGATATCAGTAAATGGGTGGATTATCCGGTTCAGATCAATGATGTTGTAAACGGCAAGGAATATAAGTGTACTTCAGTTTCAGGACTTCCCGCATCGTTTAACAGTGATGAGTTTGGCTCAACTTTGATTGTTGACTGGTCAAATGAAACAGATTCAACTGTAGATAAAACATTTACTATTGGAAGCAATGTTTCTTCGGTTTACTTTATCGGGAATTTGAGCAGAAATTTTTCAGGGCTTCAGATTGTTGTTGCCAACCGCTCGACACCTATTGATATTATTTTCGAGTCATTTAATTATTCGGCTGATCCGGGTAAGGTTGCTCTTGACGCAACAGCAACTGCAAGCAGAGTTTCATTGATTGCAAAAAGCGGAAGTAATACGATAATAGGCGGCTACGGTTCATCGGGCACATCAAGAGGATCAGCTCCGGCTGTTGAAGATTCATGGTCGACAAGCAATATTCATGGAACAAGCGCTTCTTCTGGTGCTATAGCTGTTTCTGGAAAGAATATTGTTTTTGAAGGCAGCGGTAATATGACGGTTGTTGGCGGTAACGGCGGTAACGGAGGCAGTGGAAGAAGCTTTGAAAACGTTATTCAGAATAACACACACGATGCCGGTTATGGTGGCAACGGTGGCAACGGTGGCAGTGGAGCAATTGCAATATCAGCACAAAATGTAACACTCCTTAATAAAGGTTCAGTTTTATTTTGCGGTGGCTCCGGTGGTAAAGGCGGCGTAGGCGGAACGGCTCCTATGTCGGACAGAGACGGAAGAGCAACTGCTGGCTCGGGTGGCAACGGCGGTAATGGCGGAACAGGCGCAACGGCAATAACAGTAACGAATGAAATTACAATATATGGCGATTTTAATAAAGTTACAATAATGCCCGGAGCGGGCGGCAAAGGAGGATCAGGCGGAATTGGTGGAGAAGGAGATGACATAGAGAATCACAAGCGAGATAACGGTGGAACCGGTGGCAATGGTGGCAAAGGCGGTGACACCAAGTCTGCTCTTGTGGCCAATATATTGAATATTTCAAAACTTTCAAATTATGATAATCTTATTGTTACAGGATTTAATCACGAAATAAAAACGATAACTTTAGCTTCAAAAGAGTATAAGTACACGGATATGAACGGCGCAGGATCAGGTGGCGCCGGTGGCAAGGGTGGAGATGCTCATCAACGGACTGAGTTAAATAAAGGTAGGAACGGTACCGGAGGAAATGGCGGTAAAGGCGGAAATGCAGAATATGCAATTAATGTGAATCAGATAAAGTTCAATGGAGTTAAAGAGAGTTCAAATGCGAATTCAGCATTCCCGGTGAAGGAGACAATGATAGCAATTAATACGCTAACGGCAAGCAGCGAAAGAAGCTGTAAGGGTGTTGCTGGAAGTGGAGGCCTTGCAGGTGAAGCCGGAACAGGCGAAGGTGGTAAGGACGGAGCTGAAGGAATTGCCGGAACTGCAGGAAGTTCAAAAGCTACAGCACATAATGCAGGCAGTTCTGTTAACCGAGCTGACACTTCACGTCTTGGCTTAACCCGAATCATCGACAAGCAGTATTACAAATATGGACTTATTGACAAATCAACAATCAGCTGCAAGAAATATGTAGACGGCGATTACCAGACTCTCAACAACTTTGCTGTCAGATATACATTTGACCATACCGGAATAGGAACAGTTGCTGTTCATAGCGGAGATGTAACCGCATACTATCCCGTTAAGGTTGCAGATGTTGAAATTGTAAAAACAGAAATCAACAACGCAACCAAGAAGGATTATTATTACGGTGAAGTAATTGAGCCGCCCATTGTTAATATCTACTATAATAACGGCAAATCATCAATTGATGCCTGCGAAGCAAGCAATGTTGTCAGCGGAAATACGGCATCTCTCGGCACTTCGACCGTTAATGTTAAATACGAAAATGCATCAGCATCATATTCAATCAATGTTTCAGCAATGCCGATAAGCGGCAGCGCAAAAATCAACGGAACAGCTCAGTACGGAAGAACTCTTTCTGCGTCATTCTCTGTTGCTCCCGCCGGTGCAACATATAAGATTCAGTGGTACAGAAATTCAGAAGCAATTTCGGGCGCAACAGGAACAAGCTATACTCTGACAAGTGCAGATATCGGTCAGTCAATAAACTATGCAGTTATCGGTACCGGTAACTACAGCGGTGAAATTGTCAGTGCGGATATCGTTGCGGAAAAAGCTCCCGTGACAGGCTCGGTAAGCATCAGCGGCACCGCTCAGCCTTACAGCATACTGACTGCAGATGTTTCGAAAATCACTCCCGCAAATGCAACGGTTTCTTATCAGTGGTATAAAAACGGTGCAGCTATCAGCGGCGCAACTGCCAAAACCTATACTCTTGCAGCTGATTCTGTAGGTTCGTCAATTACCGTTAAAGTAACGGCAACCGGCAACTACGCAGGCGAAATAACAAGCCCTGCAGTTGTTCCCGTTGCAGCTTCGGCAAACGGAACACTTACAATTACAGGCTCTGCAAGCTACGGCGGAACTCTCAAAGCGGTTGTTTCAAACCTCAATCCCGCAGATGCACAGTATACATATCAGTGGTACCGCAACGGTGTTGCGATTGAAGGTGCAAATTCGGCAGAATATACCGTGACACAGGCAGATATCGGTAAATCCGTTTCAGTAAGCATTATCGGTACAAACGGCTTCAGCATGACCGTTTCTGCAGCAGCTGTTGTTCCTGAAAAAGAAAGTCCGGCTGCTCCTGAGGCACCCAAATCGGGAGAAGTAACAATCAATTCGGTAACGCTCGAACAAAAAGATGGCTATGAGTACAAAATGGGTGACGGAGAATGGCAAAGCAGCAATGTATTCACAGGTCTTGAGCCTAACACAACTTATGTTTTCTATCAGAGACTGAAGGAAACAGAAACTTCATTCACAAGCCCTGCAAGTGAAATTGAGATAAAAACACTCCCGATAAGAGTAACCGGAATAGCTTTCGACAAAACAGAAATCAGCATCATCAGAACTTATTCTGACCGTATTATTGCTGAAATTACACCTGCAAACGCATCAGATAAATCAATTATCTGGACTTCGTCAAATGAAAAGGTTGCAACAGTTGATGAAAACGGCGTTGTTTCGGCTGTTTCAACCGGAATTGCGGCAATTACCGCAAAAACGGTTGACGGTAATTTTACTGCTTCATGTGTTGTTGAAATTCTGAGCGATGAATATACCGTTACATGGAATATTGACGGCGTAAAGACAAGCGAAAAGGTAGTTTATACGGAAGAAATCAATGCTCCCAAGACTCCCGAAAAGGATGGCTACAGCTTTGCAGGCTGGACTCCCACTATTCCTCCTTATATGCCCGCAAAAGACCTTGAGTTCAGCGCAGTATTTACTCCCATAGAGTATAAGGCAACCTTTGTTGCTGAAGGCTTAACCGTTGATACTGTTGAGTTTACTGTTGAAACAACAGAAATAAAAGAGCCTCAGATTCCCGTGAAAACAGGCTATACTGCCGAATGGGAAGATTATGAACTCGGTCTTGAAAATATTGTTGTCAATGCAGTTTATACTCCTATAACATATACAGCTACATTCAAGGCGGACGGTAAGGTTGTTGAGACGATTCCGTTTACTGTTGAAACAGAGTCTGTTGAAGCGCCTGAAATCCCGGAAAAGGCAGGCTATACCGCCGAATGGCAGAGTTATGAGATTAAGGCAGAAAACCTTATTGTTAATGCAGTGTATACACCGATAACATATACGGCAAACTTCTATGTTGACGATGAAGTCTTTGATACAAAGAAATTTACCGTTGAAAGCGATTCCATTACCGATGTTGCAACCCCCGAAAAGAAGGGCTATGAGTTCATCGGATGGGATAAGGAGATTCCCTCAACAATGCCTGCAAACGATCTTGAATTTGTTGCTCTGTTCAAGTGTGTTTCCGATGTTTCAATTAGAAACAACACAGGTTCAAAGACTATTAAATACGGTGAAACTCTTCGTCTTACTGCGGTGACATCCAATATTCCCGAAGGTGCAAAAATTCTTTGGTATATAGACGGCGTCAAGAAGGGCGAGGGCGAAACATTTAATGTTACATTTGAAAGCGGAACAAAGACGGTTGAAGTCAAGCTTGCAGATGCAAACGGCAAGATTCTTACCGATGCAAATGGAAACGAAATTTCCGAATCGGAAGATGTAACCGTTAAAGCAGGCTTCTTCCAGAAGCTCATTTCGTTCTTCAAGAATCTCTTCGGCGCAAACAGAATTATCACACAGGCATTCAAGAAGAATATATTCTAAAAACAACACCACCGTGTTTCTCTTGCGGGAAACACGGTGGTGTTTTATATTATTCAATTATCTTCAATATCTCAGGAAACGGGCTCAGACTGCGTTTTAAAATGCCGTGCATCTGCGCAATTGCCATGCCGTAGTTTGTCATAGGCACTGAGCAGTCGGCGCTGTGCCTTGCTCGGTACTGCATTTCACGCTCATTGAGCATACAGCCGCCGCAGTGAACAATAAGCGCATATTTTGAAACATCTTCGGGAAATTCCGTGCCCGAAGTGAATTCGAAATTCAGATTTTTGCCCGTGTAATTTCTTATCCATGATGGCATTTTGACCGTTCCGATATCGTTGCACTGCCTGTGATGTGTGCAGCCCTCGGAAATCAGCACGGTGTCGCCGTCTCTGAGCTTATCGAGCTGCGCTGCGCCTCTGACTGCATTTTCAAGATTGCCTTTGTAGCGTGCAAAAAGAATTGAAAATGAGGTGAGCAGAATATCGTCGGGTGTATCTTTTGAAACTCTGCCGAATGCCTGCGAATCCGTGATAACAAGCTTCGGCTTTTTTGCAAGCATTGAGAGTGTCTGCGGCAGCTCTGTGTCCCTGCAGACAACCGAGGTTGCACCCGCTTCAATGATGTCACGGATTGTCTGCTGCTGAGGAAGAATGAGTCTGCCTTTGGGTGCAGATTCATCAATCGGAACAACAAGCACAACGCAGTCGCCCTCGCATAAGAGGTCGGATACGATTTTTTTGCCGTTTTCACTGTTTTTTGTGAGCGATGCAAGCATATCCTTCAGTTCATTTATGTTGATGCTTTTCTCAGCGCTTACATAAATTTTGTTTTCATTTTTTTGAGGAATTTCTTCAAGCAAATCCGCCTTGCTGTAAGCAATAACATACGGGATTCTTTTATCCTCAAAAAGCTTTATCAGCTCTTTTTCGGAGCTCTGCATTTCCGATGTGCTGTCGGTTACAAGAACAGCAATGTCAGCATAGTTGAGCACCTGACGGGCTTTTTTAACCCTCATTTCGCCGAGCTCGCCTTCGTCATCGATTCCCGGAGTGTCAATGATAACAACGGGACCGAGAGGTAGAAGCTCCATGGCTTTTTTTACGGGGTCGGTTGTTGTTCCTTTGACATCGGAAACAACCGCAAGATTCTGCCCCGTAACAGCATTTACGAGGCTCGATTTGCCTGCATTGCGAAGTCCGAAAAAACCTACATGAATTCTGTCAGCCGAAGCTGTACTGTTAAGACTCATATTATTACCTCAGAATCTGAAATCTCTTCTGTTTGAATTCTTGATGTCCTCAATATTCTGCTTTGCGATTGCACGCACCTTTTCGCCGGGGATTTTAGTGAGCTCTTTTTCAATGAGTTCATAGCCGATTTTCTTTGTTTCTTCACTCGCATAGTCAACAAGGAATTCAGTGAGAGTCATGAGTGCGTTGGGGTGGCAGCAGTTGAGAATCTGTCCGTTTTTGCAAAGTGACATGAATCTGTCGCCCGTTCTGCCTTCTCTGTAGCAGGCGGTGCAGAAAGAGGGGATATGACCGTTTTCCATAAGCCAGCGTACGACTTCATCAAGTGTTCTCTGGTCGGATACATCAAACTGCTCAGTGTCATGAGGACGCTCACCTTCCGTGTAGCCGCCGACAGATGTTCTCGAGGCACCGCTTATCTGAGAAATACCCATGTTGAGCACCTTGCCTCTGACTTCTTCGGATTCTCTTGTTGAAATAATCATGCCCGTATAGGGAACTGCGAGGCGGATACATGCGATAATCTTTTCAAACATTTCGTCTGAAATTGAGTTGTCAAATACAGAGGGGTCAATGTCCGATGCTCTCTTGACTCTGGGAACACTAATTGTATGAGGTCCGACGCCGTGAACTGCTTCAAGGTGTTCTGCATGCATGATGAGTCCCGCAAATTCATATTTATACAGCTCAAGACCGAAGAGCACGCCGAGACCGACATCGTCAATGCCGCCCTCCATTGCTCTGTCCATAGCTTCGGTATGATAGTCATAATCGTGCTTTGGCCCTGTGGGGTGAAGCTCAAGATAACTTTTTTTGTGGTATGTCTCCTGGAAAAGAATGTATGTGCCGATGCCTGCATCTTTAAGCTTTCTGTAATTTTCAACAGTTGTTGCGGCAATGTTGACATTAACTCTGCGGATTGCACCGTTCTTGTGGTTAACGCTGTAGATTGTCTTTATACATTCAAGAATATATTCAATGGGGTTGTTAACGGGGTCTTCGCCTGCTTCGATTGCAAGGCGCTTGTGACCCATATCCTGAAGTGCGATAACTTCGTTTCTGACCTCTTCCTGAGTAAGCTTCTTTCTGGGAATGGTCTTGTTCTTCATGTGGTAAGGGCAGTAAACACAGCCGTTTACACAGTAGTTTGAGAGATAAAGAGGTGCAAACATAACGATGCGGTTGCCGTAGAATGCAAGCTTGATTTCTTCCGCAATTTTGTAGATCTGCTCAACCTTTTCGGGAATATCGCACGCAAGAAGAACGGAAGCTTCACGGTGAGTCAGACCCTTGCAGGTTGTGCCGTTGCCGCTTCTGACAGGACTTGCCTTTTCAAGGATTGCGTCAATGAGTTCAACATTGTTTTTATTCGCTTCGGCATAAGCGATAGTGTCGAGAATTTCACCGTCATTGATAAATTCTTCGGCTTTGAGTGATTTGGGATTGTAAACAGCCATGTATATCTTCCTTTCAGATTGTTATTTTTTTATGTCTCCGCGCTCCGTGACAATGCGATAACCTATCGATTGCATGGATTCGGCTAAATTTTTGATTTCCTGCGCTGATTCGTTGCCCGAAAACAGCTTGTTGTTATAGAGAGAATATTTTTTTCTTTCCGACATCGGCGAAAGATTCGGCATGATGACATTTGCGCCGCAGAGAATTCCTTTTTCCCTGCCGCCTTCTTTGAGGGAGCCGAGCGCCGTTGTGGCGGGTAAAAGAATATTCGGTTTTATCAGCCTGATTATTGAAAGCAGGCTACAGGTTAGCTCAACATCTCCTGCGGGCATATCCGAAAACGGAGTTGCCGAGTGGGGAATGAAAGGACCGATTCCGCACATGTCGGGCTGAAATTCTTCGATGAATTTCAGGTCCTTTGCAAGGCATTCAACTGTCTGATACGGGGAGCCCACCATGAATCCGCAGCCTGTCTGAAATCCCGTTTCGCGAAGCTCACGAAGGCATTCCATGCGTCTTTCAAAAGACATTCCGGAGGGATGAAGCTTTTCGTAATGAGTCTTGTCAGCGGTTTCGTGCCGCAAAAGATACCTGTCTGCACCTGCATTGAATAAACGCTGATAGCTTTCTTTGCTTCTTTCACCCATTGAAAGAGTGACGGCGCATGCGGGATATCTTTTTTTGATTTCAGCAACAATATCGCATAATGTTTCATCGTCAAAATATGCATCCTCGCCGCCCTGCATAACGAAGGTGCGGAATCCGAGAGCATATCCCTCTTCGCAGCATTCAAGAATCTGCGGCTTCGTCAGTCTGTACCGCTCACAGCTTTTGTTTGAACGGCGAATTCCGCAGTAAAGACAGTCATTTTTGCAGATGTTGCTTATTTCAATGAGCCCTCTGGTAAACACCTTGTTGCCGTAGATTTCCCGGCGTGTACGGACAGCCTTTTCCCTGAGCAAATCCGCCGTTTCTGTATTGAGGTTTTCAATGATATAAGCATATTCACCAACGCTCAGAGAATGACTTGATTCCAGTTTTTCAATAAGTTCAATAACCTTATTCATTGCTTATCACATTTGAGTATGCAGTTTTAACACTTACACCGTCAATCTTTCCGATTTTGCCCGAAAGAGCGGAAATAGTGTCCTGCGGAGCATCAATCGCAACGCTGATGATGTTGATTCCCTTTTTGGGATAGGGGATACCCATTCTTCCGACGATATAATCACCGTATGCGTGAAGAACGGCGTTGAGTGCTTCGGTTGACTCCTTGTTTTCAACGATAATGCCCATAACGGCAACTCTTGTTTCCATAAAAACCTCCGAATAAAAAATACCGCACCTGAAAAGGCGCGGCAATACAAATTAAAGCAGTTGACTTTTTATCGTATTTTCAGCACCTTTCAATCGGACGCAAAAGCAGTCTTTGTGTCAGGTCAATTATATTTTATACATTGCTGTTGTTGAAGTCAAGTGGCAAATGCAACAATCAAAAACATAAAAACCCTCAACTTTTGATTTTTGTTAAAATTTTTGCAAAATACGCTTGACATTTTCTTTTTCTGTGTTATAATAGCATTCGCTGGGTTGAACAAGACCCGAGCAAAAATGAATATCCGGGTGTGGCGCAGTTGGGAGCGCGCTTGACTGGGGGTCAAGAGGCCGTGAGTTCAAGTCTCGCCACTCGGACCAATCGCTGAAATCGTTGATATATAACGGTTTCAGCGATTTTCTTTTGCCCGAAATCGACTTGAATTTCACATCAAAAATACTGATT